>NZ_BAAALG010000013.1:396112-403415 GCF_039528155.1 Nocardioides dubius | reverse complement strand
GAGACCCCCGAATCCCCGCGCTCAGGTCACATCGAAGAGGGGCCGCGGATCAGACCAGCTCGTTGCGGTACTTGTCCAGCACCGCCCGCACCCGCTCCTCGTCCCGGTCCGCCACCGGCACCAGAAGCTCGGCGACGACGTCGGTCAGCTCCGCGATCCGGCGGTTCAGCTGCCGCTGCTCCTGGACCTCGTCCTCGAGCGCCCGCAGCCGCGAGAGCACCCCGACGTTGTGCTCACGTGCCCGCAGCGCCAGGTGCTGCGCACGGCGCAACCGGCTCCGGATCGCCAGCCGCTGCCGCGCCCGCGCCAGCGGACTGGCCGCCTCGATCGTCGTCATCCTCGTTCCTCCCCGCTCGCTCCCGCGAGCCGATGCTTCGCCCCGGAGGGCACCGTTTCCTCAGTCCTGCTTGACGATCCGCGGCCCGCTACCGGGCGGGGCCAGCGCGCCACGATCCGACAGACCGCCGGATCGGGGCTCTCCAGACCATCCACCCCCGGCGCCACCTCGAGCCGCTCGACGACACCGCCGGCCGCCTCGATCTCAGCACGCACCAGCGCGACGTCGAGCCGGTGCACCAGGGGCGCCGGCTCCGGCGCAGGCAGCCCCGGCGCGGCCGCCGAGAACTCCAGCAGCAGCGCACCGCCCCAGCGCAGGGACATCCGCGCCAGCAACCACAGGTTGGCCCGCTCCGCAGGCTCCAGGCAGCCGAGCAGGTGCCGCGCATAGAGATGGTGCGGGGATCGCGCCAGGTCGGCACCGTTGGCCAGCACCGTGCGCAGCTCTCCGAGGATCAGCGGCTGGACGTCGACGTCGGCCTTCGCCCGGCGCACCTCACGCTGGATGTGCCGGCGCGAGAAGCGCGAGTAGTCGTAGGCGCGCACCGGGTGCCCCGCCGCGGCCCACGCGATCGCATCGCGCCCGGTGCCCGAGCCGAGATCCGCGATCGCCTCACCCCCACCTACGAATGACGTCGCCCAGGCGGCGAACTCCGAGCCGCCCGAGGGCACCTGGCGCACCCGGGGGCTCTGATAGAACTCGCTCCATCGCCCCATGTAGGTGCGGAATCCGCGCAGCCAGCCATTGAGCCGGCGCACCCCGGCCGGCGGGTCGGCGTACTTGAACGACGGGTCCGGGATCCGCCAGCCCTCGCCGTAGAGGAAGCGGAGCATCGCCTCCGGGTCGGCCGGAGCCGGGAACGTGTGGCCGTGCAGCTCGATCTCGGACAGCGGCAGCACCGCGGAGACCGGGAGGTCGCCGCTGCGGTTGCCGAGCTGATAGAAGGTCTCCCCGATCCAGAAGGCCACGAAGACGTCGATGTGGCACTGCCGGCCGTCGCTCAGCGGCAGCAGCAGCTTGATGTCGCCGCCCGACATCCGCAGCAGCTTCCAGCCGAGCGCGCGCATCCGTCGCTCGATCCGGTACGACTCGCGGATCAGGTCCGCCGGGGACGACGTCCGGCTCACGTAGCAGAGGTCGGAGTCGGAGTCGTGCGCGATCATCGCGCCGTCCCGGATCGCCCCGAGCAGCATGCCGTAGTTGAGATACGCCTCGACGCCGACCGCACGCAGGTCCGCCAGCGCCCGCGCGGTGCCGCTCAGGATCTCCTCACGGATCTGGTCGTCGGTGGCCGCGAAGGAGCGGGTCAGGTGGCCGACTTTGTCGACCGACAGCGGATGGCCCGACGAGTCACGGACCGCGAGCTCCCCCTGCCCGTCGCCCAAACTGATCTCCGCGTCCGCGAAGACCACCCCGGCACCGTCGGCGACCACGACCCGGCCGACCCCGTTGAGGTGCGGGCGCAGCACCTCGGGCCACGGCACCAGCAGTCCGCCGGCCACGATCCGGCCGTCCCGGGCCGGCGTGCAGGAGAAGAGGTACTGACCGCCGAGCTCGATCAGCAGCGGACCGCGCGCCTCATCCGGCACATGCAGGCCGGCATCGTCGATGCGCACTCGAGCGGCCGCCGTCACGGCGGCTGGGACGACTGCGCTCACGAGACGGCCCGCACCGCTCCAGCCGGAACCAGCGAGGCGTTGATCGCGCGGCGCAGCTGGGTGCTGGAGGTGTGCACCGTGTAGGGGAAGTAGACGACCTCGGCTCCGACCTCGGCCATCTGCCGCTCCAGCTCGTCCCCCTTCGGCGTCCCGCGCCAGTCGTCGCCCTTGAAGATCCGGTCGAACCCGACCTCCTGCCAGGCGTCGACCTTGCTCGGCGTCAGCTCGGCGTGCACCTGGTCGACGATGCCGAGGGCCGCGACGATCTCCAGCCGCTCGCGCAACGGCACGAACGGCTGCACGCCCTTGACCGCCCGGACGATCTCGTCGCCCACGACGCCGGCGACCAGCACGTCGCACATCTCACGCGCCTGACGCAGCACGTTGAGGTGCCCGACGTGGAACAGGTCGTAGACGCCCGGGGCGTAGCCGATGACGCTCATGCTCGAATCTCCATCACTTGAACTCGGGTAAGCCAGCATATCCTAGCGATTAACTCTACTTTAACCAGAGGGTCCGCCCGATCCGTCGCATCCCCGTAGGCTCGGCGTGTGGACCTGCGCTCTCAGAGCGGCAGATCGAGCCGTAGAGCCCCCTCCGGGGCACCAGACGATTCCCGGAGGCTCAGCGTCGGCTGCGTTGGTGCAATGCTCGCTGGCCTCAGGCACCAGCGGCTGCCGAAGCGCAGCACCTAGGGGCGCAGCGCGCAGACTGCGCCTACGCCTCCGCCCGCGCCGGAGGGTTGGCCGTGTAACTAGGCGGCGTTAGACCGACCAACGCTGTCGCTCCGCGTTCCTGGCACCCTGACTCGAGTCCTAGAAACACTGAACGCCACTGCAGCCCGCTCGGCGGCACCTACCGATCAGCCTCGGCCGCCAGCATGATGCCCGGGTACTCCTCCTAGAAGGGAGGTAGCACCGACGATGGCCAGACGCGCATCGGGCCGGACGCAGTCTCGTCTCCGAACATCTCTTCAAGAGACGCCAACGCCTGACGCGCGTAGTCGCGCGTCGAAAGCCCATTCACCCAGGCCATGAACTGAGCGACCGGCGCCCCCACGTGGCCTCGGGTCTTGTGAAGCATGGGGGACGTGACGGGAGAGAACCTCACTTCCCCGCCCTCCACCAGCGGAGCAGCAGAAGTTCTGCTGGTTGTGATGAAGGTCGAGTCTGCAACAAGTAGGCAATCGAGTTCTTCGGCTGGATGGGTGACCGCCGGTTGCGGTCCGCCATGCGCAACTTGGAAGTAAAGCCTCTGAAGGGATTCGCTCGCCGACGTAGCCGAGTTGCCAATCGCCGAGCCGTGAGCCAAAAGGCCGAAATGAATCCCTGCGTGCATCGCCTCCTCCGCGTCGCGCCCTCTCAGCCCTCCCCCGGCTGCGATGATTCGACGCTTCTGCTCGATGGCGTCAGCGATGTCAGGTGAACGCAGGGTGGACTTGCACGAGAATGCTGCGGCAACACCACTGACCAAAACGTCAGATTCATGCCTAAGAGCGCTTGGATAGTCCGGTCGCAGCACGATGAGATCGACCTCTCCCGTCTCACCCCAAGGACCTACGATGTAACGCCGCTTCACTACTGGCCATCCGGCACCCCACCGATCAATGAGTTGCACCCACGTTGCCTCAGCGTGGTGGCCGGCACGCTGCGGGTCACGACGGCGTGCGTACTCCTTCGCCTGCTCGTAGTCGCGCTGAATTCCGTCCGCCACCGACTGCATGAGCCGTCGATAACGCCCAGATTCCGGAACACTCTTCGGAGGCTCTACATGCACTTCAGGAACCTTCAACTTCCTTCTAAAGAGAGACTCTCGG
Source organism: Nocardioides dubius (assembly GCF_039528155.1). Taxonomy (NCBI): domain Bacteria; kingdom Bacillati; phylum Actinomycetota; class Actinomycetes; order Propionibacteriales; family Nocardioidaceae; genus Nocardioides; species Nocardioides dubius. The sequence goes on along the minus strand of NZ_BAAALG010000013.1, from coordinate 399,604 downwards.
GCCTGAACCGATCACGGCGCACAGTAACGAGGACTAGCGCCACTACGGTTGATCTATGGACCTGCCCGTGATGCCGCCGCTGCTGCCCATGCTCGCCAAGCCGATCGCGTCCGTGGCCGCCACGGCCAAGCACGGCGAGGTGCTCTTCGAGCCGAAGTGGGACGGCTTCCGCTGCCTGGTCTTCAAGGACGGCGACGACGTGGAGCTGGCCTCGCGCAACACCAAGCCGCTGACCCGCTACTTCCCGGAGGTGGTCGCCGCCGCGCGCAAGCAGCTGCCCGATCGCTGCGTGCTCGACGGCGAGCTCTTCGTCGCCCTCGGCGAGCCCGGCAGCCAGCGCCTCGAGTTCGAGGTGCTGCAGGAGCGGATCCATCCCGCGAAGTCACGGGTCGCCAAGCTGTCCGAGGAGACACCGGCCGGCTTCGCCGCCTTCGACCTGCTCGCCCTCGGCGACACCGGGTACCTCGACCGACCGCTGCGGGAACGACGAGACGCGCTCGAGAGCGCCCTCGCCGGCCTCGACGGCCCCTGCTTCCTGAGCCGGGTCACCACCGACCCCGACACCGCGCAGGCCTGGTTCCACGAGCTCGAGGGGGCCGGCTTCGACGGCGTCATCGCCAAGCCGCTCGACGCCGTCTACCAGCCCAATGTCCGCGCCATGCTGAAGATCAAGCACGCGCGCACCGCCGACGTCGTGCTCTGTGGCTACCGCGAGCACAAGACCTCCACCGCCGAGAACCCGTTGATCGGCTCGCTCCTGCTGGGCCTGTGGCATGACGGCGCGCTGCAGCACATCGGCGTCTCGGCGAGCTTCACCGCGAAGCGCCGCGCCGAGCTGTGGCACGAGTTGCAGCCACTCGTGTGCAGCATCGACGAGCACCCGTGGGCGGCCTGGGGAGCCGCCGCGATCGCCAACCCCGACCGCGTGCCGGGCACCCAGTCACGGTGGTCGGCGGGCAAGGACCTCTCCTTCACCCCTGTGCGCCCGGAGCGCGTGCTCGAGGTCGGCTACGACCACATGGAGGGGCGCCGGTTCCGGCACACCGCGCAGTTCAAGCGCTGGCGCGAGGACCGCGACCCGACCAGTTGCACCTATGAGCAGCTGGAGGAGCCCGCCAGCTATGACCTGGCTAAGATCTTGAGTATCGGCTGACACTCGGAAGGGGATGCCATGTCCACCCAGGAGACCGAGAACTACGACGTCGTCCTGCTGTGCGAAGACGCGCTCTCACAGCTCGACGCCCAACAGGTCGCTTCCTTGCATGACGAGCTCCGCGCCGAAGGCACCGAGGTCGCCTACACCGTGCTGCTCCCGGTCGACGACGCCGCGGCGAAGGTGGAGGCGGCGATGAGCTCGCTGGCCGCCGGAGAGGTGATGGCCTCCCCCGCCCTCGCGATGAGCGACGTCGACCTCGAAGAGGTCCGCCGTGAGTGCCGCGAGCGCTCCGAGGCCAACCTCGCCGAGTCGCTGACCCAGCTCCGCGCGATCGTCGGCTCGGTCTCCGGACGGGTGATCTCCGGCCAGCCCATCGACGCACTTGCCGAGGTGGTGACCGAGATCGACGCCCGCGAGGCGATCATCCTCACCCAGCCGCACGTGGTCGCTGAGTTCTTCCACCTCGACTGGACCTCCAAGGCCCGGCGCAAGATCGGCGTCCCGGTGCTGCACCTGCTCGAGCGGGAGACCTTCGCAGAGCAGGGCGAGAGCGGCGTCTGACGCCACCCCACCGCAGCCTCAGGCCTCCTCGGCCTGAGGCTCGGTCGGCATCCACCGTCGCCTCCCGACTCTCTGTCGGCACCCCTCCCTACTCTCCAATTCCGATACCTCCGGACTGGAGATGACGCCGATGTCACCACAACCGCACACCTTGGAAGCACTGCTCACCCCCGCCGAGTTCGACCCGTTCCGGCGCGCCGCTGCCGGCGACCCTGGCCGCCTGGTGGATCTGTACGACTGGAACGCCCAGGTCGGCACGGCCTTCGCCGAGTCGCTGCGCTATCTCGAGGTCGGGCTGCGCCACGCCCTCGACGCTGCCGCCCGCGAGCACCTCGGGGACGCCTGGCTCACCCCTCACTCCCCCTTCCTCACCCGCCGATCGCGGCACGCGCTCGACGCCGCTCAACGCCGGGCACGCGCCGGGGCCTCGCGTGCCGATGTGCTCGCCGAGCTCCCGTTCGGCTTCTGGGTCGCCCTGCTCGCCGAGCCCTGCAAGCAGGCCCTGTGGTCGCCGGCGCTGCGCTTCGCGTTCCCCGAGGCGACCCGTCGCGCCCACCTGCACCGCAGACTGCAGGAGCTCGAGGCCCTGAACGAGCAGATCACCCGTCACGCACCCCTGCACGAGCGGAACCTGCTGCGCGACTACGACCGCGTCCTCGAGGTCGCCCGCCTGCTCGCACCCGTCCTCGAGCAGCACCTGATCGTCACCTCCCGGGTTCCGGAGGTGCTCTTCTGCCGGCCGCTGCTCACCTGAGGCCGCGGGCGGCTGCGGGGCGCTAGGGCTCGATCCGGTTGCCCTCGGCGTCCCAGTGCTCGGCGACCTTCTTGCTCGGCTGCACCCGTGGCGGCTCCCCCGGCATCTTGGGGTAGTCCGGCGGATAGTTGAGCTCGACCGGGTGCTCGTTCCACAGCGCCAGCAGTGGGTCGAGCGAGTGGGCGACGTCGTCGATCTCCGCCCAGGCGTCGCCGTCCGCCATCCGCTCGGGCACGGTGAACAGGTTGAAGTCGCGCGGGTCCTTGATCTCGGCGAGCTCCGCCCAGGTCATCGGCGTGCTCACCGGTGCGCCCGGCAGCGGCCGCAGCGAGTAGGCCGACGCGATGGTCCGGTCCCGCGAGTTCTGGTTGAAGTCGACGAAGATCCGCTCGCCCCGCTCCTCCTTCCACCAGTTCGTGGTCACCCCGCCGTCCCGCTTCTCCAACTCGCGCCCGAACGCGATCGCGGCGTGGCGGACGTCGACGAAGTCCCAGCGCGGCTCGATCCGCAAGAAGATGTGGATGCCGCGGTTGCCGCTGGTCTTCGCGAAGCCCCGCATCCCCAGGTCGGTCAGCAGCTCACGCGCCACCTCGGCCACCCGCTGCACGTCGGCGAAGGTGGTTCCGGGCTGCGGGTCGAGGTCGATCCGCAGCTCGTCCGGGCGGTCCACGTCGGCACGCCGGACCGGCCACGGATGGAAGGTCAGGGTGCCCATGTGCGCGCACCAGATCGGCACCGCCAGCTCGGTCGGACAGATCTCGTCGGCGCTCCGGCCCGAGGGGAAGGTGATCGTCGCCGTCTCCAGATAGTCGGGCGCCCCCTTGAGGACCCGCTTCTGATAGAACGCATCGGCGTTGCGGTCCCCCGGCCCGGTGGCCAGTCGCATCCCGTCCCGCACACCGCCGGGCCACCGCTCGAGCGCCGTGGGTCGCTCACGCAGCGCGCGCATCAACCCGTCGCCCACCGCGACGAAGTACTCCGCGACCATCAGCTTGGTCACCTCGGTCGTCCGCTCGGTGGC
>NZ_BAAALG010000013.1:392151-396038 GCF_039528155.1 Nocardioides dubius | reverse complement strand
CCATGGGCCTCACGCTACCGTTGTCCCATGGCTTACAACGTGAACAAGAGCGACGCCGAGTGGCGGGCGCAGTTGAGCCCCGAGGAGTTCCAGGTGCTGCGCCAAGCGGGCACCGAGCGCGCCTTCGTCGGCGAGTACACCGACACCGAGACGGTCGGCGTCTACAAGTGCAAGGCCTGCCAGGCGACCTTGTTCACCTCTGACACCAAGTTCCACTCCGGCTGCGGGTGGCCGTCCTTCTACCAGCCGGTGACCGACACCGTGGAGTACATCGAGGACAACTCGCACGGCATGCAGCGCACGGAGGTGCGTTGCGCGAATTGCGGCTCGCACCTCGGCCACGTCTTCCCCGACGGGTTCGGCACCCCGACCGGCGACCGCTACTGCATCAACAGCATCGCGCTCACCCTGGAGACCCCCAGCTCCATGTGACCTGAGGGTCGTCCCGGGGCCGGATCTGCCGCCGTCAGGTCACATTGAGCGGACGGGCAGACCGGCTGCGCGCCACGCATCGAAGCCGCCCACGATGTCGACGGCGGCACCGATCCCGAGCGCACGCAGGTCAGCGGCGATCGGCTGCGACGAGTGGCCGGCGCCACTGAGCACCACCACCCGCGCGTCGTAGGCGGCCTCGGGCCACGCCGTCTCGCTGCGCGGATCGAGGCGCCACTCCAGCAGATGCCGGTCGACGACGCGGGGCAACAGCATCGGATGGGGCCCGCCCTGCCTGCGGCGGGCGATCTCGCTGCGCACGTCCACCAGCAGCACGCCGCCGCGCAGCAGCTCCTGGAACGCGGCCCGGGCGCTGATCCGCCCCGGGACCTCGGTGCCCGCACCGGGAGCGAAGGCCGACGCCTCGAACTCCTGGGCTGCGATCGAGACGCTCATGCCGCACCCCACTCCGCAGCCGCCGGCTCCACGCCGATCGGGTCGAGCAGACGCCCCAGCACCCGGTAGCGCGTCATCGACGCGAGGCGGGGCGAGTAGACGTGGACCGAGGTGGCCGGCACCGTGCCCAGGTTGCGGACGTCGTGCACGTGCGCGGCGGTGAAGGACCACGCGTCCCGCACCCCCACGCTGCGCACAGCGCCGCCCCGGCTGTACTCGGTCAGCCGGCCGGCGATGGTGGTGAACGCGCCTCCGGCGTCGCCGTGGTCGTGCCAGCCCGAGCTGCTGCCGGGCGGCCAGGTGATCAGCCAGGCGTGCAGGTGCTCGCTGGCGATCAGCTCGGTGCGCTGACGGTGCAGCGCGTCAGGGTCGTGCAGGTGAAGCAGTTCGGGGTCGTCCGCGATCTCGCGGAGCGCCTCCAGCAATGGCAGGACTGCCAGAGAAGACATGGTTCCTCCAGGGACGTGTGTGGGTGACGGGAGAGGTCGTCACAGACACAGGTCGCTGGCGGTGCGCAGCAGGTCGACATGGAGGCGCTGGATCAGCCCTCCGCGAATGTCGACCGTGGTACTCATGTTTACGAGTCTGCCCGATCCGCGGCCCGCACGCAACCCGGACCCTCCGTCACCGGATTCACCCGGGCTCGGCACAATGGCGGCATGACCTCGAACGCTGCCCGCGCCCGCGAACTCAACGAGACCATCCGGTACACGATGTGGTCGGTCTTCAAGCTGCGCGACGTCCTCGGTGACGCCGACCGCGCCGCGGAGGCCACTGAGGTCCAGGCGCTCTTCGACGCCCTCGCCGAGGAGGACATCGTCGTCCGCGGCACCTACAACGTCTCCGGCCTGCGCGCGGACGCCGACCTGATGGTCTGGTGGCACGCGGCCACCTCCGAGCAGCTGCAGTCCGCCTACAACCGGCTGCGCCGCACCGCGTTCGGCCGGCGGCTGGAGCCGGTCTGGTCGCAGATGGCCCTGCACCGCCCTGCCGAGTTCAACAAGAGCCACATCCCCGCCTTCCTCGCCGACGAGGAGGCCCGCGCGCACGTCTGCGTCTACCCCTTCGTGCGCTCCTACGAGTGGTACCTGCTCGAGGACGGCGAGCGTCGCCGGATGCTGGCCGAGCACGGCAAGATGGCCCGCGACTACAAGGACGTGCGCGCCAACACCGTCTCCTCCTTCGCGCTGGGCGACTACGAGTGGCTGCTCGCCTTCGAGGCCGACGAGCTCGACCGGATCGTCGACCTGATGCGCCACCTGCGCGCCTCGGACGCCCGTCGCCACGTGCGCGAGGAGATCCCGTTCTACACCGGCGCCCGCACCTCGGTGACCGACCTGCTGGCGCAGCTTCCCTGACGCCGACGACAGATAGCCCCCGAGAACTCACGCAGCTCTCGGGGGCTCTTGCGTTGCCAGGGGCTGGCTAGCTCGCGGTGAGCGAGGCAGCAGCACGCTCCGCGGAGCCGATGCAGGCCGGGATCCCGACGCCGTCGTAGACGGCACCGCACACGGCCAGGCCCGGCACCTCGGCGACCGCGGCGCGGATCGCGGCGACCTTCTCGAGGTGGCCCACCGGGTACTGCGGGAGGCCGCCACCCCAGCGCTGCACGTGGACGTCGACGGGCCGCGCCCGCAGCCCGGTAGCGCTCTCCAGATCGGCCAGCGACCAGGCGACCAGCTCGTCGTCGCTCGCTTGCAGCCCGACCGCCTCACCATGTCGGCCCAGCGAGGTGCGCAGGTGCACCACGTCCTCGCCGTCGAGGGCGCCCCGGCCGGCGTCGCGCACCCAGGACCACTTGCCGAACGAGAACGTCGAGGCCTTGATCCGGCGGCTCTCACTGGGCGGCACCAGGAACCCGGAGACCGATCCGTCGAGTGCGGCGAGTCCGGCCAGGTCCGCGGCCCGGAAGGCGAAGGTCACCACCACCACCGACGCGGTCTCGCAGGAGGCCAGCAGCCGCGAGGCCGCCGGCGCGAGGTCGGCCAGCAGCCGCGCGCTCGGCGCGGACGGCGTCGCCAGCACCACCTGGTCGGCCTGGATCGTCTCGGTGAACGGCAGCCCCGGGACGGCGTCGCCCGCGGCCCGCAGCGCCTCGGCACCGCTCGCCGCGGCACCGATCTCCAGCTCGAACCCGGGGTCCAGCCGCCGCACCGCGCGCACCGGGGCGTTGCGGCGCACGGTGAAGCCGCCGAGCTCGGCGATCCGATCGGGCAGCTGCCCCATCCCACCGGCCAGGCCGGCGAAGACCGGCACGTCGGAGGTCGGCAACGCGGCCGCCTGCTCGACCAGCGAGCCGCGGCGCACCAGCTCCAGCAGCTGCGGCACCGCGGCGGCTGCCGAGATGCGATGGGCATGCCCGGCGTAGACCCCGCCCAGCAGCGGCTCGGTGAGCTGGTCGACCACCTCCTCGCCGCAGCGGCGGGCCAGCAGCTCGCCGACCGAGACGTCACCGTCGATCTCCTCGGGCCCGAGCAGACGCTCCGCCTCGACCGCAGCCAGCCCGGCCGGCGTGAGCAGGCCGGAGGCACGCAGCCCCTCGAGGTCCATCGGCACGCCCATCAACGAGCGTGGCATCGCCCGCAGCTCATCGCGCGACCAGATCCGCGACGAGGCAGGCGTCGGGTGAACGATCTCCAGCCCCAGCTCGCGGGCCAGGGAGACGCCCTCGGGGCGACGGTTCAACATCGCCTCGGCGCCCACGTCGACCCGCACGCCGGCGACGACCTCGGTGCGCAGCTTGCCGCCGATCCGGCTGCTGCCCTCCAGCACGATCACCTCGCGGTCGCCGTCAGCGGCCAACCGGTACGCGGCGACCAGACCTGAGATCCCGCCACCGACCACCACAACCCGCGTCATGGCCCCAGCGTGCCACGCGCCCCGGAGGAGGCCGCGCCCAGTCTCCCCCTACCGATCGTCCCTAACGTTCTGGCTGCCGACACGCCGTCGGCAGCAACCAGAACGTTAGGGACGATCGCCATTTAGGGGGCGCACCAACC
>NZ_BAAALG010000013.1:387411-392091 GCF_039528155.1 Nocardioides dubius | reverse complement strand
GGAGTCGTGGTGCGGGGCAGGGCGGGACCTGCCCCGCGGGCTCACACCGAGAGCCGGGTGAACCCGCTGCGGTGGAAGACCAGCGGCTGGGTGCCGTCGGCATGGGCGACCGCGTGCAGCTGGAGCAGCACGATGGTGTGGTCTCCGGCCTCGACCTCGCGGTAGATCGAGCAGTCGAAGCGGGCCAGGCCGTCGTCGAGGGTGACCGCGCCCTGCTCGGTGCGGCTCACCTCGACGCCGTCGAAGCGACGCTCGGGTACGCCGGCGAGCTGGCGGCAGACAGCACCGTGGTGGTCGGCGAGAACGGTCAGCCCGAGGTGGTCGGCGCGGCGCAGGTCGGGCCAGGTCTTGGAGGTGTTGGCGACCGAGAAGGAGACCAGCGGCGGCTCCAGGCTGACCGAGGTGAACGAGCTGGCGGCCAGCCCGACCAGCTCACCGTCGACCTCGGCGGCCACCGCGACGACGCCGCTGGGGAAGACCCCGAACGCCTCACGCAGCCGCTGCGGGTCGAGGTCCTGGTTGGTGGTCAGCTCGGCGACGATGCTCATGCGGGGGCTCCTTGGGTGTGGTGGAGGAGCGCGCCCACCAGCGGACGAGCGCGCTGCAACCAGTCGGCGTAGGCCGACGGATCGTCATGGCGGGAGTCGGTGACGTAGAGCCCCGTGGTCGGGACGGCGGCACCGAGCAGGCTCAGCAGAGGGCGCAGGGTGTACTCGACGGCGAGCTCGTGGCCCGGGCCGGCGCCCAGCATCAGTGGAACTCCGACGCCGCTCAGCTGGCCGGCGCCGAAGCGGTCGAGGAAGAGCTTGAGCAGCCCGGTGTAGGAGGCCTTGTAGGTGGGGCTGGCGACGACCACCAGGTCGGCGGCACTCACCTCCTCGACCAGCCGAGCGACTCGCTCCGAGCCCCAGTCGAGGAGCTCGCCGGAGAGCTCGGCCAGATCGACGACCAGGTCGGGCTCCCGCCCGGCGAGCTCGCCGGCCAGATAGGTGGCAGCGGCGAGGGTTCGGCTGGCGGGCTTGGGATTGCCCACCACCACGGCGACCTGCACGGCCCGGCTCACGAGGCCGACACCTTGGCACCCGCGAAGGGCACGCTGGTGGGGACCGAGCGCTGCGGGCGCGGGTCCTGCCACCGGCCGCGCTCGGCCAGGATCGGCAGCACGCCCTCGCCGAACCAGTAGGCACCCTCCAGGTGCGGATAGGCGGAGAGCACGAACTCCTCGATCCCGATCTCGGCGTACTCCTCGATCAGGTCGGCGACCTCCGTGTGGCTGCCCACCAGCGCCGTGCCGGCGCCGCCGCGCACCAGGCCGACGCCGGCCCACAGGTTCGGGTAGATCTCCAGCTTGTCGGCGCGACCACCGTGCAGCTCCAGCATCCGGCGCTGCCCCACGGACTCACTGCGCGCGAGCCCGGCCTGGACGCCGGCGATCGCCTCGTCCGACATCTGCCCGAGCAGGCGGTCGGCCTCGGCCCAGGCTTCGGCGGAGGTGTCGCGGGTGATCACGTGCAGCCGGATGCCGAACCGGATCTGGCGCCCCTCGGCGGCCGCGAGCTCGCGGATCCAGGCGATCTTCTCGGCCACCGCGGCCGGTGGCTCGCCCCAAGTCAGGTAGACGTCCGCGTGCCGCGCCGCGACCCGGCCGGCAGCGGGCGAGGAGCCACCGAAGTAGATCTCCGGGGCGGGGCTGGGGATCTGCACCAGCGTGGCGTCCTCGACGGCGATGTGCTCGCCCTTGAAGGTGACCGTCTCCCCTGCCCAGAGCCGGCGCACGACCTCCAGGAACTCGTCGCAGCGCTCGTAGCGGGCGTCCTTGTCGAGGAAGTCGCCGAACATCCGCTGCTCCTGGCTCTCGCCACCGGTGACCACGTTCAGCAGCAGGCGCCCGCCGGTCAGGTTCTGGAAGGTGCCGGCCATCTGCGCGGCCAGGAACGGCGCGACCAGGCCCGGCCGGAAGGCGACCAGGAACTTGAGCCGCTCGGAGGTCTGCGCCAGCATCGCGGTGCTCAACCAGGCGTCCTCGCACCAGGCGCCGGTCGGCGTCAGCGCGGCCTCGAAGCCGTTGTCCTCGGCGGCGCGCGCGACCTGGGTCAGGTAGGCGACGTCGGCGGGCCGGCCGTTGGGACCGGTGGAGACACCGTGGCCACCAGCGATCACATGCCGGCCGTCGCCGCCGTTGGTCGGCAGGAACCAGTGGAACTTGAGCGGGGTGGCGGAAGCCATGGGGGTCACTCCTCAGGGTGGTTCGGGGGTCGGTTCAGATCTGGCCGTGGTTGGGCGGCAGCGTGCCGTCGAGGGCGAAGCGGCCGAGGTGCTGGACCTTCCAGGCAGCCGGGTCGTGCAGGGTGTGCGTGCGGGCGTTGCGCCAGTGCCGGTGCAGGTTGAGCCCGTCCAGCGCGGAGCGGGTGCCAGCCACCTCGAAGAGCCCGCTGGACACCTCGACGGAGGCACTGGTGCTGCTGGCCCGGGCTGCGGCCACTGCCAGGCTGGCCGCGGCCGCCGACTCGGCGGTGAGCCCACGCTCCGCCTCCTCGACCGCGCGCGCAGCCTCGGCGAGCAGTGCCTCCGCAGCGCGCACACTCACCTCGAAGGCACCGAAGCGGTGCACGATCAGCGGGTCGTCGGCGGCCCGCTCGACGCCGGCATCCGGGTAGGGCCGGCTCTTCTCCCGGACGAACCGGGATGCCTCGCTCAGCGCGCCGCGGGCGATCCCGGTGTCGATCGCCGAGTGCACCAGCTGCGCCCAGGCCCCGTAGACCTGCGGGCGCTCGAAGGTGAGGTGGAAGGGCGTGATCAGCGCGTCGGGGACGGCGACGTCGTCGAGGCGGACCGTCCCGGAGGCCGTGGTGCGCTGGCCCATCCCGGCCCAGTCGTCGACGACGGTGACCCCGTCGGCCCCGCGCTCCACCCAGGCGACGTGCAGCGGGCCGTCGACATCGAGGTGCGCGAGCACCGGAATCCAGTGCGCGAAGAGCGCGCCGGTGCTGTAGCCCTTCTCGCCGCGCAGCCGCCACCGGCCGGCGCCGTCGGGGTGCAGAGTGGTGCGGATGTCGCGCACATGCCGGGTGCCGACCTCCGATTGCGCATTGCCGAACCGCTTGCCGGCCAGCACCTGCCCGAGGAGGAACCGCTGCTGCTCCGGGTTCCCGTTCTCACGCAACGCGTTCACGTAGGCGAAGTGGCTCTGCGGGATCTGCGCGATGGACGGATCGGCGGTGGCCAGCAGGCGGATCACCTCGGCGACGGCGACCGGCCCGAGCCCGGCGCCACCGAGCTCGGCCGGCACGGTGATCGCCAACAGCCCGGCGTCCGAGAGCTCGTCGAGCTCGGCGAGCGGAAGCACCCGCTCGGCGTCGCGATGCGAGGCCGTCTCGGCGAACCGTGCCGCCAGCTCGGCGGCGACGGCGACCGCCTGCGCGGCGTCGAGCACCGGCACCGCGGTCCCGACGCCGTCCGCCGTGAGCAGCAACGACATCAGGCGGCCCGCTCGGCCTCGGCGGCCTCCAGCTCGCGGATGATCGGCAGCACCTTCTCGCCGAAGTACTGCACCTCCTCCTGGAAGTGCAGGAAGCCGAGGAGCAGCAGGTTCGCACCGCGGCGCTTGTACTCCAGTGCCCGGTGCGCGACCTGCTCGGGGGTGCCGATCAGTCCGGTCCGGAAGCCGTCGTTGTACTGGACCAGATCGGCGAACTCGGAGTCCTGCCACATGCCCTGCTTGTCCCCGGTGGACTGGCCGGCCTGCTTGACCGCGGAGCCGAAGCCCTCGACCGCCTCGCGGTCGGCGTTGGCGATGATCTCGCGCAGGGTCTCGCGAGCCTCGGCCTCGGTGTCGCGGGCGATCATGAACCCGTTGACGCCGAACTTGATCGTGCGGCCGTTGGCGGCGGCCTGCGCGGAGACGTCCGTGACCTGCTCCTCGATGCCCTCGGGGGTGTTCCCGTTGGCGAAGTACCAGTCGCTGACCCGGCCGGCCATCGCCCGGGCGTCGGTGGAGTTGCCGCCCTGGAAGATCTCCGGGTGCGGGCGCTCGGCGGAGTTGAGCGGCTTCGGCTTCAGGTCGAAGTCGTGCAGGCGGTAGAAGTCGCCCTGGAAGTCCGCGTGCTCGGAGGTCCAGATCTCGCGGATGTAGGAGATGAACTCCTCGGCGCGCCGGTAGCGCTCGCCGTGCTCGAGCCACGGCTCGCCGAGCTTGGTGAACTCGTCCTTGAACCAGCCCGAGACCACGTTGATCGCGGCCCGCCCGCCGGAGATCTGGTCGGCGGTGGCGATGTACTTGGCCAGCACGCCCGGCTGCCAGAGTCCGGGGTGGACGGCGGAGATCACCTTGAGGCGCTCGGTGGCGAGCAGCAGCGCGAGGCTGAAGCTGGTCGACTCGTGCTGGTGGGCGGCGCCATAGGAGGCCATGTAGCGCACCTGGGTCAGGGCGTAGTCGAAGCCGTTGCGCTCCGCTAGCTGCGCGAGCACCTTGTTGTACTCGTAGCTCCAGTCCGTGCGCTGCTCGACCTTGCTGACCACGAGGCCGCCGCTCACGTTGGGCACCCAGTACGCGAACTGCAGCGGCTGGGCGGCACCCGAAGACTTCGTCATCCCGAACTCCCTAATGTTTATTACTTGACTGGACTTTATCTGGTTAGCGCGGGAGCCCCAAGCCAGGACTCCCCCGGAACGAGCGACCCG
>NZ_BAAALG010000013.1:330111-387365 GCF_039528155.1 Nocardioides dubius | reverse complement strand
AGATCAGGGCCGCGCAGCCCCGGCGGCGTCCCGCTGGGTCGTGCCGATCGCCCAGGCATAGGGCGGCGGCGTGCCGTTCACCTCGAACGCACCGACCACCCGGGCCTTGAGGATCCGAGGGTTGTGCGAGGAGACGGTGCGCGCATTGCGCCAGTGCCGATCCAGCCCCTTGCTCCGCGCCGTGGCCGACGCGCCCAGCGTGTCGAAGAGGTCGCTGGTGGCCTTGAGGATCAGATCGGTGACCACCACCTGCGCGGCGGCACTCGCCACCTCGGCGTCCTCGTTGACGACGGCGGAGGCGCCGGCGTCCGCGCTCACCGCGCCATGGGCAGCCTCGATCTCCTCGGCCACGCGTAGCGTCGTCGCCTCTGCGGCATAGACCGCCGCGGCGATCTCGCCGACCCGGGCCAGCACCTGCGGATCGTCGCGCACCCGCGCCGCGTTGGCGTGGGAGTAGTTGCGCTCCCGAGCCCGGACGCCGTCGACGACGTCGCGCAACGCAGCCTTGCCGATGCCGGTGAGCACGGCCAGCAGGTTCAACTGGTACAGCGCGGTCTGGTACGGGAAGCGGTCGGCGAAGGCGATCACGTCCTCGGCCCACACCTGCGCGCCGGTGAAGATCGCCGTGCCACTGCCCGTGCCGCGCTGCCCGAAGCCGTCCCAGTCGTCGCGGACCTCCACGCCGGGTTGAGCGGTGGCGACGATCGCGATCACGAAGTGGCCGTCCTCATGGCGGGCGTAGACGTCCATCCACTCGGCGAAGATGCTGCCGGTGGTGTAGAACTTCCGGCCGTCGAGGCGGTAGCCGTCGCCGTCGGCCGTGAGCACCGTCTGCTGGGTGTCGATCGCCGTCGCCCCGGTCTCCGACCAAGCATTCCCGGCAACCTCCCCTGCCACGAAGCGGGCGAACCAGGCGCTCTGATCATCACCGAGGCGGTGCTGGTAGAGCCGGTCCTCCGCGAAGGCGGCGTGGCCGCGCAGCGCCTGCGGCAGGTTCGCATCGGCCGCCGCGAGATCGATCCACAGCTGGGTCTGCTCGGCGAGCGTCAGGCCGTACCCGCCGAACTCGACGGGCACGCGCAACGCCCCGAAGCCGGCCTCCTTCAACCAGCCCACCTGCTCGCTCGGGAGCACGCCGTCGAGCTCGCGCGCCAGCGTGCCCTCGGCGATCTTGGCGAAAAGCGGCGCGAACCGCTCCTGTGCGCGGTCCAGCGCTCGAGGCGCGCTCACGTGTACCAGCTCGGCTCGGGCAGCTCGCCGAGGAACGCATAGCGGCCGACCTCGGCGACCTTGTGCGCCACCGGGTCGTGCAGGCTGTGCGTGCGCAGGTTGCGCCAGTAGATGTCGAGCCCGACCGAGCTCGCGGTGGCCCGCGCCCCGGTCACGTCGAAGACCCTGTTGCCGATCTCGAGACCGGCGTCGATCGCCGCCACCTTTGCCGCGGCGATCACCACCGCCGCCTCGCCGCGCTCCGCCTCGGTGACGTCGTCGGCGTGGGCGTTGATCTGCTCGATCAGCCCTGCCGCACGCTCGGCCAGCGCCTCCGCCGACCACAGCTTGACCTGCAGGGCGCCGTAGATCTCGGCGACGTAGAACTCCTCGCTCGCCGCCTGCTTGACGTCGTTGGCATACGGCCAGGCCCGGGTCCGCTCCCGGGTGTAGGTCGCGGCCGTGCGCAGGGCACCGTGGGCGATGCCGAGATAGAAGTTGGTGAAGACCAGCTGGATCAGCGGCACGTTCAGGGTGTTGTAGACGCGGGGCTGGAACTCGCGGTCCAGATAGCCCGCCGCCGCGGCCCACGGCACCCGGACGCCGGAGATCTCCACGCCGCCGCTCTCGGTGAGCCGCATCCCGAGGTTGTCCCAGTCGTCGAGGAAGCGGAGCCCCGGCTGCTGGGTGGGCACGATCGCGAAGACGTGCTTCTCGGTGCCGGCGATCACGCCCTCCAGCACGATCACGTCGGAGACCCGGCCACCGGTGGAGAACGACTTGCGGCCATTGAAGACCAGCTCGTCGCCCTCCTCGGTGATCACCAGGTCCGCATCGCGCGGGTTGACCGCACCGCCGAAGAACCACCGCTCGCGCGTGGCCTGCTCCTCGACCGCGGCGATCTGCTCAGGCGTGCCGACCAGGCGGACCGCCCAGAACCACAGGTAGTGATAGCCGAGCAGCTGGCCGATCGAGCCGTCCCCGGCAGCCACCCGGCGGATCACCTGGAAGGCGGTCGTCCAGTCCTGGCCGCCGCCACCGTGCGCGACCGGTCCGAGCAGGGTGACCAGGCCCGACTCCTTGAGCAGCCGCACTTCGGCAACCGGGCTCGCGCCGACCCGGTCCCGCCGCACCGCGTCGATCGCCAACTGCGCGGCGACCGCTTCGGCGCGCTGCAGCCACTCCTGCGGCGTGCGCGGCGCCGGGCCGCTCCACGCACTCGCGCCCGAGCCGAGCGCCGATGAGGTGAGTGTCATCCGTTTCCTTCCACCGTGATCAATCAATCTTTGTCTAGCAATTTTGTGTAGTATTGGGCAGACGGACAACCCCGATTCGGCGCAACCGATCACCTGGTTCACCGATCGGGGCCCCGACCCGGGCCGATCACCCGGCGTCACGGCAGCACGAGCAGACAGGCGATCAGATGCGCATCGAGCAGTTGGAATACCTCACCGCCGTCACCCGGCACGGCTCCCTGCGTCGCGCCAGCGAGCACCTGCACCTCTCCCAGCCGGCGCTGAGCGAGTCGGTGCGCAACCTGGAGCGCGAGCTCGGCGTCAACCTGCTCGACCGACGCCGCTCAGGTGCTCGGATCAGCCGCGACGGGCGCGACCTGCTCCAGCACATGCAGGACGTCCTCGACGCCGTCGAACGGCTGCGCAGCGCCGCGGACAAGCAGCATCACGCGGGTCAGCTGGTCCGGCTGGCCACTGTCAACGCCGGCACCGTGCCGCTGGTCGCCCCCGCCCTCAGCGCCTTCCGGGCCGCGCGTCCGCATGCCCACGTCGAGATGATCAACGCGCGCCAGGTCGCGATCCATGAGGGGCTGCTGGAGGGCAGCCTCGACCTCGGCCTGGTGAACCGGCTGGAGAGCGACGACGTCCCCCCGGGCATCCGCAGCATCGACCTGATCAGCGGCCACCCCGTCGTCGTGCTGCGCGCCGACCACCCGCTGGCCGCCCAACCCGCGATCAGCCTCAGCGACTTCAAGGCGGAGCCGTTCATCGCGATGCGCACCGGCTACCTGATGCACCGCTTCACCCGGCGCCTGCTCGACGGCGAGCACCCGCACCTGGTGTGCAGCACCGACGGTGCCGAGATGGGCAAGGTGCTGGTCGCGGAGGGCATCGGGGTCACGGTGCTCCCCGACTTCAGCGTCGCCGGCGACCCGTTGGAGCGCACCGGCCTGTTGGTCGCCCGCCCACTGGCCACCCCGGTCCCGGCGGTCACCCTCAGCCTGCAGCACCGCGACGTCGGCCAACTGCCCACCGCCGCGCACGACCTCGCCGCCGCCCTGGTCCGCCAGGCCCGCCAGGTCCGGAGCTACCCGGTCGAGGCGACGGGAACCTGATCGGTGCTCATGGCGTCTCATCGCCATGAGCACCTTGCCGCAGCGCTACCGCCGCCTGGCCGCCGCCTCGGTGGCACTGATCGCCCTCGGCGCCATCGGCGCCTGCGCCTCCGATGGCGACGGCGACGCCTCCTCCAGCAGCCGGCCGGACCCCATGGCAACGCCTGCCGTCGAGGCCGAGCCGGCGGGCGGCGACGCCGACGACCTCTCCGATGCCGCCGACACCCTCGACAGCGCGAGCCCCCAGTTGAACAGCGTGGCCTCCACCGGCCGCGACGTGAAGGAGGAGACCCCGGTCCGCGAGGCGGTGATCCGCACCGGGACCGTGGCGATGCGCTCGCCGGAGGTCGCCACCGCCCGCGCCCAGGTCCAGGAGATCCTCGACGCCGAGCAGGGCGAGGTCTCCGCGGAGAAGGCGACCGCCGACACCGACGGCGAGCTCACCCACGTCCGCCTCGTCGCCCGGGTGCCGGCCGCCAGGTTCGCGGCCACCATGCAGGCGCTGGAGAAGGTCGGCACCAACCTGAGCTCCCGGACCAACGCGAAGGACGTCACCACCGAGGTGATCGACGTCCGCGCCCGAGTGCGGGCCCAGGAGAAGAGCCTGGCCCGGATCGAGTCCCTGCTCGCCAGCGCGGCGAACCTGGATCAGGTGATCGCGATCGAGGGCCAGCTGGCGCGACGCCAGGCCGACCTCGACTCGCTGAAGTCCCGGCTGGCGTGGCTCAACGACCGCACCTCGCTCTCCACGATCACCGTCAACCTCCGCCTGGAGATGAAGGAAGAGCCGCCGACCGGCGACGAGGACCAGGACGGGTTCCTCGGCGGCCTCCAGGACGGCTGGGACGCGCTCGGCACGGGAGCCACCGCGGTGGCCACCGGGGTCGGCGCCGCGCTGCCGTTCCTCGCCGTCGGCGGCCTGATCGGGGTGCCGGTCTGGCTGCTGGTGCGCCACGGCCGCCGCTCCCGGCAGAGCACCGTCGAGCCCGCCGAGGGCTGAGCCGGCCACTCACTCGGGCGAGCAGGTGCCGGGGCTCAGCCGCGGGGGTGATGAGCCCCGGACCTGCTCGATCCGCGCTCAGGCGTAGGAGTGCACGAAGTCGGTGAGCCGCTTCAGCTGGTCCGGGTTCGTCGACGGGATGACGCCGTGGCCCAGGTTGAAGATGTGCCCCTTGGCCGCACGGCCGGCCTCGATCACCTGGGCGGCGCGCTCCAGCATCACCTCCGTCGGCGCGAAGACCAGGGTCGGGTCCAGGTTGCCCTGCACGCCGCGGTCGCCGACCTTGCCGATCGCCTCCGAGAGCGGGGTGCGCCAGTCGACGCCGACGACGTCCGCACCGGCCTCGCCCATCAGGGTGAGCAGGTTGCTGGTGCCGACCCCGAAGTGGATCCGCGGCACCCCGAGCTCGCCGGCCTCGGTGAGCACCCGCTGCGAGTGCGGCATCACCGCGGTGCGGTAGTCCTCCGGCGTCAGCGCTCCGGCCCACGAGTCGAAGAGCTGGATCGCGCTGGCGCCGGCGTCCACCTGCACCTTGAGGTAGGCCGAGGCGATGCCGGCGATCTTGCGCATCAGGGCGTCCCACACCTCCGGGGCGCCGAACATCATCGCCTTGGTCTTGGCGTGCTCCTTGCTCGGGCCGCCCTCCACCAGGTAGGAGGCGACCGTGAACGGAGCGCCGGCGAAGCCGATCAGCGGGGTGCCGCCGAGCTCGCCCACCAGGTTGCGCACGGCCTGGGTGATGAAGCCGACGTGCTCCGGGGTGAGGTCCGGGATCGCCTCCACGTCGGCCAGCGTGCGGACCGGGTTCGCGACCACCGGGCCGATGCCGGCCTTGATGTCGAGGTCGACGCCGACCGCCTTGAGCGGCAGCACGATGTCGGAGAAGAAGATCGCCGCGTCCACGCCGTAGCGGCGCACCGGCTGCAGGGTGATCTCGGTGACGAGATCGGGGTCCATGCAGGACTCGAGCATGCCGATGCCCTCACGCACCTTGAGGTACTCCGGGAGCGAGCGGCCCGCCTGGCGCATGAACCAGACCGGGGTGTGCGACACCTCCTCACCACGTGCGGCGCGGAGGAAGACCGAGTCAGTGAGAGCAGTCACGCATCGAATCCTCGCAGGTCAGGCGGCGTGGCACCGCATCCGGGCGGTGGTGGGCGACCTAGGCTGGACCCATGGTCGTCGGTCGTGAGGCGCGCCCTGCCCCGGGCGCTGGGCCGCAGCCCGCGTTGTTCGCGGCCGCTGCGGCGTCCATGAATGCCGCTCGACTGCGCCCGGAGGTCGAGAGCGAGCCGATGCCGGCACCGCAGCGGATCGCCCCCTACGCCACGGCTCTGTCGGCCGACGTCGTCGTCGACGACGAGGATCTCGGCACCGGCCGGCTGATCCTGCTGCACGACCCCGACGGCAACCCGGCCTGGGGCGGCGAGTTCCGGTTCGTGGCCTACGCCCGCGCCGAGATCGACCCCGGCCTGGTCACCGATCCGCTGCTCGGGGAGGTCGGTTGGAGCTGGCTCACCGACGCCCTCTCCGCGCACGGCGCCCAGTACACCGCGGCATCGGGCACCGTCACCCGCGTCGCCGTCGAGAACTTCGGGGCGATGGCGGACGAGGAGCGCAGCGCGCAGCTCGAGGTGCGCGCATCCTGGACACCCGACGTTCCCGACTCCGGCGACGTCCGCGCACATGTGGAGGCATGGGGCGAGTTGTTGTGCACATCAGTCGGCCTCGAGCCGGTCCCCGACGGCGTCACCGCGATGTCGTCACGACGTCCTGCCCACGGTTCCGCCTCGTGACCGACGCCCCCGAAGAGCCCACGGTCGAGAAGACGCCCGCCCCGCTGCTCGCGCTGAGCGAGGGCCTGCCGCCGGTCGTCGACACCCCCGAGGGCCTGAGCGACGTCGTCGCCCGGTTCGCGGAGGGCACCGGACCGGTCGCGGTCGACGCCGAGCGTGCCTCCGGCTACCGCTACTCCGCTCGCGCATACCTGATCCAGCTGCGCCGCGAGGGCTCCGGCACCGCCCTGATCGACCCGACCCTGGTCGGTGAGATGGGCGCCCTGCAGGAGGTGATCGGCGGCACCGAGTGGATCCTGCACGCTGCGACCCAGGACCTGCCCTGCCTCGGCGAGGTCGGCCTGCACCCCGGCAGCCTCTTCGACACCGAGCTCGCCGGCCGGCTGCTCGGCTACCCGCGGGTCGGCCTGGCGACGCTGGTCGAGTCCGCGCTCGGCCAGGCGCTGCGCAAGGAGCACTCCGCCGTCGACTGGTCCAAGCGCCCGCTGCCCGAGCCGTGGCTGGAGTACGCCGCGCTCGACGTCGAGCCGCTGGTCGCCCTGCGCGAGGTGATGCGCACCGAGCTCGAGGAGGCCGGCAAGGCCGAGTGGGCCCGCCAGGAGTTCGAGTTCCTGCTCGGCTTCGAGCCCGCTCAGCGTGCCGAGCCGTGGCGTCGCACCTCGCAGCTGCACCGGGTCCGCAGCCGGCGCGGCCTGGCCGTGGTGCGGGAGCTGTGGATCGCCCGCGACACCATCGCCGCCCAGCGCGACGTCACCCCGAGCCGGCTGATCCCGGACTCCGCGATCATCGCCGCCGCCCAGGCGATCCCCAGCGACCGCGGCGCCCTGCTCGCGACGGCCGGCTTCACCGGCCGCGGCGCGTCACGGCACGCCCGCGAGTGGATCACCGCGATCCGGGAGGCGGCTGCCCTCGGCGAGGACGAGCTGCCCACCCGCAACGCCCGCACCAACGGCCCGCCGATCCCCCGCGCCTGGGCGGAGAAGGACCCGGAGGCCGGTCAGCGCCTGGCGCTCGCCAAGGAGGCGATGACCGAGCTCTCCGAGCACGTCTCGGTCCCGACCGAGAACCTGCTCACGCCCGACACCATGCGGCGGGTGCTCTGGACGCCACCGGACGCCACCGCCCATGAGCTGGTCGAGGCGGTCGGCGAGGCGCTGCGCGGCTACCGCGCGCGGCCGTGGCAGGTGGAGCTCACGGCGCCGCTGCTGGCCGAGGCGATCCTCAGCGCACGCGACGCCTCCTGAGCCGCGCACCAACGCGACGCGCGCACCCACCCGAGGGTGAGTGCGCGCGGTCAGCGGGCGTAGGTCCGCGCCGTCAGGGCGAGCTGCTGCTCGTCGGCGTGGGGTCGCTGCTGCTGGACGGGTCCGCGGTGCCGGACGGCGACTCGGTCTCCTCCGCCGGCGGCGTGAGCACCGTCCGGGAGATCTCGTCGATCTCCTCGGTAGCGGCCTGGAGGTCCTCCAGCACGCGGGCGTAGAAGAGCTGGTGCAGGTGCGGGGCCAGCGCCTCCTCCAGCAGACTCCAGATCTCCAGCGCGGGCGGGGTCACGATGTCGCGCACCGACCGGTTGAAGACCTCGGCGTGGGCCGGCAGCTGGTCGCGCTGCAGGAAGGCGTCGGACTCGGCGACCTCGTTGGAGGCCGGGACCAGGTAGCCCGCCTTGGCGACCTCGGCGACCGCCTCGGGCGCCATCGCGTGCACCACGAAGTCGGCTGCCGCCGAGGTGCTGCCCGGCGTGGCCGAGATGCAGAGGCCCTTCACGTCGCCGATGGTGCGCTCGTTGTCGATCGCCGGCATCGGCATCACGTCGAACTGCAGGCTCGGGGTCTTGCGCAACTCCGGCACCAGGTTGCGGTAGCCCGCGATCATGCCGAGCTTGCCGGTGGTGAAGCGCTCCAGCGCGTCGGACTTCTCCAACTGCTTGGGCGTCGGCGTCAACTGGTTGTTGCGCAGCACGTCGAGCACCTCGGCCAGTGCCTCGCGGTCCTTCTCCTCCGAGAGCGTCAGCGAGGTGGGCTGCTTCGGGTCGTCGAAGAGCTCGCCACCACCGGAGTAGATGAAGGGGGCGATGCCCTCCAGCGTCGGGTCGATGTGCACGCCCTTGGCACCCGGACGGCTGGCTGCGAACTCGGCAGCGGCCGCGAACTGGTCGAAGGTCCAGAAGGCGTGCGAGCGCGGCGTCGGCAGGTCGGCCTCGCGCATCGCGTTCCAGTCGATCAGGTTGGTGTTGAAGTAGATCACCATCGGCGAGACCGCGTACGGCATGCACTGCAGGCGACCCTCCTCGGAGAACGCCATCAGCGCATCGCGCTTGTAGTCGTCGCCGAAGGCGATGTCGCGCGCGGCCAGCAGCTCGTCGAGCGGCTGGTTCAGCTTCTCGCTGACCACCGTGCCGAGATCCTGGCGCGAGAGCAGGTAGATGTCGGGCGGGGTCTCGCTGCGCAGGGCCTTGACCACGGCCTGCTCGCTGTCGACCGCCGTGAAGGAGACCTTGACCTTCGGGTTGTCCTGGTTGAACTGGGCCACGGTGCCCTTGAGCGCCTCGACCTCCTCCGCGGCCCCGTAGGCCATGAAGGTGAGCTTGACCGGCTTCTTGGCCGTGCCCTGCCGGTCTGGCGGCGGGTTGTCGGAGTCGGCCGAGCACCCGGCAAGAACAGTCGCCAGGAGCAGCGCCCCGGCTGCCATCAACGCACGCGTCTTCACGCCTTGTTGCCCCTTACTGGTGATTCCTGATTCCCCGACACGATAGCGGTCCACCCCGACCGCTTCGGGGCGAAGACCCTCACCAGGCTCGGCGGTGAGACATCCCGCACGCCCGCGCGCCCCCTTCGGAGGCTCCGCCGACTCCCCTATGTTGGACGATATGAGCCTTCCCCTTCGTGGCCTGGCCGGCCTGGCCACCGCCGGCGTCCTCCTCCTCCCCCTCGCTGCCTGCAGCGATGACGACGGCACGGACTCCAGCGGCACCGACCCGTCGGCCGCCACCACCCCGTCGTCCACGCCCACGAGCACCCCGCCGGCGACCGAGGAGCCCACCACGTCGGCCCCCGACGCCACCGGCAGCAGCGACCCGAGCGCCGCACCGCCGGCCGAGGGTCTCGCGGCGCACCTGCTCCCCGCCGAGTCGTTGCCCGCCGTCGGCAGCGCCGCCTGGACGCTCGCCAGCACCGAGCCGGACGACGGCGAGCCGTTCGGCGAGTGCGCCCAGGTCTCCCTGGTCGACATCGGCGCGATGGAGGCGGTGGTGCGCGAGTTCGACGCAGGCGAGGGCGTCGACGCCGAGCAGCTGGTGGCGGAGTTCGCCGACAAGAAGTCGGCCTGGCGCTCGCACCAGGTGCTGAAGTCGTGGCGCACCAAGTGCGCGGCGAACAACGCCGACGTCGCCAAGGTCGGCCCGCTGGCCACGGTCCCGGTCTCCGCGGGCGAAGCGCAGACCTACCTGGTCACCGGCAAGGACCCGCAGGAGTACCAGGGCGTGGCGATCAACCGGGTCGGCACGCGGATCAGCATCGTGCTGATCGACGTCGAGGGTCAGGCCTGGCCGAGCGACGACCCGGCCGCCAAGGCCGCAGTCGCCGCCGCGCCGCTGCTCTGAGCAAAGCTCTCAATTGGTGCGCAAACGGCCGGCGAGGTGATGTGATGGGGTGCCGGGCACCGTCACCCCATCAGCAGTCCTGACGGTCCTCGCTCGCATCCGTCCTGGAGTAGGGAGCTTCCGATGATCCGCATGCTGATCCGCGCCGCCGTCTTCTTCGCCTCAGCCGCGCTGGGCATCCTGGTCGCCTCCTGGGTGTTGGACGACGTCCGCATCCAGGTCTCCGGCTTCCTCGCCGTGGTCGTGATCTACTCGGTGATCCAGCTGGTGATCTCGCCGTTCGTGATGAAGATGGCGGCCCGGCACGCCGCCGCCTTCCTCGGCGGCTCCGGCCTGGTCGCCACCTTCCTCGCGCTGCTGGTCGCCGTCGCGTGGGGCGACGCCCTCTCGATCTCCGGCGTCGGCACCTGGATCGCGGCGACCGTCGTGGTCTGGCTGACCACCGCCCTGGCCACCCTCGCCCTGCCCTTCCTGCTGGTCAAGGCCGGCGTCCAGGCCGCCGCCAACCGCGCCGAGACCCGCTAGATCTTCCACACCCTTCTGGGATAGTCCCTGGAGAGGCGAGGCGGGTCAGATCGGGAGGTGCAGGCGGGCCTGGGCGACGACGGCGTTGAAGACGTGCTCGGGCAGGGCGGCGCCCTCGCGACGCACGGTGGCGTCGTCGATCCGCAGGAGCCGGTTGATCCGGACCTCGCTGGGACGGCGCTCGCGGTCCCAGTCGCCGCTGCCGACGTCCATCCAGAGCCGTCCGGCGCGCGCCTCCTGCTCCTCGTCGCGATCGTGGTCGACCGACGTCAGCTGCAGCGCCAGCCAGTGCTCGCCGTCGCGGGCCAGCAACAGCACCGGCCGGTCCTTGCCCTGGGACGGGTCCTCCTCGTAGGGAACCCAGGCCCAGACCACTTCGCCTGGGTCAGGCTCGCCGTCGGACTCGGGCGTGTAGCTCACCTGCGGGGCATCGCTCATGCCCGGAGCCTATGCGGATCCGGCTGGCTTTCGAGGGAGCCGATCGGCACGTACGATAGGCATCGCACGCCGGGCCGCGGCAGCCCCGGGTCCCAAAATTAGCCGCCTAGAGCGGCCACGCGCCGTGAGGCGCTCCCGGTCCGGCGTGCATCAGCTTCCGGCGAGGTCTCGACAGCTCGACCACAGTGCCCCGAGCGGTGCTCAGTGCAGGCTGCCGGCCAGCTCGTGGCGCGCGGCCTCGGCGAGCTGCTCGGCGAGGGCGTGCATCTGGCCCGCGCTGGCGATCTCCAACGCGGCCCTCCCGGCGGCGATCACCTGCGCGAAGGCAGCCGCCCGCAGCAGGACGTCGGCGAAGTCCGTCTCGGCGATCCCCCGCAGGACGGCGTCCACCATCGCGCGGACCTCGTCCGGTCCCGGCGGGTCGGCGACGCCGGCCACGACGTGATCGACCTCAGCCACCCGGCGTCCGGTGTCGAACTGCAGGGACGCCTCCAACGGCTGGGCGTGCACCCACTCGCGCACCAGGTAGAGCCGCCACAGGCAGCCGGCCAGCGACTCGGCCGGGGAGCCGGCCCACAGGTCGGCCAACGCCTCCAGGCCCTCGGCCTCGGCCAGATGCACCAGCCGGCCGATCAGCTCCTGGTCCTCGCTGCCGCGCGCGCCGCGCACCAGCAGCGCCGCCGCCCGCTCGGCGGCCTCGGTCACCAGGGCCGGGTCGGCACCGCCCTCGACGGCCTCGAAGAAGGCGTCACCGGGGGTCAGCGGGCGGTGGTGGGGGCGCGACGTCACCGCTCCACCTTACGTGGCACCTGCTCAGCCCAAGGCCTTGCGGATCCGGGCGTCCGAGACCGACTCCTTCGTGCCGAGCTGCTGCGCCCACAGCGAGACCCGGTACTCCTCCAACATCCAGCGGACCTTGCGCAGGTCGGCGTCCGGCGGACGGCCCTTCGGCAGCGCCGCGACCCGGTTCAGGTACGCCTCCTGCAGCTCGCCGATCTGGTCCATCAGCTGGCGGTCACGCGCCAGCTGGCTCTCCAGCCGCTCCCGGCGCACCAGCATCGCGCGCAGGTAGCGGGGCAGATCGCGCAGGTGCGTCATCCCGGTCTCGACGACGAAGCCGCGGTAGACCAGGCGCCCCAGCTGGGCCTTGAGATCGGTCAGCGCCGGCAGCGTGTGCATGTCGGCGCGACCGCTCAGCGCACGGTCGGTCTGCCGCCACAGGTCGAGCACCGCGAAGACATCCTGGAGCACCCCGCGGGTGGCCGCGACCAGGTCGGCATGCGAGCCGATCCCGGCGACCAGCGCCCGGTACGCGTCCTCGCTGCGCACCGATGGCCGGGCGTCCACCGCCTGCAGCAGGACGGCGGCGCGGCAGTCGTCGAGGAGGTCGGCGTGTGAGGCGTACGGCGAGCCGGCCAGCTGCAGCTTCTCGGCGTTGCCGAGCCCGTCCAGGATCTCCTTGACCGGCGACCTGGTCTCCAACAGCAGCAGGCGCAGCACGCCGAGCCGGTGCCGGGCCTCCTGCTCGGCCGCCGAGCCGAAGACCTGCAGCCCGACGCTGTCGCCCTCGTCGACCAGGGCCGGGAATCCGCGCACCTCGTGGCCGGCACGCACGGTGGTGAAGGACTTCTCGATCTCGCCGAAGGTCCACGTGCGCTGGCCGGTGACGGTGATCCCGGAGTCGGCGGCGGCCTCCGCCATCGCCGCGGCGAAGCGGGGACGCAGCGGCTCCTTGAGGGCCTCCAGATCCTTGCCGCGGCCCTGCTCCTGGCCCTTCTCGTCGACGATGGAGAAGGTCGGCTTGAGGTGGTCGGGCACCTTCGCGTAGTCCCACGCCTCGCGGGGAACGGCCACGCCGGTGGTCGAGCGCAGCCAGCGCTCCAGGGCGTCCAGCAGCGGCTCCTCGCCGGCCGGCACGGCGGCCAGGAACTCGCGGGCGCGGTTGGGCGCCGGCACGAAGTTGACCCGCAGGTGCTTGGGCAGGCTGCGCAGCAGGGCGGTGACCAACTCCTCGCGCAGGCCGGGCACGTTCCAGCTGAACTGGCCGGCGTCGACCTGGTTCAGAGTGCCGACCGGCACCTGCACGGTGACGCCGTCCTCGGCGGTGCCGGGCTCGAAGTGGTAGCTCAGGTCGAAGGTGAGCCCGCCGCCGCCGTCGGTCGCCGCCTGCCAGTGCTCGGGGTAGTCGCCGGCGCGGATCTCGTCGGCGGTGTCGTGGGTGAGCATGTCGGGGTCGAAGTCCAGCAGCTTGCCGTTGCGCTGCCGCTCCTTCTTCCACCACTGGTCGAAGTGCGCGCCGCTGACGACGTCCGCGCCGATCCGGGCGTCGTAGAAGTCGAACAGAGTGTGCTCGTCGACGACGATGTCGCGGCGCCGCGCCCGGTGCTCGAGCTCCTCGGCCTCCTCCAGCAGGCGCCGGTTGTGCTCGTAGAACCGGTAGCGCCCGGAGTCCAGCGCACGCCACTCGCCGTAGACCAGGGCATGCCGGATGAAGAGCTCGCGCGCCAAGGGCGCGTCGATCGTGCCGTAGTTGACCAGCCGGTCGGCGGCCAGCGGGACGCCGTAGAGAGTCACCTTCTCGTGCGCCATCACCGCGGCCCGCTTGGTCGACCAGTGCGGCTCGGAGTGGCTGCGCTTGACCAGGTGCGCGCCGAGCCGCTCGGCCCACTCGGGCTGGATGGCGGCGTTCTGCCGGGCCCAGAGCCGACTCGTCTCGACCAGCTCGCCGGCCATCAGGAACTGCGGGTTCTTGCCCTTGAGCACCGAGCCCGGGAAGACCGCGAACCGTGCGCCCCGTGCGCCCAGGTACTCGCGTGGGCCACGCCGCTGCTGCGTCGGCTTGCCGGGGGCCGGCTTCTCCCGCTCCTCCAGCAGACCGATGTGCGAGAGCAGACCTGACAGCAGCGCCTGATGGATCCCGTCGGCGTCCGGCACGTCGGCCGGCCGGCCGACCTCGATCTTCATCTCCTTGCAGACCTGCCGCAGCTGGGACTCGAAGTCCTGCCACTCCCGCACTCGCAGGTAGTTGAGGTGCTCGCGCTTGCACATCCGCCGGAACGCGCTGGAGGAGAGCTCGCGCTGCTGCTGCTTGAGATGCCGCCACAGGTTGAGCCAGGTGATGAAGTCGGAGCCCTTGTCGGTGAACCGGGCATGCAGCTGGTCGGCCTGGGCCCGCTGCTCCTCGGGCCGTTCGCGCGGGTCCTGCAAGGAGAGGGCCGCGGCGATCACCAGCACCTCGCGCGCACAGCCGGCCCGCTCGGCCTCCAGGATCATCCGGCCCAGCCGCGGGTCGATCGGCAGCCGCGCGAGGCGGCGTCCGAGGTTGGTCAGCCGCGGCCCGCTGCGCCGTGCCTGTTGCCGGCGCCCGCCGTCGCGTCCGCCCTCCTCGGCAGACGACGGCGCCGAGGTGATCGCGCCGAGCTCCTCCAGCAGCTGGTTGCCGGCCTGCACGTTGCGCTTGTCCGGCGGCTCCACGAACGGGAAGCGGCCAAGGTCGCCGAGGCCCAGCGACGTCATCTGCAGGATCACCGAGGCGAGGTTGGTGCGCAGGATCTCCGGGTCGGTGAACTCCGGGCGCCCCTCGAAGTCCTCTTCGGAGTAGAGCCGGACGGCGATGCCCTCCGAGACTCGGCCGCACCGGCCGGAGCGCTGGTGGGCCGAGGCCTGGCTGATCGGCTCGATCGGCAGTCGCTGCACCTTGGTGCGCAGCGAGTAGCGACTGATCCGGGCGACGCCGGAGTCGATCACGTACTTGATGCCGGGCACGGTCAGCGAGGTCTCGGCGACGTTGGTGGCGAGCACGATCCGGCGCACCCGGCTCGACGCCGGCGGGTGGAAGACGCGGTGCTGCTCGGCGCCGGAGAGCCGCGAGTAGAGCGGCAGCACGTCGAGCAGGCCGCTGCGGTCGGTCGCGTTCAGCGCATCGGCGGTGTCGCGGATCTCCCGCTCGCCCGGCAGGAAGACCAGGACGTCGCCGGGGCCCTCGGCGCTCAGCTCGCGAACGGCGTCGACGATCGCCTCGGTCTGGTCGCGGACCACCGGCTCGCCGTCCTCGTCGGCCTCGGGCAGCTCGACCAGCGGCCGGTAGCGGATCTCGACCGGGAAGGTGCGCCCGGAGACCTCGATGATCGGCGCGGGCTTGCCGGAGCGGTCGGCGAAGTGCTCGGCGAACCGCTCGGGGTCGATGGTCGCCGAGGTGATGATCACCTTGAGGTCCGGCCGCTTGGCCAGCAGCCGCTTGAGGTAGCCGAGGATGAAGTCGATGTTGAGGCTGCGCTCGTGGGCCTCGTCGATGATCAGGGTGTCGTAGCGCTTGAGATCCCGGTCGCGCTGCAGCTCGGCGAGCAGGATGCCGTCGGTCATCACCTTGATCCGCGAGGACTTGGAGGTGCGGTCGGTGAAGCGCACCTGATAGCCGACCACGTCACCCAGCTCGGCGCCGATGCCGTCGCCGGCCAGCTCCTCGCTGATCCGCTCGGCGACCGAGCGGGCCGCGATCCGACGCGGCTGGGTGTGGCCGATCAACCCGCTGCTGCCACGGCCGAGCTCGAGGCAGATCTTGGGCAGCTGGGTGGTCTTTCCGGAGCCGGTCTCGCCGGCGACGATCACGACCTGGTGGTCGCGAATGGCCTCAGCGATGTCGTCTCTGCGGGCGCTGACCGGAAGCTGGGGAGGATAGGAGATCTGCACAACGCGCCCGATTCTCCCCTACGAGGGCACCTCACAGCATCTCGGTAATCGCGGCACAGGAAATCCACAGGCAGGCGAGCAACCGTGGGGGCATGACCGAACACGACGACACCCGCCCCCACGGCGCGGTCCCCGGACAGCCGGGCACCCCCGAGACCGGTGCCGCGGGCACCGGACCGCACGACCCTGCGACCGCCTACGCACAGTCCTCCGGCGCTCCGCAGCCCAGCGCCGCGCAGCCCGGGCAGCCCGCTCCCGGCTACGCCGCGGCTCCTCCCCCGGACGCCCCCGCCAAGAGCCGGCTCCGGGAACGGGTCTGGGGCTGGAAGGCGCTGACGGCGTCCGCGCTGGCCGGCCTGATCATCGGCGGCGGCACCGGCTCCGCGATCGCCGCGGTGGCCTCCGACGACGGCGACCACTCCGACCGGCGCGGCCAGTTCCAGCCGGGCGAGGGACGCCCGGGCGGTCCCGGTGGCTTCGGACGCGACGGCCAGTTCGCACCACCCGGACAGAACGGCGACTCCGACGGCTCCACCCCGCCGCAGATGCCCGGCCAGTCCGACGGCCAGCCCGCGCCGGACGGCGGCACCTCCGGATCGGAGTCGGGCAGCAACGAGTCCAGCCTGGACCTCGGTGGCTCCGGCGTCACCCAGTCCTGAGCACTCCCGCGTCCGGTAGCGCGAGCTCGACGTTCACAGTAACCTCACAGCAAGCGCATAGGAGCAGCACGGTCCGAGCGCGCAGAATCGAACCATGACCGAGACTCCGCTCACCCGTGCCGACGGCTCACCGCTCCGCGTCCTGGTGGTGGACGACGAGGTCAACCTGGCCGAGCTGATCGCGATGGCGCTGCGGCTCGAGGGCTGGCAGGTGCACCAGGCCCATGCCGGTGCGGCCGCCGTCAGCACGGCCCGCGACTGCGACCCCGACGCGGTGGTCCTCGACATGATGCTGCCGGACTTCGACGGCCTCGAGGTGCTGCGCCGGCTGCGGGTCGAGCACCCGGAGCTTCCGGTGCTCTTCCTCACCGCACGTGACGCCGTCGAGGACCGGATCGCCGGACTCACCGCCGGCGGCGACGACTACGTCACCAAGCCGTTCAGCCTCGAAGAGGTGGTGGCCCGCCTGCGCGCCCTGATGCGGCGCGCCGGCGCCCACGCGCAGAGCCGCTCGGCCCTGCTCGCGGTCGGCGACCTGACCCTCGACGAGGACTCCCACGAGGTGCGCCGCGCAGGCGAGGAGGTGCACCTGACCGCGACCGAGTTCGAGCTGCTGCGCTACCTGATGCGCAATCCGCGCCGGGTGCTGTCCAAGGCCCAGATCCTGGACCGCGTCTGGGCCTACGACTTCGGCGGCCAGGCCAACGTGGTCGAGCTCTACATCTCCTACTTGCGCAAGAAGATCGACGCCGGCCGGGAGCCGATGATCCACACCATGCGCGGCGCCGGCTACGTCTTGAAGCCGGCATGAGGCTCCCCAGCTCGCTGACGGCGAGGCTCACGCTCACCGCGGTCGCACTGGTCGCGATGGTCTCGGTGCTGCTGGGCGGCCTCACCACGCTGGCCATGCGCAGTCACCTGACCGACCAGCTCGACAAGGAGGTCACCTCCTCGCTGCAGCGGGTCGTCCGCGGTGGCCCACCCGGGCAGTCGCCGATGCAGCAGCCGCCCGACGACTTCGGCGAGCTGCCCCGGCAGTCCGTCGGGTCGCTCTTCGCCGCCTTCATCGACGACGACCGCTTCGGGCGCATCCTCGGCGAGACCACCACCGACTCCCAGGAGCTCGACGACCACGCCCTCGACGACCTCGACGACCTGGAGACCGGCCGGATCAGCACCATCGACGTGCCCGGGCACGGCAGCTACCGGGTCGCGGTGGTGCACACCGATCAGGGCCGGCTGATGGTCGGTCTGCCCACCGACGAGGTCGACCAGGCCCTCTCCTCCCTGCTCTGGTGGGAGATCATCCTCGGGTTCAGCGCTACCGCACTGGCCGGCGTCGTCGCCTGGTTGATGGTGCGTCGTCAGCTGCGTCCGCTGCGCGAGGTCGCCGCGACCGCGCATGAGGTCGCCGCGCTCCCCCTGGCCAGCGGCGAGATCGCGGTGCACCCGCGGGTCGACGATCGGCTCACCGATGAGGCCAGCGAGGTGGGCCAGGTAGGTGCGGCGCTCAACACCCTGCTGAGCCACGTCGAGGAGTCGCTGGCCGCCCGGCACCGCAGCGAGCAGCAGGTGCGCCAGTTCGTCGCGGACGCCTCGCATGAGCTGCGCACCCCGCTGGCCACGATCAAGGGCTACGCCGAGCTGTCGCGGCGGGCACCGGCCGACACCGCGACCGCGCAAGCCGCGCTGAACAAGGTCGAGACCGAGGCGGCCCGGATGTCGAGCCTGGTCGAGGACCTGCTCCTGCTCGCCCGCCTGGACGCCGGGCGCCCGCTGGAGAGCGGCGACGTGGACCTCACCCGGCTGCTGCTGGAGTCGGTCTCCGATGCCCGGGTGCTGGGGCCCGAGCACCGGTGGCAGCTCGACCTGCCCGGCGAGGTGGTCGAGGCGCCGGGCGACGAGGGCCGGCTGCGCCAGGTGGTGCGCAACCTGTTGGAGAACGCGCGGCGGCACACCCCGGCCGGCACCACGGTGGTGGTCGAGGCACGCCCCTCCTCGCGCCCGGGCGAGCCGGTGGTCGTCACCATCACCGACGACGGCCCGGGCTTCGGCGACGACCTGCTGCCGACCGCCTTCGAGCGGTTCACCCGCGGCGACCCGGCCCGCCACCGCGGCACCGACCCCGGCGGGTCCGGCCTGGGGCTCTCCCTGGTCCGCGCGATCGTCGAGGCGCACGGAGGCACGGTGGCCCTGAGCAGCGTGCCCGGGCGGACCCGGTTCACGATCAGCCTGCCTGCGTAGGCGTTCACCCGCGGCCGACGGCGGACGGCGCCGCGCGTCGGCGCCAGGGATCCGCAGCGGAGCGCGGCGTCAGCGCGCGAGGTCCACCAAGGAGACCAACGCGCCGCCCATCAGCGCCAGCAGCTCCTCGCGCTCGACCCCGGCGGGGTCGCGCGCCCAGGAGAGCACCATGTCCTCGACCATCGCCGACCAGGAGTGCACGACCATCCGGGTGAGCGGATTGTCGGTGAGCATCAGGCCGTCCGGATCCTCCTCGAAGAGCCGCTCGGTCAGCGCGGTGCGGGCCTCCTCGTAGATGGCGCGCAGCTTCGGGTTGCCGCCGCCCGCGCCCTTCACCAGGGAGAGATAGCCCTCGTAGTTCTCCACCACGTAGTCGAGGTAGGCCGCGACGCCGTAGGCCAACCGGGCCAACGGGTCGTCGTCCGGCGGCGGCATGGTGGCCTCGATCAGGTCGTCCGCAGCACGGCGGACGACGGCCTCGTGGAAGTCCGACTTGTTGCCGAAGTAGTGGTACAGCAGGCCGCGGGAGATGCCGGCCTCCTCGGCGAGCGTCTCGATGGAGAGCTGATCGAGGCTGCGCGTGGCGAGCAGCCGGACGCCCAGGGTGAGCAACTGCTCCCGCCGCGTCGACGGGTCGAGGCGAACCCGCGGTGTGGAGGTCATGTCCGGATCTTACTGAACGTGAGTCAGCCGACATCCACAGCCCTATTGACGGACGTTCAACAACATGCCACGCTCGTCGCCATGAGCACCCATGTTGACCACCTCGTGATCGGCGCCGGCTTCGGCGGCCTCGGGGCAGCGATCAAGCTCGACGAGATGGGCGAGCGCGACTTCCTCGTCATCGAGAAGGACGACGGCATCGGCGGCACCTGGCGCGCCAACAGCTACCCGGGCGCGGCCTGCGACGTTCCCAGCCAGCTCTACTCGTTCTCCTTCGCCCCGAACCCGGACTGGTCGGCCTCCTTCTCGCCGCAGCCCGAGATCGAGGCGTACCTGGTCCGGGTCGCGGAGGAGTCCGGCACCCTCGACAGGTTCCGCTTCGGCGTTGCGGTCACCGACGCCGCCTGGGACGACACCGCCAAGCACTGGCGGGTCACCCTCTCCGACGACTCCACGATCACCGCGACCACGCTGATCAGCGCAGCGGGCGGTCTCTCCGAGCCGAAGCTGCCGGAGATCGAGGGCATCACCGAGTTCGCGGGCACGATCTTCCACTCCGCCCGCTGGAACCACGAGGCCGATCTCGCCGGCAAGCGCATCGCGGTGATCGGCACCGGCGCCTCCGCCATCCAGATCGTGCCGCAGCTGCAGAAGCAGGCCGCGCGCCTCGACGTCTACCAGCGCACCGCGCCGTGGGTGATCCCCCGCAACGAGCACCGCTACACCGCAGTGGAGAAGTTCGCCTTCCGCAACCTCCCCCTGGTGCAGAAGGCGTCGCGGACGGCGATCTACTGGGGCCGCGAGACCTACGTCCCCGCCTTCACCGCCATGCCGAAGCTCGCCTTCCCGGCCAAGCAGATGGCGTTGCTGAACATCCGCCGCGGCATCAAGGACCCGGCCCTGCGGGCCAAGGTCACCCCCGACTACGAGATCGGCTGCAAGCGGATCCTGATCTCGAACACCTACTACCCCGCGCTGGCCTCCGACAACGTCGACGTCGTGACCGACCGGATCGCCCGGATCACACCGACCGGCATCGTCACCGCCGACGGCACCGAGCGCGAGATCGACGTGCTGGTGGTCGCCACCGGCTTCCACACCACCGAGCAGCCGATCGCGCAGCACGTCCGCGGTCGCGACGGCGACACCCTCGCCAAGGTCTGGGCGACGTCCGGGCAGAGCGCCTACAAGGGCACCACCGTGCACGGCTTCCCGAACCTGTTCGAGATCGTCGGGCCCAACACCGGGCTCGGCCACAGCAGCATGGTCTTCATCATCGAGTCCCAGCTGGCCTACATCACCGACGCGATCCGCACCATGCGCCGCGGTGGGCTGGCCACCGTGGAGCCGAAGGCCGAGGTCCAGCAGGCCTGGAACGACGATCTCCAGCACCGGATGAAGCGCACGGTGTGGAGCACCGGCGGGTGTGCCAGCTGGTACCTCGACGAGCATGGCCGCAACACCACGCTGTGGCCGCGCAGCACCTTCGTCTTCCGCCAGCTGTTGCGCCGCTTCGACGCCGACGCGTACCAGACCACCCCCGTTGCCACCCCGATCAAGGAGAAGGTGTCCGCATGAAGACCCTGCAGAACAAGGTTGTCGTGATCACCGGAGCCGGCTCCGGGATGGGCCGCGAGCTCGCCCTGCTGGCCAGCAGCCGCGGCGCCAAGGTGGCCATCTCGGACTGGAACCCCGACGGTCTCGACGAGACGGTCAGCCTGCTGAAGGCGCGCGGCGCGACCGTGCACTCGAGCGTGCTGGACGTCTCCGACCGCGACGCGATGGGCGCCTACGCGCAGACCGTGTTCGACGAGTTCGGCGTGGTCAACATGGTGATCAACAACGCCGGCGTCTCGATGACCGGCGACTTCGAGGACATGACCTACGAGGAGTTCGACTGGATCGTGGGGGTGAACTTCGACGGCGTGGTCAACGGCACCAAGGAGTTCCTGCCGCACGTGATCGCCTCCGGCGACGGCGCGATCGTCAACCTGTCCAGCCTCTTCGGCCTGGTCTCGATGCCCGGGCAGAGCGCCTACAACGCCACCAAGTACGCGGTGCGCGGCTTCACCGAGGCACTGCGTGAGGAGATGCTGGTGAACGGCCACCCGGTGACGGTGACCTGCATCCACCCGGGCGGCATCAAGACCGGCATCTCCCGCAACGGCCGCAAGACCGAGGGCCAGGACGGCGCCAGCATCGACAAGATCTTCGAGGAGAAGCTGGCCCGGATGCCCGCCGACAAGGCCGCGCGGATCATCCTCGACGCCGCAGTGAAGGGCCGCGCCCGCCAACTCGTCGGGATCGACGCCCACATCCTGCACCACTTCGCGAAGCTGGCCGGCTCCCGCTACCAGGACATCGTCGCGATGAGCTCCAAGAAGGTGATCCCGGCCAAGGGCAAGACCGCCCGCCGCTGACACACCACCCGGCCAGATAGCGGTCGATCACTGTCACCTGGTGACAGTGATCGACCGCTATGTCGTTGGCGGGAGACGCTCGAACCCGCGCTCGATCTCCTCGATCGTGGGCAGGCTCGCCCGAAGCGGCTCCGGCAGGCTCCCGATCAGGCGGTACTCGGCCACTCCGAGTGGCTTGGAGTAGTCACGCAGGGCGTACTCCGCGACGACCTCGTTCTTCGTCTTGCAGAGGATCAGGCCGAGCGTCGGGGCATCCTCATCGTGTTTGAGCTTCTCGTCGACGGCCGTCATGTAGAAGGCGAGCTGACCGAGTTGTTCAGGCTTGAAGGCGATGGCCTTGATCTCGACGACCAGGTAGCAGCGGAGCTTGAGATGGTAGAAGAGCAGGTCGATGAAGAAGTCGTCACCACCCACCTGGACCAGGACCTGACCCCCGACATACGCGAAGCCGGCGCCGAGCTCTACGAGGAAGTGGGTCAGGTGGTCGATGACAGCACGCTCGATGTCGCGCTCGTGCGCGTCGTCGCCCAGCCCGAGAAAGTCCAGCTTGTACGGGTCCTTGAGACATTCCCGAGCGAGGTCAGACTGGATGGAGGGCAGGGTGCCGGCGAAGTTCGTCACCGCTCTTCCCTGTCGTTCCAGGGAGCGGGCTTCGATGTGCGTCTCCAGCGCGCTCCGGGACCACCCGTTCTCCCTGGCTGCCTGCGCGTAGGCTGACCGCTCCTCACACGAGCCGAGGCGGTCGAGCAGCACGAGGTTGTGGCCCCACGGAATTCGTGCAGCAACCTGCTGCACCATTCCTTCGTCCGGCCAGGCCGCAGCGAACGAGCGCATGTACTTCAGGCTCCGCACCGAGAAGCCCTTCATCTCGGGGAACTCCTCCCGGAGATCACGCGAGAGCCGATCGATGACCTTCGCACCCCAGCCCTGGTCGGCCTGCCGTTCGAGAATGTCCCGCCCGATCCGCCAGTAGAGGCAGAGCAGCTCCGCGTCGACGGCGAGCGCCGCCCGCAGTCGAGTGGCCCGGATCTGCCCCTTGAGCTCGACCAGCCACGGCAGGTAGCCGCGGGGCGGATCGGTCAGCGCACGGTCTCTGTCAGCCATGCCTCGACGATCACAGCAGGCTCCGACACCACTCGCCTACAGCGAGTCGTGCAGCTCGGCGACGACCGAGTCGACGACGGCGACCAGGTCACCGTCGTGGGCAGCGGCGACCGCGCGCTGGCGCTGGTAGGAGGCACCGCGCTCCAGGATCGCGTCCACGCTGTGCATCTCGGCCTCACAGCCGAGGCGGCGCGCGGTCGGCGTCAGCCGCTCGAGAAGGTCGTGCAGGTCGTCGGTGACCAGTCGCTCGTTGCTGGCCGCGTCGAGGATGATGATGGCGTCCAGGCCGTAGCGTGCGGCGCGCCACTTGTTCTCCTGCACGTGCCACGGCGGCATCGTCGGCAGCTCCTCGCCCGCCGCCAGCCGGGTGTCGAGATCGATCACCAGGCAGTGCACCAGCGCGACCAGCGCGGCCATCTCCGAGAGCGTCGAGACGCCGTCACAGACGCGGGTCTCCAAGGTGCCGTGCTTGGGCGCCGGGCGGATGTCCCATCGGATCTCGTCGATGTTGTCGATGACGCCGGTGGTCAGCTGGTCGGAGGCGAAGGACTCGAACTCCTCCCAGGTCTGGAACTGGAACGGCAGCCCCGCGGTGGGCAGCTGTTGGAACATCAGCGCCCGGTTCGAGGCATAGCCGGTGTCCACCCCGGCCCAGACCGGCGACGACGCGGAGAGCGCCTGCAGGTGCGGGTAGTAGTTGAGCAGCGAGGACATCACCGGCATCAGCCGCCGCTTCTCCGGCAGCCCGACGTGCATGTGCACGCCCCAGATCAGCATCTGCCGCCCCCACCACTGGGTGCGGTTGATCAGCTCCTCGTAGCGGTGGCCCTCGGTCAGCTGCTGCGCCGACCACGCCGCGAACGGGTGCGCCCCCGCACCGAAGAGGTCGATGTCGAGCGTGTCGGCCGCCGGCAGCACGACGTCGAGGCTGCGGCGCAGGTCGTCCATCGCCTCGCCCACCGTGGCGCAGACGCCGGTCACGATCTCCACCGTGTTGCGCAGCATCTCCTTGTGCAGCCGATTCGGCGCGAGTTGCGGACGCGCGACGTCGAAGAGCTCGGAGGCCCGGTTCACCAGATCACGGGTCTCGCGGTCGACGAGCGCGAACTCCCACTCGACACCCAGCGTCGGTCGAGGCGAGCCCTGAAAGTCGATGCGCACGGTGAAAGCCTAGCCCCGCTCAATGTGACATCAGCGCGCCAATTCGGGCGTTTTGGGGACGCTCAGGTCACATTGAGCGGGTCTGCCACCATAAGAAGGTGGCCCCCTCCGATCGCTCTGTCCCCCTGGTCATGGATCTCAGCCTGCGCATCGGCGAACTGCTGCTCGACAATGGGGCCGGAGCCGCCGACGTCACGGCCACCATGCAGGCTGTGGGCTTCCACTTCGGCCTCGCACACCCGATCGTGGACGTCACCTTCACCACCTTGTCGATGAGCTACCAGGAGGCTCCCGACACGGTGCCGGTGATGCAGATCCGCACCGTGAAGCAGCGCGACATCGACTACGAGGACCTCACCAGGGTGGACCATCTGGTGCGCGACATCCTGGCCGACCGGATGGATCTGGCCGAGGCCCGTGCCGCCGTCGCCCAGATCACCTCCTCAGGCCACCACCGGAACCGGCTCGCCGTGACCGCCGGGTGGGGCGTGATGTGTGCGGGCGTCGCCCTGATGCTCGGCGGCGGGGCGATCGTCTCCGCGATCGCCTTCACCGCCGCGGTGCTGATCGACCGGCTGCAGACCTGGATGAGCCGACGCCGGCTGCCCACCTTCTACCTGCAGGTGATGGGTGGCGCGGTCGCGACGGTGCTGGCGGTGGCCACCGCAGCCGTCGACTGGGACGTCGATCCCTCGCTCGTGGTCACCTCGAACATCATCATGCTGCTGTCGGGGATCGGCTTCATGGGCGGCTTGCAGGACGCCCTGACCGGCTTCTACCTGACGGCGGGAGCGCGGATGACCGAGGCGCTGCTCTCGACCGCGGGCATCATCGCCGGCGTCTCCGGCGGCCTGGCGCTGGGCGGGGTGCTCGGCGTCGACCTCGGCCGGCTCAACCCGGGGGCCTTCGGCCTGGAGTCGTGGCCGGTGCTCGCGCTGGGTGCCGCGATCGCTGCGGCCGGGTTCGCCTTCGCCAGCTACTCCCCCAAGCGGGTGCTGATCCCGATCGCGATGATCGCGGCGGTCGCGATCCTGATCACCAACGGCGTCGAGTTGGCCGGCTTCGGTCGCCCCTGGGCGGTGGCGACCGCGGCGTTCGTGGTCGGCCTGGTCGCCTACTCGGTGGCCGGGATGGTCCGCGTGCCCCCGCTGGTCGTCGTGGTGTCGGCCGTGGTCCCGCTGTTGCCGGGACTGTCCATCTACCGGGGCCTCTCCCTGCTCGCGGAGGGCGGCACGATGACCTCCCGCGGCCTGCTCGCGATCGTGACGGCAGCCTCGGTGGCACTCTCGATCGCGGCCGGGGTGATCCTCGGCGAGTACGTGGCCCAGCCGCTCAAGCGCGAGGCGCGCAAGCTGGAGACCCGGCTCTCCGGGCCGCGCCTGGTGGGCCCGTTGCGGATCCGCAACGGGCGCGCGAGCCGCAAGGCGCGCCGCCAGACGGCCGGCGCCGACGACACCGCGGATTCCTGAGCCGAACCGCCCGCCAGGGCCGTCCGATGTGCTTTGCTGCACCTGTGGAGGTGGGGCAGCGCGTCGAGATCGCGATGACCAAGTGGCGCACGTTGCCACATTGGTCGTACGCGGGCATCTACCTGGGCTCCGACGCCCACGGCGACTGGATCGGCCTGCCCAGCGGCACCGTCTACCAACGCCCCGGCGTCGAGTACGAGGCGACCAACGACGCCGTCACCCTGGTGCCGTCGGCGAACCTGCCCGAGCGTGGCTGGATGGCCGCCTTCTACGGCCGGGGCCGCCCGTGGTCGAAGCCTGCAGTGGCGACGCCGGTGGAGATCTATGTCGACATCACGACTCCGCCGAGGTGGGACGGCGTCGTGCTGCGTGCCGTCGACCTCGACCTGGACGTGATCCGTGGAACCACCGGACGCACGTGGGTCGATGACGAGGACGAGTTCGCCGAGCACCGGCGCACCCTCGACTACCCCGATGTGGTGATCGCGCACGCCACCTTGAACTGCGAGCAGGTCCACGACGCCGTCAGGAACCGGATCGCGCCGTTCGACGGCGCGACGGCGGAGCGCTGGCTACGCACCCTGTCAGCGCTGCGGGGCTGAGCCCCCGCACCGGCCTCCACCGCCGGGGAACGACGGAGGCCGGTGGTCCTGTCCAGCCTGCCCCGATCGAGGCTCCGCGGTCCGGAGGAGGCGAGAATTCAGCACGCCCGTGACAACGCAGAATGCCGCGAGGTCTAGACCAGTAACGATTCGTCGCCACTTCGTCCGCCTCGTGGCGTTTCCGATTCACCCACCTGAAAGGTCGATATCCTGAGCGCTCCCTTGCGCATGTCTGCAGCAAGGTCTCGAGTCTCGGAAGCAAGGAAAGTAGAACGCCACGTGGATCTCAAAGACTACTGGCTGACCGTTCGTAGCCGGTGGCGTTCGATCGTCGTTTGCCTGCTGCTCTCGCTCGGCGTCGCCTACGGTGTCACCTCACAGATGACCCCGCAGTACGCGTCGTCCGCTCAGCTCTTCATCTCGACGACGCCGTCCGACACCTCGGACGCATATCAGGGCAACATGTTCGCCACCCAGCGGGTGACGTCGTACGCCCGCGTGGTGACCACCCACCAGATGGCCGAGCGCGTCAACGACGTCCTCGGCGCCGACTTCGACGCCGACGAGCTCAAGAACAAGGTCGAGGCGACGATCGTCCCCGAGACCGTGATGCTCGAGATCACCGCTACCGACGCGGACCCCGAGGTCGCCCGCAACATCGCCCAGGCGTACGCCGAGACGCTCAGCGAGATGGTCCGTGAGCTGGAGACCGTCGACGGTGCGGACGGCTCGCTGATCTCCGCCTCGATCGTGGACGACGCCCGCGTGAGCGAGTCCCCGGTGTCGCCCAACCTGCTTCGCAACCTCGGCCTGGCCGGCCTGCTCGGCCTGCTCCTGGGGCTGGGCATCGCCGTGCTGCGCGAGCTGATGGACTCCTCGATCTCCTCGACCGCAGACGTCGAGGCCGTGACCGGAGCGCCGGTGGTCGGTCAACTCCTCAGCGACGCCTCCAGCGCCTCCCAGCAGCCTGCCCTCGCCCTGGAGGAGCCGACCCCGTGGGCGGAGTCGTTCCGGGTGCTCCGCACCAACATGCAGTTCGTCGAGGTCGACACCGACCACAAGGTCTTCGTGATGACCAGCTCGGTTCCGGCCGAGGGCAAGACGACGACGGCGATCAACCTCGCGGTCACGCTGGCGATGGCCGGCCAGAAGGTGGTGCTCGTCGAGTGCGACCTGCGTCGGCCGCAGGTCGCGGACCGCCTGAACCTGGAGCCCGCCGTGGGCACCACCAGCGTGCTGGTCGGCAAGCTGGAGCTCGACGACGCCCTGCAGCCGTACGGCCGCTCCGGCCTGGAGGTCCTGGCCAGCGGACCGATCCCGCCGAACCCGTCGGAGCTGCTGCAGTCGCACGCCATGGAGAAGCTGCTGGCCGACCTGCGCGCACGGTTCGACGTCGTCATCCTGGACGCACCGCCGCTGCTGCCGGTCACCGATGCGGCACTGCTCGCCGCGCAGGCCAACGGAGCAGTCGTGGTGACCCGCTACGGCAAGACCACGCAGGACCAGCTGCGCCACTCGATGGAGCGTCTCGAGCAGGTCGACGCCCGCCCGCTCGGCGTGGTCATCAACCGGACCCCGCTCAAGACTCGCGGAACCAGCTATGGCTATGGCTACGGCTACGCCCCGCTGGCCGAGGCGAGCACCCGCAAGCAGCGCCGCTCCGAGCAGCGCGCCGCCAAGAAGGAGGACGCAGCCAAGCCCCGTCGCGGGAGCACCGGCCCCACGCAGCCCTTCCTCGAGAGCCAGGACTGACCCGGCGGCCAGGCCCGCCTCGCCCGGCTCCACCCCCCCGAATGGCAATCGCCCCCGGCCTCACGGCCGGGGGCGATGTTGCTTGAGACGCAGTCCGCGTCCGCTGGGGATCAGCGGCGGAACGAGCCCTTGGTGGTGCAGCTCTTGTACTGGACCTTGGTCGGCTTGCCGCTGACCTTCACCGTGTACTTGCCCTTCTTCGAGGGCAGCTTGATCTTGACCGACGACTTGGACGCCGAGATCTTGATCGTCTTGACGACCTTGCCCTTGGAGTTCACGATCTTGACGATGCGGACGGCCTTGACCGTGCCCTGACCGTTCGCCTTGACGGACGGCTTGATGGTCACGGCGCCCTTGCTCTTGACGACGCTGACCTTGCACACCGTCTTGACGGTGCCCGGGTACGGCGCGGCCTGGGCCGGCGCAGCAGCGATCGAGAGGCCGGAAGCAACCAGAAGCGCAGCGGCAGCGCCGCCAGCGAAGAACTTCATGTTTCCCCTTTGTAGGTCCCGAGGGGATGCGTTGCCCCCGAAATGAATGAACTGCGGCACATACTAACCGAATCGCATCCAAAGGTTCGGCAACTCCCAAAGGGGAGAAATGGTCTAGACCGGTCTAGTTATCTCTTCGCCAGTTGGGACAGAAGGTCTTGCCGGGTGAGCACGCCGATCGGCTTGCCGTCCTCCTGGACCAGCAGCGCGTCGGCCTCCTGGAGGGCGGCGACCGCAGCGCTGGCGGGCTCGGTGGAGCCGATGGTGGGCAGCGCCGGCGACATGTGGGCCTCGACCGAGTCGGTCAGCGAGGCGGCTCCGGTGAAGAGCGCGTCGAGCAGCGTGCGCTCGGAGACCGAGCCGGCCACCTCGGCCGCCACGATCGGCGGCTCGGCGCGGACGACGGGCATCTGCGAGACGCCGTACTCCTGCAGGATGTGCACCGCCTCGGCGATCGTCTCGCCCGGGTGGGTGTGCACCAGGTCGGGCAGCTGGCCCGACTTGCCGCGCAGCACCTCACCGACGGTGCGGCCCTCCTCGCTCTCGCTCCCGGTCGGGAACCCGTAGGTGGCCAGCCAGTCGTCGTTGAAGACCTTGGTCAGGTAGCCGCGGCCGGAGTCGGGCAGCAGCACCACGATCACCGCGTCCTTGCCCTCCGGGGTGCCGGCCAGCTCAGCCGCGAGCTGCTTGGCCGCGAACGCCGCCATGCCCGACGAGCCACCGACCA
This sequence comes from Nocardioides dubius, assembly GCF_039528155.1. Classification (NCBI taxonomy): domain Bacteria; kingdom Bacillati; phylum Actinomycetota; class Actinomycetes; order Propionibacteriales; family Nocardioidaceae; genus Nocardioides; species Nocardioides dubius. Next base: position 358,468 of record NZ_BAAALG010000013.1, on the reverse strand, counting down.
GCAATGCCTCCTCACGCGCGAGCCGACGGGTGAAGGCGAAGGAGTCGGCGTCCGAGACCTCGATGATCCGGTCCGCGATGCCGCGGTCGTAGGTGTCGGGCCAGAAGTCCTCCCCCACGCCCTCGACCAGGTACGGGCGCCCACTGCCGCCGGAGTAGACCGAGCCGGCCGGGTCGGCGCCGATCACCTGGACGTTCGGGTTCTGCTCCTTGAGGTAGCGCCCGATCCCGCTGATCGTGCCGCCGGTGCCGACGCCGGCCACGAAGTGCGTGATCCGACCCTCGGTCTGCCGCCAGATCTCCGGCCCCGTCGTCTCGTAGTGGCTACGCGGGTTGTGCGGGTTCGAGTACTGGTCCGGCTTCCAGGCACCGGGCTGCGAGGCGAGGCGGTCGGAGACGTTGTAGTAGGAGTCCGGGTGCTCGGGCGCGACCGCCGTCGGGCACACCACAACCTCGGCCCCGTAGGCCTTGAGCACGTTGCGCTTGTCCTCGCTGACCTTGTCGGGGCAGACGAAGATGCACTTGTAGCCCTTGGCCTGCGCCACCATGGCCAGACCGACGCCGGTGTTGCCCGACGTCGGCTCCACGATCGTTCCCCCGGGCTGCAGCTCACCCGAGGCCTCGGCCGCCTCGATCATCCGGGTGGCGATCCGGTCCTTCACCGATCCGCCCGGGTTCAGGTACTCCACCTTGGCCAGCACCAAGGGGCCCTCTGCGGCGTCCTCGGGCCGGTCCAGCGAGCGCGACAGCGCCAGCAGCGGGGTGTTTCCGATCAGGTCGAGCAACGAGTTCACGTAGTCCACGCCGTCAGGCTAGCCCGACCTTCCACGCAACGCCTGCACCTGCGACACGGCACCCGTCCAACCGTGTGTTGTCTAGGATCATCCGCGTGGGGAAAGCAGCAGCAGCTCGGAAGTTGGCGGCTGCCGCCGCATACGGTGGCGGCGGCCTGTCCCTGCTCGGAGGCAGCCTCTACGGCGTTCTCCGGGCCGAGGCGGCGATCGCTCGCAAGGTGATCGGCAACGCCACCGGAACGCCGCCCGACGCCACCGGTTGGTACGGCCGCGGCCGCCCCGGGCCCGCGATCACCGTCGCCCTGCTCGGCGACTCCAGCGCTGCCGGGTACGGGGTGGCGCAGGTCGAGCAGACGCCGGGCGCCCACCTCGCCTCAGGCCTCGCCGAGCGCGCCGACCGCCGTGTCTATCTGCGCTCGTTCGCGGTCGTGGGCGCCCAGTCCAGCAACCTCTCCGCGCAGGTCGAGGCGGCGCTTCCGGTCGAGCCCGACATCGCGGTGATCCTGATCGGCGCCAACGACGTCACCCACCGGGTGATGCCGAACGCGTCGGTCCGCTTCCTCTCCGAGGCCGTGCACCGGCTCCAGCGGGCCGGCATCGAGGTCCTCGTCGGCACCTGCCCCGACCTCGGCACGATCAAGCCGCTCCAGCCGCCGCTCAGGCAGGTGGCCCGCTCCTGGTCGCGCCGGCTGGCCGCGGCGCAGGCGATCACCGTGCTCGAGGCCGGCGGGCGAACCGTCTCGCTCGCCTCGATCCTCGGCCCGGAGTTCGCCGCCGCGCCTGCCCTCTTCTTCGGCCCGGACCGCTTCCACCCCTCAGCCGACGGGTACGCCTCGCTGGCCTCGGTGCTGCTGCCCTCGACGATGGCGGCGCTCGGGCTGATCCCCGAGGAGGAGGCGACTCCCCAGGCACTGCGCGGCGAGGGCGTGCTGCCGATCGCGCGGGCTGCGGTCGAGGCCGCCCGCACGCCGGGCACCGAGCTCGACGGCACCGAGGTCGCCGGCTCCCGGCGCGGCGTCCGCGGGCTGTGGGTGGAGCTGCGCCACCGGCGCCGCGGTCCTCGCACCACGGCCGAGGCGCCGGAGCAGCTCGAGCCCACCAGCGACGCCCGCTAGGCGCTGCTGCCCGCCGCGACCGGAACCCCTGCCTGCGCAGGCGTTTCTGCGTCGTCGCCCAGCTCTGCCCGAGCCGCGAACGCGCTGCGCGTCAACCGCTTCTCGAAGACCAACAGCAGGGCCGGCAGCAGCACCAGCCGGACGACGGTGGCGTCCAGCAGGATCGCGGTGGCCAGCCCGACTCCCATCTGCTTCATCTCCAGCATGCTGGTGAAGCCGTAGGCGACGAAGACCGAGACCATCACCGCTGCCGCGCTGGTGACCACCGAGGCGGTGTCGGTGATCCCGAGCCGCACCGCGTCGCGATAGGCCACCCCCGCGCGCAGATGCTCGCGGATCCGGCTGAGCACGAAGACGTGGTAGTCCATCGAGAGCCCGACCAGCACCACGAAGCAGAACAGCGGCACCCAGTTGATCAGCCGTCCAGTGCTCTCGTATCCGAGCAGCCCGTTGGCCCACGAGCCCTGGAACACCAGCACCATCACTCCGAACGCGGCACCCACCGAGAGCAGGTTGAGCACCGTGGTCAACACAGCCAGCGTGACGCTGCGGAAGTAGGTCCAGATCATCAGCATGGTCAGCACCAGCACGAAGGCGATCACCAACGGCAGCGTCATCGACTGGTTGTGGTCGTAGTCCATCGACTCCGCGACCACGCCGCCGACCGCCCATTCGAGATCACCGCCGCCATCCAGCACCTCGGGCAGCAGGTCGTCACGCAGCTCGTCGACGGCGCGCTCGTTGGCCCGGTCCCCCTCGGTGGCGGGCGCGGCGATCGACAGCACGGCGGTCCGTCCGTCGGCGGCGCTGCGGACCGGCATCGGCGTGCCGACTCCTGCCTGCTCCGCTGCGACGGCCACCCTGGCCAGCCCGGCCTCGACCTCATCGGCCTCGCCGGAGACGACCACGTCGAGCGTCGGTCGCTCGCTGGGGAAGATCTCCTGGATCCGCTGGGCCGTCTGCACCGCGGGCACGCTCTGCGGCAGCGTGTCCAGGTTCGAGGACTGCAACCTCATCAGCACGGTCGGTGCCGCGATCGCCAGGAGCAGCCCGCCGGCCAGCAGTGCGGCCGCCACCGGGCGCCGCAGCACAGGAGAGACCAGACGCGAGCTGATCGCGCCCTGGCGCACCCGCGCCTGCAGGCGCCACAGCCCTGGCACCCGACCCCGGTCGATCCGGTGCCCGAGCTTGGCGAGCACCGCCGGCACCACGGTCAGCGAGCCGAGCACCGCGATGCCGACCACCAGGATCGCGCCGATCGCCAGCCCGGCGAAGACCATGTCCCGGCTCAGGAAGAGCCCCGACATGGCGACCATCACGGCAAGGCCCGAGAGCACCACCGCGTGGCCGGCGGAGTGCGCCGCCAGCTCGATCGCCCGTTGGGTGTCGGCTCCTCGACGTCGCTCGGCACGCTCCCGCTTCAGATAGAGCAGGCAGTAGTCGACGCCGACCGCCATGCCGATCATCATCACCACACTGCCGACGCTGCCCGAGTCCGGGACCAGGATCGACAGCGGCGCATAGATCCCCATCGCGATCGCGATCCCGGTGAGCGCCAGCAGCAAGGGCACTCCGGCAGCCACCAGCGCGCCGAACGCCACCACCATGATCAACAGGGTGACCGGCAGGCTGATCGCCTCCGCCTTGAGCAGGTCGGCGCCGACCCGCTCCCAGATCGCCTGGTCGATGGAGACCTCACCCGTCTGCTCGATCCTCAACGCAGGCGAGGAGTCCGCCACCCGGTCGGTCACCTTCGTGATCGCCGGAAGGTCCGCCACGGCGTCGGCGCCCTCCCGCGCCAGCACCACCGGCAGCAGCGCAGCCGTCCGCTCCGAGGACCAGACCGGCTCGCCGACCGAGTCCACCTCCGGAAGCCGCCGCAGCTCCTCGGCGAGGGAGCCCAATGCCTGGTGGGCATTCGCCTCGAACGCCGGGTCTCCGTCCACGGCGGCCGTGATCAGCACCGACTCCATCGGCAGGTCTCCCAGGCCGGCGTCGGCGATCATCCGGGCCGCTTCTCCGCTCTGGCCGATCCTCATGTCGTCGTCGCCCATCTGGGTGGTGGGCACGGCCATCATCAGCACCACCGCGGCGACCACCAGGGCCAGCCAGCCACCGATCGCGCGGCCGGGATGACGCACACTCCAACGGGCCAGCCGCACAGTGCGGGAAGGGCGTCTCATCGCTTGCTCCTCGGGTAGGTCCAACACCTGTTCGTCCATGGCCACCACCCTGGTCACGTGACGACCTCCCTACGAGAGGGCAGGCACCCGGGCCGATGGTGGTGCTAGCCCCACCGACAACACCCGCGGTCGACGGAAGGATGGGAGACTCGAACCGCCGCAGCACAAGGAGATCCACGATGAGCAGCACCGCCACGACCACCGCGGGACTGGCTCCCCCACCCCGTTGGGGCGAGCCCGGCGCGGTGCGGGCACGCCTCCAGCTCACCGCGTGGAGCTTCGCCTACGTGCTGCTCGCGGTGCCGGCCCTGATCCTCACCATCCTGGTCACGGTCTCCCTCTCCGTCGCCGTGGTCGGCGTCGGCCTCTTCCTGCTACTGATCTTCGTTCCGCTGCTCTCCCGCTTCGCCGACGTCCACCGAGCCGCGTCCGGACGACTGCTGGGCCGGGAGATCCCGCGTCCCCAGCGGCGACGTGCCGGCAGCCCGCTCAAGCAGCTCAAGGCCTGGGTCAACGAGCCCGCACGCTGGCGCGAGCTGGCCTGGGGCTTCATGTCGCTCAGCATCGGCTGGGTGATGGCCTGGCTCGCGCTCGGCTGGTTCCTGGGAGTGGTCTGGTACCTGGTCTTCCCCTTCGTCTTCTGGGTCTCGCCCGACGGCGTCTTCGACAACAACTACGGGTTCTTCGTCCTCGACACCCAGGCCGAGGCCTTCGCCGAGTGGATCTTCCTGCTGGTCGCCCTCCCGCTGTGGTGGTACGTCACTCCCGCGCTGATGCACTGGCGGGCGCTCCTCGATGAGGCACTGCTGGCGCCGTCGCGCGCCGAGCTCACCCGCCGAGTGGCCGGGCTGACCGAGTCCCGCGCCGAGACCATCGACCACTCCGCCGCCGAGATCCGTCGCATCGAGCGCGATCTGCATGACGGCGCCCAGGCCCGGTTGGTCTCGCTGGGGATGAGCCTCGGCCTCGCCGAGCAGAAGCTGAAGGAGGACCCCGACGCCGCCGCCCTGCTGATCCAGGAGGCTCGCGAGGCGGCCGGGGGCGCGCTCGGGGACATCCGCAGCGTGGTCCGCGGGATCCACCCGCCGGTCCTCGCCGACCGCGGCCTGGGTGGCGCGGTCCAGGCATTGGCCCTCGATCTGGACGTGCCCACGTCCGTCCTGGTGGACCTGCCCGGGCGTCCGCCGTCCCCGGTGGAGTCGGCGGTCTACTTCGCGATCAGCGAGGCGCTGGCGAACGTCGTCAAGCACGCCGGAGCCACCCGTGCGACCGTCGAGCTGAGCCACGACGGCGAGCGGCTCCGGGCACGGGTCACCGACAACGGCACGGGCGGCGCCGATCCACGACGCGGCACCGGACTGGCAGGCCTGCAACGCAGGCTCGCGGCGTTCGACGGCAAGATGGTGGTCGACAGTCCGCTCGGCGGACCCACCACGATCGAACTGGAGCTTCCGTGCGCGTTGTCATCGGCGAGGACCATGCGCTCCTCCGCGACGGACTGACCCGGCTCCTCGAGGCCAGCGGATTCACCGTCGTCGCCGCGGCAGCCGACGCCCCCGGGCTGACCGCCGCCCTCGCCCAACCCGATGTCGACGTCGCAGTGGTCGACGTCCGGATGCCGCCCACCCTGACCGACGAGGGGTTGCGGGTCGCGATCGCCGCGCGGGCAGCCCGTCCGGGCCTGCCGGTGCTGGTGCTGAGCCAGTACGTGGAGCAGCTGTACGCCCGCGAGCTGCTCGGCTCCGGTCAGGGCGGCGTCGGCTACCTGCTCAAGGACCGGGTCGCCGACGTCGCCGAGTTCGTGGCCTCGGTGCGCCAGGTCGCCGGTGGAGGCACGGTGCTCGACCCCGAGGTGGTCGCCGCCCTGGTCTCCACCGCCGGACGCGGCTCACGCCTGGACCGGTTGACGCCGCGTGAGGCGGAGGTGCTCGCGCTGATGGCGGAGGGGCGCTCGAACAGCGCCATCGCCGGGCGCCTGGTGGTCACCGAGAAGGCGATCAGCAAGCACATCGGCAACATCTTCGACAAGCTCGACCTGCCGCTCTCCGACGACGACCACCGCCGGGTGCTGGCGGTGGTCGCCTGGCTTCAGGGCGAGTAGCAGGGCCCGCGCCCGGCGCGCCCCCAAGATGCGACGAGGGGCCGAGCCATCCGGCTCGGCCCCTCGAAGGGTTCGCGTTGCTGCGGTGCGGGTCAGTCCTGCTGGAGGATCGCCAGCAGACGCAGCAGGTTGGTGTAGATCCAGACCAGCGAGACGGTCATCGCGAAGGCCGCGCGCCACGACTCGCGCTCCTCGAGCCCGGCAGCGATGCCCTGCTCGACGAAGTCGAAGTCCATGATCAGCATGAAGACACCGAGCACCAGACCGACGATCGCGGTGATCAGGCCCAGGGTGCCGAAGCCGAACAGGCCCATGCCGGCGCCGAAGATGCTCAGCACCATCTCCAGCAGGCCGAGGCCCACCATGCCGAACATCGCGGCGACCACGAAGGTGCGGAACTTGTTGCCGACCTTGATGTTGAGGAACTTGTAGGCGGCCAGGGTTCCGGCGAACGCCGCGAAGGTGCCCATCACCGCGTTGGTGACGATGCCCTCACCGAACTGGGCGTCGAACATCTTGCTCAGCGCGCCGAGCGCGACACCCTCAGCGGCGCAGAAGGCCAGCACCAGGGCCGGGCTGATCACGCGCTTGAAGGAGTTCACCATCGACAGGATGAAGGCACCACCGGCACCGAGCATCGCCGCCAGGTAGATGCTGTTCAGCGCGGACGAGCTGTCGATCGCCGGCGTCATGATCCAGGTGATCACGGCGGTGACGATGACGACGCCGAGCGCGATGCCCGTCTTCTGCACGACGGAGTCGATGGTCATCGGGCGCTGGGCGACCGGTGCCGGAGCGTAGCCGTAGTCGGCCTGACCGCCCTGGCCCGCGTGACCGCCCTGAGCGATGTTCCACTGCGACGGGTCGTTGGCGTAGGTCTGGTTCCCGTATCCGTGGGCGCCCTGGCCGTTGAAGCCCTCAGCGCGGCTGAACACCGGGTTGTTGCTCTTCATGGTTGGTCTCTCCTCGGAGGCCTGGGGCGGCGACCCAGTTCAGTCGCCTGATGTTTCCAAGTGTAGGCAGGCCCTACACAGAAAGAACGAGCACGGACGTGGGGTTGTTCCCCCAATTTCGCTCGGCAGGCGCGGTCCGCGCGGCGCCGCGGCTCACTCGGCGGCGTCCGCCGGGGACGTCTGCTGGCGCAGTCCGAGGTGACCGGCGAGCGACTCCGCGAGGTGGGTCGCGTACTCGTTGGTCATGTGGCTGGAGTCGCGGTAGGAGAGCATGTCGCCCACCACCGTGGGGCACCGGGCGTCCAGGCAGAACCACTGCTCGGTCTCCACCGCCTCCACACCGGCAGCGCGCGCAGCCTCCTTCTGATCCGCCCTGACCTTGCCCTCCCGAGCCTCGAGCAGGCAACCTCCCAAGGTCGCGCGCGGCGATCCGAGGCAGGTCGCCGGGTCGGTGGTGACCCGGGGGATGTCCAGCAGGAGCACCGTGCGCTCGGCATCGCCCTTGAGCCGGTCGAGGGCGTCCACGTAGCCCTGCATGATCAACGGGCGGGTCGCGGCCGCAGCCGTCAGATGCGTGCCCCCCGCATCGCGGATCCCCCCGTTCGGCGCGGAGGTGGACATCACCAGCAGCTCCGGCTGGATCTCGGCGATCTGCTCGGCGGCCCAGTCCCGGAAGTCGACGCATCCGGTATCCGGCTCGTCGCTGTCGGCGCGGTCCGGCGTGACCAAGGAGGCCGTGCACTGCACCCGCACCAGGTAGTAGGTGCGGTAGCCGTAGGCCTCACCGATCGCGTCGAAGGCGTTGATCCAGTGCCGGGCATGGGAGTCGCCGACCACGACGATGCTGCGCTCGCTGTCGACGTCCCCACGCGGGCAGAGCTCGCGCACCGAGTCTTCGAAGTAGTCGCAGCTGCCGACGTCGGCGTAGGAGTCGAGCAGATCGGGCAGCTCCGGGCGCAGGGACGCCGGCAGCTCGCCGCCGTCGCGGGCCGCGCCCACCGAGGCCATCAGCAGCGCCTCCGCCTGGTCCTCGGTGCCGTAGCGCTGCTTCCAGTCGGCCTCCAGCGCGATCACCTCGCCGTCCCCGCCGGGCTGCTGGATCAGGTAGGAGGTGGAGCTCCACCACACGCCGAGCAGCACCACCACGGTGACCGGGTAGACCGCGACCCCGCGCCACGACGGCGCCAGCCAGGAGGCCCGCCGGAACGGGTTCTCCACGAACCGGAAGGTCAGCCAGGCAAGGACGAAGGTCGCCGCGACGGCGGCCCAACGCTCCGGCCAGGTGAGGTCGCGGGCCAGGTACTGCGCCGGGATCACCAGCAGCGGCCAGTGCCACAGGTAGAGCGAGTAGGACCAGTCGCCGGTCACCGTCAGCGGCCGCAGGCTCAGCAGCCGGTCGGTGAGGCTGCGCGCGGCGCCCAGGCCACCGGCGACGAGCACCGCCAGGCTGCCCAGGCCGGGGGCCGCGGCGCGCCAGCTCGGGAACGGCGTCGCCTCGTCGTAGCTCAGGCAGGCCCAGATGATGGCGGCGAGGCCGACCGCGGCCAGCAGCTCGACGGCGATCCGCGGCCACGGCGCCGACGTCGTCGCGCGCTGGCGACGGGCCAGCCAGATCGCTCCGAGCGCGCCGAGCCCGAGCTCCCAGGCCCGGGTGAACGGCGAGAAGTAGCTGAAGGTCGGGTTCGCCGTGGTCTGGCTGATCGACCACCACAGGCTGACGCCGCAGATCACCAGCAGCGTGATCAGCAGGACGCCCAGCTCAGGGCTCTGCCCGGAGCGTCGAGCCCGCTTGCCGCGACCGCCCCAGCGCCCGACCAGCAGGACCACCGCCAGGATCACCAGCGGCCAGACCAGGTAGAACTGCTCCTCCACCGCCAACGACCAGTAGTGCTGGACCGGGGAGGGTGGCAGATCGGTGGCGAAGTAGTCGGTCTCGGCGAGGCCGAGGTGGACGTTGATCGCGAAGAACCCCGCCCAGATCGTGTCCTCGAGCGCGCCGGGGCCGTAGATCGGGCCGAGCCACAGCGCGGAGGCGACCGCCGTCACGATCAGCACCAGCGTCGCAGCCGGCAGGATCCGCCGGGCCCGGCGGGCGTAGAAGTCGGCGATCGAGACCCGGCCGTTGCGGTCCACCTCGCGGATCAGCAGCTGGGTGATCAGGAACCCGGAGATCACGAAGAAGACATCGACGCCGACGAAGCCACCGGCCATCGGGGCGAACTGCGCATGGCTGGCGATCACCGTCAGCACGGCGACAGCACGAAGACCCTGCACATCGCTGCGCAGGGTGGTCCGGGCCGAGGTGCCGGTCACAGTGCGCGAGCCTAGCCAGCGCTGCCCGGCAGCACCAAAGGCTCGAGCCCCCGCAGGCGCCCTCGTCCGCGACGTCGATGTCCCCGTCGCCCTCGTTGGCGCGGGCGGCTTGGTGCCCCCGGTGGGGGTCGAACCCACACTGCGTCGCTTTTAAGGCGACTTCCTCTGCCGATTGGGATACGGGGGCGGTTACCTCACAGGTACGTCTTGCGAGGGTAGATCGCGTGCGCGCCGGCCGCACGATCCAGGAAGAGCAAACCATCACAGTGGTCGATCTCGTGCTGCAACGCCCGCGCCTCGAAGGCGTTCGCCGCGAAGGTGACCACCTCGCCGGTGCCCGGCAGCTGGCCGCGCACCACGATCCGGCTGGCACGCTTCACGTCTCCGGTGAAGTCGGGAACGCTCATGCAGCCCTCGCGCGCCTTCTCGTTCTTCGACGAGGAGACCACCTCGGCGTTGCAGAGCACGAACGTGCCGTGGTGGTCGCGGGTCTTGGGGTGCTCGGAGACGTCGACGCAGAAGACCTTCACCCCGGCACCGACCTGCGGAGCCGCCAGCCCGACACAGCCCGGCGAGACCCGCATGGTGGCGACCAGGTCCGCTGCCAGCTGGACGATCTCCGGTGCCGTCGGGTCGACCTCGCCGCCCTGCGTGGAGAGCACCGAGGCAGGCGCACGGACGACCTCGAGCAGCGCCCCCTCGACGGGGAGCTCGCTCACGTTCCAGTCAGCCAGCCGTTCGGAGAACGTGGCAGCGCTGCCGTCTCTCGCTTCGCTCACAGCTCATCTGCCTCCACGGCAGAGAGCGTGACGCCGACTCCGAGCTCGGCAGCGGCCTCGGCAAGCCCGGCGCGGACGGCGTCGATGTCGGCCTCACGCGGCAGGTCCACCTCGGCCACGAGCAGGTAGAGCTCGCCTGCCAGACGAGTGGTCAGGTCGGTGATGTTGCCGCCGACGGCAGCGACCCGGGCCACGATCGAGGAGACGATGCCGGGACGGTCGCCGCCGTGCACGGTCAACACCCACGAGCTGCCCGCTGCCGAGGCAGCCTGCTCGAGAGGGACCTCGCGCACGGTGACGGTGAGGTCGCCGCCGGCGGTCAGCGAGGCCAGCGCGCCCTCGATCGCCGCGGTCGCGGCGTCACCGTCGCTGATCAGCATCATCGCGAAGTGACCGCGCAGCAGCGTCATCGTGGAGTCCTCGAGGTTGAGCCCCAAGGAACCGAGGATGGCGGTGGTTTCGGCGATGATGCCCGGGCGGTCGTGGCCGAGCACGGTGATGGCGTGGAGAGTCACCGGGGCATTCTAGGCCGGGACGCTCCCGCCAGCAGGGCTAGGCCACCGACCAGGCGATCCCGTCGAGGATGTCGGCCTCGGAGACGACCAGCTCCTCGACCTCCGTGCGCCGCAGCACGCGGTCCAGGATCAACGCGCCGGCGCCGATCACGTCGGCCCGGCCAGGGTGCATGAAGGGAAGCTGCAAGCGCTGCTCGGTGGAGAGCGCCAGCAGGTCGGCGACCTCCACGTGCACGGACTCGCGGCTGAGCTCGGCCTGGTCGATCAGCTCGCGGTCGTACGCCGCCAGCCCCAGCACGCCCGCCGCGATGGTGATGATGGTGCCCCCGACGCCGATCACCGTGGCGGACTCGGCAGCCGGGACCGGGCAGGAGTCGAGGGCCAGGTCGATGTCGGCGATCGCCGCCGCCAGCTGCGCCGGCGTGGCCGGGCCCCGGTCGAAGTGCCGCTCGAAGAGGCGCACCGACCCGATGTCCATCGAGTGCGCTGCCGAGGGACCGCCGTCCCGGCTGCCGAGGATGAGCTCGGTGGAGCCGCCGCCGATGTCGACGACCAGCAACGGCTCGGGGTGCCGGACCCGGAGATTGCGCGCCGCGCCGTCGAAGGAGAGCGCGGCCTCCTCGGCCCCGGCGACGACCTCCACCTCGATGCCCAGCCGGGCCCGGACGCCGTCCGCGAAGACGGCACCGTTGCTGGCGTCGCGGGCAGCGGAGGTGGCGCAGAACCGGGTGCGCTGCACCGGGTGGGCGGCGACCAGGGCCGCGTACTCGTCGATCGCGGCGAAGGTGCGCTCCAGCGCCTCGTCGGCGAGCACACCGGTGCGGTCGACGTCCTGGCCGAGCCGGACCATCCGCGACTCGCGGACCAGCACCTCGGCCCGGCCGCTGACCCGGTCGAGGTCGGCGACCATCAGCTTGATCGTGTTGGTCCCGCAGTCGATGGCTGCCACCGTGGTCATCGGCGTCTCCGCTCGCGCCGTCAGGAGGTGGCGCAGCCGGCGTCGACGCAGGGGCCGCTGGCCCACCACTCGCCGAGCAGGTCGAGCACCTCGTCGCCGAGCGGGTTGACGCCGCGGCCCTGGGCCAGCGACTGCCCGGCCAGCACGTGCAGGCACTTGACCCGGTTCGGCATGCCACCGGCCGAGATGCCCTCGATCTCCTCGACCTGGCCGATCTCGGTGCGCGCCGCGAGGTAGGCCTCGTGCGCCTTCTGGTAGGCAGCGGCCAGCTCGGGGTCGGTGCCGAGGCGGTCCTGCATCTCCTTCATCAGCCCCGATGCCTCCAGGGTGCCGATCTTGGAGGCGGCCCGGGGGCAGGTCAGGTAGAAGGTGGTCGGGAACGGCGTGCCGTTGGGCAGGCGTGGCTCGGTGGTCACCACGTCCGGGTTGCCACACGGGCAGCGGTGCCCGATCTCGTGGATGCCACGGGGCTCGCGGCCCAGCTGTGCCTGGATCGCGTCGACGTCGCGGGGGTCAATCACTGGTCAGGTGCCTCAAGTTTGTCAGCGGGGCCTTCGTCGTCGGTGGGCGGAACGCCCGCCAGCTTCACCGACTCCCATGCAGTGTCCCACCACGCCGGCGGAACCTCAGGCTCGGGATCGGGGGCGTCGGGCAGCGGAGCGGCGAGATCGACCGGCTCGCCGTTCTCGTCGAGCACCCGGTAGCTCTTCTCGCCGGGGAACACATAGTTGAACCGCTCGCGAGCCTGCTGCACCACGTAGGCGTCGTCGTCGAGGCGGCGCTTCTCGCGCTCGAGCTTGGCGATCTCCGACTCGCTCTTGTCGATCTGCGCCCGCAGGTCGGCGATGTGCTCACGCTGTTGCAGCCAGGCGCGCATGCTCGAGGCGTAGGAGACCGCGAGCACGGTGAGCACCACCAGCAGGATCGCGGCGCGCCCGGTCAGCTTGGGCCGCGGGCGCGACGCCGCCGGAGCAGCCGGCGTCGTGCCTCGCGAGGCGGGCCGGCCAGCCGCCGCAGCAGCGCGAGGCCGGGCGCCGCGAGGACCCGCCGGGCGGCGGCTTCCTCGGGGCCCGTTCTCGCGGTCACCGCGACGGTCGGCCATCGGGCATCAGCCCCGGTCGTAGCGCGGGAACGCGGCGGCGCCGGCGTAGCGGGCGGCCTCGCCGAGCTCCTCCTCGATGCGCAGCAGCTGGTTGTACTTGGCGACGCGCTCGGAGCGAGCCGGAGCACCGGTCTTGATCTGACCGCAGTTGGTCGCCACCGCGAGGTCGGCGATGGTGGTGTCCTCGGTCTCGCCGGAACGGTGGCTCATCATCGAGCGGAAGCCGTTGCGGTGCGCCAGGTCGACGGAGTCCAGGGTCTCGGTGAGCGAGCCGATCTGGTTCACCTTGACCAGCAGGGCGTTGGCCTGGCCGCCGTCGATGCCGCGCTGCAGACGCTCGACGTTGGTGACGAAGAGGTCGTCGCCGACCAGCTGCGTCTTCGAGCCGAGGGCGTCGGTGATCGCCTTCCAGCCCTCCCAGTCGTCCTCGTCGAGCGGGTCCTCGATGCTGACGATCGGGTAGTTGTCGACGAGGTCGCTGTAGTAGGCGATCATCTCGGCGGCCGACTTCTGCTCACCCTCGAAGGTGTAGGAGCCGTCGGTGCAGAACTCGCTCGCGGCGACGTCGAGCGCCAGCACGACGTCGGTGCCCAGCTGGTAGCCGGCCTTCTCGACGGCCTCGGCGATCAGGTCGAGCGCGGCACGGTTCGACTCGAGGTCCGGGGCGAAGCCGCCCTCGTCGCCCACTGCGGTGGCCAGGCCACGGCTCTTCAGCACGGCCTTGAGCGAGTGGTAGACCTCGACGCCGACGCGCACGGCCTCGCGGAAGGTGGGCGCACCGATCGGCGCGATCATGAACTCCTGGATGTCCACGTTGGTGTCGGCGTGAGCGCCACCGTTGAGGATGTTCATCATCGGCACCGGAAGCACGTGCGCGTTGGGGCCGCCGACGTAGCGATACAGCGGCAGCGCGGCGGAGTCGGCAGCGGCGCGGGCCACGGCCAGCGAGACGCCGAGGATGGCGTTGGCGCCGAGCTCGGCCTTGTTCGGGGTGCCGTCGACGTCCAGCATGGTCTGGTCGACCAGGCGCTGGTCGTCGGCCTGCAGGCCGATGATCGCCGGGGCGATCTTGTCGAGGACGGCCTCGACGGCGTTCATCACGCCCTTGCCGAGGTAGCGCTCGCCGCCGTCACGCAGCTCGACGGCCTCGAAGGCACCGGTGGACGCACCGCTGGGCACAGCGGCACGGGCGAAGACGCCGTCTTCGAGTTGCACCTCCACCTCGACGGTGGGGTTGCCTCGGGAGTCGAGGATCTCGCGGGCGCCTACAGCTTCGATCGCGGCCATCGGGGGTTGCTCCTGGGTGTCGTACCTGCGGGGATTGGCGGAGCAAGCCTAACGGTGCGCGCTCCGCGCCGAGCGGGGCACTCGCCGCGATGGGACGCCCGATCACCCGACCGCCCCACTCCCACCCTCCCCCTCCAGCCGCCTGCGGGGGATAGTCCCTGACGTTTTCGTGGTTTTCAGCGCCGAGAACCACGAAAACGTCAGGGACTATCTCCTAGCCGGTTCAGGGGTGGTCGGTGAACCAGGCCAGGTTGGCCTGGAGGCGCTGGTCGGTGGGGTTGGCGGCGAGGGCTTGGCGGGCGGCCACCTCGCCCTCGGCCTTGTGGCCCGTCCACCAGCAGTTGACGGCGAGCTCGTCGAGCGCGCGCCAGGCGTAGGTGGTGGCGTCCACGAACAGAGCGCCCCCGCCGGGGTGCGGCAACCGGGCCGCCTCGCGGGCGTACAGCAGCGCCACGGCGAACCGACCCTCCTGGCGCTCGAGCCGTGCGGCCTGCACCAACGCCTCGGCCCGGTTGGGCGCCACCGCATACGCCCCGAGGTGCATCTCGACCGCCTCGCGGGCAGGGCGTCCGAGCCGCTCCAGGCAGAGCGCTGCCTCGTAGCGCGCGCAGTACGTCTCCTGATCCCAGCCGGCCGGGTTCTCAGCCCGCACCCGGTAGGCGGCCAGCGCCCGCTCGTCATCGCCGGCGTCGCGCCACGACTGCGCGAGATAGAACTGCAGCCGCGGATCTTCGGGCGTGCGGCGCAGCTCGGCCTGGATCACCGCGGCGTCCTTGCGATAGGTGTCGGGGTCCAGCGAGCGCGCGCCCTCCTTGCGCACGAAGTAGCGGGGTGCGGCGAGGTGCTCGGTGCGGGCCGCGGGCAGGTCGAGGTACTCGTGGATCGCCCCCTGCCAGCTCCACGGCCGGTCCAGGCGCACCATGGCGAGGCGCGAATAGTGAACGTCGGCGAACTCGACCGGCAGGTAGTAGCCGTCGGCACCCAGCTCGGGGAACGCATCCGGCAGGTCTGTCAGCACCTCGTCGGCATCGATCCACAGGGCATAGTCGCCGGGTGCGGAAGCCGGCAGCGCGCGAGCGGCGTCCAACGCCTGCTGCCGGTTGTGACCGAAGGAGATCCAGGGCCGCTCGATCAGCTCCCCCGGGAGGTCGCCGAGCACCTGCCGGACGATCTCCTGGGTGCCGTCCTGCGAGCCGGTGTCGCTGACCACCCACCAATCGATCAGCGGAAGCACGCTGCGCAAGCAGCGCTCGATCACGTGGGCCTCGTTCTTGACGATCATGTGGAGGCCGATTCCAGGCATGCGCCGATGCTACGGCGCGGCGCGGCACCAGGGGGCGGTTCAGACCGGGCACAGGACCATCGGCACCCCCGCTGGGACCTTGGTCCCGGCGCATGATCCGCCCACTGCCTGCATACGGCCGGACCGGACTAGCGAGTCCCCGGCCAGGCTGCGTCGATCGCAGCACCGGCAAGCTGCGCCTGGCCCCCTGGACCGCGATCAAGAAGATGCGCGCGAACCAGGACAAGCGGCGCTGCACGGGCAACGAGCGGGTGCTGCACTGGAGCGTGGCCGCGACCAACGCGCAACCAGGCAAGGCCGGCCCGCGCGGAGCCACCGGCGTGGCAGGACCGACCGGTCCCGTCGGGCCTACCGGCACCCAGGGGCCTGCGGGCGTCGCGGACTACGCCTACGGACGCACCCAGAACGGCGCCGGCCTCAACCCGGGCGGCACCAACACCGTCATCTTCGCCGCGCCGATCGCCACCGGCGACATCACCTCGGTGGGCACCGGGTTCTCGGTGACGGCTGGCACCTACCAGGTGACCCTGTCGGCGCGCAGCGAGTCGACGAACGCCGCGATCTGGTGGGTCGACACCGCTTCCGACTACACCCCGCACCCCGGGAGCCAGATCAGCTTCCCGGCTGCGGCCAACGCCTCCGCTGCGATCACCAGCTCGGTGACCTTCGTGACGACGGTCGCCAACGGCGAGATCTTCCGGCCGCGCTACGTCTCCGGGGCACAGGCGAACTTCCGCGACATCCAGCTCACCATCGTCAAGCTCGCCGGCTGACGCACCGAACGACGGCGAACTCGACGTGATCGCGACGGCCAGGCATGCCGGACACTAAACTCCGCGCCATGCCTGGCCTTTCGCGCTCCCCGCACTCCCGTCGCCTCGTTCGCGGTGCCGTCGTCGCCGGCACCCTGATCGCACTGCTGGCGGGATGCTCCGGGGACGACGAGAAGCAAGCGCCGTCCAGCGACGCCGAGCAGGCCGCCGTCGCCGCGCTGATCGACCAGGGCGTGAGCGCGCTGAGCGCGGGCAACCCGGATGCCGCCACCACCGCCTTCGAGCAGGCTCTCGAGCTCGACGAGGAGCAGGCCGTCGCCCAGTACAACCTGGGGCTGATCGCCCAGCAGGACGGCAACGACTCAGCAGCCGCGGCCCGCTACGACGCAGCGCTGAAGATCGACGGCGAGTACGGGCCGGCGCTCTACAACCGGGCCATCCTGTGGGAGACCAAGGATCTCGACAAGGCGATCGCCCTGTACCGCAAGGCGATCGAGGCCCAGCCGGAGCATGCGCCTGCCTACATGCGACTCGGCTTCGCGCTCGTCCATCAGAGCAAGAACGACGAGGCGGCACCCTTCCTGGAGAAGGGCGTGGCCCTCGACCCGAGCATGAAGAACGTGGACGCGCCGCGCTACGAGTAGCGTTCCGCCGGTCCAGACCAGGGCGCGCTTTCTGCTGTCGCCGGCTTTTCGGTGCCCTAGTCTGCTGCGAGTGAGCACGCCTACCCGATCGCACCGCGCCTTCTCGGCGACCTTCGCCACGCTGGCCTTCGCGGCCGTGCTCGGCCCGAGCCAACTGCTGGGCAGCCCCGCCTCCGCGGCACCGGACGAGTATGAGGTCGACGGCAAGAAGATCATCGCCTGCGTCGATCGCGGCACCGGCAAGCTCCGGGTGCTGAGCGCGGCCGAGGTCAAGAAGATGCGTGCCACCAACCAGGCACGCCGGTGCAAGGGCTCCGAGCAGGTGATCCGCTGGTCCGTCGAGGCCGAGCGCGGCGCGACCGGAGCGACCGGGGCCACCGGCGCGGTGGGCCCGACCGGTGCCGTCGGAGAGACCGGAGCCGTCGGCGCGACCGGCGCCCAGGGGATCCAGGGCGTCCAGGGCGCGACCGGCCCGACGGGAGCCACCGGGATCACGGGGGCCAGCGGTGCCACCGGTGCCACCGGCGACGTCGGTCCGCAGGGCATCCAGGGCATCCAGGGCGTCACCGGCGCGACCGGCAACACAGGTGCCACGGGCCCCACCGGATCGCAGGGGCCCCAAGGAATCCAGGGCATCCAAGGCGTCACCGGCAACACCGGAGCGACTGGTCCGACGGGCGCGACCGGCCTCACCGGCGACATCGGCCCGCAGGGCATCCAAGGCATCCAGGGCGTCACCGGAGCCACCGGCAACACCGGAGCGCAGGGCATCCAGGGCATCACCGGCGCTCAGGGCCAGACAGGCGTGCAAGGCGCGACCGGACCGACGGGTGCCACCGGCCCCACGGGTGCGACCGGTGCCACCGGCGCCGGCATCACCGGCCCGACCGGCCCCGCCGGCGCGCCGGGCCCGACCGGCCCCGCTGGCGTTCCCACCTACTACTACGCCAGCAACTCGGCATCGGGCGCGACGCCGGGCAACGGCACCTACGTCACGGCCACCTGCAACCCCGGCGACATCGCGGTCAGCGGCGGGCACTACGGCTCGTCGAACCAGCAGGACGTCTTCGTCTACGACTCGTTCCCGAGCTCCGGGGCGAACACCCCCGACACCACCGACCCCACCGCGTGGACGGCGATGTACTGGAACAGCGGCGGCGGCGTCACGTTCAACGTCTACGCCGTCTGCCTCGACCGCTGACGCCCCCCGGTCGCCCTACCTCGGGCGATAGTCCCTGACGAAAAGCCCCTGAAATCTCCGATTTCAGGGGCTTTCGTTCGTCAGCGGCGGATCGTGGCGACAACGCGCGACTTCGAGCTGCCGCTTCCGGGCCCGAGAACCGAGCCGTCCGACTCCCGCCACCGTGCGTTCACCCACCCGCCACCCGCTGATCCCTCGCCCTCGCCACAGTGCCCGGAGTAGCTCTCGGGCCCATTGGCGAAAGGCATCCCCATGCAGAAGCGACGCGTCGGCGCCGCAGCGGCGGTGGCCGCAGCACTCACCCTCTCCACCCTCGCGGTCGGCTCCACGGCAGGCAGCGCCGCACCGAGCAGCGCCGGAAGCACGCAGGCGTTCCACCGGGTCGCCACCTACCCGGTCTTCCAGAACGTCCCGGACGGCGTCGACCCCGACGCCGCCACCGTCGCCGAGATCTCCACGGTCACCGACGACGGCAAGACGGTGATCTACACCGACGCACTCGGCAAGCGGGCAGGTTTCCTCGACATCAGCAACCCGGCCAAGCCCCGCGGGCTCGGCAGCATCGACCTGACCCAGACCGGCCACGCCGACGACCAGCCCACCTCGGTCGCGGTCGCCGGGAACCACCTGCTGGTGGTCGTCGACACCACGGCCGGCGCCTTCGCCAACCCCAGCGGGCGGCTCGACGTCTTCGACCTCTCGGCGAACCGGGCCCACGTCCGCAGCATCGACCTCGGTGGGCAGCCCGACTCGATCGCGATCAGCCCGGACGGCGCCTACGCGGCGATCGCCATGGAGAACCAGCGCGACGAGGAGGCCACTCCAGCCGGCGGCGACGAGGGCGGCCTCCCGCAGGCTCCGGCCGGGTTCGTCCAGGTCGTCGCGCTCTCCGGCGCCCCGGCCGCCTGGACGCCGTCCCCGATCGCGCTGACCAACGGCGATGGCAGCGCGCTGGCCTCCTTCACCGCTGCGGGCCTCGACACGCCCACCGACCCCGAGCCCGAGTACGTCGACATCAACGCCGCCAACCAGCTGGCGCTGACGCTGCAGGAGAACAACGGCGTCGTGGTGATCGACCTGCCCAGCAAGGAGATCACCAAGGTCTTCAGCGCTGGCAACGCGCAGGTCACGGGGATCGACACCACGAAGGACGGGCTCTTCGACCCGACCGGCTCCATCGACCTGCCCCGCGAGCCCGACGCCGTCCAGTGGGTGGGTGGCGGACTGGTCGCCACCGCCAACGAGGGCGACTGGAAGGGTGGCACCCGAGGTTGGACCGTCTTCGACGCCGCCACCGGCGCCGTCATCTGGGACGCCGGCAGCTCCTTCGAGCAGATCGCCACCCGGTACGGCCTGCACAACAACGACCGTGCGGCCAAGAAGGGCAGCGAGCCCGAGGGCCTGGCCTTCGCCGAGATCGGTGGCAAGCCGCGAGCCTTCGTCGGCTCCGAGCGCTCCAACTTCGTCGCCGTCTACGACATGAGCAACCCGCGCGCGCCCAAGTTCGAGCAGATCCTGCCCACCACGAACGGCCCCGAGGGCCTGCTGCCGGTGCCGAAGCGCAACCTGCTGGTGGTCGCCTCGGAGACCGACGACGCGGCGATCAACGTGCGCGCCTCGGTCGGCGTCTACCAGCTGGCGCAGGGCAAGCCGGCGTTCCCGTCCGTCGTCTCCGCCGACGTGGCCGGGCAGCCGATCGGATGGGGTGCGCTCAGCGCGCTCAGCGCCGATCCGGCGTCGTCGTCGCGGCTCTACTCGGCCAGCGACTCCGCCTACGCCACCGGGCGCATCTACCGCATCGACGCCGCGAAGTCGCCGGCCGTGATCGACGAGGTGATCGAGGTGCGTGACGCCGAGGGCGCCAAGCCCAAGATCGACATCGAGGGCGTGCACGCGCGCAAGGCCGGCGGCTTCTGGCTCGCGCTGGAGGGCGCCACCGGCCCCGAGAACAAGCTGGTGCGCACGGACGCCGCCGGCGTCATCCAGCAGACGGTCGAGCTGCCGGCCGAGCTGACCGCAGGCCTGGCCAAGCAGGGTCTGGAGGGCGTCAGCGCCTGGGGAACCGGAAGCCAGGAGACGGTCTTCGTGACCTTGCAGCGCGAGGCCGCCGACGAGGGGTTCGTGCGGATCGGCCGCTACCAGGTCGCCACCGGCACCTGGTCCTGGTTCGCCTACCCGATCGAGAAGACCACCACCGAGGGCGACTGGATCGGGCTGTCCGAGATCACCGCTCTCAGTGCGGACGTCGTCAGCGTGATCGAGCGCGACAAGCTGAACGGCCCGCGCGCCAAGGTGAAGCGGATCTACACCGTCGACCTGTCCACCGCATCGCGGACCACGGTCGGCTCCATTCTGCCGGCTCGTCCAGTCAGCAAGCGGCTCGCCGTCGACCTGCTCCCCTACCTGCGCGCCGACGCCGGGTGGACCCAGGAGAAGGTCGAGGGCTTCACGGTCAGCGGATCCGGCCAGGTGTTCGCCGTCACCGACAACGACGGGCTCAAGGACGCGACCGGCGAGACGCAGCTGCTGCGGCTCGGCCCGGTGACCCGGGTGCTGGCCAAGGAGTTCCGGACCAGCACTGAGGTCAAGGCGAAGAAGCGCTCCGTGCGTCGCGGCCAGAAGGTGGTGCTGCGGGTCAAGGTCAGCGCTGCCCAGGCGGCGCGCGTCGGCGGCAAGGTGAAGGTCGTCGCGAAGGGGCGGACCCTGGCCACCGCGACGGTGAAGCCGAACGGCACCGCGACCCTCACCTTCAAGGCCAAGCTCAAGGCCAAGAAGCGCGGCAAGCTCACCGTCCGCGCGGTCTTCACCGGCAGCCCGTTCGCCGCCGCCAGCACCAGCCGCCCGATCACCATCCGGGTCCGCTGACCGGCCCACTCCCTCCTGGGTCGTCCCTAACGTTTTGGTCGTAGATCCAGCGCCAGAGCAGCCACAACGTTAGGGACGACCCCCGCCGGAGCGTTCCTGCCGCTTCACTGCCTGCCAGATCTCGTTGACCTCGGTCGCGCTCAGCGGAGGGGCGTCGGGCTCCCGGCCCAGCGAGGCCGGGTCGAAGACGTGGGGGTTGCGGCGCCGCAGCTTGGCGGTGATCCCGGCCGCGACGTCGTCCATGGTGAACTCCCCGCGCTCCTCGGCGATCGCGGCGTGGAAGACGACCTGCAGCAACAGGTCGCCGAGCTCCTCGCACAGATGCGCCGAATCGCCCTCGGCGATCGCCTCCGCGACCTCGCCGGCCTCCTCGTGCAGGTAGGGCACCAGCGACTCGTGGGTCTGCTCGGCCTTCCAGGCACACTCGGCACGCAGTCGACGCATCACCGCGACCAGATCCTCGACCTCACTCACGCCACCAGCATGCCACCACTCCATGTGACCTCAGCGCTCGCGATCGGCGTCAAACCCGACGCTGAGGTCACATGGAGCAGCGCTGGGACGGCGGCAGGCTCTGCACGTAGCCCGGGTCCGGCTCGGTGTCGCCGTTGTAGGCGTCGATCGCCGTCGCGACGTCGCTGACCGGCTTCGCCAACGAGCCGGAGTTGAAGGCGTAGCCCTCCGCCGTCGACGGAGCGAACCTCGGGTCGAGCTCGACGTCAAGACCGGCCGCCCACTCCCGGACCTTGCCCTGCCCGCTGGCGAGCGCCTGCTGCCCGGCGGCTTGGTCGGTCACCGGCCCGGTCTGCCCACCGGCGGCCAGGTACGCGGCCTGGGTGTCCACCTGGGCGCTGATCTGGGCGAAGTCGTCGGCCTGGCTGCCGCTCAGCCCGTACTGCGCCGCGGTCTGGTCGGACTGGCCGACCAGCCAACTGCGCAGCGCCGTCACGTCGAGGTCGTGGACCGCGACGTACTGCCGCGCCACCTCGGCGTCGGTGAGGATCTGCACGGAGTCGTTGCGCAGCACCTGCAACGGCAGCGCTGCGGCCTGCTCGCCGTTGGCCCTCAGGTACAGCGCGCAGTAGCGCTGCGCCAGATCGTCGACGGCGTCGAGCGAGATCCGCTCATCCCCCACCACCACCGCGGCCCCGGGATGGGCCTGATTGCGGACGGCGTCCGACCCGCAGGCACTGAGCGCCAACAGGCCGATGGTCACGACGGCACCTACTCGGGCGAGCCGGTGCTGGAGGGGTGAGGTCACGTCGCTGCTCCTTGGGTAGAAGTGTGGCCGGGACCACACTCCCCCATTCAAGCAGGCGTCGGGGCAGGATCGAGGACAGTGTCGATGACTGCCCGCGCCCAGGCCAGCAGCTCCTCGTCGCGCAACGGCTGGCTCGGCTTGGGCGCCGGCCGCGGCACCAGCACCGAGGACGTCGCGTTCTTGACCAGGCTCTTCGGGTAGAGCCGGTTGAGCCGGACGACGCGCGAGTCCGGCAGGTCCACCGGGTGGAAGCGAACGTTCTTGCCGGCCATGGTCACCTCGGTGATCCCCGCTGCGCGGGCCCGCGCCCGGAACCGGGCCACCTCGAGCAGCGAGCGCACCGGCGGCGGCGGGTTCCCGTAGCGGTCCTTCAGCTCCTCGGCCAGGGCGGCGACGTCGGCGTCGGTGCGCACCTCGGAGAGCCGCTTGTACATCTCCAGGCGCAGCCGCTCGGTCGGGATGTAGGCGTGCGGCAGGTGCGCGTCGATCGGGATCTCGACGCGGACCTCGCCGATCTCCTCGGTGTCGTCCTCGCCCTTGAACTCGGCGACCGCCTCGCCGACCAGACGCACGTACAGGTCGAAGCCGACGTCGGCGATGTGGCCGGACTGCTCACCACCGAGCAGGTTTCCGGCGCCACGGATCTCGAGGTCCTTCATCGCGATCGCCATGCCGCCACCGAGGTCGGAGTGCTGTGCCAGCGTCGCGAGCCGCTCGTGGGCGGTCTCGGTGAGCGGCTTCTCGGTGGGATAGAGGAAGTAGGCGTAGGCGCGCTCCCGGGAACGACCGACCCGGCCCCGCAGCTGGTGCAGCTGGGAGAGGCCGAGGGTGTCGGCGCGCTCGATGATCATCGTGTTGGCGTTGGAGACGTCCAGGCCCGACTCGACCAGGGTGGTGCACACCAGCACGTCGAAGCGCTTCTCCCAGAAGTCGAGCATCACCTGCTCGAGCTGCTTCTCGTTCATCTGGCCGTGCGCGGTGGCGACCCGCGCCTCGGGTACCAGCTCCTTGAGCTTGGCCGCCGCCTTCTCGATCGAGTTGACCCGGTTGTGGATGTAGAAGACCTGGCCGTCGCGCAGCAGCTCGCGCCGGATCGCCGCCACCACCTGGCGGTCCTCGTAGCCGCCAACGTAGGTCAGCACCGGGTGCCGCTCCTCGGGCGGGGTGGCGATCGTGGACATCTCACGGATGCCGGTGATCGCCATCTCCAGGGTGCGCGGGATCGGCGTCGCGGACATCGCCAGCACGTCGACCGAGGTCCGCAACCGCTTCATCTGCTCCTTGTGCTCGACGCCGAAGCGCTGCTCCTCGTCGACGATGATCAGGCCGAGGTCCTTGAACCTGATGTCCGGGTTGAACAACCGGTGGGTGCCGATCACGATGTCGACGGAGCCGTCGAGCAGGCCGGCGATGACCTCCTTGGCCTCCTTGTCGGTCTGGAAGCGGCTGAGCTGCTTGAGCACGACCGGGAAGCCGCTCATCCGCTCGGCGAAGGTGGAGTGGTGCTGGGTGACCAGCAGCGTGGTGGGCACCAGCACCGCCACCTGCTTGCCGTCCTGGACCGCCTTGAAGGCGGCCCGGACGGCGATCTCGGTCTTGCCGTAGCCGACGTCGCCACAGACCAGGCGGTCCATCGGCACGACCTGCTCCATGTCGCCCTTGACCTCTTCGACGGTGCTGAGCTGGTCGGGCGTCTCGGTGTAGGGGAAGGCGTCCTCGAGCTCACGCTGCCAAGCCGTGTCGGGCCCGAACGCGTGGCCGCGGGTCGCCTGGCGGGCGGCGTAGAGCTTGATCAGCTCGGCGGCGATCTCGCGCACCGCCTTGCGGGCCTTGCTCTTGCGCTTGGCCCAGTCGCCGCCACCGAGCCGGTCGAGGGCCGGCTGCTCGCCGCCGACGTAGCGGGTGACCTGGTCGAGGGCGTCGGCCGGCACGAAGAGCCGGTCCGCCGGGGCGCCGCGCTTGGAGGCGCCGTACTCCAGCACCAGGTACTCGCGCATCGCGCCGCCGACCTCGCGCTGCTTCATCTCCACGAAGCGGCCCACACCGTGCTGCTCGTGGACGACGAAGTCGCCGGGCTTCAGCTCGAGCGGGTCGATCTGCTTGCGCCGCCGGGCCGGCATCTTGCGCATGTCGCGGGTGGAGGACGCCTGACCGGTGAGGTCGTCGTCGGTGATCACCGCGAACTTCTCGCCGACCAGGCCGCCGAGCAGGCGGCCCCAGGTGACGGTGACGATGCCGTCGCCGCGGGCCGGCGCCTCTCCGGTCTCGTCCAGGCGAGCCGGCAGGTCGTTCTCGCCGAGCACCTCGTAGCTGCGCTCCGCCGAGCCGTGGCCCTCACGGACGATGAAGACCGCGCGGCTCTCGTCGTTCCAGGCGCGGACGTCGCGGATCGCCTGGGCGATGTCGCCGCGGTAGCTCTCGGCAGGCTGGACGCCGACCACGCGGGTCTCCGGGGCACCGGCCTCGGGCGCCAGCGACGCCGCCTCCTCGTCGAGGCCGAACGGGCTCAGGGTCCACCAGGCGAGGCCGCGGGCGAGCGCGTGCTCGCGGACGTCGCCGATGCTGCGATAGGAGGCCGCGCCGAGGTCGATCGGCGCCTCACCGCCGCTCGCGGCGGCGGCCCAGCTGGCGCCGAGGAACTCCTCGCTGGTGGCGACCAGGTCGTGGGCGCGGGAGCGGGTGCGCTCCGGGTCGAGGACCAGCACCTGGGTGTCGGTCCCGAGCAGGTCGACCAGCAGCTCCATCTCGTCGACGAGCACCGGCGCGAGGCTCTCCATGCCCTCGGCCGCGATGCCCTGGGCGAGCTTCTCGGTGATCTCGCGCAGCTCGGGGTGGCGGGCACCGAGCTCGGCGGCGCGCTCGCGGACCTGCGGGGTGAGCAGCAGCTCGCGACACGGCGGTGCCCACAGCCGCTCGGCCGCCTCCAGGGTGCGCTGGTCGGCCACCGAGAAGGTGCGGATCTCCTCGACGTCGTCACCGAAGAACTCGACGCGCAGCGGGTGCTCCTCGGTCGGCGGGAAGACGTCGAGGATCCCGCCGCGCACGGCGAACTCGCCGCGCTTCTCGACCAGGTCGACGCGACTGTAGGCGGCGTCGACCAGACGGCGGCCGATCTCCTCGATGTCGACGCTGTCGCCGACGGCGAGCGCCACCGGCTCCAGGTCGCCGAGGCCCTTGACCTGCGGCTGCAGCACGCTGCGCACCGTGGTGACCACGACCTGCAACGGCGTCTCGCCGGGGTGACAGAGCCGGCGCAGGACGGCGAGGCGGCGGCCGACAGTGTCGCTGCGGGGGCTGAGCCGCTCGTGCGGGAGGGTCTCCCAGCTCGGGTAGAAGGCAAGGCGGTCCGCGTCCAGCAGGTCACCGAGGGCGGCCACCAGGTCCTCGGCCTCGCGCTCGGTGGCGGTGACGGCGAGCACGGTGCGCCCCTCGCGCACCAGACCCTCGATCAGGAACGGTCGCAGCCCCACCGGACCGGTGAGGTCCAACGCGTTGACCGTGCTCGCGTCGGCGAGCGCAGCAGCGAGGGTCGGTTCGGACAGGACGATCCGGGCGAGTCCGGAGAGGCGCACAGGGGTTCCCTTCGCAGTGCAGGCACAACACCGACACCCCCGGATACGAGGCACCGGGGGTTCGGCTGGTCAGTCTACGCGGGGGTGGCGACACGACCTGGGGTCGCGGGCGGAGCGGCACCGGGCCGCTCAGCGATGAGCAGCGGCACCCGACTCGTCCCGAGAAGGTGCGCGCCGAGTCGCGGCCCGATCAGCTCGGCCAGCCCGACGGTCGCCGAGAACATCCCCTCCAGGTCAGCCAGCAGCAGAGGCTCATGGTGGGCGACCCGGTTGCGGATGACGTGCAGGACACCGACCCGCTCGTCGACGTCGCTGCGCGCTGTGCCGCCAGGGAAGGCGTGATGCAGGTACGGGCGCCAGAGTTGAACATCGTGGGCGCTCGAGGAGAGGTAGCGCCAGAAGCCGAACATCAGTCGGGCCACCACCTTGCCCGGAGCCGCGCTCGGACCACCGGCCTCGGCCAACGCCCTGCGAAGGCTCCGGCGAGGCTTCTCATTGATGTCGACGCTGATCTTCCGGCCATCTCTGACCTTGGCCCGCATCACCGGCGAGAAGAGTGCGTCTCCGCACGCGGTCCAGTGGCTCCCGAAGCCGGTCCGTTCCTCCAGGGCACAGTTGCAGGCGTTGCGAAGACCCACCTCCAGATGCGCGAGGTCGCGCAGGATCGCCGCGCTCAACTGGCGTTCCACTCGTAGAGCGCGAGAGCACCTGCGCGGTCGCCCGCTGCCGCCTCGACGTAGACGGCGAAGCGAGCCGGGCTGAGCCAGTGGGTCACCCACCGGTCGCCCCCAGGGGCCGAAACCGCCCTCGCCGCACCGTCCGCCATCGGGTAGCCTTCGTCTCGACAAGCCCCAGTGGACCTCTGACCGTGCCGGTCACGTCGCTGGGGCTCAGAACATTTCGAGCAGGCTACGCGCGTTGACAGCGGTCGGCGGGGCTCCTCCACAGGCACTCGCCCGCGATCGAAGCCGCCCCGAGCCGCCTCCGATCGCGGGCGGAGCCCTCAGCCCGCGTAGGCGACCGCGATCGCCGCGCCCAGCCGCGCGTTCGCCCGGACCAGAGCGATGTTCGCGGTCAGGCTGGCACCGCCGGTGATCTCGACGATCCGGCCGAGCAGGTAGGGCGTGGCCTCCTTGCCGTGGATGCCGAGGGCGTCCATGTCGGCGAGGGCCTGCTCGATGATCCCGCCGATCTCCTCGGCCGGGATCTCGTCGGCCTCCGGGATCGGGTGCGCGACGACGACGCCACCGGCGATCCCCAGCTCCCACTTGGCCTTCATCACCGCGGCGATCTGCTCGGCGCCGTCCACGCGCATCGGGGCGGCGTGCCCGCTGGAGCGCGAGTAGAACGACGGGAACTCGTCGCTGCCCTCCACCAGCACCGGCACCCCGAGGGTCTCCAGCTTCTCCAGGGTGAGGCCGATGTCGAGGATGCTCTTCACGCCGGCGCTGACCACGGCGACGTCCGTGGTGCTGAACTCGGTGAGGTCGGCACTGATGTCGAACGACTCCGGGGCGCCGCGGTGCACGCCGCCGAGGCCACCGGTGACGAAGACCTTGATCCCGGCCAGCGCCGCGAAGCGCATGGTGGCGGCCACGGTGGTCGCGCCATGGGTGCCGCGCGCCATCACGTAGGGGATGTCGCGGACGCTGACCTTGGCGACGTCGGGGTGACTGGCGAGCACCTCGAGGTCGTCCGGGGTGAGGCCGATCCGCGGGACGCCGTCCAGGATGGCGATGGTGGCCGGCACGGCGCCGTTCTGGCGCACGATCTCCTCGACCTCACGCGCCATCTCGACGTTCTGCGGGTACGGCATGCCGTGGCTGATGATCGTGCTCTCCAGGGCGACCACCGGGCGTCCGTCGCGCAGCGCGGCGGCGACCTCGTCGGTGAGGGTGAGCATCGGGTGCGGGGTCATCGGATTCTCCTGACGAGGCGTTCGGTGAGGTCGGGGCGGACGGTGTGAGTGCTGGCGACGGTGAGGGCCGCGGCAGCATGGGCGAAGGCGGCGGCGTCGACGTTGCTCTCGCCGGCCAGGGTGGCGTGACAGAAGGCGGCGAGCATGGCGTCGCCGGCGCCGGTGACGTCGACGACCTCGGTCGCGGGGACGGCAGCCAGCTCGGTGGTGCCCTCGGGGCCGCACCACCAGGAGCCGCGCTCGCCGAGGCGGACCCAGAGATGGGTGACACCGCGCTCGCGCAGCTCCTCGACGGCGGCGGCGACCTCGGCGTCCGTGGCGACGTCCCGGCCGACCAGCGCCGCGAGCTCGTCGCGGTTGGGGGTCATCACGTGGATCGGGCGCTGCGGGTCGAGCAGGGCACGCAACGGTTCGGCCTTCGGAGCGCTGACCGGCTCCAGGATCACCGGCACGTCGGCAGCGGCGGCGAGGTCGAGCGCGTACCCGAGGGTGTCGACGGTGAGGTTGCCGTCGAGCACCAGCAGGCTGGCGGTGGCGATCAGGTCGCGGGCGGCGTCGACGTCGCCGGGACCGATCTCCGCGGTGGCGCGCATCGCGGCGACCGCGATCACCAGCTCGCCATCGGCGTCGAGGACCGCGGTGTAGGTGCCGGTGCCGTGCGGGCTGCGCTGCACGTACTCGACGTTGACGCCGGCGTCCGAGGTCGCCGCGAGGACCTGGT
>NZ_BAAALG010000013.1:308078-330086 GCF_039528155.1 Nocardioides dubius | reverse complement strand
GAGCGGGTCGGCGCCGACCGCGGCGACCAGCGAGGTCCGGGTGCCGAGGCGGGCCAGGTTCTCGGCGATGTTGCGTCCGACGCCGCCGGCCGCGAACGTGGTCGTGCCGGGGTTGCTGGTGCCGGGCTGGGCGGCCTTCGCACTGGTCGCCTTGATGTCCATGTTGGCGCCGCCGAGGACCACCACCGACGGCCCCTCGCCGAGCACGTAGCCGCGCCCGAGGATCGCGCCCTTCTTGCCCAGGTTCGACAGGTGCACGTTGACGGCGGCACGGGTGGTGCCGAGCGTCGCGGCGATGGCTGCGGAGTCCAACAGGGGGTTGCGGCGCAGCAGCGCCACGATCTCGCTCTCCCGTTCGGTCAGGTTCACACTTACTACAATAAGCATCCTTTATTGCACTTAGCAAGACCTGGGAGAGGGCGGCCCGCCGCCTCCCGGGGCGACATGCGTCCCGCGGGACGCATGACGTCCCGGGGCAGCGCGGACGGCGCAGCGTCTCACCCGCGCCCGCGTACGCTGGTCCGGTGAATGACGGCCCCCTGATCGTGCAGTCCGACAAGACCTTGTTGCTGGAGATCGACCACGAGCAGGCCGGCGAGTGCCGCCTCGCGATCGCCCCCTTCGCCGAGCTGGAGCGCTCCCCCGAGCATGTGCACACCTACCGGCTCACCCCGCTGGGCCTGTGGAACGCGCGGGCCGCGGGCCACGATGCCGAGCAGGTCGTCGACACCCTGCTCAAGTACAGCCGCTACCCGGTGCCGCACGCCCTGCTGGTCGACGTCGCCGAGACCATGGCGCGCTACGGGCGACTGCGCCTGGAGAAGCACCCCACCCACGGCCTGGTCCTCTCCTCCTCCGACCGGCCCGTGCTGGAGGAGGTGCTGCGCGCCAAGAAGATCAAGGGAATGCTCGGCGAGCGGCTCGACGACGACACCGTCGTGGTGCACGGCTCGGAGCGCGGCAACCTCAAGCAGGCGCTGCTCAAGCTCGGCTGGCCGGCCGAGGACTTCGCCGGCTACGTGGACGGCGAGGCGCATCCGATCGAGCTCGCCGAGGACGGCTGGGAGCTGCGCACCTACCAGCGCGAGGCGGCCGACGCGTTCACCGCCGGCGGCTCCGGCGTGGTGGTTCTTCCTTGTGGGGCAGGGAAGACGATCGTCGGCGCGGCAGCGATGGGACAGGCGAAGGCGACCACGCTGATCCTGGTCACCAACACCGTCTCCGCGCGCCAGTGGAAGGACGAGCTGATCAAGCGGACCTCGCTCACCGAGGACGAGATCGGCGAGTACTCGGGCGCCGTCAAGGAGATCCGGCCGGTCACCATCGCGACGTACCAAGTGCTGACCCTGCGCCGCAAGGGCGTCTATCCGCACCTCGAGCTGCTGGATGCCCGCGACTGGGGCCTGATCCTCTACGACGAGGTGCACCTGCTGCCCGCGCCGATCTTCCGGATGACGGCCGACCTCCAGGCGCGGCGGCGTCTCGGACTGACTGCGACGCTGGTGCGCGAGGACGGGCGCGAGGGCGACGTCTTCAGCCTGATCGGCCCGAAGCGCTACGACGCGCCCTGGAAGGACATCGAGGCGCAGGGCTGGATCGCACCGGCCGACTGCGTCGAGGTCCGGGTGACCCTGCCGTCGTCGGAGCGGCTGGCCTACGCGACCGCCGAGCCCGAGGAGCGCTACCGCCTCGCTGCCTGCACGCATCACAAGATCGACGTCGTGCAGCAGCTGATCGCGCAGCATGCCGGCCAGCCGACCCTGGTGATCGGGCAGTACATCGACCAGCTCGACGAGCTCGCTGCGACCCTGGACGCCCCGATGATCAAGGGAGAGACGTCGGTCAAGGAGCGCCAGCGTCTCTTCGACGCCTTCCGCTCCGGCGAGATCGGCACCCTGGTCGTCTCGAAGGTCGCAAACTTCTCGATCGACCTGCCCTCGGCGGAGGTGGCGATCCAGGTCTCCGGCTCGTTCGGCTCGCGCCAGGAGGAGGCCCAGCGTCTCGGCCGACTGCTCCGCCCCGGCGAGCCCGGCCCCGACGGCGAGCGCAAGGTCGCGCACTTCTACACGATCGTCTCCCGCGACACCGTCGACGCCGAGTTCGCCCAGAACCGCCAGCGCTTCCTCGCCGAACAGGGCTACGCCTACCGGATCGTCGACGCCGACGACCTTCCTTCCCGCTCCTGACTCATCCACCGTCACCCCCGGGCAGTCCCTGACGTTTCGCCCCTCGACACGCCGCATCTGGGGCGAAACGTCAGGGACTATCGGGAAGAGGGCAGGAGAGGGCGCCGTCATCCACAGGCGTCAGGACATCTCGACGTCGGTCTCCGGGGACCAGTAGGCCTTCATCGAGGTGATCAGGCCGGCGTCGTCGAAGGTCATCACCTCGATCGCGGAGACCTTCATTGCGGAGTCGGGGAGCTTGGTGACGACGTCGAAGGCGAACGCCACGGCCGCGTCACCTGAGGCGCGCACCTCGCGCAGGTTGGTGCTGATCTCCATCGACTCGAAGCTGCGATAGAACGCGCCGATCTCCTCGCGCCCGACCTTCGGCTCGGTGCCGACCGGGTCCTCGAGCGTCCCGTCGGGCGCATAGAGCGCCATGATCTCGTCGGCCGTGCCGCTCGAGACCAGCTTCAGGTACTGCTCCACGATCGCCTTGCGCTCGTCCACGCTCGCCATCTCGTCGATCCTCTCAGAATAAGAACACGTTCTAGGTTCACGCAGCGTACCGGGCCGGGCCGTCCGCCGTCACCGACTTGCCCAGCCCACGTCCGAACAGCCGACGACCGATCAGCCACACTTCCCCTGCCCCGCGGTGCGGCTCCCTCTACCCTTCCTACGTGTCCCACTTCCCCGCAGCACCGCCCCTCCCGACGCCGCCCTCTCCCGAGCCCGCGCGACGCCGCTGGCTGTGGCCCGCGGCAGGCGCCGCGTTGCTGGTGGTGGTCGTCGGCCTCGGCGCCGTCACGGCCTACCAGTACCTGGCCGGCGACGACGCCGGCCCGCCGCACCCCGAGGCCTGGGACAGCCGGGTCGCGCCGTACGCCGAGCAGGTGGAGAAGCTGCGCGGGCTCGACTTCAAGCAGCCGGTCTACGTCGACTTCCTGAGCACCAAGGAGTTCAAGGCGAAGGTCGAGGTCGACGACGAGGGCCTCGACGAAGAGGAGCGCACCGAGATCGAGCAGTACGAGGGCATGCTGCGCGCACTCGGCCTGATCGACGCGAAGGTCGACATCGTCAAGGCGATGAGCGACAACAGCACCGGCGGCACCCTCGCCTACTACGACCCCGAGGACGAGCGGATCCGGATGCGCGGGCGCGAGCTCACCCCGGCCAGCACCGCGACGCTCGTCCACGAGCTGACCCACGCCCTGCAGGACCAGCACTTCGACCTCGAGTCGAAGCTCGATGACGACGACGCCACCCAGGCATCGATGCATCGCGCGGTCGCCGAGGGCGACGCGTCGCGGATCGAGCACCTCTGGGTCAACGACCTGCCCGCCAAGAAGCGCGCAGCAGTGGAGAAGGCCCAGCAGCGGACCTACGAGCAGGGCATGAAGGAGCTCGCCGGCGTGCCCGCCTTCGTACAGGCGGTGGCCGGAGCGCCGTACGCCTTGGGCGAGCCGCTCTCCACGTTGGCCACCGCCGCCGAAGGCCTCAAGGGCGCCAACGACCTCTTCGACGACGCGCCCACCAACGACGAGCACCTGCTCAAGCCGCTGAGCTGGCTCAACGACAAGGAGAAGGCCAAGAAGGTGCCCGAGGTCGAGCTCGCGAAGGGCGAGAGCGCGATCGAGGACGCCGACGGCGAGTTCGGCGCACTCGGCTGGCTGTTCACCCTCGCCGAGCGGGTCCCGGTGCTGACCGCGCTGGACGCCGCCGACGCCTGGGGAGGCGACCACTACCGCTCCTACACGAGCAAGGGTCGCGTCTGCGTGCGCGCGCACTTCACCGGTGACGACGCCTCCGGGACCGCGCTGATGAAGTCAGCGCTGACCACCTGGGTCGCCCGGGCTCCGCGGGGCACCGCCAGCCTCACGCAGGTCGAGGACCACCTCGTCTTCACCTCGTGCGACCCCGAGAAGGCGACCACCCGCAGCTCCGAGGCCTCGCTCGATGCGCTGACCCTGGCCGCCACCCGCTCGACGCTGGCCGCGCAGGGAGCCGAGGCACCCGGGATGAGCGACACGATCGCCTGGTGCTTCGCCGACAACGTGGTCCACCGGCTCAGCATCGAGCAGCTGACCTCCGACGAGCTTCCGCCGGGCTTCGAAGAGACGATGACCGAGATCGCGATGGACTGCCGGGCCTCCTGAGTCGAGCACCGGGCCACCGAGGCGATACCGCCTGCCTCAGCGGACGCCGTCGAGCAGCAGCCGCCAGGAGCGCACATGGCCCGCGTCGACGTCGGCGCGGTACGAACCGCTCGGCCGCGCCTGCACGCCCACATGGAACTGCCGCACGCCGGCCCGCACCAGCCACGGCACCTGCTCGGCGACCAGCCCCCGGCCGGGGAGCAGCACCGCAGCCGCCGCCGGATCGGCCTGGGCCAGCTCCAACAGCTCGTCGTAGCCGACGCCGAGGCCGCGCGGTGAGCCGGACGCGAAGACGGCATCGCAGCCGGGCAGCTGACGCAGTTCACGCCAGGCCCGGGAGGTCTCCAGGCAGTCGTCGATCGCGTCGCTGAAGGTCCACGGCACACCGGGGTTCGCCTCGGCGAGACCGCCACAGACCTGGAGGTCGATGCCGAGCTCGGCATCGAGGAAGCCGAACATCACACCCTCGGCACCCAGTGCCACGTACTCGCCGATCAGGCCGGACAGCCGGGCGAACTCTCCCCCGGTCGTCGTCCTGCTGTCGTTGAGGCGGAGCACCACGCGGACCGGGACCGAGGACTCCCGGATCACCGCCAGCGTCTGCTTGAGGTCCGGCGACAGCCCGGTCGCGGTGGTGAGCAGCAGCCGGTCGGCACCGCCCTCGACAGCGCCGACGACGTCACGCACCTGGCGCACCTCGACCTCGAGCAGCAGCGACATGGCCGCAGCCTAGTGGCTCGCGACGCGCGTTCGCGGGCAACACCACGAGCGATCCACCGCCACACCGCACACCACGGCGCACCACAGCTCTGCGCCGCGCACCCCGCGCGGCGGAGCAGGCTCAGGCCTCCGCGCCCTCGCCGGCGAACTGCACCCACATGGTGAACCGGTCGGCGCGGTAGGTGGCGCGGGAGACCTCGACGATCTTGTCGCCGCAGACGGCGCGGCGTGCGACCCGGAGCACGGGCGAGCCGACCGGGACCTCCAGCATCTCCGCCTCCTCGCCGGTGGCGACGTCAGCGGTGATGGAGTCCTCGGCGAAGCTCGGGTGCAGGCCACGACGACGCAGCGCGTCGTAGAGGCTGGTGGGGGTGCCGGACTGTAGGAAGCCGGGCAGCAGGACCTCGGAGAGGAAGGCGTCCTCGATGCACATCGGGGTGGCGTCGGCGCGGCGCAGCCGCTTCCAGTGGATGACCGGGTCGCCCTCGGTCAGGTTGAGCACCCGGGCGATGCCGGGGCCGGCCTTCTCGATCCGGGCGATCAGGGTCTGCGACTCGGCGAGCATGCCGCGCGCCTGCATCTCCTCGGTGTAGCCACGCAGGGCACCGACCCGGGTCCGCGGCCGGGCGACATAGGTGCCCTTGCCGGGGATCCGCTCGAGCAGCCCTTCGGCCACCAGCGCGTCGATCGCCTGACGGACCGTCATCCGCGCGACGCCGAAGCGCTGCACCAGCTCACGCTCCGAGGGGGCCGGCGCGCCGACCTCGGCGCCGCTGATCAGCCCGCGAACGTACTCCCGCACGGCGACATGCTTCAGCCCCGTTACGTTGGTCAGTACCCCCAGATCACTCACGATTGTGAGTTTAGGAGGAGCTGGACCGCGCTCGCGAGCCCCCAGTCCCGATATGACCCAGACGGACTACGGACCTCGGCCGTTCGGCCTGGGACGGTCCTAGTTAAATATGGGACTAATCGGTAGCAATGGCATCAAGTACATCCAGCTTGGCGGCGCGCCGGGCCGGGAAGACCGCCGCCAGCACCCCGATCACCAGGGACAGTGCCAGGAACGATGCCACGGCCGGCCACGGGACGGCGATCACCTCGAGGCCCTGCGAGGCAAGGTCTTTGAGGAGCACATACCCGAAGACCAGGCCGAGCACGACGCCCAGAACCGCGCCCAGGAACGAGATCACGATCGACTCGAGCCGGATCATCAACCGCAGCTGCCGTCGCGAGAGGCCGATCGCTCGGAGCAACCCGATCTCCCGGGTCCGCTCGATCACCGACAGCGCCAGCGTATTGACGATGCCGAGCACGGCGATCAGCAGCGCTAGCGCGAGCAGGCCGTAGATCAGGGCCAGGATCTGGTCGATCGGCCCACGCGCTTCCTCCGCCAGTCCCTCCTGATCCTTGATCGAGATCAGCTTCTGCTGCTCGGTGAGGGCATCCAATGCCGCCCGCACCTGCGCGCGGTCGGCAGCCGGATCCAGCCGGATCATCACGTAGTTGTCGACCGGCCGGAAGCCCAGCTCCTGCAGGGCCGGCAGGCCGACCACCCACGCATCGCCGAACAGCTCGTTGTCGCGGTAGATGCCCGCGACGCGGAGCTTCGCCTCCCCCACCGGAACGTCGAGGCGCAGCGTGTCGCCGACCGCCAGGTCCTCGTCGCTCGCCTCGCTCTCGGAGAGCAGCACCGCATCCGTGTCGTCGACGGCGTCGAGCCGCCCGGAGACCATCTCCACCTTCACGCCGACACCGATGCTCTCCGGCTCGATGCCCTGCAGGATGCCCAACCCGCCGTCCGGTCGCTCGACGAACTGGACCCGCACCCGGGTCAGCGCGTCGACGCCGTCGATCGCGGCCGCCTCGTCGGCGATGCTCGGCGAGAAGGCGGCACCGAAGACGTTGGAGATCACGTAGTCGCCGACGAAGTTCTCCGCCACCGCCCGGTCCACGCTGGCCTTGGCCGAGGAGCCGAGCATCGCCATCAGCGTGCACAGAGTGAGCCCGATCATCAGCGCCGACGCCGTGGCCGCGGTGCGCCGCGGGTTGCGCAGCGAGTTCTGCCCGGCCAGCCGGCCCACCGCACCGAAGAGCCGCGAGAAGACGGTGTCCGCGGCATGCAGCAGCGGCCGGGAGATCACCGGACTCGCGGTGGCCACGCCGAGCAGCACCGCGAACGCCCCGACGCCGAGCACGTAGCCCGACTTGGGCACATCACCGAACAGGGCAAGGGCGATCGCCACCGCGCCGAGCACGATCGCAATCACCGCACCCACGAGCCGCCGCTGGATGCTCGCCTCCGGCAGGGCGACGTCGTCGCGCAGCGCGGCGATCGGCGCGATCCGGCCGGTGCGCCATGCCGGGATGGCGGCCGCGACCATGGTCACCACGATCCCGATCGCATACGCGAGCACCACCGTCAGCGGCTCGAAGACCATCGGCGTGCTGCCCAGGTCCAGGCCGAACCGCTCGAAGCCGAGCCTGATCCCGTAGAAGAGCAGGACGCCGAGGCCCAGGCCCAGGCTCGCTCCGACTACGCCGAGCACGAACGCCTCGAAGAGCACCATCGCCTTGACCTGACGCCGCGATGCGCCGAGCGCGCGCAGCAGCGCCAGCTCCCGGCTGCGCTGGGCGACCAGGATCGAGAAGGTGTTCACGATCAGGAAGGAGCCGACGATGAGCGAGATCACCGCGAAGATCAACAGGAAGGTGGTCAGGAAGCCGATCTGGTCGAGCAGTCCGGTGGCGGCCTCGTCCGCGGCGTCGTCGCCGGTGACCGCCTCCACGCCGCCAGGCAGGACGACGGCGACCCGGTCACGCAGCTCCTCCTGGGTGACGCCCGGCTCGGCCGTCACCCAGTAGTCGTTGTAGACGTTCTCCCCACCGAGGAAGAGCTTCTGCGCACTGCGGGTGTCGAAGGCGGTGAAGGTGGCGCCGTTGAGCGAGCCGCCCTCGCTGAACCCCAGGATGCCGACCAGCTCGGCGCGCAGCGAGGCCACCTCGCCGGTGCTGGCCAGCTCGACGGTGTCGCCGATCCGGTAGCCCGCCTTCTCCGCCGTGGCCTCATCGAGCGCGATCTCCTCGAGCGTCTCCGGCGCCCGGCCGTCCAGCAGCTCGATCGCCTTGAGCCCATGCCCAGCAGGAGCGTCGGAGAAGTTGCCGGCGATCGCCGGCGGCCCGTTGCCACCGATCGGGTCGCCATCCTTGCTGATCACGTAGACGCCGAGGGCCGTGACGTTCCCGTCCACCCGCGCGGCGCCGTCGACCTTCTCCAGCCTGGCGCGCATCGCGGCCGGCAGCGTGATCGCGGACGGCGAGCCGTCGGCCGCCACGCCGCCCTCAGGGCGCACCACCACATCGCCCACGGTGCTCGCGAAGATCGCCGTGAAGGATCGGTTCAGGGTGTCGCCGAAGACCAGCGAGCCGGTCACGAACCCGACGCCGAGCACGATCGCGAAGGTGCTCATCAACAGGCGCAGCTTGCGCCCGAGCAGGCTCTTGATCGAGGCCCGCAGCATCAGCGCGTCCCGTCGGCCTGCATCCGCGGCGCCGTCATCGAGGCCATGATCTCCAGCACCCGCTCGCGATTGGGCTCGCGCAGCTCGTCGACCACCTTGCCGTCTGCCAGGAAGACCACGCGATCGGTGTAGGCGGCGGCGACCGGGTCATGGGTGACCATCACGATGGTCTGACCGTGCTCGTCGACGCTGCGTCGTAGCAGGTTGAGCACCTCGGCACCGGAGTGCGAGTCGAGGTTGCCGGTGGGCTCGTCGGCGAAGACGATGGCCGGCCGACTCACCAGCGCCCGAGCCACGGCCACCCGCTGTTGCTGGCCCCCGGAGAGCTGGTTGGGCTTGTGGCCCAGCCGGTCGCCCAGGCCGACGGTCTCGATCACGGTGTCGAACCAGCCCGGGTCGGATCGGCGCCCCGCGATGTTGAGCGGGAGGGTGATGTTCTCCTTGGCGGTGAGGGTCGGCACCAGGTTGAAGGACTGGAAGATGAACCCGATCTGGTCGCGGCGCAGTCGGGTCAGCTCGTTGTCGCCGAGTGCGCTCAGCTCGACGTCACCGATGTAGACCTGGCCGGCGTCCGCCACGTCGAGCGCCGCGCAGCAGTGCATCAGCGTCGACTTGCCCGAGCCGCTCGGCCCCATCACCGCCGTGAACTCACCCTCGGCGAGCTCCAGGGTGACGTCGTCCAGGGCACGCACCAACGCCGCTCCGGTGCCGTAGGTCTTGCTCACGTTCACAACTCGGGCAGCCGGCTGACGCGTCGGGTCGCTCATGCACCTCAACCTAGGCGAAGAGTGACTCACCTCACTCCCCATTTCGTCACCTTTGCCCGGTACCCCTCCGGATAGTCCCTGACGTTTTCGTGGTTTTTCGGGCCCAAAACCACGAAAACGTCAGGGACTATCCCCCGGTGCGGCGGATGAGTAGCAGGGCGGGGAGGGGCGACACACGCCAGAAGGGATCGAACAATTGTTCGAGGGATCGGGTAGCGTGGCAGGTCCAAAGAAGTTGCGAGCGGGAGGACGGCGATGGCCACCATCGAGGTGCAGGGCACGCTGTTCGACGCGTTGGCGAGCGAGACGGCGAGCGCACCGAGCCCGCGGGCGGGGCAGCCCGCCCTCACCTCCCTGACGGCGGTGCGGCGCACGCATCTGAGCGCCGGTGCCTGGGTCGACGTGCGGCCCAACTGGTTCGTCGGCGCGGACGACGTCTACGCCGCCCTGCTGGCCGAGGTGCCGTGGCGCGCCGAGCGGCGCACGATGTGGGACTCGGTGGTCGACGTCCCGCGACTGGTGCATACCTATGCGGCCGGCGACAAGCTCCCACATGCGGCGCTCGCCGCCGCCCGGGAGGCGCTGAGCGCGCACTACCTCGCCGAGCTCGGTGAGGAGTTCATGACGGCGGGCTGCTGCAACTACCGCGACGGCAACGACTCGGTCGCCTGGCACGGCGACACCATCGGGCGTGGTCGCACCGAGGACACGATGGTCGCGATCGTCTCGTTCGGCAACCCGCGCAAGCTCGCGCTGCGCCCGCGCGGCGGCGGGCGCTCGATCGGCTTCACCATGGGTCACGGCGACCTGCTGGTGATGGGAGGCTCCTGCCAGCGCACCTGGGAGCACGCGGTGCCCAAGGTCGCCAACGCCGGGCAGCGAGTCTCCGTGCAGTTCCGGCCGGCCGGAGTCTTCTAACCAGTCGCGAGCCACAATGGCCAGATGACCGACTTCCTGATGTCTGCACGCGCCCTCGTGATGCACGACCTCGAGGCAACCGGCACCGCATCACCGGACGTCGTCTCCCTGCTCGAGGACATCCTGGTCAATCGCCGCTGGTGGTCCGACCAGTGGCCGGCGGGGCGTCAGTACCTGGACGGCCTGGTCGCTCAGGACCTCCAGGACGAGCTGCTCGAGCGCCGCGGCCGCTGGCCCGTGTGCCCGCGCTGCGACGACGCCCTGCATGCCCTCTACATCCATCCCGAGCTGGGCGGCCCGGACCCGGTCTGGGTCTGCGAGGACTCCGGCACCGTGGTCGCCGCGCTCGGCGACCTCGGCACCGCACCCGCCCCGTAGCGTGATGCGTCGTGAGCAAGCGAGTGCTCGCCACGCATCACGCCCGCCGGGCGAGCGGCCCTATAGCGTGTCGAAGTGCGCCACGCGCCACGCGCCGCCGACCAGGCGCAGCTGCACCGTCAGCATCGCCGCGGAGACCGTGACCTCACTGTCGGTCGAGCGCTCGCTGCGCTGATCCAGGAACATCAACAGCTCGGCACTGTCGTCGGTCAGGCTCTTCACGCCGGTCGCCGAGACCTCGGCACTGAGCGTGAGCTTCTGGCCGGGCGCCTGGTCGAGCAGCGTCTTCAGCAGGACATCGAACTCCTGACGGGCGTCGCCGACGAGGAAGTCGTCCGCCGCCGCCTGGATCGCGTCGGGAGCCGTGTAGTCGTAGCTGAAGACGGAGGTCAGCGCCACCGAGGCGTCACGGATGACCGCCTCGCTGGCCGCCTCGTCGATCAACGCCTGATTGGCGGGCGGGTCGTCGCGCCCGACCACCCAGCCGCGCACGAAGAAGCCGACGCCGACGGCGAGCAGCAGGAGCGCGACGCCGAGCACGGCGTGCCTACGGATCTTGCTCACTTGAGGTTCACCCCCACCTGGCTCAGGTTCTCGACCAGCCAACGGCCGTTGACCAGGACCAGGTCGGCACCGAACCGGTTGCGCTTCTTGACGGGCTCCGCGTCCGGATCGGCGGCGGTGACCACCTCGGTCTCGATCGCGGCGATCACGGTGGCGGTCCGCTCCCCCAGCTCGGTGACGGCGAGGCTGAGCACCCGGCCCGTGCTCTTGGCCTGGGCATCGACGATGGCCTGGCGGTCCTCGGCAGTCAGCTCGGCGAACTGGTCACCGAGCACGCCGATCGAGACCTCCTGCCACGCGGCCAGATGCTCCTCCGCCTTCTCGTAGTCCATGGTCTGCAAGGTCTCGAGGTTGCTGGTCGCCGCCACCACGACGGCGTCGCGACGCTCGGCGCGGGCGGCGTCCGGGTCCGGCTCGGCAGAGCGCCAGAACTGCACGCCGAGCACGAGCACGACGAGCCCGGCCGCGAGCAGCGCCCACGGCACCCAGCCCGGAAGCAGCGAACGCGACTCCGAGTCGGTGGTCTCCGTCGACGCGGCGGCCTCGGCAGAGACCCTCTTCTCGTCGACCGTCGTCTCGGCGTCCTCGGTGGTCACGGCGGTGTCGCCGCTCTCCTCCACCTCGGGCTCTGCGTCGGCCATCTCCACTCCCCGATCAGCCTGGTGCATATCGCGGCTCATCGTCCCATCAACTTACTGAGATCGTCGGCGACACGGAGGTTCACCCGGACCTTCTTCTCCTTGACGCTCTTCGGTCCGCGGACGGCCGTGCCGCTGGACGGCGCGACGTCGCAGCCGGCCATCAGGTTGAACGGCTCGCCCTTGCTGGTGTCCAGACCCGGGCGGACCGTGGTGCCGCCGTAGCCGGTGGTGCAGGCCTTGGGATCGAAGTAGGTCTGCGCGAGACCGAAGTTCAGGCCCTGCGACCCGTTGACCGCCCAGCCGATGCTCATCGCCTCGGGCAGGTTGATCATCGAGTTGCGCACGCCGGCTGCGTTGATGCCGAAGACCTGGGCCGGCGTCACCAAGTTGGCCATCAGGTCACCCAGCGGCCCCCCGACCTGCTGGATGACCTTCTGGAACTCACGGGCCACCTGAGGCGTGTTCTCGATCAGCTCGCGCAGCTCGGCGTCGGAGTCCTCCATCGCCTTGGCGAAGACCGCGAGGTCCTTGCTGAAGGCGCGGATGCTCTCCTGCGAGGCGAGTTGCGTGTCGAGCACCTGACCCGAGTTGCGGATCAGCGACGCGGTGACCACGAAGTTGGCCTCCGCGGTCTCGGCGAACGACGACAAGGTGGTGTTGAGCTGCCGCAGCGGCTCGGCGCCGTCACGGGTCCACTCGTAGGTCTCGTCGATCACCGTGGCGAGATCGTCACGAGGAACCGAGGAGAGGAACGAGCGTCCGCTGGTCAGCAGCTCGTCGATCGGGGGCGGCAGCATCGCGTCGGTGGCGTCGATCCGGTCGCCGTCGGCGAGCTTGTCGCCGCCGGTGCCCTGACCGGCGAGGTCGAGGTACTGCTCGCCGATGGCGGAGCGGTTGGCCACGGTGACCGCGGCATCGGCCGGGATCTCAGGGCCGCCGCCGTCGAGGCGGAGCACCACCTCGACGCCGTCCGAGGTGGCCCGCAGGCTGTCGATGCGGCCTACGGGCACACCTCGGTAGGTGACCTCTCCGTTCTCGAAGAGGCCACCGGCCTCGGTCAGCTGGACCGAGACCCGGTAGTCGCCGCCGAAACTGCCGACTCCGAGGTACTTGACCGCGAGGTACGTGGTGGCGAGCAGTCCGACGATGACGAACGCCGTCAGCTTCACCCGCACAGATCTGCTGAGCACTACTCCCCACCTCCCGTCACGGTCTCCGTCGGTTGGGCAGGGTGGGAGGGGGAGGGCGACGACGTCGTGGGCTCGCCGGAGGGTGAGATGGTCACCGTCGGCGAGGGCAGGCCCGGCAGGGCCGTGTCGGTGGGCGTGAGCAGCGTGGGCGGCGGCCCCGAGGGGGTCGCCTTGTCCTTCGGCTTCTTGGTGTCGGGGCCTGGATCGGTGAGGCCCGGGAAGTCATCCCAGTCCAGACCGGGCGCGACTCGAGTGCTGGCCCGCGGGGCTCCGCTGCTGGAGCCGGGCTGCGGCCAGGAGCAGGAGAACGCCGCGCAGCCGTCCGGCGTGCGGAAGTTGGTCACGATGAATCCGTTGAAGTAGTCGCCCTTGATCGCTTCCAGGACGGAGTCGGGGAACGGGTAGGTGAGCAGGATCTGCAGCGACTCGGGCAGATCGGCGCCGGCCTTGGCCAGCTGCTCAAGGATCGGCTCCAGCGCCTTGAAGTCCGCGATGATGTCCTTCTGCGCGGTGTTCAGGGTGTCGACGGTGACCTTGGACAGCTTGTCGAGCGAGGTCAGCATGGCGACCAGCTGCTTGCGCTGGTCGACCAGCACCTGCATGCCGGGACTGAGGTCTTCGAGCGCCGTCACGATCTTCTCCTTGTCCGCCTGCAGGGACGCGCCGAGTCGATCCAGTCCGTCGAGCGCCGCGGTCAGCGACTCCTTGCGGTCGTCGAGCCCACTCACGAAGGTGTTGATCCGGCGCAGGAAGGCCTTGATCTCGTCCGGCCGTCCGGCCGAGACCTTCTGCAGCTCCTTCGAGATCTCCTGGAACTGGCCGACGCCGCCGCCGTTGAGCACCAGCGAGAGCGCACCGAGCACCTCCTCGACCTCGGCGGCGTGCGAGGTGTCCGCGATGCCGAGGTGCGCGCCGTTGCCGAGCTTGGTGGCGGTGGGCGCGGTCGGCCGGAGCAGGGCGACGAACTTCTCGCCGAGCAGGGAGGTCTGCTGCAGCCGGGCGCCGGTGCCCTCGGGAAGCTGGGCGTCGCGGTTGATCTTGAGCTCCACCCGGGCGCTGTGGCCGTCCTTGTTGAGGGTGATCCGGGTGACCTGGCCGACCTCGACGTTGTCGACCTTGACGCTCGACTGCGGCACCAGGTCGAGGACGTCCTCGAAGTCGGCGGTCATCGTGATCGGGTCGCTGCCCAGGTCCGCGCCACCGGGCAGGTCGGTCTCGTAGACCCCGCCGCCGACCAGCCCGCAGCCGGTCGCCGTGACGCCGAGGACGGCGGCGGCGCTGATCAGTCCTAGCCGCTTCACTGGGCGTCCTTCTCTCCGTCGAGCATCACCGGCGGCGACGACGTCGAGGTGCGCCCGGTGAGACCGTCGTTGG
Organism: Nocardioides dubius; assembly: GCF_039528155.1. Taxonomy (NCBI): domain Bacteria; kingdom Bacillati; phylum Actinomycetota; class Actinomycetes; order Propionibacteriales; family Nocardioidaceae; genus Nocardioides; species Nocardioides dubius. The sequence continues at coordinate 315,692 of NZ_BAAALG010000013.1, read as the reverse complement.
TCCACAGCGCGATCTCGTTCAGGTTGCCGCGCCCGTGCAGCGTGTTCGTGTCGGGGTCGTAGGCCTTGATGAAGTTCTGCAGCAGCAGCGGCACCGTGCGCACCGTCTCCTCCAGCGACTTGCGCTGCTTGACCAGCACCTCGGTGGGGCCCTGCAGGTTCTTCACGCTCGTGTTCAGGTTGTCGCGGTTCTCGCGGATGAAGTCGTCGAGCACCACGAACGCGTCGGCCAGGTTGGCGGCGGCATCGGCGATGTCGTCCTTGTCCTCGGCCAGGTACCGGGTGACGGCGGCGAACCGCTTGTTCATCGAGGCCACGTCGGAGTCGTTGTCCTTGAGCATCGTGTTGAACTTCTCGAGGTTCGCCAGCGTCGCGAAGAACTCCTCGTCGATGCCGTCCAGGGTGGCGGCGGCATCGCCGAACTCCCGGAACATCTGGTTCAGGTCGGCGCCCTGCCCCTCGAGGTTCTCGGCCGCCACCGAGAGGAACTTCGACAGCGCGCCGTTCTTGTTGGCGCCGTCAGGGCCGAGCTGGTCGCTGACGTCGATCAGGCTGCGGTACAGGTCGTCGATCTCGACCGGGACCGCGGTCCGCTCGAGCTCGATCACCGCGCCGCTCTTGAGCTTCGCGCCGTCGGTCCACGGCTCGGTGAGCTGCACGTAGCGGTCGCTGACCACGGTGGGGGCGACGATCACGGCGGCGGTGGAGGCGGCGACGTCGTACTCCGGGTCGACCTCCATCGTCACCTTCACCCGGCCGTCCTGGGGATCGACGCTGGTGATGTGGCCGACGGGCACCCCGAGCACCTGCACGTCGTTGCCGGGGTAGAGGCCGACCGACTTGGTGAAGTAGGCGGTGACCTCGGTCGGCTCGTCGGCGAGCACCGTGCGCTGCAGGGCGAAGCCCGAGACGCCGAGGACGACGACGGCCGCGATCGCGATCCGTCCGGTGCGGCGGGAGATCCTCATCGTCCGCCTCCCTTCTGAGGTGCACAGTTGCGCAGTGCCTCGGCGTCCAGCAACGGCGCGCCGTCGGGACCGAAGAGGCCACAGATGTAGGACTCCAGCCAGCGCCCGTTGCCGGTGGCCGAGGTCAGGACCCGGTAGTAGGGGCCCATCTTCTTGAGCGCCGAGCTCAGGTTCGCCTCGTTGCGCTGCAGGATCGCGGAGACCTTGTCGAGCTTGGCCAGCGCGGGGGCGAGCGTCTTCTGGTTGTCGGCGACCAGGCCGCGCACCTGGGTGCCCAGGTTGGCGGTGCCCTGGAGCATCGCCTTGACCGCATCACGCCGGTTCTCCAGCTCGGCCATCAGGTCGTTGCCGTCGCTGATGATCTTGGCGAACTCGTCGTTGCGCTCGGCCAGGGTGCCGGTGACGCTGGTGGTCGAGGTCAGCAGCTCGGAGAGGTCGTCGTCGCGGGTGGAGATGGTGCGCGAGAGCGCGCTGAGACCGTCGACCAGCTCGCGCACCGCGGGCGGCGTGTTCTCGAAGGCGGTGGAGAGGACGTCAAGGCTCTCCTCGAGCTGCTCGGTGTCGATCTCGTGGATCTCGTCGGAGACGTCGGAGAAGGCCTTGTTGACGTCGTAGGGGGTGGTGGTCCGCTCCAGCGGGATCGCGCTGTTCAGCTCTCCCCCGCCGGCCGGGCGGATGTCGAGGAACTTCTGCCCCAGCAGGGTCTTGACGCTGATCCCGGCAGAGGTCTGGTCGCCCAGCTCGACGTCCTTGACCCGGAAGGTCACCTTCACCTTGTCGCCCTCGAGGCCGAGCTTGGTGACCTCACCGACCTTGACCCCGGAGACCCGGACCTCGTTGCCCTCGCGCAGCCCACCGGACTCCGCGAAGTAGGCGGTGTGCGTGTCACCGCCGCCGATGATCGGCAGCGAGGCGGCGTTGAAGGTAGCGAAGAAGACGGCGCCCATGGCGAGCAGGCCGACCAGCGCGATCATCACCTTGTTGCGTTCAGCGAACGACAGAGGATGGCGTGCCATCAGCGGCACCTCCCCGCGACCGGCTTGACGCCGAGATCGCCGTAGTAGCCCTCAGGCATCGGAATCCGTCCCTTGATGGAGCAGAGGTAGACGTTGAGCCAGGACCCGTAGCTGGCGGTCCGGCCGATGGTGTCGAGCTTGACCGGCAGGGTCTCGAAGAAGCTGTCGAGCACCGACTCGGAGTCGGCGAGGTTCTCGGAGAGCTCACCGAGGGCGTTGATCGACCCCTTGAGGGCCGGGCGCGTGCCTTCGAGGAGACCGGCGACGCTGGTGGTCAGGCCGCCCAACCCCTCCAGCGTGCTGCCGATCACGGCGCGGTCCTCGGCCAGGCCGCTGACCAGCTGCTGCATCGTGGTCAGCGTGGTGGAGAGGTCCTCCGAGCGAGTGTCGACGGTGTCGAGGACGTCGGTCAGCGACGCGATCAGGCTGCCGATCACCTCGTCGCGCCCGGCCAGCGTGCGGCTCAGGCTGGCCGTGCTGGAGAGCAGGCCCTCCATCGTGGCACCCTCGCCCTGGAAGACGGAGATGATCTGCGCGCTGAGGTTGTTCACCTGCTCGGCGTCGAGCAGCTTAAGCAGCGGCTGGAAGCCGTTGAAGAGCACGGTGAGGTTCAGCGCAGGCTTGGTGTCCTCGACCTCGAACGTGTAGCCGTCCTTGAGGTCCGGGCCCGGCGTGGCCGAGGGCATCAGGGTGATGTAGCGCTGGCCGACCATGTTGCGGAAGCGCAGCTCGGCGGTCATCCCCTCACGCATCGGGGCGACGTCGTTCACCTCGAAGGTGACCTCGCCGAGGTTGTCCTTGCCGACCTCGATCTTCTTCACGGTGCCGACCCGGACGCCGGCGATGCGGACGTCGTCGCCCTTGTTCAGGCTGGTGACGTCGGTGAACATCGCGGTGTAGGTGCGGTGGGCGTCGCCGCTGCTGTTGCTGATCGTGGCCGCCAGCGCGGCGGTGGCCAGCAGCGTGGCGATCGTGAACACCAGGCTCTTGATCAGCACCGGTGCCAGGGACGTGGTCTTGCTCATCGCAGGCTCACCTTCGCTCCACGCAGCACGGGGCCCAGCAACAGGCTCGACCACTGCGGGTAGTCGGCTGGCGCCATGCCCACGGTGGGCGCGACCAGCTCGGCGATCAGTCGGTTCTCGGACGGGGAGTTCGCATCCCCCAGACCGGTGGCGGCGCTCAGCACCTCGGGCGAGAAGCGCCGCGGCGGCGTCGGGATGTTGGTCGGCGCGACCTGCTCGTCGGTGGCGCTGGAGCCACGGGTGGCCGGGTCGCCGGTGACGTAGGGGCACCGGGCCTTGCCCTCGGTCGGGAAGGTCGGCGCGTCCTTGCCGGCCAGGTACTTGCCGCGGCTCTTCACCACGCTCAGCCGCACGTGCAGGCCGGGCTCGTCGGTGCCGGCACCGAGCACCTTGTCCATGGCCGGACGGAACTTGTTGGCCGAGCGCAGGATGCAGGGGAACTGGTTGGCGAACGGGCGGACCGCCTCGAGTGCGGCGCGGCTCTCCGCCGACAGCACCTCGATGGTCTGCTGGTTCTCGTCCATCCAACCGGTGACGTCGGTGGAGCTGCTGATCACCGAGGCGAAGACGGTGGTCAGGTTGTCGTTCTGGTCGACCAGCATCTTCGAGGTGGTGGCCATCGACTCGACCGCCTCCAGCAGGTCGGGCGCGGCCTCGGCGTAGACGTCGGCGACCTCGCCGAACTTGCCGAGGCTCTCCGCCATCTCGGGCACCAACGGGTTGAGCTTCTCGAAGTAGTTGCTCCAGGAGACCATCATCGTGCCGAGGTCCTCGCCCTGGCCGCGCAGCATCAGCGTCATCTCGCCGAGCGCGGCGGAGAGCTTGTCGGGCTTGATCGCCTGCAGCATCGGCAGCAGCTCATCGAAGACCTCCTGCAGCTCGACCGCCTCGGCGGAGGCGTCCTCCCGGATGGTGTCGCCGTTGGCGAGGCCACCGTCGCCGTCGAACGCCTCCTGCAGCGAGACGTAGCGCTCGCCGAAGAGGGTCTTGGGCAGCAGCCGGGCCACGGTGTCGGGCGACAGCTTCTCCGCGGTCTCCGGCTGCAGCGCCAAGGTGAGCGTGGCGCCGTCGTCGGAGGACTCGATCTTGGAGACGCGCCCGACCGGGACGCCGTTGAGCTTCACGTCGGAGCCGGTCTGCAGCGAGTTGCCGAGCTTGCCGGTCTGCAGGGTGACGTCGACGCTCTTGGTGAAGGTCTGGTTGTAGGCCGCCAGCGCGCCGAGCAGCAGCGCGCCGATCAGGACGGCGTAGCCCAGGCCCAGCAGGATGTCAGGCACCCGGCTCTTGTGCGGACTCATCCGGCGATCCTTACGGTGGTGGAGGTGCCCCACAGCGCCATCGAGAGCACCAGGTCGAGCACGGCGACGGTCACGATGCTGCGCCGGACGGCGGTGCCCACCGCCACGCCGACGCCGGCCGGTCCGCCGGTGGCGGTGAAGCCCAGACGGCAGTGGATCAGGATGATCAGCACCGCGAAGACCAGGACCTTGGCGAACGACAGCAGGATGTCGATCGGCGGCAGGAACAGGTTGAAGTAGTGGTCGTAGGTTCCCGCCGACTGGCCGTAGAAGTAGACGGTGATGATCCGCGAGCCGGCGTAGGAGGTGAGCAGGCCGATCACGTAGAGCGGGATGATCGCCACGAAGCCGGCCACCACGCGGGTGCTGACCAGGTAGGGCACGCTGGGCACCGCCATCGCGGTGAGTGCGTCGACCTCCTCGTTGACCTGCATCGCGCCGAGCTGGGCGGTGAAGCCGGAGCCGACGGTGGCCGAGAGGGCCAGCGCCGCGACCAGCGGCGCGATCTCACGGGTGTTGAAGTAGGCGGAGATGAACCCGTTCAGGGTGGCGGTGCCGATCTGGTCGAGGGCCGCGTAGCCCTGCATGCCGACCACGGTGCCGACGAAGAGCGTCATCCCGAGCATCACGCCGATGGTGCCGCCGATGACGGCGAGCGCACCGGAGCCGAAGCTGACCTCGGAGAGCAGCCGCAGCACCTCGCGCGGGTAGCGCACGACGGTGGTCGGGATCCGGATCAGGACCTGGATGTGGAAGCGGAGTGCCTCACCGAGGGAGGCGAGCCGGGAGGCCGGAACGTCGCGGAGCCGGGCGAGGCCCGAGAGCTCGATCATGCTCAGGCCCCCTTTCCGGGCACGAGTTGCAGATAGAGGGTGGTGATCACGAAGTTGACGAAGAAGAGGAGCAGGAAGGTGATCACCACGGACTGGTTGACCGCGTCGCCGACGCCCTTGGGGCCGGGTGCGGTGTTGAGCCCGCGGTAGCAGGCGACGACGCCGGCCACGAAGCCGAAGATGACGGCCTTGATCTCACCGACCCACAGGTCGGAGATCTGCGCGAGCGCGGTGAAGCTGGAGAGGTAGGCGCCGGGCGTTCCGCCCTGGACCACCACGTTGAAGAAGTAGCCGCCGAGGACGCCGACCACCGAGACCAGGCCGTTGAGCAGGACCGCGGCCAGCACACAGGCGATCACCCGGGGCACGACCAGGCGTTGCACCGGCGAGATGCCCATCACCCGCATCGCGTCGATCTCGTCGCGGATCCGTCTGGTGCCGATCTCGGCGCAGATCGCCGCGCCACCGGCACCCGCGATGACCAGGGTGGTCACGATCGGTGCGGCCTGTTGCACCACCGCCAGGACGCTGGCGGCGCCGGTGAAGGACTGGGCGCCGATCTGGACGGTGAGGGTGCCGAGCTGGAGCGCGATCACCGCTCCGAACGGGATCGCCACCAGCATCGCCGGGATCCAGGAGACGCTGACCACGAACCAGAACTGCTCGAGGGTCTCGCGGGCCGCGAAGGGACGCTTGAAGGTCTCCCGGATGGTGTCGAGGGCGAGCGCGAAGAGGTCGCCGACGCCGGTCAGGGCGCGGGTGGCCAGCCCCCGGGTGGGTACCGGTCGTTCTCGGTCGCTCTCCTCGTCGTCGGCGACATAGAGTCGCGCGGCGCCGCTGGCGACCCGCTCGCGGTGGCGGTCGCCGCCGGCCCGGGGCATCCCGGTGCGCGGCGAGAGCTGACGCGGGAGCACCTCGATCGGGCGCGCTCCGGCGTGCCGCGACAGCAGGGCGGTGGCACCGCCGGGCTGGCCGGCCAGGTCGAACTCGTCGTAGGCGTCGACGTCGGTGGTGCTGTGGTCGGTCTCCTCGCTCATCCCGATCGGGCCGTCCGGGTCGCCGCTCATGAACTGGCTGACGACCGGGTGGTCGGTGAGCAGGAACTCCTCGCGCGGGCCGAACATGACCAGCTCGCGGCGGTAGAGCATGCCGAGGTTGTCCGGCAGGGTGCGGGCCAGCTCGATGTTGTGGGTGACCACCAGCATCGTGGTGTCGGTGGCGGCGTTCACCTCCATCAGCAGCTGGGCGAGGTTGGAGGTGCGGACCGGGTCGAGGCCGGAGTCCGGCTCGTCGATCAGGATGATCTCCGGGTCGGTGACCAGCGCCCGGGCCAGGCCCGCGCGCTTCTTCATGCCGCCGGAGATCTGGCCCGGGAGCTTGTGCTCCTGGCCGGCCAGGCCGACCAGGCCGAGCTTCTCCATCACCAGGTCGCGGACCTTCGCCTCGGGCAGCTTGGTGTGCTCGCGCAGCGGGAAGGCGACGTTGTCGTAGACGTTCATCGACCCGAAGAGGGCGCCGTCCTGGAAGAGCACGCCGAACTTCTTGCGCAGCTCGAGGCGCTGAGACTCACGCGAGGAGACCATGTCGACGCCGTCGATCAGGATCTCGCCCTCCTCGGGCTCCAGCAGCCCGATCAGTGCCTTAAGGAAGACCGACTTGCCGGTTCCCGACGGGCCCAGCAGCGCCGTGATCTCCCCTGGAGGCAGGGTGAGTGTCACGTCGTGCCAGATGTTCTGACGCCCGAAGCTCTTGGTGAGCCCCGTGACCTCGACGAGTCCGCCCATCGTTTCCCTCTCGGTTCAGTGCAGGACGGCGAGGAGACCCTCGCCGTTTGACTGACCGTATGCGTGATCGGAGTCACCACAAGGGGTTTGGGCGGCAGAAAAGGGCATCTCGGAACAGGAAGTCCCAAGACTTGTGATCTGGTTGACAAGATCCTGCGCCCGAAGTCGGTCGATACTGATCGGGATCGCGCCCCGGTGGCGGCTCCGACCGCCCCGCCTCCCATGCTGCCCGGCCCGGGCATGGCGCGTGGCCGAAACCGCCCGAACCGCCCGAACAGGAGCGACATGGGACGAACTCCCCCATGGCAAGACGACCCCTGCCCCGCGTGGTGCGTCTCCGAGCACGATGCGGACGACCTTCCCGAGGACCGGTTCCACGACAGCTCCGCCACCTCGCTGCCGGTGATCGTCCGTGGGCGTCTCGGGCTCCCGCGCACCCGCGGCGTCGACGTCGTCCTCACCATGACCCGCGAGGCCGGGACCCGCGAGGACTGGCTGCATGTCTCGGCGCCGGAGGCCGGCCTGCGCGGCTTCACCCTCACCGCGGAGAGCGCCCGGCGCCTGGGGCAGGCGTTGATCGAGGCCACCGACTCCGCCGGCGCCACGTGACGCGCCACGGTTCTCCGCGCCTGCACGTGGCCCTCTTGCCCTCCACAGTGCCTGTGTTGGAAGAGATTTCCCTGCGATACCG
>NZ_BAAALG010000013.1:285522-308024 GCF_039528155.1 Nocardioides dubius | reverse complement strand
GAACTGCAACAGCAAGTGGGTCGGCGGATGCGGGTGATCCGCAAGGAGAAGGGCCTCAGCCAGGAGGCTCTGGCCGAAGAGCTCGGTCTGCACCGCACCTACGTCGGAGCGCTCGAGCGCGGTGAGCGCAATCCGAGCCTGAAGGTGGTCTCCCGGCTCGCCGTCTCCCTCGGCGTCAGCACCGACTATCTCCTCTGCTCGAAGGAGCAGCACTAGCGCAAGCGCTGCGACGGCGGGTGAGGCCACCGCGCCGTCACAGCGCAGCCGGGCTCAGCTCCGGATCGGACCGATCTGCAGGTCGACCTGGTTGCCACCGCCCGGGATGAGGGCGTTGATCAGCCAGGTGTTGAGGCCGCAGTGCTGGAAGTCGCCGATCGCGAACTCACCGCTCACCGGTCCGCCGGCGAAGAGCAGGAAGCCACCCTCCGGCGGTGAGCTGATCGGAATCGAGATCGGGTCGATCGTCCGGCAGTAGGGCCCGGCGAAGAGCGGGAACCCGACGACGCGGATGTTCGAGAGCCGGAGGTGGTAGCTCGCCACGGCGTCCACCCGGCTCTGCACCACCGCCGGACTGATCGTCCCGGTGATCGGTGACGTCTCCTCGAAGGCGACATCCGCGGTCACCGGGAGCAACCCGATCAGGTAGAACTCCGTCTCGGTCCCCGGCAGCGGCATGCTGGCCGTGAACTCGCCGGTCGCGTAGTCGAGCTCGGCGTCCAGGATCGCCGGACCGAGACCGACCGTCGAACCCGTGCTGGCGATCGTCGCCTCCCCCTCGACGTCATAGGCGAAGCTCAGGATCGGCGCCGCCGCTGCGGGCGCGGAGTGGAACGACGCGGCCAGCGCCAGCGCTGACCCGATGCCGACGACGGTTCGGCCGAGCTGATGTGCTCTGTTCATGAGAATCTCCTTGCAGGCATGGGGATCGGGCGCTGTAACCGGGACGCCGCGGGTGGGGCGACGGCGTCCCGGCCACGCCCGGACGGCGACCGCTACGGGGCCGGCTCCAGATAGACCGGGAAGGTGTCGGTGATCCCGTCCTTCGTGTTGTCCGCGTCGTCGGGGCCGATCTCGAAGGCGCCCTCGAAGTTGGCGGGGTCGTTGACGGCGACCAGGCCCCCGCAGTTGGACGTCGCCGACGCCAAGGCACTGATGGCCAGATTGCCGGTGAAGCCGGTCTCGGTGATGGTCAGCGTCTGCGTGCTCTCGTTCCAGGTGCCGGTGGCAAAGCCTTGGACCTCGAACTCACAGAACGGGCGATTGGCACCGGTGGCATAGACGTTGGCTGTCAGGTTGCCCCCGCCAGGGCCGGTCACCACACCGGTGATCACGTCGGTGGTGCCGGTGGTCGAGGTGCCGTCAGCCCAGATCTCCCAGTCCAGATCCGGCTCGACAACCATGTCCAGGTTGAACGGTCCCTTGCACCCCTTCCAGTCCATGCCGGCGAAGGTCTCCGGCGTGTTCACCCGGGTCACCGGGGTGATCGTGGCGACGTGCCCAGTGCTGCTGGTTCCGGCGTGCACATTGCCCTCGACATTGACGTCGGTGCAGTACATGTTGGTGACCGTCGTTCCGCGCCGCACCTGGAAGTCGATCTCGTGGGCACCGCCGGTTCGCGGCACCGAGGTGCCGAAGAAGACATGGTCCCCCGAGGTCGAGGCTCCCACCGTGACCAGGTAGGGCGGTGCCGCCACCGCTGCGGTGGCCAAGGCGCTGACGGTGGCGATCGCCACCACCCCCGCGCCGATTGCTCGCTGCTTCATGCTGCTCTCCTCACTCCACAACAGCGCCCCGATGGCGCCGATCCGCCACTGTGGGCACGTCGAGCGGAAGATGAACCCGCGGGGAGCACGAAATGACCCGAACGGAAGCGGAGATCCGCACCGGATTGTCACCACGGTGACAATCTGCGAGTCAGATCCGGGCATGTGCGGCGACGTCCCAGCGCAGCCATCTCCCGCGACACCGCACGCGGAATTGCCGAGCGCCGACCGCAATCTCCGAACGATGCGCTGCCCCGCCCAAGGCCCGAATTGTCACCCCGCTCATAAGTGGCCCTACGAATCGCCCCCTCGACGCATTCACCACGCCTTTCGCTCTTACCTCGGAGGGTCGCCCGTGTCAGCGTCACGGCATGCGCCACCGGAACCCTCTTCTCCTCGTCGCGGCAGCAGTGCTCTTCCTGGGAGCCGTCCCGCGGGTCGCTGACCACGCTGCCGGCGCCGCCAGCAGCGACGGTCCCCGTCCCGGGCTGCCCCGCCATACCGGAGCGGGCCCCTGGGTAGGCGTCGCCCAAGGGGGCATCACCGAGACGAAGCGTGCCAAGCAATGGGTCCGGGTCCCGATGCAGGTCACCACCGCCTTCACGCACACCACCACCGTCTGGCCGGAGACCTACAGACGCGAGGTGATCAACACCAACTGGGTCTACCTGATGGCCGAACCAGGTGCCCGGTACAACTACGGGCTGTCCGCTCCTTTCCAGGTCAACGCCATTGCCTTCGGGACGATCCCCGTCACCGCCACCCTTCGCTTGTCCCAAGAGCGAACTCCTGAGGGCCTCCCGGAGCCGTTGGCGGTTCGCGCTGTCGACGAGGCCTACACGGGCGACGGGCATAAGCCACCGGACTGGCCCAGCTACCAGAAGTTTCACGACACCGACATCTCGGCCGCGCTCTACGTGGAGGTGGAGGGTCTGCGGGTCGACGGCACCGACCTCCGGCTTCGCGCCGGTTGCCGGACGGCGTCCGCAGCAACCCTGGACCTGCATGGCGAGGGCTTCTTCGACAATGACCCCGACGTCGAGGCTCGCGGCGTCTACGCGACTGGAAAGTTCACCGTGATCATGGGCGGCCTGCTGACAGGGACCGCCGACGTGCCGGCATTCCACCGATGCAGAACCCGCACCGGCGAGGACGTCTCTCAACTCCTCACGTCGACGATCAGCGGCGAAGGCAATGCGGTGACCCTGCACGCCGGTGGGGGCTTCTCCTGCGGCCGCTTCCCCAACGTCGGCGAGTACCAGCCGGAGGTCGGCTGCCCGGCCGGCACGCCGCCCACCGTTCCCCTGCCCTGAGCACCAGTCACCAGTCACCAGCAAGGAGTAGCAATGTCAGCCAGTGTTCCTCTTCGAGCGAGCGCGGTCGCCTCGATCGCCCTCGTCGCCGGCCTGTTCGCGCCACCCCCGGCCACTGCCACCCTCGATGCCACCCACGCCGGCGCGATTCTCGCTTGGGGCAGGGTCGGCACCGCTCCCCTGCCCTTGCCGGAGGAGCTGGCCACCACCCCCGTCTCCCAAGCGATCGCCGCCGGTGAGGCAACGATGGCCCTCACCACGGCAGGGAAGGTGATCGCGGCGAATGTGACCCCACAGCAGGAGGTTCCGGCCGAGCTCGCCGACGAGACGGTGAAGCAGATCGCCTTCGACGGTACGGCGGCCGCCGCACTGACCGCCGACGGCGAGCTCGTCTTCTGGGGAGATCTTGGCGATCACACCACCATTGGCGGCGTCGACCTCTCCGATCTCACCTCGTTCGACCTGGGTACCGGCTTCGGCGTCGGCCTCACGTCGAACGGCACCGTGGTTGCCTGGGGCAACAACGCTGACGGCCGGACCGATGTGCCTGGTGGTCTCACCAACGTGGTCAAGGTCGATGCCGGGAGCGAGCACGCCTATGCGCTGAGGGCCGATGGCACCGTCGTCGGTTGGGGCCGCAACCAACAGGGCCAGGTCACGCTGCCAGCGGACGTCACCGTGCCGGGCGCCGTCCAGGACATCGTCGCCCGCGCCGCTGGCGGGCTGGCGCTGATGACCGACGGGACGCTCCGCTCGTGGGGTCAGGGCACCACCGGCGCGACACCCGCTGCCAAGTACAACGCCGTACCCGCCGCCTACACGGGGTCCACCTTCACCCAGATCGCCTCGACGACGGCAAGCGGCGCCAACCTGGCGGTCGATTCCACGGGTGCCGTCCGCGTCTGGGGCTCGGGATCATCCCTCCCCGCCGACGTCCCTGCCGGCCTGGACGGCAATGGCCTGTCCCAGATCTCGCTCAGCAGCCAGCTGGCGCTGGCCATCCAGCGCAAGGTGATGACCGTGACCGCCTCCACGCTGGCCGGCACCGCGAAGCAGGGCAGCACGCTCACCGGCACTCCGGCCACCTTCAGCGGCACACCCGAGATCAGTCACCAGTGGCTCGCCGACGGGACGCCGATCGCCGGAGCGACGGGCACCAGCCTTGCCCTCACCTCCGCACAGGTGGGGAAGAGGATCACCTTCCGCACCATCGCCACCGACTCCGGGACACCGCTGACCTCCGACTCGCCCCCGAGCGCCGCCGTCGCCCCGCTGGTGCCGCCGAAGGTCTCCACCAGGACCACGATCTCGAAGGTCCGGGTCAAGCGCACGACGGCCGCCTTCACCGTCAAGGTCACCCGCTCCGGCGGCACGCCGACCGGCAAGGTGACCGTCCAGATCAAGCGGGGCGCCAAGAAGGTCTACCGCAAGACGGTCAGCCTGAGGAGTGGCGCAGCGAAGGTCACCGTCAAGCGGCTCAAGAAGGGCCGGCACACCGTGACGGCCAGCTACCTCGGCGACAGCCGCGGCAAGTCGTCCTCCGCCAAGGCACAGCGCTTCCGCATTCGCTAGCCAAGCGGGCCCGGCGGGGTGAGTGGTGGGTTCCGACCGCCACTCACCCCGCGGGCGTTTCTGTCGAGATTTGGCATACGGGTGATAAATCGCTACTTCTACACCCGGGACTTTGGTCCTGGTTCTCGCGCCAGCCCTCGGCATTCCGGGCGCCGTCCCGCACCATGAATTCCGAGACCACTCCCAGGGCTCGACCCTCACCATCGCCACCAGGCCCCGCTCGGAAGGGACGCCATGAGCGAAGACCGCGAACCAGGCTACGAATCGCTTGCCGAGGACGCACAGCGCCTCAGGCCGGCCTGGCTCAACGACGTCGAGGCGTCGTTGCGCAGGGCGCATGGAGCCGAGGAATTCATCGTCCTCGTCACCAGCCTTGCCGCCAATGCCGGACCGTTGGAACAACAGCTGCTCGCTCGCCTGCGATCGACGATCCCAGCTCTCGCCTCTCCACGTCCCGAGGACCTGGAGCGAACCCAGCGGGCCGTCCATCAGGCCACCCGCCAGTTCCTGGAGGTGCTCTCCGGCGTCAGCGAGCTCGATCCACGCGTGAGCCGCCTGTTCCGCAAGATCGGCTTCGACGAGGCCACCCGCGGCCACACCCTCGCGGTCCCCCGCAAGGCGTTGCTCGTCAGCACCCGGTGGGCCTGGCAGGTCTTGCACCGTCGCATGCCGGCCGACTCGCCCGCGTACCGTCACCTCGGAGCTGCCGGGGACGCCCTACTCGCCTATCTCGACCACCTCGAGGCGGAGGTCAGCAACGGCCACGCGCTCGGGCTGCGCCACGTTCGGATGAGGCCCGCGACCCGGCAACGCCAGCTGATCGACGCCCTGCTGGAGACCTCGACGGACGACCAGGAACGACGTCAGGCCGAGCTCTCCCTGTTGGCGCTCGGAGCAGGATGGCCCCTGCCGCAGACCCTGGTGGCCATTCGCGCCGAAGGGATCACGGACTTCCCCGACCTCTCCTCGATGGTCGCCGTTGCTGCCGATCCGGACGCGTCGCCCGCCCTGGTGCTCTGCGGCGCCGAGTGCGCCGATGCCATCGCCACGCAGTTGCTGGAGGCGAACGCGGACGCCACCGTCGCCCTCACCTGGGCAGTGCCTCCCACCCAAGTGGCAGATGCCGATCGTTGGGCCCGCACCGCCCTCACCCTCGCCACGCGAGGCGTCCTGCCGGCCCACCAGGTGATCCACTGTGGTCACCATCCTGTGGAGCTCTGGCTCCACGCGGAGCCGGGCATCCGTCAGTGGCTGGTGCTCGACGTGCTCCATCCACTCCTCAAGGAGGGAGTCAACTCGCGCAAGGTCCTGGGCCAGACCATGCTGGCGTGGCTCGAGTCACGCGACAGCGCAGGAATCGTCGCCACGCGCCTCGGCGTGCATACCCAGACCGTTCGCTATCGCTGGAAGCGGATCAGCGATCTCTTCGGCGATGCGCTCCTCGATCCAGATCGCGTCACCGCCATCACGATGACCCTCCGAGCAACGCTTCCGCTGTGGCTCTCCGGCGATCAGAGCGACGTGATCACCTTCCGGGAGACGGGCCGGTCCGAGTAGGCGCGGCTCCGCGAGACGGTGGAGAACGCTGCCCCCTTTCATCGGTTTTGTCTCCCTCTTCACAACTTCCACGACGACTTCGTGGCACCCAGCCCGAAGGGGTTGTGGCCCCCTTTCCCGCTTGGGTCAATGGGATCGACACCAGACGACTCCAGGCAGGAGCAGCCACCACCCATGGGGCACACCGACGATCCGGACTCCGCGGACGCCGCCGAGCGCGACGACTCCTGGGAGAGCCTGCTGAACGACCTCATCGCCGTCATTCCCGCGGAGCTCCTCCGGCACGGCTCGCTTGCCGATGCGGTGTACGAGTTCGTCCTCAGCGCCCTGCCCGAGGTGCGCCGGCAGGTCGCCTCCTCCGACCTCGATCCGACCACACTCGACTCCGACCTCGCCGCGACCCTGCTCGAGGCCGCACACGACCTCGCGACGGCTGCACCGGTCATCGACCCCTGCACGGCCGACGTGATCGCCCAACGGCTTCGCGATCTCGGCTTCGCCGAAGCCCACCGGGGAGCCTCCGAGCCCGACGTCCGGCAGATGGCGTCCTTGTTGGCCCGTCACGCGTGGCGCGCGATCAGCAAGCATGCCGCCGACGCCGGTTGGAAGGCGGCGGCACTCGGCTACCTGGGCACGCTGCTCTTCAGGCTTCGCGAGCAGGCCGAGGAGTTGGTCGTGAGCGGCCACCAGACGGTCGCCCGGCCTTCGAGCGGGACGACGGCCAAGAAGCGCCAGCTGATCGCCGCCTTGCTCGCCGACGACTCGATCCCGGAGCCACGCCGCGGACGTGAGCTGAGGGCGCGCGCCCGTGCAGCGCGGTGGGAGGTGCCTGCGCGCCTCGTCGTCCTCAGGTTCCGGCCGGGCCAACTGAGCAGCACCTCGGTCATCCCTCGCGCCGCGCTGGTGGACACCTCGGTCGCGCCGGCCCGAGCGATCGCCGGCGACAGCATCGCCGAGCAGACGATCGGCGTGCTCGCGGGCGCCGGAAGCTCTCCCATCGCTGTCAGCCCCTTGGCCACGCCGACCCAGGCAGGCTTCGCCGATCGGCTGGCGAAGCGCGTGATCACATTGGCCGAGAGCGGAGTGCTCCCCCTCGCGCCGGTGATCAGGTGCGACGAGCATGCCAGCCTGCTCTGGCTCCATGCCGAGCCGGAGATCCGGGCCCGGATGGCGCAGGACCTGCTCAGCCCACTCCTCGCCGAGCACCCGACGTCGCGCATGGTCCTGGCCGAGACGATGCTCGCCTGGCTGACCACCCGCGACAGCGCGCCCGCCATCGCCAGGCACCTCGGCGTCCACCCACAGACCGTCCGCTATCGCTGGCGCCGACTCCAAGAGCTCTTCGGCGACCAACTCCACGACCCGGAGTTCATCGCCTCAGCCACCCTGCTCCTGCGGGCAACGGTGCCCATGTGGCAGCGCGGCGACCAGGCGGACGTCGAGGGCTTCACACCCCCGAACTGACCAGAAGCCTCGAACCGCGTCACGTTTCTGGGGCTGCTTCGTTAGGTAGATAGGATTTCATCCTTGGGGGTGCTGGATAGGTCTAGGATTCAGCACCCCCTCCCCGTTCTCAGGGCGAGAGCAGAATCGGATGGTTCGAGGTGATGTTGCCCTTGACGTTCGCGACGTCATCGTCACCGATCTCGAAGCTGCTCACAGCGTTGACCCTGCTGCCGACCGTCGCCAGGCCGAGGCAACTGCCGGGCGCGGAGACGATCGTCAGGTCCCCTGAGAAACCGGTCTCATCGATGTTCAGCGTTTGAGTCGCTTCATTGAAAGTGCCGTCCGCATAGCCTTCGACGAAGAAGTTGCAGCTAGTTCCCGACGGGCCGCCGGGGGTTGCATAAACGTGCGCGTAGAGAGGCCCGTTGTTGGGCCCGCTCAGGTATGCCGGAAGCAGATCGGTTCCGGCGGTCGTTGCCGGACCGGTCGCATGGACCTCCCAGTCATTGATCTGTACGACGGTGAGAGCCAGGTTGAAGGGTCCCACGCAGTTCTTGCGCTCGGATCCGTCGAAGCCGTCGGGAGTGTTGAGCCGAGAAACAGGCTTGATCTCCAAGAATGGGTCGACGTCCAGACCCGAGTTCGCGACACCTTCCAGGTTGACATCACCACATGAGAGCGGCGTGGTCGTCGTTCCGTTGTTCACCGCGAAGGCAACGCCATTCACGTCGCTGGCATAGAACAGATGGCTCCCCCCTACCGTCGAGCCCCCGACGCTCACCTCGTGCGACAACGGGTGAGCGCCAGCAGGCAACACCAACCACAAGGCGGCAACCAAGCCACCTGATACGCCAAGAAACCTGCTACTCATCTAGGTCCTTCCCGACTGCAACAACGGGCGGCTGATCTCGGCAGGAACCGAGCCCAGCCGCCACGTTGTCGACAGTCGACCGATCAGCTGAGCCGTGCGTTGGCGATGTCGATCTCCACCTGGTTGCCCGACCCCGGGATCAACAGGTTGATCAGCCAGGTGTTCAGGCCACAGTTCTGGAAGTTGCCAATCGAGAACTCACCGTTCACCGTGCCACCGACGAAGAGATCGAACCCGCCCTCCGGAGGAGACGAGATCGGGATCGTCACGGGGTTGATGGTGCGGCAGTGGGATCCGGTGATCGTCGGGAAGCCGACGATCTTGATGTTCGACAGACGGATGTGGTAGCTCGCCACCCCATCGACGCGACTGCCGACCTGGCCAGCACTCAGGGTGCCGGTCACCGGAGCAGCCTCCACGAAGGCAACGTCCGCCGTCACCGGGATGAAGCCGATCACCTCGAACCTGGTCGTGGTGCCAGGCAACGGCATCGAGCCGGTGAAGTCGCCGGTCGCATAGTCCAACTGCGTGCTCAGCGTCGACGGTCCCAGCGCGATCTCGGAGTCCGTGCTGGCGATCTGCGCCGTGCCACTCGCGTCGTAGGTAACGTTCAGGATCGGGGCCGCCGAGGCCGGCGACGGGATCGTCGCGGCCACCACGGCCGCCGTGCTCGCCAGGCCGAGAGCCAGTGCGCGCAGTCTTCCACCAGTCTTCTTCACAACTTCTCCTCGCAGTGTTGGGTTTGGCCTTGCAAAGTGCGACGAACCCGAGAGATTGGGGTGCTGAGAAGGTCTAGATCCCAACACCCCAATCCGTCATGCAATCAGGTCACTCAGGGCGACGAGATCAGGTTGACCGGGTGGTTCACCGTGATGTTGCCCTTGGTGTTGGAGGCGCTGTCCGTACCGAACTCGAACGAACCGGTGAAGTTCGCCTTCGAGCCCACCGTCACCAGACCGAGGCAGTTTCCAGCAGCAGAGACGATCGTCAGGTCACCGCTGAAACCGGTCTCGGTAACATTCAGCGACTGGGTGGCCTCGTTGAAGTTGCCGTCCGCATAGCCCTCAACGACGAAGTTGCAGCTGGTGCCCGACTTGCCACCGGAGGTGGCGTACACCTGAGCTCGCAGGGGACCGTCGTTGGGCCCACTGATGTAACCCGCCACCGAAGTGTCGGATCCCGAGGTGACGGCGCCCGTCGCGTGCACTTCCCAGGTGTTGAGCTGGTTGACGCTCATCGCCAGGTTGAACGGGCCGACGCAGTCCTTCCACTCGGTAGCCTGCGCCGGCTTGTCCACCGGAGTCACGATGTTGGGCGCGTTCACAAGCGTGACCGGAGTGATCCGCGCGATCGGGTCGACACCAGATCCGGAGTAGATGTTGCCCTCAGCGTTGACGTTCGCACACGACATGGGAGTCGTCGTGCTGCCGTTGTTCACCGAGAACGCGATGCCGCTGACGTCGCTGGCGTAGAACAGGTGGGTGCCGGCTGCGCTGGAGCCGCCGACGCTGACGGTGTAGGTGTTCGGGTGTGCGAACGCCGAGGCACCGAGTCCGGCGGTGACGACCAACCCACCGACCGCTGCTCCGATAAGTGACTTCCTCATTGAAGTTCCCTTCGAGAGATGTGACGTGGCTCTCACGTCACGGGGACATGCTTGTCCCTGCCGACTGAGCGGCGTCCAGTCCCGGTCTGCATTTCAGGGGTCTTGCGCCGGAAGAAAGTCCCAAAAGTTGTTATACGGATGACAAGTTCTCGCGGGCCGTCGCGAGCGAAGGCGTCACGGGACTAGCCCCACAGCTGTGGAACTGCGCCACCCGTGCGGACCAGCGCACTGAGCGACCGCGACTTGTCACGCGGGTGATAAGAATTCGGACTCTTCTCTGCCCGGTCCGGACTTTACTGACGCTTTCGATTGTGACCTCGGCCACCAAGTGCGACGGTCGTGACATGCACCGACACTCCGTTGCTCGACTTGCTGCTGGGGCCGCGCTCCTCGCTGGATCGTTGACTGCCGTCTCAGGCTCGGCAGGCAACGCCGATGGCCCCCAGCCGGGCTTGCCCGGTGAACCTACTGACCGCGGCAACTGGACCTCCGTCATTCAGGGGGGAGCCACCGAGGCGAAGCGGGCGAAGCAGTGGGCACGGGTTCCGATGCAGGTGACCGCGGTGTACGCCAAGATCGAGAGCCGCACCAAGGAACCGTGGGATCCTGTCCACAACCCTGATCCCCTTCCGCCCGACGATCCCCGGATCACCGCCAACAAGGCCACCAACTACCTGTACCTGATGTCCGAGGACGGGTATGGGCGGACCGCTCCGTTCACTGTGCGCACCACGGCCTTCGGCAGCATCCCGGCGGTCGCAACGCTGCGACTCGAGCAGCGCCGCGATGCCGACGGGCTACCGGTGCCTATCGTCGTCACCGCCTTTGACGACTACTACGAGCAGGGCCGTCAGCCGTCAGAGTGGCCCTCAACCGCGGGGCAGAGACAGTTCTTCGATACAGAGGTATCCGACTCTCTCTCTGTGTCGCTTGAGTCAGTGGCGATCGATGGGGTGGACCTTGGCCTTCGCGGCGGATGCAAGACCAAAGCAAGGGCGAAGATCGCACTCCTAGGAAAGGGATGGATAGAGAAGGATCCGGCCGTCACCGATGCGGACAGACCCTGGCTGAGCGGACACTACGCGCCGGGATCCGGCGGTCGTCTGTCTGGCACGGCTGACGTCCCCCCCTTCGTCGGTTGCGTGACCGCCTCCGGCGAAGACGTCTCCGCCTTGCTCACCACTGCGATCTCGGGCCCTGGGAATTCGATCGCACTCCACGCGACTGGCCCCTTCCTGCCCTGCCCCAGAACTGGAGGAGCGCCCGCGCCGGGGACCTACGACGCAGCCAAGCTGTGTCCCAGTTTCCTCCCTGGCACCGTCACCGTTCCACCACAACAGCACTGACTGCACCAGACACCCATCACCAAGGAGAGAAGATGTCATCGAAGTTGCTAGTCCGCGGCACCGCCGCAGCGAGCGGCCTTGCCCTTACTGCGGGTCTTCTGGGCCTCGCACCTAGCCACGCGGCGATCGATACCAACAACGCTGGGCAGGTCCTCGCGTGGGCAGCAGTCGCTCAGGATGCTCCAAGCCTGTCGGCGGAGACCCAGTCCAACCCGATGGCGAAGGTAGTGACCGCCGGGACCGAGGCGTACTTCCTTACCGCGAGCGGTAAGGTCATCGTCCGCTCCAACGATGACCGGGACCGGCTACCCGACGGCCTGGCTGCACAGCACATTGTGGCCATCTCCACCAACGCTCTGTGCAACGTCGCGATCAATGAGGCCGGCACCCCGACCTTCTGGGGAGACACATCGGCTCCGACCTGCACACCCGGCGGCGTCGATGTCAGCAACCTCGTTCAGGTCGCGTTGGGTCAGAACTTCGGGTTGGGCGTGAAGCAAGACGGCACCGTGGTTGCGTGGGGCGTCAGCACCAGCCTCGGCATCACCGGCATGCCGGCAGGGTTGACCAACGTGGCGAAGGTGGCTGTCGGATCGGAGCATGCGTACGCATTGCGCAATGACGGGTCGTTGGTGGCCTGGGGCTTGGACGGCAACAGCCAGGTCAGCGGCACGCCCGCGGCGCTCGCCGAACCAGGCGCAGTCAAAGACGTCGCGGCCCGCTTCGACGGCGGTCTGGCTCTGCTCCAGGACGGCACCGTCGCCTCGTGGGGCAAGGCCGTCACAGGTCGAGGCTCGCTCTTCAACAAGGTGCCGGACTCACTGACCGGCAAGACCATCACGGCGATCACCGCTACAGGCACCTCGCAGAACGCCGTGATCGACGCTGAGGGTGGGATCACCCTGTGGGGCCAGGACGGCACCCTGCCGACGAACGTCCCCGCCGGACTGGACGGACGCACCCTCACCGGCCTCGCTCTAGGTGAGGCTGAGGCAGGACTGGGTGGCTATGCCTTCGCCATCCAGCGCAAGGTGATGCCGATCAGCGCCTCGAAGGTCACCGGCACCGCGAAGCAGGGCTCCGTGCTGACCGGCACCCCGGGCACCTTCTCCGGTGAGCCGACCATCAGCTATGAGTGGCTGGCCAACGGGGCCCCGATCGCCGGCGCAACGGGAACCACGCTGACCCTGACCAGCGCCCACGTTGGCAAGAAGATCGCCTTCCGCACCGTCGCCACCGCTGACGACGAAGTGCAGACCTCCGATTCCCCCGCCACCGCCACGGTTGCCGCGCTAGCGGTCGCCTCCAAGACCACGATCGCCAAGCCGAAGGTCAAGAAGAAGACCGTCGCCATCACGGTCAAGGTCACCCGCAGCGGCGGCACGCCGACCGGCAAGGTGAAGATCACCGTCAAGCGCGGCTCCAAGACCGTCTACAACAAGTCGGTCACCCTCAAGAAGGGCGTCGCCAAGATCACCATCAAGAAGCTCAAGAAGGGCAAGCACAAGGTGAGCGCCAGCTACGCCGGCGACAGCCGCAGCAAGCCGTCGAGCGCCAAGGCACAGACCTTCAAGATCAAGTGATCCTGACTGCTTGACCCGATGTGGGGTGGACGTCTCGACGTCCACCCCACATCGCTTCCCTTCCCAAATGACCATCAGGTGAAGGGACTTTTGGCCCTTTGACGATCGACCCTTTGAGACGGACGATATGACCCACCACACGCCACCGAGCAAAGGAGCCGCAGATGACCGACCTCACTTTGCGTCTCAGGCGTCCTGGGCCAAGGCGGTGAGCCACTCGCTTGCCGTCAACCATGAGCCATCCAACATCGACGAGCTGGTAGCAGAGGCTCGCGAGGCACTTCCGGTCCTCGTCGACCAGGTCGTCCACGACGTACGCCGCGAGATCTCCGCCTACGCCGGGCCCGCCGGCGGCGAACGGCAACAGGTCATCGCGCTCGCGGTCACCGCCGCCGCGAACCAGTTCCTCGACATCGTGCTGGGCGGCTCGATCAACGCCCGGGTCAGCAAGCTCTTCCGCGACATGGGCTTCAGCGAGGCCGTCGACGGTCACACCCTGGAGCCGATGCGCCGCGCTCTTCAGATCGCCAACCGGCACTCGTGGAACGTGCTGCGCCACTTCGCGACCAAGCACGACGTCCACGTGGCCTACCTCGGCAGCCTCGGGGACACCCTCTTCGCCTACATGCACCACCTCGACAACGAGGTCGCCCGCGGCCATCAGCTCGGTACCACAGCGCGGCACGACCGGCTCGCCCGCGAGATCGATGAGGAGGCCCTGCGCGACAACCTGATCCAGGCCCTGCTCACCGAAGGGCCGGACACCCCTGCTCGCCTCGCCGAGCTCGCTTCCGACGCCGAGAGCGCGGGCTGGCCGCTGCCGCCCGCTGTCGTCGTCATGCGGGTCAGCTACCACGGCGAGTTCCCCACCATTCGCGGCCTCGACAACATCCTCGCCCGGACGACGGAGTCGCCGGCACTGCTGATCTGCCGCGCCGAGGGCGCGGAGGCCACCGCCGACCTGCTCCAGCGTTCGGGTCCGGGACTGCGCGTCGCGGTCAGCATCCCCGTCTCGCCGACCCAGACAGCACAGGCCGACCGCTGGGCGCAGCGCACGCTGGACCTGGTCAAGGTCGGAGCGATCTCCCCGAAGCCGGTGATCCAGTGCGCCGATCACCACCTGCAGCTGTGGCTGCACTCCGAGCCCGACCTGCGCCGGCAGCTGGTGCAAGACCTCCTCGAGCCGCTGCTCTCCGAGACCCCGAACTCTCGCGAGATCCTCTCCGAGACCATGCTCGCCTGGCTCGAGTCGCGCGACAGCGCACCGGCCATCGCCGCGCGCCTGGGAGTCCATCCGCAGACGATCCGGTACCGCTGGAAGCGGATCAACGAGATCTTCGGGACGCTCCTGCACGACACCGAATTCGTGGTCACCGTGACTATGGTTCTCAAGGCGACCGTTCCGCTGTGGCAAGCGGGCGACGCCACCGATGTCGAGATCTACCGAGCGAGGACGGAAGTCGGGTGAACGAGCGTTCGGGCGCTTGGGTGCGTACGACAGCGATCGCCGCTGCCTTCGCCGGTTCGGTCAACCTCCTGCTCCTGGCGCCAGCGGTCCGCCAGGAGCCGATCTACGGTGCCGGAGTCGCGCTCCTCGCGGCGGCGCTGTTGGGGGCTGTGGCCGTCCAGCTGATGAGGCGGGCTGCGGCACCGCCGCTAGCCCCGCCCTGGTGGTGGGCGCTGGCCATCGGGGGGTTGACGCTTGCAGGAGCAGGCCTGGCTGCCCGCAACGGCCTCACGGATGCCGCCCTTGCGGGCGTCACCGTGCTGGTCGCGGCCTCCGCGGGCGCAGTCATCGCTGCCGGGCCGCTGACCTTGCTCCTGGTGCGCCGCTCGGCGTCGAGCCAAGGCATCGAGCTGCCGCGCGGGCCCGCCCTGATGTCGCCCCTCACGATCGGCGAGCTGGCGCTCGACGCACACCGCAGCGTGACCACCGGCAACATGCAGGTCACCGCCGCCGAGCCGCTCGACCCCGAGCACCTCAACAACATGCTCTTCTTCGCCGGCGCTCTGGCTCGCTCCTCCGACCAGCGGTTCGCCCAGGCGCTCGCGCGGCGCGCCGGTCGCGGCCGCGTCACCGGATATCGCCAGACCGGGAGGATCGGCATGAGCGGGGCGGTGGATCGACACCCGGTCCGGATCGGGCATCCCGAGCGGATGGGCCTGGCCCGCCCGGAGCGGGACGGCGTCTCGATCGGCGTCGAGGTGGACTACCGCGCGCTGGGCGTGATCACCGTCGACGACGAGCTGCGCCCCGACGCCGCCGACGTCTGCGCACAGCTCCAGCGGCGCGCAGCCCTCACCCTGCTCACCGACACCGAGCCGACCCGCACCGAAGCGCTCGGACACAAGGTAGGCATCGCCTCACACGTCGCCGACGCTGACGCCGAGATCCGGCGCCAGCATGTGGTGAAGGCCCAAGGGGACGGCTCCTTCATCGTCTTCGCAGGCGAGCGATCCGACCTCAACGCTCCTGCCCTGGCCCAGAGCGATCTCGCGATCACCAGCTGGGAGGAGGACTCACCCCTGCTTCCCCACGCCGTCACCCTGACCAGCTTCAGTGTCGGCACCATCGCCCAGAGCATCGACCTGATGACCGGTCTGCGGGCACGGATCGAGCCGGTGCGCCGAGCTGCGCTCGGCCTCTCGGTGGCTGCGGCAGCCGTCGCCGCCACCGGACTGCTTCCCGTCGGCGGGGCTGTCGTCGTCTCTCTGGTGATGACCGCCGTCGTCGTGGGCCTCGCGGTCCGGCAGGCTGGCCGGGGGTAGAGGCTTCCGGCCTGTGCCGCGAACCCCACAGGGATTTCTTATGCACCAGATGACAAAACTGCTGGTCTTCTTCTGCGCCTAGGGTTCGTATCCCCGCCGAGCACTTCCCACCGAGTGCCCGATGCCGCACGCTCAGCCTGAGGTCGTCAGGAGGAGGGGCCATGGAAGCGAGCCGCGTCAGGGGATGGGCGACCGGTCGTCGCATCGGCCTGCTGGCCGGTGGCGCGGTCGTCGCCGGGTTGCTGGTCGCCGTCCAGCAGTGGCACCAGCAACCGGCCGATGGTGCCCACGACGAGGGGCGCCCCGATGCCTATCGCGTGGTCGGCGACGGAGACCTGCCTACCTCACGGCCTCCGCTCGGCGCCCCGCGTGACGCGCTCAGTCCGGAGGAGGTCGGGTATGCGATCCACCTGGCCACCAGCGACACCAGCATCCCGACGAGCACACGCGACGTTCTGGGGAAGGCCGGCCCTGAGGTCCTCCTGGTCGGCCTTCCCGACGAGGAGACGGCGGGACGCCGGATCGCCGTCGTCTCCCTCTACGACTACGCCGCCGATCGCGGCTACCAGCAGCGCGTTGATCTCGCCTCCGGCGCGGTGACCTCTCGCCATGCACGAGGACTCCAGGCAACCATCTCCCCCACCGAGGCGGAGGTCGCCATCCAGATCGCGATCGACCAGTCGGCCGGCCTGAGGTTCGCCACCGAGTTCGAGGCTGCCCAGGGCGCGCCCCTGGTCGCCCCCGAGCAGGTGCACTTCGTCGCCGGCACCTTCCGCTTCGACGGCTCGACGCTCGCCGGCGACGCCTGTGGTCGCCAGCGCTGCGCTCAGCTCCTGCTCCAGCTGCCGTCCGGCGCCTACCTGAACACCTCCGACTTCGTCGTCAACCTGTCGACGCGCGACGTGGTCAGGATCAACGCCGGAGCAGCGCGATGAGGCGGCTTGCTGCGAGCCTGGTCGCAGTCGCGACGGCGACCAGCGCGCTCGTCGTGCAGCTCGGTCCGCCGATGGCGGAGGCCGCACGGCAGCAGGTGAGCCCGGAGCCACTGACCTGCGACTCCGATCTGGTCGAGAAGACCCTGGCGAACGGCGCCTCCTGGCGGATGTGCGCCCGGATCCACCCGATGAAGGGCCTGGTCCTCGAGCAGATCGAATACCGGCCACCGACCACCCGTGAGTACACCGGATACAAGCGGGTGCTCGACCAACTCTCCCTCGGCCAGCTCAACGTTCCCTACGACAACGGCGAGGTCCAGTTCAACGACATCACCTCGTACGGCTTCGGCAACGAGCATCTCGTCGCACAGAGCGACGCGACCTGTCTCGGCGACACCCGTCAGGTGAGTCAGACCTACACCTACCAGGGGAACCTGATCTCTCGCACCGTCCCCGGGATCTGCGTGGACGAGGTGGCCACCGGGCTCTCCACCCACTCGCTCGAGGAGGTCGGCGACCGACAGGTCAGGTTCGCGGAGCAGGGCTCCGCACTGGAGATCAGCTCCCTGTCGAAGATCGCGTGGTACGAGTACCAACAGAACATCAAGCTCGACGACCAAGGACAGGTGGACGTCGGGCTCGGGGCCACCGGCGACGTCGCCCCGGGAGGCGCGGGCGGCACCATGTTCGACGTCGATCCCAGCTTCGGCTGGCCGCTGGGCGGCGAGACCGCACCCGGCGACCGGACCACCCACGCCGCCTCGCATTGGCACAACGCCGTCTGGAAGGTCGACTTCGGAGTCGACGGCGGAACGCGCCAGCACGTCGAGCAGTGGGACTACGCCAACACCGCCACACCGCCGCTGCAGCCACGCATCGCCGGCACCGGCGTTCGCAAGGAGCAGGCATTCAGTGCCGTTCCCGGCACCAGCGCCGATGAGACCACCTGGTTCCGGGTGCTCAATCCCGACTCCGTGAACCCTGACGGGCACGTCCGCTCCTACGAGATCGTCAACCGCAACCAGCGCTTCGCCGACGTACCCGTCTACGCACCCTCGATCACCTTCGCCAATGCCGCGGCCTGCCGCGAATACGCCTCCGACAACCTCGACGCAGGCTGCCCGGGCCAATCGGTGCTCGACTACGTCGCCCAGGACACCGAGCCGCTCGACGACCCCGTCGCCTGGGTGAACGTCGGCTTCCACCACATCGATCGCGACGAGGACCAAAGTCCGATGCAGACGCACTGGCAGCGGTTCCAGCTCGTCCCGCGCGACTTCTTCGCACAGAAGCCCGGGACGCCGGACCAGCGCTCGTGCATCAACGGCCCCGGCTGGATCGACTCGCTGGACTCTCCCTGCGTGGCCACCAACATGGTCCTGCCGCGGATCACCCGCGCGGTCTCCACGCCGGTCGTGGGAACTCCGCTGCGTGCGACCACCGGCTCCTGGAACGAACAGCGGACCACCTGGTCCTACCAGTTCCTCTGGCTCCGTGACGGCGAGCCGATCACCTTCGCTGGCCCCGGCGGCGTCACCCAGGCCGCGACCGGGCCTGACTACGTCGTGAGCAAGCAGGACCTCGGCACCGCCATCTCGGTGCGGGTGACCGCCTCGCAGGCTGGCTTTCCCTCCGGCAGCGCAGAGTCCACCACCCTCTGGGTGCCGGGTGGCCAGGAGCCTCCAGCCAAGGTGGCCAGCACGTTGACCGTCAGCGCCGCCAAGGCCCGTGCGGGCAAGCGGGCCACCGTCCAGGTCCGGGTCAGCGCGCCCGGCCGGAGCGCTACCGGCACGGTCACCATCCGGCGCGACCAGAAGGTCGTCGGACGCGGAACGGTCAGGGCAGGAAAGGTGAGCATCCGGCTCAAGGCGTTCAAGAAGGTGGGGCGCCACAAGCTCCGGGCCATCTACACCGGGTCCGCTACCGTCTCCGGCTCGCAGAAGCGCTTCACCCTGCGCGTCGTCCGCCGCTAGCCGGGCTCCGCTGATCGGGGAGATCCTCGACTTTGCCAGTCAGTGTCGCTACTTATCTATAGCATCGCTCCGTGCTTGAGCATCGCCCGCTCCCCTGGCGTGGCGATGCCGCGACCCTCAGCAGGAGCTGCGACCCATGCCCCAGAACACTGCAGATGACGCCGTCAGACGACGCGATGCCCCTGACTGGGCGGGTGTGCCCTCCGGCGTCGCCAAGTACGTGCAGGCCAACCCTCTCCCGCCGTACCAGGTCTTCAGCGAGGTCGTCGGCACCACCTTGCAGCGCATCCTCCACGAGCTGCGCTCACGGTACGTCGAGGGAAGTGAGCCGCGGGTCGACATCGAGACACTTGCCGCCTTCGCCAGGGCACTGGCCCTCGCCGCCGAGCAGTTCGTCAACGAGGTGCGGGGCACCTCGACGCGCAGCGGTTCCCCTGCCTCGCTGGCCTTCTGCGAGCTCGGATTCGCCCAGGCGGTCCGCGGCAAGCCCCTCAGTCCTCTGCTGATCGGCATGGCCCTCGTCGTCCGCCGCGCCTGGCATGCGGCGTTCGGATGGGCCGTGCGTCGCGGCTGGGACTCCGCGGGCATGGAGCACCTCAGCGGCGCAGCCCTGTCGTTCATCGGGCATCTGGAGGAGCAGATGGACCGCGGCTACCAGACCGGGCTGTTGGTGGTCACCGATGCCGCAGAGACGACCGACGGCGTGCCGCCAGGATCGATCCGCGTCAGCAGGCCCTCGCCCTTCAGCCTGACGCAGGACTTCGACGTCAGCGTCGTGGACGACCCGTCTCCGGGAAGCGTCGTCATCATGCGGGTCGCCTTCCACGGCACCTTCCCCGATGCCCCGCGAATGGGCCGCGCCCTGGTCCTGGGCTCGGTCAACCCAGCACTCGTCCTGGTTCCGGCCGAGCACGCCGAGCCCTTCGCCCAGGCGCTGGTCCGCTCACCCGGCCTGCGCGTGGCCATGAGCTGGCCCGTGCCGGCAGCCCAGGCAGGGACAGCCAACCGATGGGCGAGTCGGGCGCTGGAGCTGGTGGACAAGGCAGTCATCCCGCGCGCACCCATCGTGCGCTGCGACGATCACGCCGTGCAGCTGTGGCTGCATGCGGAGCCACAGGTCCGGCGTCGGCTGGTCCAGCGCTACCTCGGCCCGCTGCTGACCGAGGGCCGCCACTCCCGCGAGATCCTCGGCGAGACCATGCTGGCCTGGGTCGCCACCCATGATCGGCCGCCGGCGATCGCCGCCAAGCTGGGCGTCCACCCGCATACCGTCCGCTATCGCATGAAGCGCATCAGTCAGCTCTTCGGCGACTCGCTCGACGACCCGGAGTTCGTCGAGGCCACCTCGATCCTGCTGCGGGCGACGGTGCCACTGTGGAAGGCGGGAGACGACAGCGACGTCCGCGAGTACCGTGCCCGGCTCCGGCAGCGGTAGGCGCGATCGCTACCCAATCTTTGTCACCCGCATGCCAAGTTTTGGGGAGCATTAACCCCAGTGTTCCCGATTTGGCTTGTGGCCGTTGCAATCCGGGGTTTCAATGCCAACAGGGGGTTCTGTTGTCGGGCCAGCAACATCGGCGCAGGTACCTGAGTCACCAATTACGACGAGGTTGGGGCCGACGAACATCGGCTCTTGGAGGTGCCAGATGCAGGTACGCCGACTGATCGCTGCCGGTCTGACCGTTCCGCTTGCCGCCGTCGTGGGCTCCTCGACGTTCGACACCGGGGCCGAGGCGCCGCTGCCCACCGCAGCCGCGGCCACGCCGCCGGTGGCCGATGCCGCTGACGCGGCCAAGCCGACCCCGTTCGGCAGCAACGTGCGCAGCGCCCCGGCGGCGCTGCGCAGCACCACTCCGACGGCCGACGTGCCGCCGTCCGCGCTGGCGGCCTACCAGCGGGCGGCGACGGTGATCAACACCTCCGCGCCGGGCTGTGGACTGCCGTGGCAGCTGCTCGCCGCGATCGGCCAGGTCGAGACCGACCACGGACGCCGTCTGCCCACGAAGGGCGCGGCGCTGCCCGACACCGACGCCGGCCAGTACGACGGCGACGCCCGCGGCGACCACCCGGTCGGCCCCTTCCAGATCCTGCCGAGCACCTGGTCCGCGGTCGCCGTGGACGCCGACGGCGACGGCACCCGCAGCCCGGAGAGCATCGAGGACGCCGCCCTCGGGCTCGCGGTCCGCCTCTGCGTCGACGACGCCAACCTCGCTACCCGCGCCGGTCAGCGCGCCGCGCTCGCCCAGCACAACGCGGACGACGGCTACCTGACATTGGTGATCGACCTCGCCTCCGCCTACAGCACGGTGAGCACGGCGGTCTCCGCGTTCGTGACGCCCAGCGAGCTGCAGGCGCCGATCGCGGTCAAGGTGAGCGCCAAGCCGCAGAAGCTGAAGGCCGAGGGCGGTGCCGTGGCGGGAGGTCAGGCGAAGCCCACCGGCGGCACCGGCTCGGCCGGCACCAAGCCGGCACCCACGACGCCGGCCACGCCCAGCGAGCCGACGACTCCCACCGAGCCCACGACGCCGACCGAGCCGACGACTCCGACCGAGCCAACCGAGCCGACCACTCCCACCGAACCGACCACTCCGACGGAGCCCAAGGAAGAGCTGCCGCCCTGCCCGGTGCCGACCGACCCGAGCACCGAGCCGGAGCCCGGGACGGAGCCGTCGACCGAGCCGACCCAGCCCGCTGGCGAGCCCGAGGACTGCGTCCCCGCTGAGCCGACCAACGAGCCCACCGAGCCCGGCGAGGAGCCCACCGCCCCGAGCGACCCGGGCGCCGTCAGCACCAAGCCCTGACGCCGAGCCGCGCAGCCGCCGGGCAGCGGTTGACCCTCACACCGTGTCAGGGTGTCGGCTGTGGGTGTCATGTTGAACATCGGAGAGTTCGCCCGACTGACCGGGGTCTCGGTCCGGATGCTGCGTCACTACGACCAGCTCGGACTGCTGACGCCGGCTGAGGTCGACCCGTTCACGGGGTACCGCCGCTACACCTCGGCCCAGCTCGCCCGGGCCAACCAGCTGATCGCGCTCAAGGATCTGGGCTTCAGCCTCGCCGAGGTGAAGGAGTGCCTCGACCGCGGTCTCGGCTCCGGCGAGTTCGCGGCGCTGCTGCATCGGCGTCGCGAAGGGCTGGTCGCCCAGATCACGGACGACCAGCGCCGGCTGGCCGCAGTCGACGAGCACCTCCGCCGCATCCACCTGGAGGAGACCATGCCCACCCCCACCTACCTGGAGACCGACCTGCCCGCGCTGCAGCTCACCCAGCTCAGCACCGAGGTGCCCGAGGCCGACGACCTCGACCCGACGATGAGCCGGCTGTTCAGCGAGCTGAACGAGATCATCGCCGCCACCGGCCTGCCCCGGTTCGGTCCCGGCGTCGCCCACTACACGCAGCGTGGCGACTCCGCGATGCTGGTCGCCGCCGCCGAGCAGCTGGGCGACGCACCCGCGCCGGCCGGCACCGAGCGCTTCGACCTGCCGGCCGTGCCCCGGGCACTGACGGTGCGCTACGAGTCGGCCGACCTCGCCGGCATCAAGCACGCCTGGCAGTCGCTGGTCACCGAGGCCGAGGCTCGCGGCCACCAGCTCAGCGGGCCGTGCCGGGAGGTCTACCTGACCACCCCGTTCGACGGTCCCGGCGCCACCGGCTGGGTGATCGACCTCCAGCAGCCGATCCGCTGACTCAGCACGCCCTTGAGGGGCATCTGGCTCCCTGATGGTGGGAGCCGGATGCCCCTCTGCGCGGGCTGGGTGGAGATGCGAA
>NZ_BAAALG010000013.1:226949-285507 GCF_039528155.1 Nocardioides dubius | reverse complement strand
CTTCTGCGTCAAGCGGGGCGGATCAGAAGTCCATGCCGCCCATGCCGCCCATGTCGCCGCCCGGCATGGCCGGGGCCTTCTCGGGCTTGTCAGCGACAACGGCCTCGGTGGTGAGGAACAGGGCCGCGATCGAGGCTGCGTTCTGCAGCGCCGAGCGGGTCACCTTGGCCGGGTCGATGATGCCGTTGGCGATCATGTCGACGTACTCGCCGGTGGCAGCGTTGAGGCCCTGACCGGACTCCAGGTTGCGCACCTTCTCCGCGATGACGCCGCCCTCGAGGCCGGCGTTGATCGCGATCTGCTTCAGCGGGGCGTCGGTCGCCTTGCGGACGATGTCGGCACCGGTGGCCTCGTCACCCTCGAGCTCGAGCTTGTCGAACGCGGTGGCAGCGGCCTGCACCAGAGCAACGCCACCACCGGCGACGATGCCCTCCTCGACGGCAGCCTTCGCGTTGCGAACGGCGTCCTCGATGCGGTGCTTGCGCTCCTTCAGCTCGACCTCGGTGGCCGCGCCGACCTTGATCACCGCAACGCCGCCGGCCAGCTTGGCCAGGCGCTCCTGCAGCTTCTCGCGGTCGTAGTCGGAGTCCGAGTTCTCGATCTCGGCGCGGATCTGGTTGACCCGGCCCTCGATCTGGCCCTGGTCGCCAGCGCCCTCGACGATGGTGGTCTCGTCCTTGGTGATGAC
Source organism: Nocardioides dubius (assembly GCF_039528155.1). Lineage (NCBI taxonomy): Bacteria > Bacillati > Actinomycetota > Actinomycetes > Propionibacteriales > Nocardioidaceae > Nocardioides > Nocardioides dubius. Next base: position 284,819 of record NZ_BAAALG010000013.1, on the reverse strand, counting down.
GACCTTGCGGGCCTGGCCGAGCAGCTCGATGCCAGCCGACTCCAGCTTCAGGCCGACCTCCTCGGAGATGACCTGGCCGCCGGTCAGGATCGCGATGTCCTGCAGCATGGCCTTGCGACGGTCACCGAAGCCCGGAGCCTTGACGGCAACGGACTTGAAGGTGCCGCGGATCTTGTTCACGACCAGGGTGGAGAGCGCCTCGCCCTCGACGTCCTCGGCCAGGATGACGAGCGGCTTGCCGCTCTGCATGACCTTCTCGAGGATCGGGAGGAGGTCCTTGACGTTGGAGATCTTGGAGTTCGCGATGAGGATGTACGGGTCCTCGAGCACGGTCTCCATGCGCTCCGGGTCGGTCACGAAGTAGGCCGAGATGTAGCCCTTGTCGAACCGCATGCCCTCGGTGAGCTCGAGGTCGATGCCGAAGGTGTTCGACTCCTCGACGGTGATGACGCCTTCCTTGCCGACCTTGTCCATCGCCTCGGCGATGGCGTCACCGACGGTGGTGTCGCCACCGGCGGAGATGGTGGCGGTGGCGGCGATCTGCTCGCGGGTCTCGACGTCCTTCGCCATGCCGAGCAGCTGCTCGGAGACGGCGGCGACGGCGGCCTCGATGCCGCGCTTCAGACCCATCGGGTTGGCGCCGGCGGCAACGTTGCGCAGGCCCTCGCGGACCATCGCCTGAGCGAGGACGGTCGCGGTGGTGGTTCCGTCACCGGCGACGTCGTCGGTCTTCTTGGCGACCTCCTTGACCAGCTCGGCGCCGATCTTCTCGTACGGGTCCTCGAGCTCGATCTCCTTGGCGATCGACACACCGTCGTTGGTGATCGTGGGGGCGCCCCACTTCTTCTCCAGGACGACGTTGCGGCCCTTGGGACCAAGCGTCACCTTGACGGCGTCGGCGAGGGTGTTCATACCCCGCTCGAGGCCGCGACGGGCCTCCTCATTGAAAGCAATCAGCTTCGGCATGACTCTGGCGATTCCTCACGCGTAAGAGTTCTGGACGGCCGGTTCGTTGCCCGCGACGGACGATCTGGCTGACCCGGCGGACCCTTCCCGCCGGCGCTTCAGACCTCAACTCACCGATCCGTTGTGATTGTCACTCTCCTAGGGAGAGTGCCAGCCTCATGTTTAGCACTCGCCTGGTGAGAGTGCAAGGTGGATGGGTGGCTCGGCGGCCGCCGAGGAGGCCACCCGCAAGGATCGCCGCAAGGCCGTCAGTGCGGCTCGTCGGCAGCGGCCAGCCGCGGGCCGTCGTCCGCCATCGCCCGCTGCCACGGCCACCACACCTTGTTGCCCAGGTCGTAGGCGAGCGCCGGCACCAGCACCGAGCGGGTGACCACGGTGTCGAGCAGCACGCCGAACGCCACGATGAAGGCGATCTGCGCGAGGAAGAGCAGCGGGATAACCGCGAGCGCGGAGAAGGTCGCGGCGAGCACGACGCCGGCGCTGGTGATCACCCCGCCGGTCACCGCGACCGCGCGCCGGATGCCACGCCGGGTGCCGACCTGCAACGCCTCCTCGCGGGCGCGCGACATCAGGAAGATCGAGTAGTCCACCGCCAGCGCGACCAGGAAGACGAAGCCCAGCAGCAGGGTCGAGGGGTCGGCGCCCGGGAAGCCGAAGAGGTGGTCGAAGACCAGCGCCGAGACGCCGAGGGTGGCCGCGAAGGTGAGCACGTTGATCAGCACCAGCAGCGATGCCGCCAGCACCGAGCGGAGCAGGAAGACCAGGATCAGCGTGACCACGAGCAGGATCGCCGGGATCACCAGCCGCTGGTCACGCTGGGCGGCCTTGTGGGTGTCCACGTCGGTCGCGGTGGCCCCGCCGACCAGGATCGCGTCGTCGACGCGCTCCAGGTCCTCCCGCAGGTCGCGGACGGCGTCGCGGGCGCGCTCGGTCTCCGAGCCGGCCTCCAGCGTCGCGGTGAGCATGGTGTCGCCGCTGCCCTCCTGCGACGGCGTCACCTCGACCCGATCGGCGACCAGCGGCTGCGCGGCCAGCACCTCCCGCGCCCGGTCGACGGCGTCGTCGGGCGCGATCACCCGCACCGGCGACTGGTCGCGTCCCTTGAAGTAGGCGTCGATCGCCTCCTGGCCGTCGACCGACTCCACCTGCTTGGTGAAGAACTGCGCCTGCGAGATCCCCGACGTCGGGAACTGCAGCGCAAAGATCGCCGCCCCGATCAGGACCGCCACGGTGCCGATCCAGGTGGCCCGCGGACGACGGGTGACCGCGTTCGCGATCCGGGTCCAGCCGTCGTGCCGACTCGGCTCGCCCTGGTGCGGCATCGAGGGCCAGAAGGCGCGGCGTCCGATCAGTGCGAGCACCGCAGGAAGGAAGGTGAGCGCGGCGACCATCGCACCGGCGATGCCGAGGGCGCCGACCGGACCGAGCCCGGAGATGTTGCCGAGGTCGGAGAGCAGCAGGCACAGGAGTCCGGCGATCACGGTCAGGCCACTGGCTGCGATCGGCTCCAGCGATTGGCGCCAGGCGGTCCGCAGCGCGGCCAACGGCGGCTGGGAGTGCAGCTCCTCGCGGTAGCGCGCGACCAGGAGCAGCGAGTAGTCGGTGGCCGCGCCGACCACCAGGATGAAGAGGATCCCCTGGCTCTGTCCGGAGAGCTGGATCCAGTCGGCGTCCGCCATCGGGTAGATCACCAGTGCCGCCAGGGCAAGGCCGAAGACGCTGGTCAGCAGGACCGCGAACGGCAGCACCGGACTGCGGTAGACGACCAGCAGGATGATCAGGACCGCGACCAGGGTGACCCCGAGCAGCAGGCCGTCGATGCCCGCGAACGCAGCGCTGAGGTCGGCCGCGAAGCCGGCCGGACCGGTGACCTGGCTGGTCACGCCGTCGAGATCCGGGCGGTTGACGCGCACGCCCTTCACGATCGTCTTGCCGACCTCCTCGCCACCTTCGGAGGCCGAGGCGGCGTCGGCGTCGAGGCTGACCACCAGGAGGGCAGCCTCCTTGTTCTCGGAGGGGACCAGAGGCACCTGGGGACCGGCCATGTAGTCGCCCAGCGGCTTGCTCAGACCATCGAGACGGAGCGCCGGCAGCTGCTCGGCATACGCTCCGAGCGCCCCCAGCTGCTGCCCGGTCAGCGCCTTGTCGGACTCGACCACGATCAGCAACGGGAGCGTGCTGTCGGCGGAGAACTCACCGAGCCGGGCGCTCACCTTGGTGGAGTCGGCGCTGTCCGGCAGGAACGAGGCGGAGTCGTTGTTCTGCACCGAGCTCAACGAGCCGACCAGCGGGCCGCCGACTCCGGCGGCAAGCAACCAGAGAGCCACGACCACACCAGCCAGCAACCTCCAGCGCGCCTTCGTCATGGTGCGAAGGCTAGCGGTGCAGGCGAAGGCGATCGGCGGGGCTGACGGAACCCCCTGCCACAGGTGCGGTCTAGGCCACGTCGGCGTCAAGTGGACATGATCCAAAGTTGTGCACTATTCATCTTGCTTTGGGGAGATCACCGCCGGCGTCCCGTGCCGGCCACAACGGAGGACCACATGCGAAGTACCCGCCACCTGCTGGCGCTCCTGCTGGCGACCTTGCTCGCCGTCGCAGCGCCCGCGCTGACCACCAGCGCCTCGGCCGAGCCCGTCACCACCGGAGGGGCCTACGGAACCGCGTACGACGACTTCTTCGACGAGGGCCTCGCCGATGTCGCCGTCGACTTCTACGCGCTGGACACCTACCCCGGCGGCACGCCCGTCCATCAGACCACCACCAACGCCTCCGGCTCGTGGTCGGCGAGCGGGATTCCGACCGCGACCTACACGGTGGTCGCCTCCAAGCCGGGCTACGCCACCGAGACCCGACAGCTCTCGATCCCCAACGGATACGACACCTGGACGAGCAACTTCTACCTGGAGCCCGCCGCTTGGGGGACCCTCAGCGGCAACCTGACCGTCGGTGGCGCTCCCGTGCGCGCTGAGTGCGGCACGATCGAGGCATACCGTCCCGGCGGCGAGTCGCTGATCGACACTGCGACCCGCCGCGGCGGCGCCTGGAGCCTGCGACTCCCGGTCGGCAGCTACCAGGTGCAGGCCTCGACCGAGTCCTCCACCTCCGGCATGTTCGGCTCGTCCCCGTGCGCCCAGGGCAGCCCCGCCTGGGCCGGCGGCAGCGACCAGGACAGCGCCACCGCCTTCGCCGTCACCAAGGACGCGACCACCAAGGTGGCGTTGAACCTGGTGGCGAACCCGGTGATCTCCGGCGTCGTCACCGATCAGGCCAAGAAGCCGCTCGCCAACATCGTGGTCACCGCCACCGAGGAGAACGAGCACACCCTCACCGACGCCAACGGCCGCTACACGCTCTCGGCGACCCCGGGCCTCACCGCGATCGCCTTCGACGACCCTGCCGAGGAGTACCAGACCGCCTTCCACAACGGCACCACCACGGTCGCGGTCCCCGCCGACGTCGCCCTGGCGCCGGGCCAGCGGCTGACCCTGAACGCGACGCTGACCGCCGACCCCACGCCCGCTCCCGAAGCTGCGCTCACCGGCCTGGTGACCGACAGCACCGGCAAGCCGATGCGTGGCGTGATGGTGATGATCGGCGAGGCCGGATTCGAGGGCTCACCCGCGACCGTCGCCTACACCCGGACCAACGGCCGCTGGGCGGTCGCTCGCGAGGACATCGCGCCCGGGACATACACGGCGAGCTTCGTCGCCGCCCAGTTCTCCGGCTCCATGCCCGAGTTCGACGCGGAGCCGCTCCTCTACGGCAACACCCAGGACCCCGCTAAGGCGCGCACCTTCACCGTCGGTGCCACTGGGGTCCTCTCCTTGGACACCGTCAAGCTGACCCGGCTCGGCTCGATCAGCGGAACGACGATCGCCGACGACTCGATCGGCGAGGAGGCCGACCAGGTCGTCTACTCGCTGACCAACGCGGCCGGCAACCTGGTGGCGCTGACCCAGGGCACCGACGTCTTCTCCTTCACCAACCTCGCGCCCGGCTCCTACAAGCTCAGCGTCTCCTCGATGGGCCTCATGTACGGCGGCATCGGCGCGATGCTGATGAAGCCGTTCATCACGTCCTGGTACGGCGGCCTGACCGCCAGCCAGGCGAAGTGGATCACGGTGGCCCCGGGCGCCAAGGTCGCCGGCCTGACGGTGAGCCTGACCAGCAAGATCCGCAACGCCACCAAGCCGAGGGCGACCGGCACCGCCAAGGTCGGCAAGACCCTGAAGGCCAACCCCGGCACCTGGAACCAGGGCACCGACCTGGTCTACGCCTACACCTGGAAGCGCGGCTCGAAGACGGTCGGCACGAAGTCGTCGTACCGGCTCACCAAGGCCGACGCCGGCAAGAAGGTGACCGTGACCGTGCGCGCCACCCACCGCCTCGGCGTCTTCACCTCGGCCACCGCGACCTCCCCGACGGTGAAGGTCGCCAAGGTCAAGAAGCAGAAGAAGAGGCGCTGACCCCGGCTCTGCACCGCACCACCAGGACGCCGCCTCCGCCTTCGGGCAGGGGCGGCGTTCCGCCGTCCGCGGCCCTTCTGGAACGCGCCCCCTGGAGATAGTCCCTGACGTTTTCGTGGTTCTTGGCAGGCGAAAACCACGGAAACGTCAGGGACTATCCCCAAAGTAAGGCAGTGACTCAGGTCAGCTCGGCGGCGACGACGTCGGCGAAGCGGGCGGCGTTCTGGGGCAGGACGTCGAGGTAGAGGCCGGGCTCGGTCACCTCCAGCTCGCTGACGGCGAGAGTGCCGTCGGCGAGGCGCATGGCGTCGACGCGGGCGTACGGCAGACGATGCCCGAGCAGGGCCTCGGCCCCCGCGACCGTGCGCAGGGCGACGTCGGCCTGCTCGGCTCCGAGCTCGGCAGCCTCGGTGTGGCCGCCGAAGTGCTCGTGCACCCGGATCTCACCGACACCGGGCACCTTGCGCGCCGCGGAGACGGCCTCGCCACCCAGCACGTAGACCGACCACTCCCCCTCGGTCCGGATCGACTCCACCAGCGGCTGCACAACCCACGGCCCGGGCTCCAACCGGGACTCGTCGAGGTCCGCAGGACCGCCCTCGTCCATGTCGAAGACCACCACGCCGCGACCTCCAGCAGCAGTGCGCGGCTTGACCACCGCCGTGCCGAACTCCGCGATGGCAGCGGGCAGCTCCTCCTCGCCTTCGGCCAGCAAGGTCGGCACCACCGGCACCCCCGCCTCGGCCAGCTGCACCAGATAGGCCTTGTCGGTGTTCCAGCGCACCACGTCGACGCCGTTCAGCACCCGGGCGCCGTCCGCCTCGATCCGGCTCAGCCACGCCAGGAACTCGGCGAAGCGCTCGTGGTAGTCCCACGGCGAGCGCAGCGCGACCAGCCGGGCGCCGGCCCAGTCGACGTCGTCGTCGTCCCAGATCGCCCAGGCGGCGTCGATGCCCCGCTCGGAGAAGGCCTGCAACAGCAGCTCGCCGCCGGGCTCGCCCTGGGGCCAGGCGCGGGAGGTGACCAGGAGTACGTCGACCATGTCGCTCACTGTAGTGGCGGCAGCAGATCCAGGTCGGGCACGTGGTGCCCGAACGGCACGACCTCGTCCTGGCCGAGTGCCGCCAGCACCGACGGCAGGATCGCCTTCGCGGTGCGGCGGTAGCCGGCACTGGAGGGATGGAAGCGGTCCACGCTGAACATCTCGTCGGGCGCAGCCTCGAAGAACGGGCCGGCCACCGTCGCCAGCGAGACCGCCCGGGCACCGGCAGCGAGCGCCGCCTCCTGCTGCGCGAGCGCCAGCTGACGCGAGGCGCGAGAGCCCAACGTGCGCAGGGGTTGCGGCACCGGGGAGAGCGCACGCAGATCCGGACAGGTGCCGACCACGACCTCGGCGCCACGCAGCCGCATCGCCTCGATCGCGGAGCGCAGATGCGCCACCGAGTCGGCCACCGGCACCCGATGGGTGAGGTCGTTGCCGCCGACCACGATCACCGCGACGTCGACGCGCACCCCACGCGGAACCCGCGCGATCTGCTCGGCGAGATCACTGCTCTCGGCTCCGACCCGCGCCAGCGTGGTCAGCCGGACCGCCCGCCCGGTCGCCTTCGCCATGCCCTTGGCCAACCGGGCGCCCAAGGTGTGCTTCGGCTTGTCCGCACCCAGTCCGGCCGCGATCGAGTCGCCCATCACCACCAGATGCAGCGCCCTGCCCAGCTCCGGGCGCCAGACGCGGTCAGCGTCGAGCGCCTGCTCCCCCAGCGGCTTGCCGATCAGCCGCCGCGCGATCGCCGCCTGACGACGCAGCAGCGTGCGCACGCCGAGGACCCCGAGCACCGCACCGAGCCCGACACCGAAGAGAGCCGACCGCATCCACTTCCACACAGGCTCCTTCCAACCAGATGGCGGTGGCCACCGGCGCAACGGCGTCCGACCGGCACGCGAACACCCGCTGTCGACTCGCGGCAGGCAGGCGGACGACGGGCAGGCGGACGACGCGCAGCAGGCGGCTGGCGGCTGGCGGCTGGCGGTGGCGGCTGGCTGGTCAGCCGACGACGGCCTGCGGCTCGTGCGTCACCGGGAAGCCCACCGACGCCGCGATGAAGCAGTTGGCGCTGGCCTCGGCATGGATCGCCAGCGCGGTCTCGACCATCGACTGGTCCGCGACGGTGACCACCGGACGCAGCACCACCGAGGTGAACCGGCCACCCTGCCCGACCTGCTCCATCACGCCGAGCGCCGTGTCGCGGTAGTCGGTGACCACCACGCCGTGGTTCACCGCGCTGTGCAGGTAGGAGAGCATGTGGCACTGCGCGAGCGCCGCCACCAGCAGCTCCTCCGGGTTCCAGCGGTCGGCGTCGCCACGGAACGGAACGTCGGCAGAGGCGAGGATGTCGGCCTTGCCGCCGGCGGAGACCAGCACCTGCCGGCCGTAGTCGCGATAGCCACTGGTCCCGGCGCCCCGGTTGCCCTGCCACTGCACGGTGAGTTCGTAGCGATGCTCCATGCGCCCACCCTGCCACGGGCACGCCGCAGCCGACCCCGATGGTGGCCCGGCCCCAATTTCGGGACCACCCCTTTACGAGAACGCGTTCTAGTAGCGATGCTGTGCCTGTGACCCAGACCACAGGAGCCCCGACGTCGGGCCGTCCGCTCACCATCGCCGACATCCTCGAAGAGATGGCCGACGTGATCGGTGAGCGCGCCGCCCTGATCACCCTCGACCACACGTACACGTTCGCCGAGCTCGACGAGCGCTCGACGCGGCTGGCGAACCACCTGGTGAGCATCGGGATCAAGCCCGGCGACCACGTCGCCGTGCACGCTCCGAACCGGATCGAATGGGTCGACGCGTTCTACGGCTGCCTCAAGGCCCGCGCGGTGCCGATCAACATCAACTACCGCTACCTGGCTGACGAGCTCGACTACCTGTACCGAAACTCCGACTCCGTGGCCGCGATCATCGCGCCCGAGTACGTGGAGATCGTCACCAGCCTCGACCTGCCGCAGCTGAAGAGCATGCTGGTGATGGGCGCCGACTACGACGCCGCCCTGGCCGCAGCCTCCCCCGAGCGGAAGATCACCGGCCGCTCCGAGGACGACCATTACATGCTCTACACCGGTGGCACCACCGGGAACCCGAAGGGCGTGGTCTGGCGCAACGCCGACATCGTCGTCGGCGCGCTGAACGCCAGCCGCTTCGGCGCCCCGATCGAGTCGGTCGAGGCCCTCGCCCAGGAGGCCGCCGCCAACGAGAACCCGATGGTGCTGTTGGCCTGTGGCCCGATGATGCACGGCGGCAGCCAGTGGATCTTCGGCAATGCGCACGTCGCGGGCTGCCCGGTCGGCTTCTACACCGAGCCCTCCTTCGACGCCGCGAAGATCCTCGACCTGGTCGAGCACGCGAAGGTGATCTCGTTGACCTTCCTGGGCGACGCGATGGGACGCCCGGTCGCGGAGGCGATCCTCGCCGAGCCCGACCGCTGGGACCTCTCCGCACTGGCCGCCGTCTCCAACGGCGCCGCGCCGCTCTCCGACGGCGTCCGCGACGAGATCCGCAAGGCGCTGCCCGGCCGCTTCATCCTCGACTCCTACGGCTCCTCGGAGTCCGGCGCCACCGCGTCGCGGATGGACGACGGCACCGAGGGCCCCTCGGGCGCCCCGAAGTTCAGCGCCTCCCCCGAGGTCGAGGTCTTCGACGTCAACCTGAAGCCGGCCGCGGTCGGCGTCGAGGGCATCCTCGGCCGCACCGGCGCGGTGCCGCTCGGCTACTACAAGGACCCGGTCAAGACCGACGCCACCTTCAAGGTGATCGACGGCGTCCGCTGGGTGCTGCCCGGTGACGCCGCCCGGCGCGAGGAGGACGGCACCATCAGCCTGCTCGGACGCGGCTCGGTCTGCATCAACACCGGCGGCGAGAAGGTGCACCCCGAGGAGGTCGAGGCGGTGCTGCTGCGCCACGACGAGGTCTTCGACGCCGCCGTCGTCGGCACCGCGCACGAGCGCTGGGGCCAGCAGGTCACCGCGCTGATCCAGCGCCGCGAGGGCTCGGACGTCACGGCCGAGCAGCTGCGCGAGCACTGCAAGTCGCTGATCTCGGGCTACAAGGTGCCCAAGGAGTTCCTCTTCGTCGACGCCGTTCCGCGCACCCCGGTCAGCAAGGTCGACTACCCGGGCAGCACCGAGCTCGCCAACAAGCTGCTCAGCTGACGCCTCGACGAGCACCCGTCTCCCGCGACGCCCCTCGTCGGGTGGAGGCGGGTGCTCGCTGCGTGCGCCCCGCCCGACGTCGCTGGGCTCAGGCCAGCAGCCGGTCGACGGCGGCGACGATCTCGTGCGGGTCGAGGTCGATGTCGGCCTGGATCTTGTTCATCGGGCTGCCCGGGCCGTTCGCGGCGACGTCGCCACCCACCAGATAGCTGTGCTGAGCACCGGGGATGCTCTGGCTGATCGCCCAGAAGCAGGCCTTGACGAAGCTTGCCGGGAAGAGCTCCAGCACCCTGACGCCGGGGCTGGCGAAGAGCAGGTTGGTCAGCGCCGCACCGTGCGGAGCGACCACCACCTCGGCCGCGGCGAAGGTGTCGATCTGCTCCTGGATGGAGAGCCCACCGGGCTCCACGCAGACGAAGCCGCGCTCCGCGAGCAGCGGCAGCAGCTCTGCCTCGTGCACCACCCGCCGCGTGTTCGGCACCTGGCCCCGGGTCACGTAGATCCGGCGCGGCCGCCCCGCCAGGTCACCGGCCGGCAGCCGCTTGCGCAGCCACTCGACCGTCGCCGTGGGCGCGACCTCCTTCGGGTTGGGCAGCGACGGCACCAGCAGCCGCTCGGCCCGCACCGCACTGTGCTTGCGGGCCGGTACCAGCCGGTGCTCGTCCAGGCCGGTCATCGCCAGCAGGGTCTGCTGCCACGTCGTGTCGGCCGGCACGTAGAGACCATCCACCGCGACGTCGCCGAGGGTGTCGCGCAGCACGCCGTAGCGCGGCAGCACGTCGAGCAGGAAGTGGTAGTAGTTGTAGCTCCCGCCACGGGTGGCCAGCACCGCCAACGCGCCGTCGAACTCCTCGACCTTCGGCAGCCGCGAGCGCAGGTAGAGCGGATGCTCGCGCCAGTCGGTGATCCCGAAGTACTCACTGGTCTCGAAGTCGAGCGTGCCGCGGGCGGTGATCACCGCGCCGTAGTCGCCCAGCGCGATCCCGCGCGGCAACGAGAGCGTGGACCGCGGTGCCACGTCGAAGCGGGTCGCCTCGTCGAAGATCCAGTGCTTGCTCGGCTTCCCCGCGGCCAGCGGACGACGCAGCGCCTCGCCCTCCGGCTCCTGGACGTAGGTCGCCTCCGGCTCACCACGCGCGGTCTCGGCCGAGGTGGTCGTGGCCCGGCGCGGCAAGGCCCGATCGCCCGCCCACGACGAGGTGCGCCGCCCGATGACGCCGAGCAGCAACGAGGCCAAGCGGTGCAGACGCTTGACCAGCGGCCAGGCCGGTTGCAGCCGACTCGGCAGCCGGGTCATCGAGGGATGCTGTCGCGCGACAGCCAGGCCATTCCGAGCCGCGGGCCGAACTCCTCACGCTGCAACAGGTTGAGGCCGGCGCTGGCGAAGAACCGGTCGAGCTCGTCCCACGAGTGGCCGGGCAGGTCGTGGTACTCCAGCACGACGCGGCGCACGCCCTCCCAGTCCGCCGGGTCGGAGCCCAGCACCATGTCGTACTCACCGCCCTCGGTGTCGATCTTGACCAGGTCGGCGGTCCGCCCGGACGCGGTCAACGCCTGCGCCATCGAGACGCTGCGCACCCGAACGGTGGTCGTCGCGCCGTCGAGGTGCAGGACGCCGTTGTGCCCGCTGGCCGCGCCGTTGTCTGCAATCTCCAGCTCACCGGCAACGCCCTGCACAGCAAGGTTGTTGACCGTCACCCGGCCTTGCAGGCCGTTGTCGTCGACGTTGCGCTGCAGGAAGTGCGAGGTCGACGGCGACGCCTCGTAGGAGTGCACCTCGGCGCCCGGCATCCGCAGCGCGGCCGAGACCGTGAAACAGCCGACGTGAGCGCCGACGTCCAACACCACGGGGCGCTCACCCAGGCCCTGCAGGAACCAGTCGAGCTGGTACTCGTCCTCGACGAAGATCTCGTACACGGGGACCCGTGCGCCGGGCCGGTTCGGCACCGTGATCGCACCGCCGCCACGTGGCCGGAAGGTGATCGTCTCGGGCTTGCCGGTGGTGCCCTGGCGGGCCAGATCGACCAACAGGCGCGGCCCGTTGTCGAAGCTGCCGAGGGTCTGGCGCACACGCCGTGCGGCCAGCGGAACGCTACGGATCATCTGTTGGCTCTCCTGGGGTCCAGCGCGCGCGGCGCCTCGGATTCGGCGTCGGCCAGTGCCTGTGGTGACAACGATTCGCCGATCACAGGGTCACGGCCCGCGCGGCCGGCACCTGCAGCTCGGAGCGGAGCAGATAACCCTCGTCCTCCTCGACGCCGCTGCGCAGCCGGGCGAGGTCGACGTGCACCATGTCGCCGACCAGCTCGGCGAAGCTGCGCCGCGCCGTCCAGCCGAGTTCCGTGCGCGCCCGCGACGCGTCGCCCAGCAAGGCGTCGGCCTGGGTGGTGGGCCACATGCCCGGCTCGAGGCGGAGGTAGGGCGACGGGTCGTCGATGCCGACCGAGGAGAACGCCACCTCGATCATGTCGCGCAGGGTGTGGCTGGCGCCGGTGGCCAGCACGTAGTCCATCGGCCGGTCGTGGGCCAGGCTCAGCCGGATCCCCTCGACGATGTCGATCGCCGCGCCCCAGTCGCGATGCACGTCGAGGTCGCCGAGGGTGACCGTCGGGGTCAGCCCGCAGGCCGCCTCCGCCGCCGCGCGGGCGATCTTGCCGGCCACGAACTGCTGCCCGCGGAACGGGCTCTCGTGGTTGAACAGGATCCCGTTGCAGGCGAAGAGGTCGTACTTCTCGCGGTAGCTGATCAGCAGGTGGTGGGTGGCGCTCTTGGCCACCGCGTACGGCGTGCGCGGGCGGTGCGGCGCGTCCTCGTCGAGGGCGCCCGACACCTGCGAGCCGAAGATCTCGGCGCTGGACGCCTCGAAGAAGCGGACGTCGTGCCCGGTGGCGTCGCGGTGCCGCAGCAGGATCTCCAGCATGCTCGCGACCACCGTGGTGTTCGTGTCCAGCACCAGCGCCGGGTCGCCCCAGCTGCGGCCGACCGAGCTGAAGCCCGCCAGGTTGAAGACCGCCTCCGGCCGATGCGCCTGCACCAGCTCCGCGAACCGCTCGGTGTCGCGCAGGTCGGCCTCGACGACGTCGACGCCGCGCAGGTAGGGGCGCATCCGGACCGGCGAGGTGCTGCCCGGGCGGGTGGTCCCCACCACGCGCCAGCCGCGCGCCAGCAGCCGCCGCGCCAGGTACATGCCGTCCTGGCCCGCCACGCCGGTGATGATCGCGGTGTTCATGGGCTACCTCTGTCCGGTCCTCCCGCGGGGAGGATGCGCCGTGTTGCTGGTAGCCGAGCAACGAGCGGTCGGCGCGATGGTCACGCCTGCCGCGGGGCTATCCCCCGGCGAACGGCGGCAGGAACTCGACGGCGTCGCCGTCGCGCAGCCGGTGACGCGCGGCCTCCTCGCCGTTGACCGGCTGGTCGTTGACCAGCACCGAGCAGACCCCGATCACGGCGTCGGCGTCCGGGTGCCGGGCGACGACGAGAGCGCGGAGCGCGGCCACGGTGAGTGCCTCGGAGAGCGGGTAGCGCTCCTCGTTGCAGCCGGTCGCCGCGCGGGCCGCGGCCCAGAACCGGACCGTGACGACAGTCCCAGAATGAGGCACCGGCAACGCATTGAGTTCCACAGCGGATATTCTTCCCCCTAACGCAACCGCAAGCGGTGAGAGGAGGGCAGATGAGCACCCTGCTGCTTCTCACCAGCGCCCTGCAGCCGTCCGCCGAGGTCCTTCCGGGCCTGGGACTGTTGAACCACCAGGTGAAGATCCTGCCTCCCGAAGGCAGCGCGTTGCTGGAGGCGCCCGACTCCGACCTGATCCTGGTCGACGGCCGCCAGGACCTCGCCCAGGCGCGTGACCTGTGCCGCCTGATCCGGGCCACCGGCTCTCAGTCGCCGGTGCTGCTGATCATCACCGAGGGCGGCCTCGCCGTCGTCTCCGCCGACTGGGGCATGGACGACGTGCTGCTGCACACCTGCGGTCCGGCCGAGCTCGAGGCACGGCTGCGGCTCGCGATCGGCCGGATCGCCGCCCAGCGCGACGCCGCCGACCCCGACTCGCACGTGATCCGCAGCGGCGAGGTGGTCGTCGACGACGCCACCTACACCGCCAAGCTCGGCGGCCGGCCGCTCGACCTCACCTTCAAGGAGTTCGAGCTGCTCAAGTACCTGGCCCAGCACCCGGGCCGGGTCTTCTCCCGCCAGCAGCTGCTGCAGGAGGTGTGGGGCTACGACTACTTCGGTGGCACCCGCACCGTCGACGTCCACGTGCGGCGGCTGCGTGCCAAGCTCGGCCCCGAGAACGAGACGCTGATCGGCACCGTGCGCAACGTCGGCTATCGGTTCGTGCTCCCGAAGGACGCCTCGGCCGACGCCGAGGAGTCGTCCGAGGTCGACGCCTGAGCGCTGGCGGGCCTGCCGGTTGGCCGCGGCTGCCTCATTGTTTGCGCGTGGCTCGTTGGGTCGAGGCTGCCTCGTTGGCCGAGCCTTGCGAGGCCCCGGTAGCCGAGGCCCCGCCAGGTCAGCGCTGGTACTGGACGTGGGTGTCGGCGTCCGCGTGGGTGAAGCCGAGCGAGATGTAGAGGCCCTTCGCCGCGGCGTTGTCGCCCTCGACGTAGAGGATCACCTCGCCGTCGTCGTCCAGCACGCCGGCCAGATGCCGCAGCCCGGCGATGGTGAGCGCCTTGCCGAGACCTCGGCCACGCGCGGCCGGGTCGGTGGCGACCACGTAGACCTCGCCGACCTCCGGGCTGTGCTGCTTGGTCCAGTGGAAGCCGAGCATCCGATCGCCCTCGGTGACCACCAGCAGGCCGGCCGGGTCGAACCACGGCTCCGCCATCCGCTCGGCCAGGTTCTCGGCGTCCATCGCGCCCTGCTCCGGGTGGCTGGCGAACGCCTCGGCGTTGACCCGGAGCAGCTCGTCGCGGTCGGCGTCGGTGTAGGTGCGGATCTCGACGCCGGTCGGCGCGGGCTCGTTGCCCACCGGGCGCCGCATCACCCAGAGCTCGCGGGCACGGGCGAACCCGAACCGCTGCGCCAGGCGGGCAGCGGCCGGGTGATCGCCGTGCGACCAGGCGGCGCGGGTCTCCTCGACCGCGACCTCGGCGAGGGCGGCGCCCAGGCCGGTGCCGCGGTGCTCGGGAGCGACCGCGAGGTCGAGTGCGCCGTCATGGAGCAGCGCGAAGCCGGCCCGGTCGGCCAGCCACAGGCGAGATCCGGTGAGCCCTCGGTTCTTCAGTCGCAGTACCGCCGCCTCGTCGAGCGGCGAGTTGCCGTCGACCTCGCGACAGGCGCGTACCAGGTTGATCACCTGGTCGCGTACTTCGATGTCCCAGGCCCGAATCTCGTCAATCACGCCGCCCAGTGTCTCAAACGTCCGTGATCCGCACGCCCGCGTGTGCCTTGTAGCGCCGGTTCATGCTGATCAGGTTGGCGGTCAGCGCCTCCACCTGGTGCGCGTTGCGCAGCCGGCCGCCGTAGATGCCGCGGACGCCGGGGATGGTGTCAGCGAGCGCCTGCACGGTGTCGGTGGCCTCGCGGTCGTCGCCCAGCACCAGCACGTCGGTGCCCAGGTCGGTGACCTCGGGGTTCTCCAGCAGGACGGCGGAGACGTTGTGGAAGGCACCCACGACGCGGCTCTCCGGCAGCAGCGCAGCGGCCTGCTGGGTGGCGGAGCCCTCCTCGACGGCGAGCGCGTAGGCGCCCTGCTTGTCGAAGCCGAGCGGGTTCACGCAGTCGACGACGATCTTGCCGGCGAGCTGGCCGGCGAGGCTGGCGACGAGCTCGCCGTGGCCGTCCCACGGGACGACGACGAGGACGATGTCGCCCTGCGCGGCGGCGGTGGCGTTGTCGGCACCGGAGACGGTGCCGCCGGTGGCCTCGGCCAGCTCGGCCGCGGTGGCCTCGGCCTTCTCGGAGCCGCGGCTGCCGATGACCACGTTCAGACCGGCCTGGGCGAAGCGACGGGCCAGGCCACGACCCTGCGGGCCGGTGCCTCCCAGCACGGCGATGGTCTGGGTCTTCAGGTCGATCTCGGTCATCCGGGGCGTCTCCTCATCGAGTACAGGTCGGCGATCGTCCGCAGACGATCACCAGGGGCGTCCTTGCAGGATGGCAGAGTCCCGGAACCCCACTCACCCCTGCCCGGTGGTTGGGACCGTCCCGGGCCGGGGTTGCAGCGGGCTCCTAGGAGATAGTCCCTGACGTTTTCGTGGTTTCTCGGGCCTGAAAACCACGAAAACGTCAGGGACTATCTGCGTGGGCCGCGAGTCATCCCCAGGGGACGGGCGCCGGCCGCTGTCGTTCTCGAAGGAGAAGGCCGATCCAGTGTCTGCGAACAAGGACAGTATCAATTGCCCTCGAACGAGGACTAATCTAGAATGTCTGCGAACGAGGACGACGCACGGAGCGGGAGGAGCTCGGCATGGCGACCATCGGCAGTTGGACCAAGCTCGGGGCCGTCGTCCGCAATGCTCGCAAGGCGCGCAACCTGAGCCAGGCGGATGCGGCAGCGCAGGCCGGCGTCTCCCGATCGTGGCTCGCACGGGTTGAGGCCGGACACCGGGGCGCCGAGCTGGAACCGCTGCTTCGGCTCTTCTCGGCACTTGAGCTGACGCTGCGCCTCGAAGACACCAGGTCCGCCCCGCAGAGCACGCCGTCGGCGCCGGAGCACGCTGCGCCCGATGCCGAGGCAGCACCCGCAACCGAGCTCGCAGGACGCACCGAGCCTGCTGGTCCGACGCCTTCAGCGCCGTCGCAGGACAGCTCGGCCCGGGTCGCCGCCATGCAGTCCAGCCTCGATGCGGCACTCGCTCGCTTCGCAGCGCCCGCAGGAGACGGGCCACGATCCGAGACCCTGCGCAGGACTCTGGCAAGCATCGACACCACCAAGCTCAACAGGACAGCACAACGCGCCATCGAGCAGGCCGCCCACAGCACGAGGAAGAGTGACGATGGCGAGGGCGGATGAGCTCTGCGTTCTGCTCCACGGCCAGCTCGTCGGACACCTCCGCCGAAGCGACTCCGAGGCGCCGAGGTTCAGCTACGAAGCGCAGTACGTCGCCGACTCGGACCTCGCGCTCTCCGCCAGCCTGCCGCTGACCTCGACGGAGTACACGGCAGAACGAACCGCCCCCTTCTTCCTCGGCCTGCTCCCCGAGAACCAAGGCGCCCTCACCGCGTGGGGCGCGCAGCTCGACGTCGACTCCCAGGACTGGTTCGCGCTGCTCGGCGCGATGGGCCTGGATTGCCCGGGCGCCGTCCAGTTCGTGCTTCCCGACGAGCTCGCAACGGTCATCAGCGAGGAAGCCACGTACCTGCCGGTCTCCGAGACCGACATCGAAGAGCGGTTGCGCGCCGTCTCCGGAGACAACGCCTCCTGGTCGATGAAGGGTGAGCACTGGTCGTTGGCGGGCCAGCAGGAGAAGTTCGCGCTTGCCTACCTGGAAGGGGAATGGTTCTCCGCACAAGGAGCCGCGGCGACCACGCACATCCTCAAACCAGGCATCAAAGACCTCAACCACCAAGCCCTTGCCGAGCACCTGACACTGACCGCGGCCGGACTCGTCGGCATCGGCGTCGCGCCGAGTTCGTTCCAGCGGTTCGGCGACCAGTGGGCGATCGTCTCCACGCGCTACGACAGGGCGATCGAGGGTCGCCAGGTGGAGCGGATCCATCAAGAGGACCTCGCGCAGGCCTGTCGGCGCGTTCCCGCGCGCAAGTACGAGACCAACGGAGGGCCGGGGCTGCGGGACATGGCGAACATCCTCAAGCGCGAGTCGACTGACCTTGTCGACGACCGGAAGGCACTGGCCGAGTTCGCGCTGATCAATCTGGTCTCGGGCGCACCGGACGGGCACGCGAAGAACATCTCACTCCTCCGCACACCGTCGGCGATCAGCGTCGCGCCTCTCTATGACCTGGCGACCGGACTCATCTACGACCCCACGACCACCGACCGCTCCATCGCTGTCTCGATCGGCGGCGAACGCCATGCGTCCCGGATCCGGCGCAAGCAGCTCGACAAGGCCGCTCAGGCCATCGGTGTCAGCGCGGACTGGTTCGCTGGGCGAGCTGTCGAGCTGGCCACCGACTTCCCCGCCGCCTTCGTCGAGGCCTGCGCCCCGCATGTAGAGACCCCTGGCTGCCTGGAGATCCTGGAACGCGCCGTCCCGGAGCTCGAGCGACACAGCGAGCTCCTGCTGACCAACTTCGCCGGCTGAGCGCCGCGCCGCAGCGCCATAGACAGAGGCGGCGCCGTCCCATTCGGGACGGCGCCGCTTCGTGCAGACTGCGAGGGTCAGATCGCCTCGATGACCACGGCGCCGCCCTGGCCGCCGGCCGCACACATCGACGCAACGGCGATGCCGCCGCCACGACGCTTCAGCTCGTGCGCGAGGGTGGCGACCATGCGGCCACCGGAGGCGGAGATCGGGTGGCCCAGCGAGCAGCCGGAGCCCCACGGGTTGACCTTCTCCTCGTCGATGCCCAGCTCCTTGACCGCGGCGATCGGCACCGAGGCGAACGCCTCGTTGATCTCCCACAGGTCGACGTCGGAGACGCTCAGGCCGGCACGCTTGAGGACGTGCGGGATGGCGTCCACGCCACCGACGCCACACAGGTGCGGCTGCACGCCGACGGCGCCCCAGGCGCGGATCCGGGCCAGCGGGGTGAGGCCACGCTCGGCAGCGAGCTCGTCGCTGACGATCGCGAGCGCGGAGGCGGCATCGTTGACACCCGACGAGTTGCCGGCGGTGATGGTGAAGCCCTCGATGTCGCGCACGCCCTTGAGGCCGGCAAGCTTCTCCAGCGAGCCGCCGCGACGCGGGTGCTCGTCGACGGAGAAGTCGACGATCTCGCCCTCGAGGCGAGCCTTGACGGGGACGATCTCGTCCAGGAACTGACCGGCGTCGATCGCGGCGATCGCGCGCTGGTGCGAGCGGAACGCCCAGGCGTCCATCTCCTCGCGGGTGATGCCGCGCTCCTTGGCGATGTTGAAGCCCACGTTGACGAGCACGTCGTCGGTGGCCTTCCCGTACTCCTCGGTCTCGTAGTACGGGAAGGACGGGCGCATGCCCTCCTTGGTCGAGCCGTCGGCGAGCTTGGAGGTCATCGCCGGCGAGGTCGAGTAGGAGTGGGTGCCACCGGCGATGATCGCGGACTCCATGCCCGAGCGGATCTGAGCGGCGGCGTTGCCGATCGCGGTCAGCGAGCCGGCGCACCAACGCTGCACGGCCTGGCCGGGCACCTGGATCATGCCGTTGGCGACGGCGGCGTAGCGGGCGATGTCGCCGCCACCGGCGGTCGACTCGGCGAGGATGATGTCGCCGAAGTCCTCAGCGTTCAGGCCGGAGCGCTTGACCGCCTCGCCGACGACGACGGTCGCCAGCTCCTCGGCCAGCGTCTCGCGCAGCGTGCCCTTGTAGGAGGTACCGATCGGGGTACGCACGGCGCTGACGATCACTGCTTCGGGCATGTTCTCTCCTCGAAAAAAGCTTCCTGGTCTTACCTGGGGCCGGCACTCCCTCGCCCACCCCACGTCGTCCCTGCATTGGAACAGGTTTCACAGAATCCCACAGGCCAAGTCTCACGTGACGTCCACCACCCACCTTGTGGACAGCCAGCGGCCCCACCGGCCCTGGTCACACGCGCCCCACCAGTCACGCTTTCGGGGTAGTCCCTGACGTTTTCGTGGTTTTGACCCCCCGAAAACCACGAAAACGTCAGGGACTATCTCCAGGGTTCAGGGGCGGAGGGTGGCGTCTGGGGCGACGGTGACGGCGGAGCCTTCGGCCTCGTGGGTGGCGAGGTGGGCGGCATAGGCCGGGTCGGTGGAGCGGGCCAGGGTGCGCGAGCCGTCGGGCAGGCGGACGGCGGCGAGCGCCTGCTCGGGGTTGCCGTCGCGGTCGTAGACCACCGTCCACGCCTCCAGGACGCCGTCGCTCGGCTCCGCGACCGCCGCGGTGACCCGCGTGGTCGGCTCGCGGTCGACGGCGGCCTGGACGTCGGCGCGCACGAAGCCGGGACCCGAGCCCGCGCGCGCGAAGGCCGAGCCTGAGCCCGAGCCCGCGAAGGCCGAGCCGGAGCGCAGTTCCGAGCCCGTGCCGACCCCTGAGCCCGCAGCCCCGGCAGAGCCCTCGGCACCCGCCGGTGAGGGCGCGTAGACGCCGATCGCGTGCTTGGTCAGGTAGCCGCTGTTGGCGGTCACCAGGCCGGGGCGGCCGGTCTCGCGCACCGCGCCGATCATCGCGGCGATGGCGTGGGTGGAGTAGTTGTTCCACGGTCCGCCGGCGAAGCTCAGCCCGCCGGTGATGGTGAGGTCGCGCTCCGGGTCGTCGAGCGGCAGACCGATCTCGGCCGCCGCCACCTGCACCGCGGACGGGAAGCAGGAGTAGAGGTCGACCGGCCCCAGCTCCTCGACGCCGACGCCGGCCAGGGCGAGCGCGGTGGCTGCGGCATGCCGGATCGCCGGCGAGCGGTGCAGCGCGCCCCGCGCCGCGATCTGCGCGGTGTCCGCAGCCTCGGCGCCGGCACGCAGGAAGACCCACCGGTCCTCCGGCACCCCGTGCCGGCGCGCCGCCTCCACCGAGCAGACGATCACGGCTGCGGCCTGGTCGACGAAGTTGTTCGAGTTCATCAGCTTCGGATACGGCGCGGCCACCATCCGGTTGCCCGGCGACACGGTGGCGATCTCCTCGGCGCTCAGCCGCTTCGGCGACCAGGCGTAGGGGTTGCCCGCCGCCACCTCGCTGAACCGCGACCACAGCCGAGCGACGTGCTCGCGGTGCTCGGCCATGCTGCGCCCCGCCGCGATCCGCAGCGCCTGTTCGAAGATCGGGTAGACGTAGGCCGGGCGGTCGAGGCCGGCCCGCATCTCGGTGTCGTCCCACATCGGCACGCCCGGGCGATGCTCCGCCTTGACGACGTCGTCGTCCTGGCTCGGCCACGACGGACGCAGGCCCTGCTTCTTCAACGCCATCCGGCTACGCCATGCCTCCGCGCCGCCGACCACGACCACGTCCAGGCGCCCGGCGGCGATGTCCGCGGCGGCCTCGTTGACCAGCGCCTGCGAATGGCTGCCACCGTCGCCGGTGTACACCGAGTGCCGCAGATCAGCACCGAGCAGCTCGGCGACCAGGGCACCCGGGTCGCGGTAGCGCCAGCTCAGGATCTTCGGCACCCGGATGCTCTCCAGAGCCGCAGCCAACGACGGTGCCCCCGCGTCGACAGCCGCCGCGAGCACCGCCTCGGCCAGCATCTCGGTCGGCGCCAAGGGCTCATCACGCAGGGTCAACTGGCCGCCACCGACCAGGACCGGGGTTCGGGGATCCACGTGTCCTCTTCTCCTCCTCCGGCGCGCGGCGTCAGCCGCGCGCCACCTCCAACATCCTCGCCACCTCGACCAGCTTCACCCGGGGCCGCTTGCTCGCCTTGCCCTCGCTGACCTCGTGGGCCTCGATCCGCTTCCACCCGTCGAGGTCGACATGGTCGGGCAGCAACGCCGTGACGTCGTCCGCGCGCGTCGGCGTGGGCAGGCTCCCGGCCGCCCAGGCGTCGAGCAGCCGCGACACGGTCTCCCGCGCACAGCGCTTGTTGGAGCCGATCACTCCCGACGGGCCACGCTTGATCCAGCCGGTGGTGAAGACCCCCGGCACCGTCGCGCCGTCGGCGTCCAGCACCTGGCCGCCGTCGTTGGGCAGCACTCCGCGCTCGGCGTCGAACGGCAGTCCGGCCACCTCACGGCCCCGGTAGCCGACCGAGCGCAGGACCAGCCCGGTCTCCAGCGTCTCCCGCTCCCCGGTCGGTCGCGCCACCCAGCGACCGTCGCTCTCGACCAGCTCGTTGCGCTCGATCGTCAACCCCTGCACGCGATCGGTTCCCTCCACCGCCACCGGCGAAGAGAGGAAGCGCAGCACGATCCGGCGCTCGGTGCCGGCCTCGGGGGTGCTGAGCTCACGCAGCAGCTCCACCTTGTGGACGGCGACCGAGCTCGCCGGATCGCCGTCGCGGCCCCACCCCTGCGGGGAGCTGAGCACGTCGGGGTCCACCACCAGGTCGACGTCGGGGATCTCGGTCAGTCCCAGCAGCTCCTTGATCGTGTAGGCCGCCTCCAACGGGCCACGCCGAGCCAGCACCACGACCTCACGCACCTTGCTGTGCCGCAACGCCTCCAACGCGTGGTCCGCGATGTCGGTGCGCGCCAGCCGGTCGGGGTCGCTGGCCAGCACCCGGGCGACGTCGAGGGCGACGTTGCCGTTGCCCACGATCACCGCCCGCTCCGCGCTGAGGTCGAAGCTGTGCTCGGCGTAGTCGGGATGGCCGTTGTACCAAGCCACGAACTCAGTGGCGGAGTGACTGCCGGCCAGCTCCTCCCCCGGGACCCCCAGCGCACGGTCGCCGGTGGCGCCCGAGGCGACGATCACCGCGTGGTACTGCTCGCGCAGGGTGGCGAGCGAGATGTCCTTGCCCACCTCGGTGTTGAGGAAGATCCGGCAGCCCGCGCGGCGCAGCGTGCGCAGGAACGGCGCGCTCGCGGCCTTGGTGTCCTGGTGGTCGGGGGCGACGCCGAAGCGGACCAGCCCCCAGGGCACCGGCAGCCGCTCGAAGAGGTCGACCTGGACCCCGAGACCCCGCTGGGAGAGCAGCTCCTCGGCCGCGTAGCAGGCGGCCGGCCCGGAGCCGATCACCGCGACCCGCAACGGCTCGGCACCCTGCTCGGGCGCCCACGACCGCTTGGTCACGCTGGGCGCCTCCGCCGGGTAGTCGCGACGCTCGGGGGTGGCGAAGTAGCGGGCGTTGATCGCCTCGAAGCGGGCGAACTCGTCGGGCAGGTCGTAGTCGGCGTGGATCGCGCCGACGGGGCAGACGTCCACGCAGGCACCGCAGTCCACACAGGAGTCCGGGTCGATGTAGAGCATCTCCGCGGTCAGATAGTCGGGCTCGTCCGGCGTGGGGTGGATGCAGTTGACCGGGCACACCGGAACGCAGGCCGCATCGTTGCAGCACGCCCGGGTGATGATGTGGGCCACGGCTCAGTCTTCCTTCTGGTCGGGGTCGGCGCCCTCGGGCTCGACGGCCTCGGACGGCGCACTGGTGGGGTTCTCGGGCTGATAGTCGTCGGCATAGACGGCGTCCGCGTCGGCGAGCAGATCCGCCAGGAACCGTTGCCACACGTCGTTCTGGGCCTTGGTGGTGAGCGCGGCGATCAGGGTCGGCGCGACCTCCTCGAAGCTCAGCGGCGTGCCCGGCACGATCTTGGTGACCACGCCGACGTTCCAGCCGAACTCGGACTCGGTGGGGCCGAACGGCTCGCCCTTGCGCGCGGCGAACGCGGCGACGGCGTAGGTGGGGTCCAGGTCGGCCTGCTCGACCGTGCCCAGCGCGCCGCCCTTGCCGCTGGTGCTGGTGTCCTGCGAGGTGGCGGCGGCGACCTTGGCGAAGTCGGTGCCCTTGCCCAGCTCGGCGAGGACCGCCTGCGCCTCGGCCTCGGTGCCCACCACGATGTTGCTGAGCGCACGCTTCTCCGCCGTGCTCATCTCGTCGCGGCGCGCGTCGTACTCGGTGCGGGCCTGCTCCAGGGTCGCGTCCTCCACGTCGGCGACCACCTGCTCGTAGAGACGATTGGTGGCCAGCGTCCGGCCGATCTCGGCGAGCACCATCTCCTCGGTGATCTGGGCGTCGCCGAGGAACCGGGTGAAGGCGGCACGGTCGCCGGCCAGCCGCTCCTCAATCAGCTTGCCCAGCTCGGCACGGGACTGCTTCTCGGCGATCACGATGTCGCGCCGCTCGGCCTCCGCCTCGACGACCAGCCCCATCACGTAGGACTTCGCGGCGTCGCGCCGGAAGCGCTCGGCGGCCTCCTTCTCCTGTGGTGGCGTCACGCCGTAGAGGGCCTCCAGCGCAGCGATCCGGTCGTCGAGCTGCTCGGCGGTGACCGAGGTGTCGCCCACCCGGAGCACGTCTCCGTCGGCGAGCTCGTCGTCGTCGCCACGGGTCAGCGCGAAGCCGGCTCCGGCGACCAGCACGATCACCACGGCGAGGACCACCCAGCGAGCCACGCCACGCGGCACGAAGCGCTCCCAGCGGAGCGTGGACAACCGATTCACGAACACGGCACTACCTCTCGTTCGTCGTGCTTCTTCTTCTCCATCGCCCGCTCGCCGGTGCCGACGGCCTCCGCCGCCCCGGTCCTCTGGGAGCTCGGCCACAGCACGGCTGCGGCGGTGGTGACCAGCCAGGACGCCACGCAGGAGGCGAGGACGCCGCCGGCCAGCACCCAGCCGAAGGACCGGATCACTGCCAGGTCCGACAGGGTCAGGGCCAGGTAGCCGAGGGTCGCCGCGGAGACCGCGACGATGACGGCCCGCTGCAGTCGCCGGCCCTGCGCGTGCGGGTGGCCCAGCATCACGGTGAACTCGCAGGCGGTGACGGTGACCAGCGCGGCGACCGCCATGGTGAGCGGGTTCAGGTTCGCGCCGCTGAGCAGGATCGCGAGATAGACCCACCCCGCTGCCAGCACGGCGGAGCAGGCGACCAGCAGGCCCATCCGGCGCGAGCGCAGGCCCACGCCGACCGCGATCGCCGCCAGCGCGATGCCGACCACGCCGATCGTCCACCGGCTCGCGTTCACCGCGTCGAGACCGCTGCCGGCGATCACCGGCAGGCCGACGAGCTCCACGGTGGTGCCCTTCGGCGCGGCGGGCAGCTCGGCACGGATCTCCTCGACCAGACGCCGTTGCTCGGCGACGTCGTCGACGGCCAGTCCGAAGGTCAGCGCGCCGACCTCGCCGCCGTCGCCGATCACGGCCTCGAGCAGATAGCTGGGCAACAGGGCCGAGCCGGCCTCGATCTCGGTCTGCGTGGGCGTGGCGCCGAGGAACTCCAGCAGCCGGTTCATGGTGAGCAGCGGGCGCAGCACGTCGGCATGCCGGGTGAGCAGCACGCTCTCGGCCTCCGCCGCCCAGGCCAGCACCTCGGGGGTGAGCACGCTCTTGCCGCGCACCACCACGGTGATCTCGCTGGCGAAGCCGAGCGTCTGCTCCGCGGTCCGGGCGTCCTCGAGCTCGGGCAGGCCGGCCGCGAGCCGGTCCGCGCGGGACTCGATGCTGAGGCTGGGCAACGCGATCCATCCCGCGACGGCGGCCACGGCGGCAGCCAGGCAGAGGCCGGCCGTGAGCCGGCGCGAGGGTCGTGAGCGCGGCGGGGCAGCGTCCCGCTGGTCGGCACCGGCCCGACCCCGATCGTCCCCGTCCACGTCCGCGTCCATGTCCAAGTCCGTGTCCGCGCCTCGCAGCCACCCGAGCAGCACCAGCCCCCAGGCCAGGGTGCAGACCACGCCGAGGGCCAGCGCCAGGCCGAACTCCCGCACGAAGGGCAGCGGGGACAGCGCCAGGCAGGCGAAGGCCAACGCGGCCCCGGCCGCCGCCGAGAGCACGGTGCGACGAGACGTTCCCCGGGCCAGATAGATCGGGAAGTCCGAGCCGATGCCGAGCACGATCGGCAGGAAGGCGATCACGCCCAGCGACATCGGGCGCCCCAGCGCGCCGAAGAGCGCGAGCGTGGTGGCGGTGCCCAGCGCGACGACGACCAACGGGCGCAGCCGGTCGCGGCGCCGTCGGGTCCACGGCATCAGGAACAGCACCGCGGCGACCGCGCCGATCGCCAGCAGTCCCAGGCGCGGGGCCTCGTCGGTGGCGCGTTCGGCGACCGCCGAGGTGACCACCGGCAGACCGGTCACGACCGGGTCGCGGGTCTCCAGCCCGGCGGCGTCCACGGTCTCGGTGACCCGCCCCACCAGCTGCCGGGTGCCGGCCTGGTCGAGTCCGGCACGGGGCCGGATGAGCAGGGTCGCCGACTTGGCCGTCGGCGCGAGGAAGCGCCATTCCGAGCGCGGCTCGCCGTCGTCGCCGAAGAGCACCGAGGCCACGAACTTGCTGTTCGACAGGCTGGGCAGGCCCATCGGCATCGCCTGGGCCACCAGCGCCCCGTAGCGCTCGTCGAACTCGGCCACTGCGGCGTCCACCCGCTTGGCGCGAGCGGCACCGCTCAGTCCCTCCGCCTTGGCCTGGGCACGGGCGGAGTTCTCGATGCTGTCGCGGGCCCCGCTGATCTGCAGGATCACGTTGCGCACCGACTTGGCGGTCTGGTTGAGGACCGTGCCCGGCCCGTAGACGACGGCGACGTCCGGCAGCTGGGCGAGCTCGCCCTCCAGCCCGACCAGGCGGCGGAGCTGCTCACCGTCGATCAGCAGTCCGTCCTTGCCGCTGCCGTGCAGCAGCACCACGATCGGATCCGCCCCGAAGTCCTGGTCGCGCTGCTCGGTCGCGGCATAGGAGTCGTCGTCGTTCGGCACGAACGAGGAGATGCCGGTGTCGATCTCCGCCCGGCTCAGCCCGAGGCCGACCAGCCCGAGCACTGCTACGACGAGCAGTACCCGGGCCAGGGCCGCCGGCTGGCGGAGGGTGGAACGAACCGTCACTCCTACTTTTCCTTCTCGATCTTGGGATAGACCCCGCTGCCGGGGCCCGGCTTGTCGGCGGTCATCGGCGCCGGATACGGGTTGTTCCAGTGCAGCGGGTCGATCGCCATCAGGTTCAGCGGGTTGTTGCGCACCGTGTAGGCGCTGAACAGCGGCGCCAGCCGGACCGCCTTGACCCCGTTCTCCAGGGGCAGGTCGAAGGTGCCGCCGAAGTTGCCGAAGAACGAGCCGATGTCGACGCCGTAGGGCGCCAGGTACTGGACCATCGGGTTGGCGTTGGCGAGCAGGGTGTCGACGTCGGGAGCGATGTCGCTGACCATCGACGCCAGCGCCGGCACCTGCTCCAGCGTGCTCTGCGAGCGACCCAGGGAGCTGTCCATCGGCTCCAGCAGGCTGCGCAGGCTGGTAGTGATCGGCGGCAGGTCGGCCAGCGCGGCGCTCAACGGCTCCGCGGACCGGTCGAGGTCGGCGGCCACCGGGCTGAGGTCGGTGGCCAGCCCGTCCAACGTGCCGGTGGCCCGTCCCGCGGCGTTCACCAGGCCGGGCAGCTTGCGCACCGAGGCCTCCAGGTTCTCCGACTGTCCGGCGGTCGCGTGGGTGAGGCGCTGCGCGTTGCTCACCAGCGAGCCGAGCTGGTCGCGCCCGGTGTTGAGCGCCGCCAGGATCTTGGTGGACTCGTTGACCAGCGCGGTCAGGTCCTTGCTCTGGGCGGCGATCGCGTCGACGGCGGTGTACCCCTCGCGACCGATCATCCCGACGCCGGCCAGCAGGGCGTCGATGTCCTCGGCGGTGTTCGCGGTGGCCGGGTCGAGCGAGCCCAACAAGCCGGCCAGCGCCTTCTTGGTCGGCGCGTCGAAGGTGCCGACCACCTCGTCGATGTCGACCGGGTCGATCACCGACGCACCGGAGAGCGTGGTGCCGCCGTCGAGCTCCTTGCCGGTGCCGTCCACGATCGCCACGTAGGACTGGCCGATCACGGACTTCATCCCGACCCGGACGGTGGCTCCCTCGTGCAGCGGGGCGAACTCGTCGTCGATCTCCAGGTCGACGACGGCCTTGCCGTCCTCGTTGCGCTGCTCGGTGACGCGCCCGACCAGCACCCCGGCGATCCGGACGTCGCCGGCCGGACGCAGGTTCTTGATGTCGTCCGCGGCGAAGCTGACCCGGTACGGCCCGGCCAGGCCCGGCGTCGGGCCTCCGGTCCCGTTCCACAGGTAGATGAAGCCGACGATGCAGAGCACCACGATGCTCAGCACGGTGATCCGCGGCGCCAGCGGCCGCTTGCCCAGGGTCTCGCTCATCGCTTGGCTCCGTATCCCTCGATGCCCTCGTCCTGCAGGCCACCGAGCGGGTTGGTCAGGTCCACGTTGACGACGGCGCGTCCCATGCCGCCGTTGGCGTCGTAGAGGCTGAAGGAGGACGAGGTGTTGTAGACGAACCCGGCCAGGTCCTCCATCCAGGGCACCAGGCGCTGCGTCGCCGCCGGGAGCAGGTCCGCGACCGGGGCCAGGTTGACCAGCGCCGCACGGACGTCGCCGGAGAGCGGGCGCAGGTCGGTGACCACCGGTCCGGCGGCGTCCACCACCGGGGCGGCGCCGTCGACGAAGCGGCGGATGGCGCGCACCGAGCCGGTCAGGTCGCCGAGCGCGTCCGGCAGCTCCTCCGACGCCTCGGTCAGCGAGACCAGGGTGGGGTCGAGCTCGGTGGAAAGCGCGTCCACGCTCTTCATCGAGGAGCGGAGGTCGGCGGTGAAGCCGGGCAGCCGGGCCAAGGTGGCCTCCAGCTCCTGGTCCTTGCCTGCCAGCGCCGTCAAGGTGGCGTGGGAGTCCTCGGTCAGCGCGACCAGGCGGGCCCGGTCGTCACCGACCGCCTCGGCGATCGAGGAGAACGAGGTGACCAGGCGGCGGATGTTCGCGCGCCGGGTCTGCAGCTGCTCCAGGACCGGCTGGAAGCTCTGCATCGCCAGCCGGGTCGAGTCGAGGCCCTCACCGAGTGCGGCGGCGTCGTCAGCGAGGGCGATGTCCGCCTCGTTGAGCAGCGCGGTCAGACCGGTGCGTGCCTTCTCGTCGAGCTTGTCCAGCAGCTCGTTGGGCTGGATCGCCCGATCCGTCTGGGTGATCGGGATGGTGGCGCCCTCCGGCAGCGGCGCCGCCGGCGGACCGCCCGGGTCCAGGGTCGCGTACATGACGTTCAGCGGGGACTTGGTGCGGATCACCACGCGGGCGTTGCTGTACACCCGCTGCTCGGGGTCGATGCTGAACTCGACCTTCGCGTTGCCGTTCTCGGTGGGCTCGGCGGCGGTGATCCGGCCGACCTTCACCCCGGCGATGCGCACCTCCTGCATGGCCTCGGGTCGCACCGCGGGCGCCTTGTCGAACTCCGCGCTGAAGGTGAACTTGTCCGTCCACGGCGCGCTGACGTCCTGCTTGCCGAGGATGTAGAGAGAGCAGGCGATGCCCAGCGCCACGCAGATGCCGAGTGCGAGCACGTCGCGGCCCAGGCCCGGGGTGTTGCGCACCCGCTCGGCGAGCGTGCTGAATGAGGTTCCCATCAGTCCTGCGCTCCCTTCAGCTGCGGCAGCAGCCCGGCCAGCATCTCGTCCAGCGCGAGCGGCTGGATCGAGGAGAGGCCGGCACCGGCCTGGAAGTGCAGGACGCTGCCCTGCGCGTCCTTCGACATCACCGAGCGGTTGAGGTTGGTGACCATGTAGGCGATCTCCTCATAGAACTTGTTCTCCGCCTGGACGCCGCCGCCGCTGTGCTTGTACTCGTCCTTGCCGTGCCAGGTCTTGCCGAGCTTGTCGAGGATCGGGCCCTCGATCCGCTCGATCACCGGGCCGCGGACGTCGTCGACGATGCCGGTCGCGACCGGGACGGCGGGCACCAACTGGTTCAGCACGGCCCGGACGTCGGTGGTGATCGCGGGGAGCTGGCGCAGCACGGGCCGCGCCTCGGCGATGGTCGGGCTCAGCTCGTCGAGCAGCGGAGCGATCTCCTTGACCGAGGGCTTCAGCTTGGCGGTCGACTCGTCCAGCAGGGTGAGCGTGCCGTGCAGCTGCTCGAGGCCACGGTCGGCCGCGGTCAGCGCGGTGGGCAGCTCCTGGAGGGTCGCCGCGAGCTCGGTGCGCCGGGCGGCGAGAGCCGCGGTGGTGGTGTCCAGACCCGCCAGCGTCTGGGCCAGCTTCTCGTCGCGCGCCACCAGCACGTCGGCGGCCGCCTGCAGGTCGGTGACGATGGACGGCAGGTCGTTGCCGGGGTTCTCGCCCTGGAGCGACTCCAGCAGGGTCCCGGCCGGCGGCAGCACCGCCGGCGCCACGTCGACCAGGTCGCGCAGTCCTTCGGAGCCGCCCTTCTTCAGCGCCTTGTCGGTGTTGCCCAGCAGGCGCTGGGTGGCCTTGCGGGTGTCGGCCGGCAGCGCCTCCATCACCCGGTCGAGCTCGACCGGCATCGAGGTGCGCGTGACGTCGATCCGCTCGCCGTCGAAGGAGCCGTTGCCACCGCGGTGCAGCTCCACGGAGTACTGGCCACCGAGCAGGGTGAGCGGGACGACGCGTGCGCTCGGCTTCGAGCCCAGCGACTCCATCACCTCGTCGTCGATCTTCATCGAGACCAGCGCGGTGCCGGAGTCGGTGGTCTCGACGTCGGTGACCACACCGACCTGGAGGCCGGCCACCTTGACCTTGGTGACGCCGTCGACCAGGCCGTAGCTCTGGGCGAACTCCGCCTGCACCGTCTCGCCGCCGCGGACGGCGACCTTGATCGAGTTCTTGAAGGCCAGGCCGGCGATCACGGCCGTGGCGACCACGACCAGGGCGACGCCCTTGCGGGCCCGGGGCGATCCCGCCCTGAGGATGTTCCTTGCCATCTTCTCGCCTCTCCTCAGCGTCCGGGCTTCTTGAACGCGTTGCCCGGTCCCGGGTACGGATTCACGTCGGCCAGCGGGTCGGGCAGGGTCACGTTGTAGATGCCCGGCATGGTCAGCTGGGCGCTGAAGTAGTGCTTGTCGGGCGAGTAGTGGCCGCTGAGCAGGTCGTGCTGTGCGACCATCCCGGCGACGTCGGCCCAGTACGGCATCAGCGTTGCCAGCAACGGGTCCGCGTAGGTCAGGGTGCGCTGGGCGCGGGCGACCACCGGGCGCAGATCGCGGATCGCGGGGACCAGCTCCTCCAGCGGCCGCTCGGCGTCCTCGGTGAACTCCACGACCGTGCGTGCGACCGGCGGCGACTCGGTGAGGAAGCCCCGCAGGTCGGGGGTCGCGGCGACCAGCTCGTCGACGCCGGGGGCGAGCTCGCGTACCGCTGCGGCGGTCCGGGTCAACGGCGGGTTGATCGCCTTCAGCCCCGTCTGCGCGGTCCTCAGCACCTCGGGCAGCTGGGCGACGGTGGCCCGCAGCGGAGCGGTGTCGTCGACGTTGACGGCCTCCAGGGTCACCGACGCCTCGTCCATCAGCGTCGCCAGCGTGTCGGAGCGGTCGGCGAACTGCGCCGCCAGGCTGTCGGCGGTGACCAGCAGGTCGTCGAGGTTGGTCTGCGGAGCAGCCAGGGTGTCGACCACCGTCTCCCCCTTCGCGAGCAGCTGCGGACCGCGCCCGAGCACGTCGTTGAGGTCGCCGGCATGGCCGGAGAAGCCGCCCCCGACCTGGCTCAGCGCCGTCTGCAGGCCCTGGCGGGCCTTCGGCTCGAAGGGCGCGAAGACGTCGTCGAGCCCGGAGGCGGAGTCGGTCTGCTCACTGGGGATCACCGCATCGCCCAGCTCACCGGACTCCTTGGTGCCCGGGTCCAGGTCGATGAACTTCTTGCCCAGCGCCGACTCGTTGCCGATCCGGGCGGTGGCGTCGCGGTAGATGTCGCGCTCGCCGTCGAGCCGCATGGTGACCTCGGCGCCCGCATCGCCGACCTCGATCTCGACGATCTGGCCGACCCGGATGCCGTTCTGGGTCACCTTCTGCGCGGGCTTGAGGGTGCCGGCGTCCTCGAACTGCGCGGTGACGGTGGTGTAGTCGCGCAGCGGCAGCTTGCCGCCGCCCTGCACGGTGATGCCGATGTAGGCGATCACCAAGCCACCCAGGATGGTGACCACGCCGATGAAGGTCTTGCGGACCTCGTCGCGATGCGCGCGCCCGTTCACTTGCCACCTCCGAGGAGAAGTCCGAGCAGGTTCTGCTCCTGCTGGTCGGTCAGGCCGGTCGCACTCGGCGACTTCTGCGCGCCCTTCTGCGACGGCGCCTTCGTGACGCCGCCGAGCAGCTGGCCGAGCACGCCGCCGAGGATGTCGTTCTCCGGCGAGAGCACGTCGCCCAGCGCCCCCAGGTCGAGGCCGGGGATGCCTGGCAGCACCTGGTCCGGCGTGCTGTTGCCGTCGTTGCTCGGCGCCGGCGTGAGCACCTCGGGGATCACCGTGGCACCGAGCAGGTTGTTCAACGCGGCCGGCGTGATGTGGAAGAGACCCCGGAAGTAGTGCGAGATGTTGTCACGGCTGTTGGTGCTCAGCGCCCACTTGCGCACGAAGGCCATCAGGTTGCCCAGCGGCTCCTCGGTGAGCACCTGGTCGCCGGCGACCTTGAGGCTGCGGCTCCCGCGGCGAAGCTCGGGGCCGGCCGCACGCAGCTGGCGGACGGCCGGGGCCGCCTCCGCGATCAGCTCGTCGGCGTGGGCGAAGACCTCGTCGAACGAGTTGAAGGCCGGCGTCGCGTAGCGCGAGAACTCGGTGATCTCGCCACTGATCTCCTCGAGATCGTCGGTGACCGGGCGGGCCTTCTTCAGGGTGGGCGCCAACGAGGCGGCCACGGTGTCGAGGGACCCCAGGGTGGTCTGCGCCTCCTTGATCGCCCCCGGCAGCTGGGCGATGGTCTGCTCCAGCCCCTCGCGCTCGGCCGACAGCGCACTCAGCATCAGATGCGCCTGCTCGACCAGCCTCTCCACCCGCTTCCCGTCCTGACCGGCGACCGCACGGGCCACCGGGTCGGCGGTGGTGACCAGGGAGTCCAGGACGTCGTTCTGCTCGCGCAGCACGTCGCCGAGCTGGTCGATGCCGGCCATCGTCGGGCTGAGCGCCTTGAGCACCCCGGCCAGCTCCTCGCCGTTCCCGGCGACGCCGTTGCCGAGCTCGGAGACCAGCGCCGCGAGGCCTGCCGAGGTCGGGTCGTCGAAGGTGTCGAGCACCGCCTGCAGGGTGACCACCGTCTCGGTCCGCTCGACCGGGAGGTCGCCGCGCAGCGCCGGCTTGTCGGCGCTGCCCGGGGTGAGCTCGACGAAGTTCTCACCGAGGAGGTTGATCGGCCGGATCTTCATCTCGGCGTCCTCGTGCAGGGGAAGGACCTCGTCGTCGACGTCGAGGACCACGCGAGCGTTCCCGTCGACCAGGTCGATCGACTTCACCTCGCCGACCTTGACGCCGTAGGCGCGGACCTCGCTGCCGACCTCCAAGGGGCTGGCGTCGACGAAGTGTCCGGCGATGCTGGGCGTGCTCTGCTCACCACTGCGGGCGACGACGACCGCACCGGCCACGACGAGCACCAGCAGCAGCCCGACGATCAAGGACACCCGCTTGTCGATGTTCTGCAACGCGCTCACTGGATCTCCTCACCGTTCGCGTCGGTCCAATTGAGCAGGGACTTGCTGTTCCAGGCGTTCAGCGAGCCGGGCCCCGGGCGCGGGTTCTGGCCCATCCCCGGCGGGACGCCCGGGAGGGCGTCGGCGACGCTGGAGACCGAAGCGGTGATCAGCGCCCGGGCGTAGTTGCCCATCCGGTTGCGGTTGCCGAAGGTCGCGGTCCAGTTGCTCATCCAGCCGGCCACCTCGGGGGTGTAGGGGCGTAGGAAGTCGACCATCGGGTTCGCCTGGGTCAGCGCCGCGTCCGTGGTGGGCAGCAGGTCGCGCAGGCCCGATGCCAACGCCGGCGTGTCGGTGAGCAGCTGATCGGCCGAGCGGAGGATCGGCGTCAGGTCGGCGAGTGCAGGCTTGGCGTCGGCGAGGGCCGGCTTGAGGTCCTTGGCCAGCGCCGGGAGCTGGCGGGTGGCGGGCTGCAGGTCGCGCAGCAGCTCCCGGGCCGACTCGACCGGCGACTCGACGGCGCCCAGCGTCCGGGTGGCCACGTCGAGGGTGCCCGGCAGCTTGGTCAGCGTCGCCTGCAGGCTCTCCTGCTCGGCCGCGACCGCGCTCATCAGGACGTTGAGCTGGGCGACCGACGCGGAGAGCTCGTCGTCCTTGGCCGCCATCGTGCTGGTCACGCCGCGCAGCTGGCTGACCAGCTTCTTGATCGCCGGGCCGTCCTCGCCGACGGCGCGGGCGACCTCGCCCAGCGCCTGGATCGTGGGGCCGGCCTCCTGCAGCGTGGTGTTGAGGCGCTTCTCCTTGCCGTCCACCGTGGTGGCGAGGCTGGCGACCAGCGACTGCAGCTTCTTGCGGGTCGGGGCGTCCAGCATGGCCAGCAGATCGTCGAGCTCGGCACCCTCGACGTTGCTGGTCAGCAGGTGGCCGCTGGGCAGGTCCGCGTTGCCGGACTCGCCCGGGATGATCTCCAGGGTGCGGGCGCCCAGCACCGACTCCCAGCGGACCCGGCCCTGGGTCCCGGCCGGCAGCGGGGCGTGCTCCTCGTCGATCTCGGCGGTGACCACCGCCATACCGTCACGCACGCCGAGGTCGCTGATCGAGCCGACCTGCTCGCCGTTGACGGTGACCTTGGCGCCGACGAACGTCTTGTCGGCCAGCGGCATCAGGAACTTCACGGTGTACGGGTCGTTGCCGCCGACCAGCTTGAGCGCGAAGGTGAGCACCAGCGCGAGCGCAGCAGCGACGATCAGCAGCCGGGTCACCGGCCGCGAGAACAGGTTCGAGACGGCCATCGTCAGTCCATCCCCAACGGACCGTCGGCAGCACCGGCGAGGAACTGTCGCACGAACGGATCGGTGGAGTTGAAGGCACCGTCGGCGTCGCCGTAGTGCACCATCTTGCCCTTCCAGATCACCGCCACGTAGTCGCTCACGGTGCGGGCGGTGGGGATGTCGTGGGTGATCACGATGTAGGTGCCGCCATGCTCGGCGTGCACCTCGGAGATCAGCTGCGAGAGCAGCTTCGTGCGGACCGGGTCGAGCCCGGAGTCGGGCTCGTCGAAGAGCACGACGTCCGGCTTGAGCACCAGAGCACGGGCGAAGCCGGCGCGCTTGCGCATGCCGCCGGAGATCTCGTTGGGAGCCTTGTGGATCGCCGCCTCCAGGCCGACCTCACGCAGGTTGTCCATGACGATCTCGCGGATCTCCCGCTCGGACTTGTCGGTGTGCTTGCGCAGCGGGAAGGCGACGTTGTCGTAGATGTTCATGGAGCCGAAGAGCGCGCCGTCCTGGAAGAGCACGCCGAACCGCTTGCGCAGCTCGTAGCGCTCGATCTCGGAGACCTGCCAGATGTTCTGGCCGAAGACCCGGATCTCGCCCTGGTCGGGCTCGAGCAGCCCGACGATGTGCTTGAGCAACACGGACTTGCCGGTGCCCGAGGGGCCGAGCACCGTGGTGATCGCGTTGTCCTTGAAGTCGACGGTCAGGCCGTTCAGGATCTGCGAGGGGCCGAAGCGCTTGTGCACGTCGCGCACCTCGACGGTGTGCGCCGGCGCCGGGGCCGGGGCCGCGTGGCTGCCGCCGGGCATGGGGGCAGCAAGGTCTGTGGTGCTCATGAGCTCTCCTCCGACAGGGTCGTGGGGGTCAGTTGCCGATGGGGGCGTTGGGGTCGTTGCCGTAGAAGAGCTGCACCAGCATCATCCCGATCACGCTGACCAGCACGAGGTTGACGAGCATCGACTGCGCGGTGTTGCGGCCCACGCCGACCGGACCGCCGCTGGCGGTGTACCCGAAGTAGCAGGCGACGACGACGATGATCAGGCCGAGGATCGCGGCCCAGGCCATCGCGATGGTGAAGTCGCGGATGTTCTGGAACAGGTAGAGGAAGTAGTCGAATCCGCCCGATGAGACGGTGGCCAGGAGCTCCACGTTGAAGAGCCAGCCGGCCCAGAAGTTGACCAGCAGACCGACCACGAAGAGGGCGGGCAGGACGATCACCGCTGCCACCACGCGGGTGCTGGCCAGGAACGGGATCGCCCGGATGCCCATCACCTCGAGGGCGTCGATCTCCTCGCTGATCCGCATCGCGCCGAGCTCGGCGACGATGCCGCAGCCCAGCTTGGCCGCGATGATCCAGCCGAAGACGACCTGGCAGATGCCGCGCACGCCGGCCACCGAGTTGACCGCTGCGATGTAGGAGTCGATGCCGATGTTGGAGAACAGGAAGTGGGCGGTCAGGCCCATCACCGCACCCATCATGAAGAGCATGAAGATGACCACGACCGCGTTGGAGCGGATCATCGCGCCGCAGTGCCGCATGATCTCCGACGGGTAGAGCCGGATCGCGGTGGGGATCTCCTTGAAGGTGGTCAGCGCGAACTCGACGAAGTCGCCGGTGCTCTCCATCCGGCGCACCCACGGCGAGGCCGCCGGCGCCTCGGTCGGTGCCGGCGGCACAGCGGCCGCCTCGGCACCGGGCTGGTTGAGGATGTCGGTCATCGGAAGGCCCCCAGTTCCGGGAAGAAGCCCAACAGCAGGGCGTTGTAGGCGAGTTGCAGGATCCACACCGAGACGAAGGAGAGAACCACTGCCTGGTTCACGCCGCGGCCCAGGCCGATCGCGCCACCGGAGGCGGTGAAGCCCTTGTAGCAGCAGATCGAGCCGATCAGCAGGCCGACCAGCACGCTGTTGAAGAGCACCGAGAGGATGTCGACCGGCGAGACGTTGGAGAAGAGGTTGCTGTAGAAGTGCGCCGACGGCATGCCGGCCACGTAGCGGGCGCCGATCTGCATCGAGAAGATCGTCACCAGCAGCGACGGCACCGCGAGCAGCGTGGTGATGAAGGTGATCGAGAGCACCCGCGGCACGGCCAGATCGCGTACCGGGTCGATGCCCATCACCATCATCGCGTCGATCTCCTCGCGGACCTTGCGGGCGCCGACGTCCGCGGTGAGCGCGGTGCCGATCACCCCGGCCACCACCATCGAGTTGATCCACATGGTGAAGGTGCGCATCGACTGCAGGAAGAGCAGCGGCCCGAAGAGCTGCGAGGCGCCGGCCATGTCGAAGAACTGCACGGTGAGGATCGACATGAAGATCAGGAAGCCGAAGACGCCGGCCACGATCGGGATCCAGGCCTGCTTGATGGTCAGGTACATGTCGTCGACCACCGCACCCCAGTACCCGCGCGGCTGGGTGATCGCGCTCTTCAGGATCCGGCCGAGGAGCTGGACCATGCCGCCGGCCTCAGCCACCGGCCCGCGCAGGCGAGCCGGCAACCGGCCGACGACGCCGTTCCAGCGCCCGTCGTACGGACCGACCGGGACGATGTCGCCCTTCGGGGTCGACGTCGTTGTCATGACATCACCTGATTCGTGATCGGCGGAGCGCCCGTGAGCGCATTCCGCGTCCTAGAAGATTCCCTCACTGCCGACCTCTGAACGGCCCTCCCGAGCCCTCCCGAGTGCGCCCGCCTCCTGTGGCCGCCCTCACAGTGGAAAACGGCCCGGTCGGCGCCGGGTTACGGCCAAGAACCGATAAGTTGTCGGTTTTTCCGCCGCCCGAGAACGGCGGTCCGCCGCGGCTCAGAAGTCGATGACGCCGCGGAGGTTGACCCCGGCGTGCATGTCCTCGTAGCCCTGGTTGATCTCGTCCAGGCTGTAGCGCCGGGTGATCAGCTCGTCGAGCTTGAGGTGACCCTCGCGGTAGTAGCGCAGCAGGTCCTCGACGGCGCGCGTGGGCTGCATCATGCCGAACAGCGAGCCCTGGATCCGCTTCTGGTACATCGCCAGCTCGAAGAGGCTGACCGGGATGCCGTACTCGACGACGTTGCCCATGCTGGTCAGCACCACGGTGCCCGCCTTGCGGATCGAGGCGAAGGCCTCGGCGACATGCTCGCCGGTGACCACGCCGACCGTGACGATCGCCGAGTCGGCACCCTGGCCATTGGTGAGAGCCTGGGCGAGGTCGGTGGCCTGCTGCATGTTCTCGAACGCGTCGGTGGCACCGAACTCCAGCGCCTTCTCGCGGTGGAACGGTGCCGGGTCGACGGCGATGATCCGCGAGGCGCCCGCGAACTTGGCGCCCTGGACGGCGTTGATGCCGATGCCGCCGACACCCATCACGATCACCACCTGGCCGGGCTGGACCGCGGCCGCGTTGACCGCCGAGCCCCACCCGGTCGGCACGCCACAGCCGACCAGCGCGGCGGTGGCGAGCGGGATGTCCTTGTCGATCTTCATGCAGCCCCACTCCGGGAGCACGCTGTACTCGGAGAAGGTGGAGACCAGCGAGCACTGACCGACGTCACGGCCGTCCTCGGTGTGGATCCGGAACGTCCCGTCCAGCTGGGTGCCGAGCATCATGTAGGCGCCGTTGTCACACAGCTGCTGCTGGCCGCGGGCGCACCAGGTGCACCGGCCACAGCCGGGGATGAAGGCCGCGACGACGTGGTCGCCGACCTGGAGGTCCCGGACGCCGGGGCCGACCTTCTCGATCACGCCGGCACCCTCGTGGCCACCGCAGAACGGGTAGGCCATGGCAGGCACGTCACCCTTGGCGTAGTGGTCGTCGGAGTGGCACAGGCCGGCGTGCTTGAAGCGGACGAGGACCTCGAACTCCTTCGGGTCATCGACCTCGACGTCGATCACCTCCCACTTGCCCGGTGCCTCCATGAGAACCGCTGCTCGCGACTTCATCCGCGTCGTCCTTTCTGAGAACCATGCCGGCCCAGCCGACTTATCTAACGGCGTTAGTCTGTGCGGGGATGTGATCCATGTCAATACCTAATGGTCTTCGTTTTTCGGCGCGCGCCACTAAAATGCGCAGACCCCGCGACGGGGTCCCGTCACGGGGTCATCGACGACCGGCGCGCACCGGCGACCACGCGGTCGCCGGTGCGTGTCGAGCAGGCTCAGATCACTCGAACTCGATCTTGCCCATCGTCTCCTGGATGTACATGAACGCAGGCATGTTCTTGAGCATCTGCGCCATCTTGCCGCGTACCCGGAGCTTGCCCCGGGTCATCGCCACGGTGGGGTTGATGCTGCCGTCGAAACAGCCGCGCCAGACGTCGCTGGAGCCGCTGATCATGAAGTCCGCCGAGTCGAGATCCTCCTGCGAGGCCTCCCGGACGGCGACCACGCGCCCCTTGTCGAAGGAGACGAAGAACTGGCCCTCGACCGGGGCCTCGTACTTGTAGGCCATGTCGAAGTCGATCTTCGAGCCCTTCTCGGCCCAGACCGGGTCGGCGTTGAGCGCCTCGCCCATCGCCTCGTAGAACTCCACGCTGCCGAGCTTTACTGCCATGTTGGTTTCCTTCCTCTTCTGACGTCTCGAGCCAGCGAGCGCCGGCTGTCTGATCGGGTGCTAGAGCGATTCGCCGATGATCAGCGGCAGTCGAACGACGCCCTTGACCTGGCTCAGGTGCCGCTCCGGCAGGTCCTCGGGGTCGAGGCGGTAGTCCGGCATCCTGGTGTGGATCTCCTCGAACGCGACCCGCAGCTCGAGGCGGGCCAGGTGCGAACCCACGCAGCGGTGGTTGCCGGCGCCGAAGGCCAGGTGCGGGTTCGGCTCCCGGGTGAGGTCCACGGTGTCCGGGTCGTCGAACTTCTCCGGGTCGCGGTTGGCGGCGGCGAACGGGATCAGGATCTTGTCCCCGGCCTTCAGCTGGACGCCGTTGACCACCGTGTCCTCGGTGACCTCGCGAGCCGGGCAGACCGCCGACTCGTAGCGCAGCATCTCCTCCACAGCAGTGGGGACCAGGTCCAGGTCGTTCACCAGCTGGCGACGGACCTCCGGGTTCTGGGCCATGTAGATGACGGTGTGCGCCAGCTGGCCCTGCACGGTGTGCAGGCCACCGATCATGAACAGCAGCAGGATGTTGAGGATCTCGAACTGCGTGAGATCGCGGCCCTCGAACTGCGAGCTCATCAAGATCTGGGTGATGTCCTCGGCATCACCCGGGTTCTCCATGCGCTCGTCGACCATCTCGGCGAAGTAGGCATAGACCTCCATGCCCGCCTGCTCGCGAATGGCCTCGTTCTCCTCCTCCGAGGCTCCCGGCTTGCCGAGGACCATCATGTCCACCCAGTGATTGAGCTTCGGCGCGTCGGCCAGGTCCCAGCCCATCAGCGCTAGGAAGACCTGGCTGGGGAACTCCCGGGCGAAGGCATCGACGAAGTCGACCTTCGGCTCCGTGAGCATCTTGTCGAGCAGCTCGGTGACGATGGCCCGGATCTGCGGCTCGAGGTCACGCATCCGCTTCGGCGAGAAGAGCGGGTTGATGATGGCGCGGTAGCTCGTGTGGTCCGGCGGGTCGATCTGGATCGGGATCATCTCCCCGTCCTGACCGATCGAGTCAGGAACGTTGATCACCCGGCTGGAGAAGACGCCCGCGTCGCGCACGATGTCATGGATGTCGTCGTACGTCGTTGCGATGAAGTGACCGCCGTACTTCGGCGAGTGCGCCACCGGGCACTTCGCACGCATGTCGGCATAGGTGTCGTAGACAGCCTCGATGGCTGCAGGGTCGTGCTCGTGGATGTCGAAGTCGCGCTGGATCTCGGGACTCGAGAAGTCCTTCAGCTCAGTCATGGCAGGTTCCTTGTCTTCGGGCGACCTCACCCGACGGGTGCGGTGCTCACGGCCTGTTCGGGGCAGTTGTTCACTGCTCGGGTGAGATCGGCGATCTGCTGATCCGTCGTCGCCTCACCGAGGACGACGGGGTAGCCGTCGTCGTCGCAGTCAAAGATCTCCGGTGCCGTCATGTAGCAACGCCCGTGGCCGTTGCACACCGACAGGTCCACCGTCGCCTTCAGCGCCTGTGCCATCTCAGTCCCACTCACTTCCGACGACGCCGTACGCGCGGGCGTCGAGGTTGTTGTCGAGGGCGGTGTAGAGACTGCGCACCTTCGTGTAGGCGAAGAGGCCGTCCTTGCCGTTCTCCGCGCCGACACCGCTCATCCCCCGGCCCGAGAGCGGGGTCCGCTTGACGTCGGCCACCGCCGCATCGTTGACCCAGGTGAGTCCGGCACGGATCTGCCGCGCCACCCGGCGCGCCTCGACCAGGTCCGTGCCCCAGACCGCAGCGGCCAGACCGTAGGGAGTGTCATTGGCGATCGCGATCGCCTCCTCGACCGTGGAGTAGCGGATCACCGAGAGCACCGGGCCGAAGATCTCCTCGCTGGCGGCCGGGTTCGCATTGTCGAGGTCCACCAGCACGGTCGGGGCGACGTAGTGGCCCCCCTCGGGCAGACCGGCCGGCAGCTCGCCGCCGACCAGCATCCGTCCACCCGCCTCCAGCGAGGCTGCGACGATCTTCTCCACGCGCGCCCGGGCGGCCTCGGAGATCACCGGGCCGATGTCGGACTCGTAGTCGGCGGCCGGACCGACCTTGATCACCTTGCCGCGCTCCTCCAGCAGCGCCACGAACTCGTCGTAGCGGCTGTCGGGAACGAGCATCCGGGTGGTCGCCACGCAGGCCTGGCCGGCGTGCATCATGCTGCTGAACAGGGTGCCGCGGACGGCAGCCTCGGCATCGGCGTCGGGGAGGATCAGGGCCGGCGACTTTCCGCCGAGCTCCAGGATGACCTCCTTGGTGGTGGCCGCAGCCGCCGCCATGATCTGCGCGCCGACCGCGGTGCTGCCGGTGAAGCTGACCAGATCGACGTCCGGGTGCGCGACCAGAGCCTGGCCGGCGGTGCGATCCCCGTGGATCACGTTGATCACGCCGGGCGGCAGATCGGCGTCGATCGCCGCCTGCGCCAGCGCGTCCGGACCGACCGGCGTCAGCGGCGACGGCTTGAGCACCACCGTGTTGCCGGCCAGCAGCGCGGGGGCGATCTTCCACACGCACATGAAGAGCGGGAAGTTGTAGGGCGTGAAGGCGGCCACGACGCCGACCGGCTCGCGGTGCAGCTCCCACTGCCCGAACGACGGGTTGGTGTCGAGGGGGAAGCTCTCCGGCTCGGCCAGCAGCGGCGCCATCTCGGCGAAGTCCCGCAGGTGCGCCAGCGGCGATCCCACCTGCAGCATCGGACAGAAGCGCGCGGTGGCGCCGGTGTCCACGATCATCTCGTCGATCAGCTCGTCGAAGCGGCTCTCGAGCGCGCTCGCCAGGCGGCGCAACGCGTCCGCCCGGTCCGCCGGCGTGAGCCGTGACCACGGGCCGTCGAAGGCCCGGCGCGCGGCGGCGACCGCGGCATCCACCTCGGCCTGACCGGCGTCCGGCACCAGGCCGATGAGCTCGCCGGTGGACGGGTCGTCCACCTCGATGACGCCCTCGGCCTTGACCCAGGCGCCGTCGACGAAGTTGTTGAAGGTGCGCATTCGATTCCCTCTCGGGCACAGGTTCGGGCTCGGCCACCAGAAGAGGGCGGAGCCTGCTTTCGTAAAACCTTATTGCGTTAGATTAATTGCGTCAACGGTTTTCGGTGATCTCCATCACGAAGCCGCGGTGCTCGAGCCTGTCGAGACCGAGCATCGCGTCAGCCGAGCGCGAGCCGATAGCGCAGATCGCTCTGGTCGTGCACGAACTCGAGCTCGCGCGCGACCGAGACCGCGACGTCGTCCAGCGCATCGACATAGGCCTGCACCATCCGGACCCCCGCACCCTGGAGCACCAGCAGCGCCTGAACGGTCAGCTCACGCAACGCGGTGCGGGACCCGCCCTCGCCGGGGAGCACGGTCAGCGTCGCGACCTGCTCCCCAGCGCCACCCGGATCCCAGCCCAGCAGGGCCGAGCCCTCCCCCTCCTCCAGGGCGATCACGGTCCGCACCAGCCCGAGCGTGGCCAGCTCCCCCGGCGCCATCGCAGCCCGATGCCCCGGCACCAGCTCCGTCACGGCCTCGGGCGCAGCGCTCTCCCGGATGGCCGCCACCGGCGCTACGAAGGGTCGCGATCCACCCAACGGACGCAGGGTCTTGAAGACCGCATGCTCGACGACGCCGCCGAAGCGCGAGCGCATCCGATCGGCCGCGGGATGAGCACCGTGCGACCAGCCCTCGAGGGTGACCAGGCCGGGCATGCTCGCCCAGCCGTCCGGGGCGAGGGCCAGCTGCTCCAGGAGCAGGGTGCCGATCCCCCGCGAACGGAAGGCCGGACGCACCACGAGCTCGGCCTGCGCCGTCGCGCCGTCGCGATCGAGGCGCAGGTAGGCGACCACGCGCACATCCGGCAGCCGATCCAGCTCGGCACTGCCCCGCGAACCTGCCGGCGGCATGGTGACCACCAGGTGGTGCACCGCCCCGGACGCGGGCGCGTCGGGCCGGGCCGTGGAGAAACCGGCCTCCGCGTCATAGTCCACCGACTCGGCAAGAAGGGCGGCCACCTCGACCGCGTCGTCACCTTCGAGCCGGTCCCTCCACGACCAGGTGATCATGCTCCGGCGTCCGCCTCGAGCAAGCCGTCGAGCATCCGCCGGAACAGCTGGTTGGCCACCTCGTTGCGCCCGAGCACCATCTGGCCGCCGTCCTTGCTCGCCATCGCCTTCTGCGAGTTGCGCAGCACCGGGAAGTCCTCCTCGTGGAGCACCGCGATCAGGATCTGCCAGTTCTTGTCCCAGAGCCGGGTCCACCGCTCCGGGTCCATCCCGGCCCGCTCGGCGGACGGCACGATCAACCGCATCTCCATGATCGAGCGCGCAGGATCCTCGTGGTGCGGCCTGAAGGTGAGCAGCTGGAAGTGGTCGGGCTGCTTGAGCAGGGTCACGTTCGGACCGAGGAAGTGCGTCTCGGTCACGTAGTC
Organism: Nocardioides dubius; assembly: GCF_039528155.1. Lineage (NCBI taxonomy): Bacteria > Bacillati > Actinomycetota > Actinomycetes > Propionibacteriales > Nocardioidaceae > Nocardioides > Nocardioides dubius. The sequence goes on along the minus strand of NZ_BAAALG010000013.1, from coordinate 241,917 downwards.
GACCAGGCTCTGCTCCCCCGGGTCCTCCTCGAGGAACCGGTCGATCGTCTTGCGCGGAGCGACGAAGCGGCAGTGGTTGGTGAAGTCCTCGAAGGCCATCACGTTGGTGTGGATGATCTTCCCGGCAGTGTTCGGATGCGCGTACTGGATGTGGTAGCCGTCCAGGAACGCATCCTGCATCAGCTTCCAGTTCACCGGCTCCTCGAAGCCCTCCGAGCGCACGCACAGCAGCTCACCCAGGTCGTAGCCGGCCAGGATCGCGTCCATCTCCTCGCCGAGCCAGGCGGCGACGTCAATCTGGGCACCAGGCCGGTCGATCAGCCAGATGAAGCCATGGCGCTCCTCGCACGGAAGCTCCACCAGGCCCAGCTGGGAGCGGTCGAACTCTCCGACCGTGGTGTCCCGGGTGATCGTGCGCAGCGAACCGTCGATGTCATAGGACCACCGGTGATAGGGGCACGAGAAGAGCCGGCGCTTGCCACACCCCTCCTCCTCGAGCATCGCACCACGGTGCCGGCACAGGTTCACCAGCGCCTTGACGCTTCCGTCCCGCTGGCGGGACAGGATCACGTTGTTGCGCGGGAGCCTGAGCGCCTTGTAGTCGTAGGTGTTCGGGATCTCCGAGCTGTGCGCGACGATCGACGGGACCCGCCCGAAGACCAGGTCCCGCTCCCGCTCGGCGAGCTCGGGGTCGGTGAACTCGCCCGGCGCGAAGTAGACCGGCGTCTCGAACTGATCCGTGGTCTCCTGCCGCAGATGCTCCAGTGCCCGCCGGATCCGCGCCTCCCGGTCGACACTCACCGCGTCGGACCCGCGCGGCCGTACCGCCTCAGACATTCCAGAACCTCCTCAATAAAACTAACTTCATAAGATTTATCGGCCGGCGCGTCGGCCCGGCCTGCGCCAGCGCTAGCGGGCGGCGCGCGCCCGGGCGGCCAGCAGCGACTCCCACGAGACGCGCTCGGTGATCGCCCCACGCAGCTTCATCAGCGGTCCGGTCCGGTCCAGCGCGAAGGCGCCGACGACGTTGCCGTCGTAGCGGTACTGCGCCAGGAAGGGCGCGGTCGGCTCCGGGTCGCCGTAGAGTTCGGTCTCCTCGGCGAACTCGCCGAGCAGCTGGAGCTTGTGGCCGTACCACTCCGACCAGAAGTAGGGGACGACGCTGCAGGGACGACGATCGGTGGTCAAGGCGTTGCGGGCCACCGCCGCCGCCTGCTCGCCCACCGCAGTCCAGTGCTCCATCCGCGTGGAGTGGCCGCTCCACGGGTTCACCCAGCGCGCGACGTCGCCGACCGCATAGACGCCGGGGACCGTGCTCTCCAGGTACGGCGAGCAGGCCACCCCGTCGCTGACCGCGACGCCGGAGCCTCGCAGCCAGCCGGTGTTCGGCTCCACGCCGATCCCGACCACGACCAGGTCCGCGGCCACCCGGGTGCCGTCGTTGAGGACCACCTTCTCGACCCGCTTCTCGCCGACCAGCTCGCGCACCCTGGTCCGGGTACGGAGGTCGACGTCGTACTGCCGGTGCAACAGTGCGAGCCTTTCCGCGACCAGGCTGCCGACGGCATTGACCAGCGGCAGCTCCTGGACCTCGACCATGGTCACCGACGCCCCGCGCGCCCGAGCGCTGGAGGCCACCTCGCCGCCGATGAATCCGGCACCGATCACCACCACCTGGGCCCCCGGCTGGAGCGCATCGCGAACCCGGCGGGCGTCCTGCAACGTGCGCAGGTTGGTGACGCCGGCCAGGTCGGCGCCGAGGTCGAACTGGCGCGGGATCGCTCCGGTGGCGATCACCAGAGCGTCGTACTCGACCTCGCCGGCAGTGGTGTGCACCCGGCGGTTGCGGGTGTCGAGGGAGACCGCCCGGTTGCCGGTCAACAGGCTGACCCCCAGCGTCTCGACGTCGATCAGACCGAGGTCGGGGACCGCGGCATCGGTCAGGTACTGCTTGCTCAGCGGCGGCCTGTCGTAGGGCGCGACCGGCTCCTCGGCGATGATCACGATGGAGCCCTCGAAGCCGAGCCGGCGCGCCTCCTCGGCCACGCGGGCGGCCCCCAACGAACCGCCGACGATGACCAGGCGCTCGAGGCCGCGGACCAACTGATGCTCGGTCACCGACCCCTCCACTGGGGCTGACGCTTCGCGGCGAAGGCCGCCGTGCCCTCGGCGAAGTCCTCGGAGCGGACGACGCGCCGCATGGCCTGGTCGCTGATCCGCCAGGACTCCTCGTCCCAGCTGGAGCCCAGCGCCGCCGTCTCCTGGATCACCCGCTTGGTCTCGGCCACCGCCAACGGCGCGTTGGCGGCGATCCGCTCGGCCAGCTCCACTGCGGCCTTGAGCACGGCACCGGGCTCGCAGACGCGGTTGATCAGCCCCAGGTCGCGGGCGGTCTCGGCATCGATCGAGGCACCGGTCAGAGCGAGCTCCATGGCCACCTTGTAGGGCAGCTGCCGAGGCAGCCTGATCGCGCCTCCCGCCGCCGCGATCAGGCCCCGGCGCACTTCCGGAAGACCGAAGGTCGCCGCCGGGTCGGCCACGGCCAGATCCGCGGCGAGCACCAGCTCGGTGCCGCCGCCCAGCGCGAAGCCGTTGACGGCAGCGATGGTCGGCACGGTGACCCGATGCTGCACCCAGCCGGCGAAGCCCCACTCCGGATGACCGGCGGCCATGATGTCCTCGCCGCGCGACAGCGCCTTGAGGTCCGCCCCCGAGCAGAAGGCCCGGCCCGAGCCGGTGAGCACGACCGCGCGCACCTCCGGGTCGGCGTCGGCGCTGCTCAAGGCAGTGCCGATCCCGGTCGAGACCGCGCCGTTGACGGCGTTCATCGCCTCGGGACGCTCGATCGTGATGATCGCGACCCGGTTGCGCACCTGGTAGTGCACGGTGGCCGGATCGGAGACGGCAGTCGTCATGGAGTCCTCACTGAATCCTGGTATTGCGCGGCTCCCCTGGGGAGTGAGGGCTCTCGTCGGGGAGCCGCGCAAGTCTGATGGGTCAGCCGATCCTCGGGAATCGGTCGACCAGGTCGGCGTACTCGGCGCGGATCTCGGTCTTGCTGATCTTGCCGTTGGGCAGGCGGGGCAGCGGCTCGTCGCGCAGCACGACGTAGCGCGGCACCTTGTAGTCGGCGACGACCTGGGCGAGCTGCTCGACCACGTGCTGCTCGGTGAGCTCGCCCTGGGCGGTGATGATCGCCGCCGGAGTCTCGCCGAACTTCGGGTCGGGGGCCGCGATCACCGAGCACTCCGCCACACCGGGAAGCGCAGCGATGGCCAGCTCCAGCTCCACCGGCGAGACGTTGATGCCGCCGGTGATGATCAGGTCCTTGAGCCGGTCCACGAACGCGACCCGCCCCTCGCCGTCCACGGTGCCGAGGTCGCCGGTGTGCAGCCAGCCGCCGCGGAAGACGTCCTTGTTGACCTCCGGCGCCTCCCAGTAGCCGGGAGTGACGCCGGGACCGGCGATCACCAGCTCGCCGCGCTCGCCCGGGTCACAGTCGGTGCCGTCCGGACGGACCGCCTTGACCCGCGTGAAGATGAGCCCGGAGCCACAGCTTCCGGGGTGCTCGCGGAACTCCGAGACCAGGGTCGAGGTGGCGATCCCGCCGGCCTCGGTCATCCCGTAGATCTGGCGCAACGCGACGTCCTTGGCAGCCCAGGCCTCGAGCAGCGGAACCGGAACCGCAGCGCCGCCGACCACCGCGGTACGCAACGAGGAGAGGTCCGCATCGGCGAACTCGGGCGCGGAGCTCAGCGCCTGGTAGACCAGCGGCACACCGAAGATCGCCTCGACCTTGTGCTCCTCGATCAACCTGACCGCGCGGCCCGGAACGAGCTCGCTCTCGATCACGATCTTGCCGCCGAGCACGGTGGTCATCAGCATCCCCCAGACCAGACCCGGGGTGAAGGCCAGCGGCAGCACCAGGATCGAGGTCGATCCACGATGGAAGCCGTCCTCGGTCAGCGATGCCTCGAAGACGATGCTCATCAGGGTCCGGTTGGTCAGCACGACGCCCTTGGCCAGGCCCGTGGAGCCGCTGGTGAAGATGATCGCGATCGGGTCGTCGGCGCCGCGGTCGATGCGGAAGTCGTCCGGCTCACCCGCCCGGGCTGCCCGGATCTCGGCGAAGCCGACCGGCTTGACCGGGGCACCGAGGCCGGCGGCCGCCTCAACGGTGGCGATGAACGGCTCGTCGGCGATCACCACCTGTGCACCGGAGTCGTCGAGCACCTTGCGCAGCTCGGCCGGCTTGAAGCGCGGGTTGAGCGGCACCAGCACCGCTCCCGCCTTCATCACGCCGAGCGCAGCGATCGGCCACGGGACGGAGTTGCCGCCCATCAGGCCGACCCGGTCCCCCTCGGCCACGCCCTGCTCGACCAGGCGGCGAGCCACCCGGCTCGACCAGCTCTCGACGGTGGCGTAGTCCAGCGTCTCTTCGGCGAACGCGAAGGCCGGCGAGGAAGGCTGGGAACGCGCCCACCAGTCGAGGGCCGCGCCGATCGTTGCAGTCATCGGTTGCTCCTTGTTCACATCTCGCCGAGTCGAGACCGGGATGTCAGAGAAAACTAAAAGCCTTAGGTAGAGAGAGTTCTACTGCGTGATCGCGGTCACTGTCAACAGTAAACCTAAAAGAATTAGGAATCGCGGTCGATCGGGCCCCGGCGCTCACAGATCGAGCACCAACGGCCCCTCCAGGCAGCGGCTCACGCACGGCATCATCACGTCATTGGCCGCCCGCTCCTCCTCGCTCAGCACCGCATCGCGATGCTCGGGAACGCCGCCCAGGACGCCGGTCTCACAGGTCCCGCAGGTGCCCTCGCGGCAGCTGAACTCGACACCGACCCCCGCCTCCTGGAGCGCGTCGATCAGGTCCCCGCCGGCCGGCACCGTTACCACCTGCCCGGTCGAGGCGATCTGCACCTCGAAGGCATCACCGGCCCGATCGACCGTGGCGGAGAACCGCTCGGAGTGCACCGTCTCGCCACGCCCCTGCGCCGCCTGCTCGACCGCGGCGATCAGCGGCTCCGGGCCACAGACATAGATCGCCCGCCCCGCCCGCGGCTCCCCCAACACCGCCGCCAGGTCGATCAGTCCGGCCTCCTCCTCGGGCCAGAGCGTCAGGCGCTCCCCGGCGATCGCCGCCAGCTCGTCCACGAAGGCCATCGTCGCCCGCGAGCGGCCGCCGTAGGCGACCTGCCAGGAGGCGCCACGCGCGGCGAGCACGCGGGCCATCGCCAGGATCGGCGTGATCCCGATGCCACCTGCCACCAGCAGGTACTCCTCGGCCTCGACCAGCTCGAAGTGGTTGCGCGGGCCGCGCACCTCGACCGTGGCCCCGGGCACCAGGGACTCATGCACCCACTGCGAGCCACCGCGACCCTGGTTCGCGCGCAGCACGGCGACCTGCCATCGATCCCCCACCGGCTCCCCGCACAGCGAGTACTGGCGCCGGAGTCCGTCGGGCCCAGCAAGCTCGATGTGCGCGCCCGGCGCCCAGGGCGGCATCCGCGAGCCGTCCACCGACTCCAGACCCAGGGCGACGACGTCGCGCGCCACCTCCTCGCGGGCAACCACCCGCATCGACCGAGCGATCTCCATCGCAACACATCCCTTCTTCCCCTGGCATAGCCCTGTTCGGATACGGTTACCTAACGTAGTTAGGTAAAAGCTCGATGACAAGGAGACCTCCATGGGCACCCTCGACGCATTCCGGATGGACGGGCGGACGGCGATCGTCACCGGAGCCAGCAGCGGGCTCGGCGTCGGCTTCGCCCGCAGCCTCGCGGGCGCCGGCGCCGACCTGGTCCTCGCCGCCCGCCGCGGCGACCGCCTGGAAGCGCTCGCCGACGAGCTGCGAGCCACCGGCAGCGCCGTGCAGGTGGTGGTGGCCGACGTGGCCCGATCCAGCGAGTGCGACGCGGTCGCCGCCGCCGCCCTCGAGCGCTTCGGCCGGATCGACGCCCTGATCAACAACGCCGGCCTCGGCTCCGCCGTCTCGGCACTGAAGGAGACCGACGACGGGTTCCGGCGGTTGATCGACGTCAACCTGAACGGCGCCTTCTGGATGGCGCGCGCCTGCGCCCGCTCGATGAGCGAGGGAGGCTCGATCGTCAACGTGGCAAGCATCCTCGGCCTGGCCGCGCCCCGATTCCCGCAGGCCGCCTATGCCGCCAGCAAGGCCGGAGTGATCGGCCTGACCCGCGATCTCGCCGGCGAATGGGCACGCCGGGGCATCCGGGTCAATGCCCTCTGCCCGGGGTACTTCGCCTCGGAGATGACGGCGTCGGGCAGCGAGGCGATCGGCGAGATGGTGGAGCAGCTCAGCATGATGCGGCGCTTCGGCGAGCAGCACGAGCTCGACCCCGCGATGCTCTTCCTGGCCAGCCCCGCATCGAGCTACGTCACCGGCACCACGCTGACCGTGGACGGCGGCCTGACCAGCTTCTAGCTCAATGTGACCTCAGCGCTCAGAAAGCTGGCAATTCCCGACGCTGAGGTCACATTGGACGGGCACCGGGCCAGGGCGGGACGTAGTCGGGATAGTCCGAGGGCACGCGCAGCGGGAACTGCGGCGCTCGCTTCTCCAGGAAGGAGGCGACGCCCTCGGCGACATCCGCACCCGAGGCCGCCTGCCAGACGACCTGCGACTCGATCCGGTGGGCCTCCCACGGGGACTGCTCGCCGAGCATCCCCCAGATCAGCTGGCGGGCGACGCCGGCCGCGACCCGCGAGGTGCCCTCGGCGATCTGGACGGCGATCGCCTCGGCCCGGGCCAGCACGTCCTCGCGCGGCACCACGTGGGTGGCCAGGCCCGCGGCCTCGACCTCCGCAGCCGGAACCAGCCTCCCGGTCAGCACCCAGTCCAGCGCTCGGGTCGGCCCGACCACCCGCGGCAGCAGCCAGCTCGCCAGCGACTCGGAGGCGATGCCCCGCTTGGCGAAGACGAAGCCGATCCGGGCGTCGTCCGCGATCACCCGGATGTCGCACGGCAGCAGCATCGAGGCACCGGCTCCGACCGCCGCGCCCTGCACTGCGACCACCAACGGCTTGCGCAGCGCCGCGATCCGCAGCGTGACGACGCCGCCCGGGTCGCGCGGCACGCCGTCGACCAGGCCGAAGCGCTCGACGAAGGCCGTGAACTGCGGGCTCCACGCGCGCCCCTCACTCTGGAAGCCCTCCTCCAGATCTGCACCCACGCAGAAGTTCCTGCCCTGCGCCTGCAGCAGGATCACCGCGACCTCGTCGTCACCGTCGAGTCGATCGAGCGCGTCGACGAGCTCCACGCACGACTGCACGGTGACCGCATTGCCGCGCTCCGGACGGGTCAGCACGATCCGCCCGATCGCCCCCGCCACCTCGACGGCGACCTGCGCCACCTCGCCAACCCGCTTCGCGTCATCCATGGAACTCCCCATTGCAATAAACCGATTGTCATTAGATTATAGCCCGCAACCGAGGAGGAGCTCCATGTCTGACAACGCCCCGCAGCGCGGCCCCCTGCGCCACCTTCGCGTGCTCGACCTTGCCGACGCCGTCGGCGAGGCCGCCGCCCGCCTGCTCAGCGACCTCGGCGCCGAGACCATCAAGGTCGAGCCCGCTCAGGGCGCGCCGACCCGCAGCGAGGCGCCGCTGCACGACGGACACTCGCTCCCCTACCTGGTGCGCAATGCCGGCAAGCAGATCGGAACCGGACTCGCCGACGACGAGCTCGACCGCCTGCTCGCCGGCGCCGACATCGCCTTCTGCTCACCGGCCAGCGGCCTGGGCCTGGAGGCAGATGCCCTGCGGGCGCGCCACCCCCGACTCGTCGTCGTCGACTCCTCCCCGTTCGGGCGCAGCGGCCCACGCGCCGGGTGGCAGGCCACACCGAACACTCTGCTGGCACTCAGCGGATCACTCTCCCGCTCGGGGCGCCCCGGCGATGCGCCGCTCCTGCCGCCGGCCGGCATCGCCCAGGCGAGTGCCGCGACCCAGATGGCCTACGCCGCCCTGATCGCGCACGTCCAGCGTCTGCGCAGCGACGCCGGCCAGCTCGTCGACATCGCCCACCTCGAGGCCGTGGCCACCGGCCTGGACCCTGCCTACGGAGTCCAGGGATCGGCCGCCGCGGGGCGGTCCGGCAAGATCCGGCGCGACCGCCCGCCGGCCGACTCCTACCCGATCTACCCGTGTGCCGACGGCGCCGTGCGCCTCTGCCTGCTCTCGCCACGGCAGTGGGCCGGGATGTTCGAGTGGCTGGGCCGCCCGGCCGAGTTCGCGGACCCGAAGTTCGCCTCGATCGCCGCCCGCGTTGCGGCTTCCGATCGACTCGACGCCCTGATCGTCGCCCACTTCCGCGAGCGCACCGGAGCCGAGCTGGTCGAGCAGGCCGCCTCACTCGGCGTTCCCCTCGCCCAGGTGCTGAGCCTGGGCGAGGCACTGGACAGCCCACACTTCCTGGCCACCGGGGCGATCGGCGAGGTCGAGCTGGCGCCCGGTCTGTCGAGCCGACTGCCGGTGGGGTTCGCCGACATCGACGGCGCCCGGCTCGGGATCGACGGCGGGCCCCGCGCACTGCGCACCGCCCTCTGGCCGCCACGCGACGACAGCCGGGCACCACGCGGCGCAGGGGCTTCGGGAGAGCTTCCGCTCAGCGGCGTCCGGGTCCTCGACCTCGGCGTCATCGTCTTCGGCGCGGAGATCGGGCGCGCCCTGGCCGACTTCGGCGCCGACGTGATCAAGGTGGAGAGTCAGGCGTTCCCCGACGGCCTGCGCCAGACCCGCAACGGCGAGTCGATGAACGCCTCCTTCGCCTGGGGCCAGCGCAACAAGCGCAGCCTGGGCCTGGACCTGCGCAGCGAGGAGGGCAAGGCCGTCTTCCGCGAGCTGGCTCGGCACAGCGACGTCGTGCTCTCGAACTTCAAGCCCGGAACGCTGACCTCACTAGGCATCGACCACGCGACCCTGAGCGCGATCAACCCGCGGATCATCGTCGTGGAGAGTGCCGCCTTCAGCTCGCGCGGCCCCTGGGCCCGGCGCCTGGGCTACGGCCCCCTGGTCCGCGCCGCCTGTGGGATCTCGAGCCTTTGGAAGTACCGCGCCGGCGAGACGGAGTGCTGGGACGGCGTCACCGTCTACCCCGATCACGTTGCTGCCAAGGCCGGAGCCCTCTGCGTGCTCGCGGCCCTGCTCGATCGCGAGCAGAGTGGCCATGGGGTGCGGATCGAGCTGGCCCAGTCGGAGGTGGTGTTGCACCAGCTCGCCGCCTTCGCCGCGCAGGAGTCGCTGGCCCCAGGATCGGTGCGCCCCCAGGGCAACCGGGACCGCGAGCTCTTCGGCGACCTCTTCCCTGCCGACGGCGACGACGAGTGGTGCCTGATCGAGGCCCGCACCCCCGACGAGCTCGCCGCACTGGCCGGCGTCATCGGCTGGGCCGGGACGGCGATCGGACCGAGCGACGAGCTGCATGCCGCCGTCGCCGCCTGGGCCCGCTCCCTGCCGCCACAGGAGGCGATGGAGAAGCTCCAGGCCGCCGGGGTCCCCGCCGCCGCCATGCAGCGCCTGGACCAGATCGCGCACGACCCGCAGCTGATCCATCGCGCCAGCTACCGGCCGATGACCCATCCCGCGCTCGAGCACACCCTGCCCGCCGAGAACAGCAGCGCCGCGTTCAGCGCCCTGCCCGACCTGCCGATGCGCCCGGCCCCCGTCGCCGGCGAGCACACCGCGGAGGTGCTGGGCGACGTCCTGGGCTGGGACGAGCAGCGGATCGCAGCGCTGCTCGCTGCCGGGGTCGCTCACGCCCGGCAGCCGAACCGGTAGCCGAACCCGCAGCCGGCGCGCACCCCACCGGCCTTCGTGCGCGCCGGGCCGGCTGCCTCAGCCCTGGTCCGGGCGCAGCACGATGAAGAGCGCCCGCGCCTCGGCGCAGACCACGTCGCCGTCCCGGAGCTCGCCGTGCAGCTGGCGCTTGCGGCCGTGCTCACGCTCGAACCAGACCCTCAGCCGGAGCTCACGCTCAGGCGGGGTGACCGCGCGGAACGCGACGTCGAGGCTGACGGTGCGCGCCGCCGGGCGCCCGTGGGTGTCGCTGAAGCGCCCCAGCACCTCGTCGAAGAGCAGCGCCACCGCTCCACCGTGGACGGCATCGTGCCCACCGAGATGGAACCGCCCGAAGACGACGGTGGCCTCCAGCCAGTCGTCACCGCGATCCAGCATCTCGACATGGGGCGCGAGCGCCTGACCGCGTGCCGGCAGGTCGACGCGATGCCCCCACGGCTGGTCCCGCTCCGGAACGCGCGCCGCAGCCAGCCGCTCACGCCAGGATCGCAGCTGCTCGGCCATCTCGCTCACCAGGTCGGCGGGCGGGTCGACCCCGACGAGTGCGTCGAGATACCCGCGAAGCTCGCCGGCGAGCTCACCCCAGCCGGTGCCACCCGGAAGCCGAGCCGGGTCCATCTCCAGGCCAGCAAGGGCGAACGACTCCGGGACGCCGATCCGCTCGGCCCAGGAGAGTCCCACCATCCGATCAGTCGACATGACAAAAACTTACACCACTAGTTTTTGACCGGATCGACGCGTCCGCCGAGCGTCACGAAAGACCGAGCACGACGACGTTCAGCCGGTACCCTTGTCGCCAGCGCGCCGCCCGGCGCTCGCACCGCGGCAATCCTGCCTCGTCGCACCATCCGCCAGCCGCCCGTAGGAGTGGAGTCCATGGCTCGCCCGAGCACCCCCCTGATCAGCAGGGAGGCGACCATCCAAGCTGCGCTTCGGATCATCGACGAGGACGGCCCCGAGGGCCTGAGCCTGCCCCGGCTCGCGCGCGAGCTGAACGTCAAGGCGCCGTCGCTCTACCACCACTTCAGCGACAAGAACGAGATCCTGGCCGAGGTCGCCAAGACCGTCGTGGCCGGCACCCAACTGCCACCCAAGTCGCGCAGCGGAGACTGGCAGGAATGGTTCACCCAGCTGAGCCTGAACTTCCGCACCGCTGTCCTGAAGCATCGCCGCGCAGCGCCGATCCTGCTGCAGATGCTGCCGCGCGACGCCCTCACCGAGCTCTACGAGGAGGCCGCCGGCTACCTGCGCGAGTGCGGCGTCCCCGACTCCCAGCTGGTGCAGATCCTGGACGGACTGGAGAAGTTCTCCCTCGGCGCCACGCTGACCGAGGCAATGCGGCCGCCGTCGCGCGCCCGGGTGCGCTTCGAGCACGCGGACCCGGAGACCCACCCCGTGCTGACCGTGGCCAGCGACGCCAACCAGCTCAACGCACGCCAGATCTACGAGGGCGCCATCCGCAGCTACCTGCTGGGCGTCTCGCACTTCGGCCTGGCCAACGCCCCCGAGGCCTGATTCCCTGCCGTCGCCCCTGGCGCGCGCACCCATCTTCGCAATAATCTATTGTCGATAGATTATTGCGAAGGAGACCCCATGCAGAGCGACCTCTTCGAGGCTGACCACGAGACCTACCGCGGCGTCGTGAGCGAGTTCGTGACCCGCTCGGTCGAGCCCCACCTCGACCGCTGGAACGAGCAGCGCGAGATCGACCGTGAGACCTGGCTGGAGGCCGGCCGCCAGGGCCTGCTCGGCCTGGCCGTTCCCGAGCAGTACGGCGGCCCCGGCGAGACCGACTACCGCTACCGCGCCGTCCTCCAGTTCGAGATCGCCCGGGCCGGGGCATCCGCCCTCCAGTCCGGCTTCTCGACCAACGACGACATCGTGCTCAACTACCTGCTGCGGCACGCGAACGACGAGCAGCGCACCCGCTGGCTGCCCGGGTTCGTCACCGGCGCCACGATCGGCGCGATCGCGATGACCGAGCCCGGGGCCGGCAGCGACCTGCGCGGCATCCAGACCAAGGCCACCCGCGCGGACGGCGGCTGGCGGATCACCGGCAGCAAGACCTTCATCACCTCCGGCATCCTTGCCGACCTGGTGATCGTCTTCGCGCGCACCGACGAGTCGTTCAGCCTCTTCGTGGTCCCCGACGGCGCCCCCGGGTTCACCCGCGGCCGCAAGCTCGACAAGGTGGGACTGGTCGCCCAGGACACGGCCGAGCTCTTCTTCGACAACGTCTTCGTCCCGGACGCCGACGTGCTCGGCGAGATCGGCGCCGGCCTGAGCTACCTCAAGCAGAGCCTGCCGCTGGAGCGGCTCGGGATCGCGATCGCCGGGCAGGCCTCGGCCGAGGCCGTCCTCGACTGGACGATCAGCTACGTCAAGGAGCGCACGGCCTTCGGACAGCGGCTGGCCGACTTCCAGAAGCCGGCCCACGACCTGGCCCACCTGCGCACCGCCGTCGAGGTCTCGCGGGCCTACGTCGACCGCTGCATCCGGCTGCACAACACCGGCGACCTCACCCCCGTCGACGCCGCCAAGGCCAAGGCCTGGGCCACCCAGCTCCAGCACGACGTGATCGACACCGGCGTGCAGCTGCACGGCGGCTACGGCTACATGCTCGAGTACCCGGTCGCCCGCGCCTTCGTCGACGCCCGCGTCCAGCGGATCTACGGCGGCGCCAACGAGATCATGATGGAGATCGTCGCCAAGGACCTGCTCCGCTGATCCGGGCGACAGAAGGAGGGCCGCCCGCTCGGGCGGCCCTCCTTCTGCATGCTCAGGACAGGTAGATCGAGCGGTGCCGCAGGTACGGCTCCAGGCCCTCCGGCCCGAGCTCGCGCCCGAGCCCGCTCTCCTTCACCCCACCGAACGGCGCGTTGATGTGCAGCTCATAGTGGTTGACGCCGATCGTGCCGGTCTCGACCCTCTGCGCGACCTCGACACCCCGCTCCTCGTCCGCCGTCCAGACCACGCCGCCGAGGCCGAAGTCGGAGTCGTTCGCGATCGCGATGCCCTCCTCCACGTCACCGTAGGGGATCACGCACAGGACCGGCCCGAAGATCTCCTCGCGGGCGATCGCCATGTCGTTGTCCACCTCGGCGAAGACGGTCGGCTCGACGAACCAGCCCGGCCGCTCGGGACGCGCCCCACCGGTGGTCAGCCGAGCCCCCTCGCCACGACCCTTGTCCACATAGCCGAGCACCTTCTCCTGCTGCATCCGGGAGACCAGCGGACCGATCTGCGTGCCCGGGTCGAGCGGATCGCCGACCCGCAGCGCGGCCACGGTCTCGGTCACCGCCTCGACCACCTCCGCGTAGCGCGAGCGCGGCGCCAGGATGCGGGTCGCCGCATGGCAGGTCTGGCCGTTGTTCGGCAGCGAGATCTCGGCGAGCTTGCCGGCGAACAGCGCCAGGTCGGCGTCGGGGAGCAGGAAGGAGACGGACTTGCCGCCGAGCTCCAGGCTGGCCGGACGCAGCAGGCGCCCGGCCACCTCGCCGATCGCCTTGCCAGCAAGGGTGGAGCCGGTGAAGGCCACCTTGTCGACGCCGGGATGCGCGACCAGGTGGGCGCCCACCTCGCGCCCTCCTGGGAGCACGTTGAGCACGCCCGGAGGAAGACCGGCCGCCTCGGCGGCATCGGCGATCAACAGCGCATCGAGGGCGGTCTCCGGCGGCGGCTTGAAGACGACGCTGCATCCCGCAGCCAGGGCCGGTGCGATCTTCATGATCGCCAGAGCCTGCGGGTAGTTCCAGGGCGTCACCGCGGCGACCACCCCGACCGGCTCGCGCACCACCAGGGTCCGCCCGCCGGTCGGACTCGGCCGCTCATCGCGACCGCCAAGCCCGCCGGCCAGATGCGCGTACAGCCGGGTGATCGCGTACGGCGCCATCCCGTTGACGATCTGCGAGAGCGCGATCGGCATCCCGTTCTCGCGGCTGACCAGCTCCGCCGTCTGCGCGGCCCGTGCGCGCAGCTCGCGGGCGAAGGCGCCCACCAGCTCGGCACGCTCCGCAGGCGCGAGCGCCGCCCAGGGCCCGCTCAGCGCACGGCGTGCGGACGCCACGGCGCGGTCGACGTCCTCGACGGAGGCCATCGCCACGGTGCCCAGCTGCTGCTCGGTCGCGGCCTCGATCACGGCGGCCCGCTCGGACCCGGCCGGGGTGACCCAGCTGCCGTCCAGATAGACCTCATCACGCGTGGTGAGGCTCATCGCCCACCCTCCCTTTCCTCGTGCATCACAGGGTCTCCGCTGTTCCGAACAGCACGGAGGAGACCAGCGGCGCCATCGGCCCGCCGATGAAGAGCGACGTAGCCGCGCCGTCCACCTGGTTGGTCGAGGTGCCGCGCAGCTGCCGGACCGCTTCGACGGCCATCCCCATCCCGTTGATGAAGGAGTCGGCGATGTTGCCGCCGGCGGTGTTGACCGGGAGCCGGCCACCCGGTGCGGTCAGGTTCGCCACCGTCATGAACTCCCCCGCCGCCGGGCCCGGCGGGCACAGCCCGTGGTCGATCAGCGAGGCGACGGCAGGGCCGCTGAAGTTCTCGTAGACCTGGACCACGTCGACCTCGGACGGCTTGACGCCGGCCGAGCGCCAGAGCCGGTCCGCGACCCCGACGCCACGGGGTCCGGCCGCGAACCCGGCCGAGATGTAGGTCTCGGCCGACTCCGAGTCGTTGCGCGACGAATAGCCGCCCGGAGCCCCCTGGGCGCCGGCCAGGATGTAGGCGGCAGGAACGCCGAGTCGGCGGGCGCGCTCGGCGGAGACCACCAGCACCGCCGCGGCGCCGTCGTTCTCCCGCGAGCAGTCCCAGAGCCGGAACGGCTCGACGATCGCCCGGCCGGCGTCATAGCCCGCCTCGTCGAGCGGCTTGCCGTACGCCGCCGCCTCAGGGTTCTGCTGGGCATGGGCATAGGCAGCCAGCACCAGGTTGCGCATCGCGCTGCGTGGAACGCCGTCGTGCTCCAGCAGCCGCTGGGTGCGCAGCGCGCAGACGTGCGCAGGCGTCGCCGCGCCGTGCGGCAGGTAGTGGTTGTCGAAGTAGTACTTCGCGTAGCCGAGACGTCCGGTGTCCGCCTGCGACATGCCGCGGTAGGCGACCACACAGTCGGCCTGGCCGGAGACCACGGCGGCCGCGGCGGCAT
>NZ_BAAALG010000013.1:189174-226926 GCF_039528155.1 Nocardioides dubius | reverse complement strand
GGCCGCCACGCCGCCGCCGCCACCACCCCAGACCATGCTCGACCAGCGCAGCTCGTCCACCCCCAGGTCCGAGGCGAGCACCGGACCGCTGTTGTCGCCACCCGCATAGGAGCAGAAGCCGTCGACCTCGCGGGGCGAGATGCCGGCGTCCGCGCACGCCTCGAGGATCGCGCGCAGGATCATCTGGCGCTCTCCGCTCGGCGCCTTGCCTCGGGGATAGTGGAACTCGGAGACGCCGACGACGGCGCTCGCGCCCCTCATCGCGCCCCCTCGGTGCGTGCCCAGCGCAGGACCGGCCAGGCCGCGTTCGCGGGCTGCACGATGGCGCCGACGACCACCTGGCCGATGGCGGGCGCTTCCTCGACGTCGTCGACCAGCAGCCCGAGCAGGCGCACCGGGACGTCGTCCAGCGCGACCACTACCGTGTCATAGGGAGCGAGGACGTCGAGATCGTCCATGAAGTCGCGCTGGCTGCGGCACCAGGTGAAGACCCGGCCTCGCGCGGACACCCCGGCCCACTCGCTCGCGAACGACCAGCACTCGGCGCAGATCACCCGGCCGGGCTCACGCCAGGTACCGCATGCCGTGCAGCGCGGCAGCACCAGCCGGCCGTCGCGCAGGCCCTCCCAGAAGGCGGCGTCGTTGCCGTCGGCGGCCGGCCCGCAGGGCAGCGGGAGCGTCGAGCCGGAGGCTGCGGGGGCGCTCACGCCGGCCCGCTCTCGGCCAGGTCGAAGTTGGCCAGCCCGTCGGCCTTCCAGGCCGAGCCGTCGTAGCCCCAGTGCGACTCCAGGCCGATCTCGCGGCCCGGCGCCCGGTACCGGGCCCGGCCCACGGCCCGTGCGCCGTCGACCTGCACCGCGACGACCTCGGCCGCCTCGACCTGCGCGCCTGGCAGGTCCACACCTGCGAAGACCGCCGGCACTGCGCCGGGCGCCATGTCGGCGAGCACCCCCGCCTGATCTCCGGCCACCACCAGGTCCACGTGACGCTGATAGCAAGCCGCGAACTCCTCCGGACTCCCGGGAGCTGCACCCACCGTCTCCACCTCCATCGCACGACGAATCGAGGCGAGCCTAACGGCTTTAGATAAAGTGGGCAATGGGCCCCAGTTGGACCGCTTCGGCCAACCCGCACGTGACCTGGGTCATACAATCGGGTGACGGGATGGAGGGAGACCATCCCCCGAGCCGCGGAGTATCGCCATGCCCAACGAGATCGACGAACTCAACGTCGTCCAGGACGCAGAACTGCTCTACGAGTCGATCCGCGCGATGAAGCAGATCAGCGCCGAGGTCGCCACGCCCAGCACCATGCGCGCCATGCTGGGACACCTGTCGGTCGCCGGCCACCTCCTCCCGGAGGTGCTGGTCGAGTTCGGCGAGACCCTCGCCACCGCGGCCGCCTCAGGCGAGCACCCCGAGCTGGCGGCCGAGAACGTGGCCGAGTGCCAGCGCTTCCTCGACCAGGCCGCCGACCTCGCCTACCAGGCCGGCTCGGCGCTGGCCTCCGCCAAGCGCAGCCTCGAGCCCCAGCCCACCCCCGAGGACGACTGACCTTCTCACCCGCTTCACCCCATCAGCCCCACGCGCCCCAAAATCGGGATAGTCCCTGACGTTTTCGTGGTTCTCAGACGCGAAAACCACGAAAACGTCAGGGACTATCTCCTAGTAGCGGACCAGCTGGGAGGGCGGGCGGGTCAGGTGGTCGGGGTGACGCCGGTGGGGTCGTCGGGGTCCGCGGGGCGGTAGTCGTCGCCGTAGCGCAGGTCGGCGTCCTTGAGCTGCTTGCCGAGCCAGCTCTCCCAGACCTCGACCGCGCGCTGCTGCTCGACCTTCTCGCGCAGGTCGCCCTTGGCCTCGTCGAAGGTCGGCGTCTTCGCCGGCTTGATCTCGTCGACGCGGCCCACGTGCCAGCCCGACCAGGTCTTGACCGGCCCGAACAGCTCCCCGGCCTTCGCCGAGAAGGCCAGCTCGGCGTAGGCGTCCTCGAGGTCCTCCTCGGCGAACTCGCCCAGCAGGCCGCCCTCGTCAGCGGTGGCCTTGTCGATGGAGACCTCCTCGGCCAGCGCCGCGAACGAGGCACCTCCCTGGAGCCGGGTCAGGACGGCGCGGGCGGCTGCCTTGTCCTTGACCACGATCGAGCGCACCACGCGGGTCTCCGGGGTGCCCAGATGACCGGCGGCCGACTCGTAGGCGGTCTTGAGCTGCGACTCCGCCACCGGCTCAGCGGACGCCGTCACCTCGGCATAGAGCTTCTGCGCAGCCATCTGCCGGCGCAGCTCGGTCAGCACCTGTTCCTCGGTGGTCCCGGTCGCGGCGAGGTACTCGGTGAACTTCTCCGGGGTGCTGCCCAGGGTCGTGATCAGGTCGGCGAGGGTCTTCTCGACCTCGGCATCGGCGACCTCGATCCCGCGCTCGCTGGCGGTCGCGTCCAGGATCTCGGTGACGGCGATCGACTTCGCCATCTGCCGCTGGAAGACCTCGAGCGCCCCGGCATCGGTCGGCACCTGGAGCCCGTGGATCGCGATCAGCGCGGCACTGCGCTGCTGGAACTCGTCGACCTGGACCACGTCGTCGCCGTACTGCAGCACGACGTCGTCGTCCAGCGGGGCCTCACGCACGCCGAACCACCAGACGGCACCGCCGACCACCGCCAACAGTGCGATGACCAGACCGATCGTGCCCGCGCCGAAGCGGCCCTTCGTGGCGTTCATGCCGCGCTACTTCCTTCCCGGGACCGACCACCGGCACCCGGGAACCAAGTGTCCCAGCCGGACCCAAGCCAGCGTCGCCAGGCCTGGCAAGCCACGCACACCGACCCGCGACAGGAACTGTGCGCTCAGGCGGAGCGGATCGCCACGGCGTCGGCGAAGGCCTCCAGCGCCTCGCGCACCGGACCGAGCGGCAGCGCCGCGAGCAACGCCTTGGCCTCGGCGGCCCGACCGACCACATAGGCCTTGGCCTCGTCCATCGCCGGGTGCTTGCGCAGCAGGCCCAGCGCTTCGGCGAGGGCGTCGTCGTCGGAGAGATCGGCGGCGAGAAGCTCCTTGAGCCGGTCGTCCGCCGGGTCGGTGGAGCGCTGGACGAGCAGCACCGGCAGCGTCGGCACGCCCTCGCGCAGGTCGGTGCCCGGCGTCTTGCCCGACTCGTCGGTCTCCGAGGCGATGTCGAGGATGTCGTCGGAGATCTGGAACGCGGCGCCGACGATCTCACCGTAGGCGGACAGTGCCTCCTCGATCTCACGCGACGCACCGCCGAAGCGAGCGCCGTAACGCGCCGAGGTGGCGAGCAGGGCGCCGGTCTTGCCGGCGATCACCCGCAGGTGGTGCTCGAGCGGGTCGGCCCCCTCGGCGGGTGCGACGGTCTCCAGGATCTGGCCCTCCACCAGGCGGGTGAAGGTCTGCGCCTGGATCCGGACCGCGTCGGCACCGAGCTCGGCGGTCAGCTCCGACGACTTCGAGAAGAGGAAGTCGCCGGTCAGGATCGCGATGTGGTTGTCCCAGCGCGCGTTGGCGGAGTCAGCCCCGCGGCGCAGCGCGGCCTCGTCCATCACGTCGTCGTGGTACAGCGAGGCCAGGTGGGTCAGCTCGACCACACAGGCTGCCGTCAGCACGTCGTCGGACTCGGGCGTCGTGCCGGCCTCGGCAGCGAGCAGCACCAGCAGCGGACGGAAGCGCTTGCCGCCGGCCTCCATCAGATGCCGAGCCGCGGTGGTCACGAATTCGGCCTCACTGCGGACGTGCCCCGCCAGGGCGTCCTCGACGACCGCCATCCGCCGGCGAAGCCGGTTGGCGAGGTCCTCGTCGAGGATCGGCAGAGCGAGTGCCGTAGGAGTTTCGGCTGCGTTGCTGGTGGTCACCTGATGAATTCTCCCGCATGGGCCGCTAGGTCGAGCATCGGCCCGGGCAACACGCCGAGAATCACAGTAGCCAGGACGCCGAACCCGATAGTAACGCTCGTCGCCAGACTCGGCAGCGCCACGCTCGGACCCTCGCCCTCCGGCTCGGAGAAGAACATCACCACGATCACCCGGATGTAGAAGAACGCGGCCAACGCGCTGGTCAGCACCGCGGCCACCACGACCTGCCACTGTCCCGCCGACATCGCCGAGGCGAAGACCGCCCACTTGCCGGCGAAGCCCGCCGTCAACGGGATTCCCGCGAAGCCGAGCAGGAAGAGCGCGAAGACTCCCGCGACCAGCGGCGACTCCTTGCCCAGGCCCGCCCAGCGGGCCATCTGCGTGGTCTCGCCGCCGGAGTCGCGCACCAGCGAGACCACGGCGAACGCGCCGAGCGTCATGAACGAGTAGGTGACCAGGTAGAAGAGCACCGCCTGGGTGGAGGTGATCTGGCCGTCCGCCAGGTCGCCACTGGCCCGGGCACCGATCAGGCCGGTGAGCAGGAAGCCGGTATGGGTGATCGAGGAGTAGGCGAGCATCCGCTTCACGTCGCTCTGCGCGATCGCCAGCAGCGCGCCCACCACCATGGTGAGCACCGCGATCACCGCGAGCACCGGCACCCAGGTCCAGCGCTCGGAGCCGAAGGCGACGTAGAACAGGCGCATCATCGCCGCGAACGCCGCCACCTTGGTGGCCGCACCCATGAACGCGGTGACCTGGGTGGGGGCGCCCTGGTAGACGTCGGGCGTCCAGGCCTGGAACGGCGCCGCGCCGATCTTGAAGAGCAGGCCGACGCTGATCAGGCCGAGGCCCACCAGCAGCAGCGGCCGGTTGTCGGCGTTGTTGGCGATCGCCTCGTGGATGCCGGCGTAGCTCATCGTCCCGGAGTAGCCGTAGACCAGGGCGATGCCGTAGATCACGAAGCCCGAGGAGAAGGCGCCGAGCAGGAAGTACTTGAGGGCCGCCTCCTGGCTGAGCAGGCGACGGCGACGCGCGAGACCGGTCAGCAGGTAGAGCGGGAGCGAGAGCACCTCGAGCGCGACGAAGAAGGCCAGCAGGTCGGCGGCCGCGGCGAAGAGCATCATCCCGGCGACGGCGAACATCAGCAGCGGGTAGACCTCGGTGTGGTCGAGCCGGTGCGCCACCGCCTCCTGCTCGGCCTCCGAACCGGGCACCGCGGCGGCCTGTCCGGCGAACGCGCTGACGCCGCCCTCCAGGCGCCGCTCCGCGAAGAGCAGGGTGCCGGCGATCGCGATCACCAGCAGCAGCCCCCAGACGAAGATCGCCGGACCGTCGACGACGATCGCGCCCATCGCGACCACCGCGCCGTCCAGGCTGTCGCCGTTGTCGTGGTCGATGCCGATCATGATCACGCCGACCAGCGCGACGACGGAGCCGATCAGCGCCAGGGAGACCTGGGCCAGGTAGCGGACCGCGCGCGGGGCGAACGCCTCGATGATCACCCCGACGCAGGCGACCGCGAAGATCACCAGCAGCGGCCAGAGCTCGCTGTACTCCAGGGACGGCTTGGCGAAGTCGATCACTGGTGCACCTCCTCGTTCGTCTGCTCCATGACCACCTCGCCGATCGGCACAGTCGGTGGATCGTCGGTCTCATCGACGCTGACCATGACCGCGTCGATGGCGGGGTTGATCACGTCGAGCACGGGCTGCGGGTAGAAGCCGAGCACCACCATCACCAGCACCAGCGGGGCGATCGCGGTGACCTCGCGCACCTGCAGGTCGGCGACCTCCGGGCCGGCCGGCCCGGTCATCAACCGCTGGTACATCCGCAGCACGTAGACGGCGGCGAGCACGATCGCGGTGACCGCGAAGGCGCCGACCACCCAGTGGTAGTCGAAGGCTCCCAGGATCACCAGGAACTCCGAGACGAACGGCGAGAGGCCGGGCAGGCCGAGGGTGCCGAGACCGCCGAGCAGGAAGAGCCCGGCCAACACCGGCGCGTGCTTCTCCACTCCGCCGTGCTCACTGATCAGCTGCGAGCCGCTGCGCCGGATCAGGTAGCCGGCGACCAGGAAGAGCACGGCCGTGGCGATGCCGTGGTTGACCATGTAGAAGGTCGCCCCGGACATGCCCTGGGTGCTCATCACGAAGATCCCCAGCGTGATCAGGCCGAAGTGCGAGAGCGAGGTCAGGCCGATCAGCTTGAGCATGTCGTCGGAGACGATCGCCAGCAGGGCTCCGTAGACGATGCTGATCACGGCGAGGGTGACCACCAGCGGGGTCGCCCACCTCGAGGCCTCGGGGAAGAGCTCCAGGCAGAACCGGAGCATGCCGTAGGTGCCGATCTTGTCCAGCACGCAGATCAGCAGAACCGAGGTCCCCGGCGTCGCGTTGCCGGTGGTGCTGGGCAGCCAGGTGTGCACCGGGAAGAGCGGCGCCTTGATCGCGAAGGCGATGAAGAAGCCGGCGAAGAGCCAGCGGCCGGTCTCCTTGTCGAAGCCCATCGCGGCGAGCTCGGAGATCAGGTAGGTGGGCTCGCCGTTGGCCGCGGAGACGGCGTACAGGCCGACCACCGAGGCCAGCATGATCAGACCGCCGGCCAGCATGTAGAGCAGGAACTTCATCGCCGCGTGCGCCCGCTCGGCGCCGTGACCGTAGGAGCCGATCAGGAAGTACGCCGGGATCAGCGTGGCCTCGAAGACGACGTAGAAGAGGAAGACGTCCTGGGCCATGAAGACGAAGAGCGCGAGTCCGGCCAGCGCCAGCATCCAGCCGAAGAACGCCGAGGTGTCCTTGTCGTCCGCGTCGTTCCACGAGGCCAGCACCACCACCGGGAGCAGGACCACGGTGAGCAGCACCAGGGAGAGCCCGATGCCGTCCACGCCGAGCGCGTAGTGGGCGCCGAACGCCTCGATCCAGGTGTGCGTCTCGGTGAGCTGCATGCCCTCGTCGGGCTCGTAGCGCAACGCGACGACGACGGCGAGCGCCAGGGTGACCAGGGAGGTGCCCAGGGCCAGCTGCTTGGGCAGCACGGCACCGGGCCTCGACGGCGTCAGCGCGGTCAGCAGCGCGCCGGCCAGCGGGACCAGGCCGAGCACACTGAGCCAGGGGAAGTCGTTCATCACCAGTTCACCGCCAGAAGGGCCAGGACGACCAGCGCCGCACCGAGCAGGATGGAGAGCGCATACGAGCGGACGTAGCCGTTCTGCACCTTGCGGACCAGGCCGGCTATGCCGCTGGTGGCCAGGCCCTGACCCTCCACGGCGCCGTCGACCACGGTGTCGTCGAAGGTCTGCAGCCCACGGGCCAGCGCCATCGTCGGGCCGACCACCAGGGTGTCGTTGATCGCGTCGCCGTAGAGGTCGGCGCGTGCCGCCTTGGTGAGCACCGAGACGTCGGACGGAGCCGTGCGCGGCACCTCGCGCTTGCCGACGGTGAACCAGGCGATCGCCACGCCGAGGGCGACCACCGCGACGATGATCGCGGTCAACGCGAGAGCCGGGATCGGCGGATCATGGTGCTCGGCATGGCCGACCACGGGCTCCAGCCACTCGACGATCCAGTCGCCGGCCAGCATCACGCCACCGAAGATGGAGAGCGCCGCCAGCACGATCAGCGGGAACGTCATCACCGCGGGCGACTCGTGCGGGTGCGGCTCCTTGCCGGTCTGCGGATCGGCCCAGCGCTTGTCGGTGAAGAAGGTCATCAGCATCAGCCGGGTCATGTAGAACGCGGTGATGCCGGCGCCCAGCAGGGCCGCCACTCCGACCACCGTGTTCTCCACGAACGCCGTCTCGATCAGCTTGTCCTTCGACCAGAACCCGGAGAAGCCCGGGAAGCCGATGATCGCCAGGTAGCCCATCGCGAAGGTGAGGAAGGTGACCGGGACGACCTTGCGCAGTGCGCCGTAGTGCCGCATGTCGACGTCGTCGTCCATCGCGTGCATCACCGAGCCGGCGCCGAGGAACATGTTCGCCTTGAAGAAGCCGTGGGTGATCAGGTGGAAGATCGCGAACGCGTACCCGGCCACGCCGAGGCCTGCGCCGAGCATCATGTAGCCGATCTGGCTCATCGTGGAGCCGGCCAGGGCCTTCTTGATGTCGTCCTTGGCGCAACCGATGATCGCGCCCCACAACAGGGTGACCACGGCGACGATGACGACGGCGGTCTGGGCGGCGGGCGCGTTCTCGAAGATGAAGTTGGAGCGGGTGATCAGGTAGACGCCGGCGGTGACCATGGTCGCTGCGTGGATCAGCGCCGAGACCGGGGTCGGGCCCTCCATCGCGTCGAGGAGCCAGCCCTGCAAGGGAACCTGGGCGCTCTTGCCGCAGGCGCCCAGCAGCAGGAGCAGGCCGATCGCGTTGAGCGTCGCCTCGCTCGCGCCGCCGACGCCGGCGGCGACCGCCGCGAAGCCGGTGGCGCCGAAGGTGACGAACATCAGGCTGATCGCCAGCACCATCCCGACGTCGCCGACCCGGTTCATCACGAAGGCCTTCTTCGACGCCGCGGCCGCGGAGTCCTTGTGCTGCCAGAAGCCGATCAACAGGTAGGAGGCCAGGCCCACGCCCTCCCAGCCCAGGAAGACGCCGAGGTAGTTGCCGGCCAGCACCAGCATCAGCATGGCCGCGATGAAGAGGTTGAGGTAGCCGAAGAACCGGCGGCGACGGGGGTCGTGCGCCATGTAGCCGATCGAGTAGATGTGGATCAGCGAGCCGACCCCGGTGATCAGCAGCACGAAGAGCGCCGAGAGCGGGTCGTAGAGCAGGTCCATCCCGACGTCGAGACCGCCGACCTGGAACCAGGTCCACAGGTGGTCGGCGTACTGCCGGTGCTCGGCGTCCTCGCCGAGCAGCGCGATGAACATGGCCAGGCCGACGCCGAAGGAGGCCACGGCGGTGGCGGTGCCGAGCAGGTGGCCCCAGGCGTCGGTGAGGCGTCCGCCGACCAGCAGGATCGCGGCACCTGCCAGCGGCAGCGCGATCACCAGCCAGCCGAGGGCGAAGACGCCGTCCGCGACGGCGGGTGCGGGCAGGGTGGTCAGTGTCGTCAGCAACTCAACTCACCTCAGTACTTCAGCAGGCTGGCGTCGTCGACCGAGGCCGAGCGGCGGGCACGGAAGATGGTCATGATGATGGCCAGGCCCACCACCACCTCGGCTGCCGCGACCACCATCACGAAGAAGGCTGCGATCTGCCCCTCCAGGTTGCCGTTGGCCTTGGCGAAGGTGACCAGCGCGAGGTTCGAGGCGTTGAGCATCAGCTCCACGCACATGAAGACCACGATCGCGTTGCGCCGCACCAGGACGCCGATGCAGCCGATGGTGAAGAGGATCGCCGAGAGCAGGATGTAGGGCTCGGTCTGCATCAGGCGTCTCCCTCCGGCTCGCCGGCCAGGTCGGGGCGTGAGATGTCGCCGGGCGCCTCGGCCGGCGGCGCGGGAGCGGCGTCGTCTGCGATCACCGGCTCCTCCTGGCTCACCTGCGTGGACGGCGCAGGGCCGACCTCGCGGGCACCGAGCTGGCGCAGCACCTCGTTGATCTGCTCGACCGGAGCGGTGCGCACCGCACCGCGGGCAGCGAGCACCCGCGAGATCGAGGCCTGGGACGGCGATCCGTCGGGCAGCAGTGCCGGAGTGTCGACCGCGTTGTGCCGCGCGAAGACACCGGGTGCCGGCAGCGGCCCCGGGTGCCGGCCGGTCTCGGCGTAGTCGGCCATCCGCTGCGCGGCCTGCTCCCGCTGGCCGAGCTTGGCGGTGAGCCGCTCGCGGTGCGCCAGCAGCATCGCGCCCATGGCTGCGGTGATCAGCAGTGCCGAGGTGGTCTCGAAGGCGAAGACGTAGCGGCTGAAGAGCAGGTTCGCCAGGGCCTCCACGTTGCCGCCCTCGTTGGCGGCGTCGAGACCGACCACGGTGCCGAACGTCAACTGGGACAGGGAGATCACCAGCGTCGCACCGAAGAGCAGTCCCACCACGGTGGCCAGCAGGCGCTGGCCCCGGATCGTCTCCACCACCGAGTCGGAGGCGTCGACGCCGACCAGCATCAGCACGAAGAGGAAGAGCATCAGGATCGCGCCGGTGTAGACGATGATCTGCACCGCGAACAGGAACGGCGCCTCCAGCGCGGCGTAGAGGACGGCCAGCGAGACCATCACCACGGCCAGCAGCAGGGCGGCGTGCACGGCCTTGCGCACGAAGAGGATGCCGAGGGCGGCGATCACCATGACCGGCGCGAGGATCCAGAAGGCCGTCACTGAGACACCTCGCCCTCGGCGGGCTTGCGGTACGCCCCGCGGTAGTAGTCGCCCTCGTCGTCGCCGAGCCGCATCGGGTGCGGCGGCTGCTCCATGCCGGGCAGCAACGGCGCGAGCAGGTCGTTCTTCTCGTAGATCAACGACTCCCGCGAGGAGTCGGCCAGCTCGTACTCGTTGGTCATGGTGAGCGCCCGGGTCGGACAGGCCTCGATGCACAGGCCGCACAGGATGCAGCGCAGGTAGTTGATCTGGTAGACCCTGCCGTACCGCTCGCCGGGCGAGAACCGCTCGTCGGCGGCGTCGTCGTTGGAGGCTCCCTCGACGTAGATCGCGTCGGCCGGGCAGGCCCAGGCGCACAGCTCGCAGCCCACGCACTTCTCCAGCCCGTCGGGCCAGCGGTTGAGCTGGTGGCGGCCGTGGAAGCGCGGCGCGGTCGGGTTCTTCTCGAACGGGTACTGCTCGGTGACCACCTTGCGGAACATGGTCCGGAAGGTGACTCCGAACCCCGCGATCGGGTCGATCAACTGCTCCTTGAGGTTGGGCGAGTCTGCCATCACTTCTCCTCTCGGAAGGTGAGCGGTGCAGCGGCCCCACGGACCGCGCCGCCGGTCGGCATGGGCGGCACCGGGAAGCCTCCGGGCCGGGTGCCGGGATCGGGTTCGGGCTCGACGGCCTCGGCCTTCTTGTCCGGGATCAGGAAGAGCACCAGGAAGACCGCGACGCCGACGCCCAGCACCGCGAGCAGCTGGTTGCGGGTCAGCCCGTCGTCCAGGGTGGCCGCGCGGATGGTCGCCACCGCGACGATCCACACCAGCGAGATCGGGATCAGCCGCTTCCAGCCGAAGGCCATGAACTGGTCGTAGCGCAGCCGCGGCAGGGAGCCGCGCAGCCAGATGAACATGAAGATGAACAGGTACATCTTCGAGAAGAACCACAACAGCGGCCAGTAGCCCTCGTTGGAGCCCTCCCAGATCTGGGAGATCGGCCAGGGCGCGTGCCAGCCGCCGAGGAAGAGCGTGGTGGCCAGCGCCGAGACGGTGGCCATGTTGATGTACTCGGCGAGGAAGAAGAGCGCGAACTTCAATGACGAGTACTCGGTGTGGAACCCGCCCACCAGCTCGCCCTCGGCCTCCGGAAGGTCGAAGGGGGCGCGGTTGGTCTCGCCCACCATCGCGATCACGTAGATCACGAAGGAGGGCACCAGCACGAAGGCGAACCAGACGTCGTCCTGGGCGGCGACGATCTCCGAGGTGGACATCGAGCCGGCGTAGAGGAAGACCGCCACCAGGGCCAGGCCCATGGCGACCTCGTAGGAGATCATCTGCGCGCTGGAGCGCAGGCCGCCGAGCAGCGAGTAGGTGGAGCCCGAGGACCAACCGCCGAGCACGATCCCGTAGATGCCGATCGAGGCGATCGCCATCACGAAGAGCACCGCCACCGGCATGTCGGTGAGCTGCAACGGGGTGCGCTCGCCGAACAGGTTGACCTCCGGGCCGAACGGGATCACCGCGAAGGTCACGAAGGCGGGGATGGCGGCCAGGATCGGGGCCAGGATGAAGACCACCTTGTCGGCGGCCTTCGGGATGATGTCCTCCTTGAGCGCGAGCTTCACACCGTCCGCCAGCGACTGCAGCAGACCGAAGGGCCCGTGCACGTTGGGACCGACGCGATGCTGCATCCGAGCCACCACGCGCCGCTCGAACCAGATGTTGAACAGGGTGAGCAGCACCAGGACCACGAAGATCAGCAGCGACTTCACCGCGATCAGCCAGACCGGGTCGTTGCCGAACGAGGCCAGCGGCTCGGTGGCCATCGGCACCACAGCGGGGATCACAGTCGAGCTCCCTTCACCGTCACCGCGGAGCCTGGCGAGGCGAGGCCCGCCAGGACGCCGCTGCCCAGGCTGTTGGCCGGCACCCAGACCACGTCGTCGGCGAGGTCGGCGACCTCGTACGGCAGGGTGACCTCGCCGCGGTCACCGGTGAGGGTGAGCGCGACCGCGCCCTGCAACGCGTTAGCCGTCGACGCCGACACCTTGGCCACGGCCGGACGCGCGGTCGCCGCCAGGGCCTTGTCGCCGTCCTGCATCACGCCGTTGTCGATCAACTGCTTCCAGGTGGCGAGCCAGAACCTGTTGGCGGCAAGGCGTCTCGGCTTCGCCTGCGCCGGCTCGAGGGCTGCGGCACGGGCGCCGTCCCAGGGGCCGAGGTCGGCCATCTCGCGCTGTGCCTCCTCGACGGTGCGGAAGCCGAGCGGGGCGCCCATCTCCTCGGCGATCCCGGCCAGCGAGCGCAGGTCCGGCAGCACGCCGGGCGCACTCAGCGCGGCGGCGAAGGAGCGCGGGCGGCCCTCCCAGTTCACGAAGGTGCCGGCCTTGTGGCTGGTCGGCGCGACCGGGAGGACGACATCGGCGAGCGCGGTGATCTCGGTGCTGCGCAGGTCGAGGGCGACCACGAAGTCGGCCGCCGCCAAGGCGGCCCGCGCGGCCTGCGGGTCGGGCAGGTCGTCGAGGCTGACCCCCGCAACGACGACCCCGCTCAGCTCCTTGCCGGCCAGGGCCGCGAGGATCTCCGAGGTGTCGCGCCCGGCGGCCTCCGGCAGGTGGGGCACGCCCCACGCCGTGGCGACGTCGACGCGTGCCGCGGCGTCCGCCACCGGGCGACCGCCGGGCAGCAGACCCGGAAGGCAGCCGGCCTCCAACGCGCCCCGGTCACCGGCCCGGCGCGGCACCCAGGCCAACCGGGCACCTGCGCTGCGGGCCAGCTCGGCAGCAGCGGCGAGCGCACCCGGACTGGTGGCCAGCCGCTCCCCCGCCAGGATCACCGAGCCCGCATCCAGGAGCCCCTCCTCGCCGAGCGACCGCAGGGCCTGTGCCTCGTCGCCGGGCGCGACCGGGATCACCCGAGCGGCGAGCTTGGCGGAGCCGCGGGTGGTGAGCGGCGCCAGCGTGATCACCCTGGTGCCGCTCTGCTGGGCCTTGCGCAGCCGCAGGAAGATCGCTCCCGCCTCGTCCTCCGGCTCCAGGCCGACCAGCAGCACCGTGCCGGCCTGCTCGAGGTCGCGGTAGGTGACCGGCATTGTGGTGACCACGTCGCTGGCCAGGAAGGCGGCCTCCTCTGCCGAGTGCGGACGGGCCCGGAAGTCGATGTCGTTGGTGCCGAGCGCCAGACGCGCGAACTTGGCGTAGGCGTAGGCGTCCTCGGCGATCAGCCGGCCACCCGTGAGCACCCCGACGCCTCGGGTGTCGCGGGCTGCCGCCAGGCCACGCGCAGCCACCGCGAACGCCTCCGGCCAGGAGGCCGCTCGCAGCTCACCGCTCGCCCCGTCGC
The DNA here is from genome assembly GCF_039528155.1 of Nocardioides dubius. NCBI lineage: Bacteria > Bacillati > Actinomycetota > Actinomycetes > Propionibacteriales > Nocardioidaceae > Nocardioides > Nocardioides dubius. Next base: position 213,489 of record NZ_BAAALG010000013.1, on the reverse strand, counting down.
GCACCAGCGGGTGGCTGAGCCGGTCCGCGGCGCGCGCGTACTGGAAGCCGAAGCGGTCCTTGTCGGTGATCCACTCCTCGTTGACCTCGGGGTCGTTGCCGGCCATCCGCCGGACCACCTTGCCGCGCCGGTGGTCGACCCGGATCGCGGCGCCGCTGGCATCGTGTTCGGTGACTCCCGGTGAGGAGACCAGGTCGAAGGGCCGCGAGCGGAAGCGGTACTCCGCGCTGGTCAACGCGCCGACCGGGCAGATCTGGATCACGTTGCCGGAGAAGTAGGAGTCGAACGGCACGCCCTCGGCGATGCCGATCTGCTGGTGCGCTCCGCGCTCGACGAGCTCGATGGACGGGTCGCCGGCGATCTCCTCGGCGAACCGGGTGCACCGCTGGCAGACGATGCAGCGCTCGCGGTCCAGCAGGATCTGCTCGGAGATCTGGATCGGCTTCACGAACGTGCGCTTGGTGCCCCCGGTCTCCGCGAAGCGGGACTCCCCCTGGCCGTTGCTCATCGCCTGGTTCTGCAAGGGGCACTCGCCGCCCTTGTCGCAGACCGGGCAGTCCAGCGGGTGGTTGATCAGCAGGGCCTCCATCACCCCGTGCTGCGCCTTGTCGGCGCCCGGCGAGGTGAGCTGCGTGTTGACCTGCATGCCCTCGGAGGCCACCAGCGTGCAGGAGGCCTGCGGCTTCATCCGGCCGGGCGGGCCCTGCATCTGCCGCAGCTCGCCGTCCGGGCCGGGCAGGGCCACCTCCACCAGGCACTGGCGGCAGGCGCCGACCGGCGCGAGCAGCGGGTGATCGCAGAAGCGCGGGATCTGCACGCCGATCTGCTCCGCCGCCCGGATCACCAGCGTGCCCGGGGGAACGCTCACCGCGACACCGTCGATGCTCAGCGTGACCAGGTCGGCCCTCTCGGGCGCTCCGGCGCTCATACGGATGCTCCTTCCGCGGCGAACAACGTGGACGCGACCGGATCGAACGGGCAGCCGCGGTTGGTCAGGTGCGCCAGGTACTCCTCGCGGAAGTACTGGATCGAGGAGGTGATCGGGCTGGTCGCGCCGTCGCCGAGCGCGCAGAAGGAGCGCCCGAGGATGTTGTCGCACTGGTCGAGCAGCAGCGCGAGCATCTTCTCGCCGTCCTCGGGGGCGATCGTGCCGGCCTCCATCTTGGCGAGGTTCTGCACCAGCCACCAGGTGCCCTCACGACACGGCGTGCACTTGCCGCACGACTCGTGCTTGTAGAACTCGGTCCAGCGCAACACCGCTCGTACCACGCAGGTGGTCTCGTCGAAGATCTGCAGCGCGCGGGTGCCCAGCATCGAGCCGGCCGCCCCGACCGACTCGTAGTCCAGCGGCATGTCGAGGTGCTCGGCGGTCAGCAGCGGCGTGCTGGAGCCACCGGGCGTCCAGAACTTCAGCTCGTGACCCTCCCGGATGCCGCCGCCGAGGTCGAGCAGCTCGCGCAGGGTGATCCCCAACGGCGCCTCGTACTGGCCGGGACGCTTCACGTGCCCGGACAGGCTGTAGATCACATGGCCCTTGGACTTCTCGGTGCCCATCGCGGAGAACCACTCGGCGCCGTTGGCCACGATCGCCGGGACCGAGGCGATCGACTCGACGTTGTTGATCACGGTCGGGCTCGCGTAGAGGCCGGCGACGGCGGGGAACGGCGGGCGGAGCCGCGGTTGGCCGCGGCGCCCCTCCAGCGAGTCGAGCAGGGCGGTCTCCTCGCCGCAGATGTAGGCACCGGCACCGGCGTGGATGACCAGGTCGAGGTCGTAGCCCGAGCCGTGCACGTCCTTGCCCAGGTGCCCGGCGGCGTAGGCCTCGCGGACGGCGTTCTGCAGCCGCCGGATCACGTGCAGCACCTCGCCGCGCACATAGATGAACGCGTGGTTGGCGCGGATCGCGTAGGCCGACAGGATGACGCCCTCGACCAGCGTGTGCGGACTCGCCATCATCAGCGGGATGTCCTTGCAGGTCCCCGGCTCCGACTCGTCGGCGTTGACCACCAGGTACTTGGGCTTGGGCAGGTCCTGCGGGATGAAGCTCCACTTCATCCCGGTCGGGAAGCCCGCGCCGCCGCGCCCGCGCAGGCCCGAGTCCTTGACCATCGTGATCACGTCGTCGGGCTGCAGCTCGGTCAGCGCCTTGCGCAGGGCGCCGTAGCCGCCGCGCGCCTCGTAGGCGGCCAGTGACCAGGACCGGTCGTCGCCCCAGTTCGCGGTCAGGACCGGGGTCAGGGTGTCGGTCACCGTGCTGCCTCCTCGCCGTCGGCGCGTGGCGCGCTCCAGTCGTTCTCGCGCGCGATCTCCAAGCCGGCAAGGGATGCAGCGCCCGCGGCAGGGCCGTCGTCCGCACGGCCGTCGTCGAATCCGGCCAGCACCCGCTCGGCCTCGCGCCAGGTGCACAGCCGCGGACCGCGGGTCGAGGAGACCTCGACACCGGCCCGCAGGTCGTCGACCAGATCGGTCGCCGACGTCGGCGTCTGGTTGTCCATGAACTCCCAGTTGACCATCACCACCGGGGCGTAGTCGCAGGCCGCATTGCACTCCACGTGCTCGAGCGAGACGGTGGCCTGATCGCCCGGACGGCGCTCGGCGACCTCGTCGTTGCCGACGTCGAGGTGCTGCTTGAGGCGCTCGAAGATCAGGTCTCCGCCCATCACCGCGCAGAGCGTGTTGGTGCAGACGCCGACGTGGAAGTCACCGACCGGGCGGCGCTTGTACATGGTGTAGAAGGTGGCCACGCCGGAGACCTCGGCCGCGGTGATGCCGAGCAGGTCGGCGCAGGCCTGGATTCCCTCCGGGGTGATCCGGCCCTGAGCGCTCTGCACCAGGTGCAGCATCGGCAGCAGGCCGGAGCGGGCCTCGGGGTAGCGCGCAGCGATCTCCGCGAGCTCGGCGAGCGTGGCGTCGGTGATCGCCGAGCTCATCGGTCCCTGGCTCGCCTCGGACGCGGTCATCGGTCCACCCCTCCCATTACCGGGTCGATGCTGGCGATCGCGACGATCACGTCGGCCACCATGCCGCCCTCGCTCATCACGCTCGTCGCCTGCAGGTTGGTGAACGACGGGTCGCGGAAGTGCACCCGGTACGGCCGCGTGCCGCCGTCGCTGACCACGTGCGCGCCGAGCTCGCCGCGCGGCGACTCCACCGGCACGTACGCCTGCCCCGCCGGCACCCGGAAGCCCTCGGTGACCAGCTTGAAGTGGTGGATCAGCGCCTCCATCGACTCACCCATGATGTGCCGGATGTGGTCGAGGCTGTTGCCCATGCCGTCGGAGCCGATCGCCAGCTGGCTGGGCCAGGCGATCTTCTTGTCGGCCACCATCACCGGGGCTCCGTCCAGCCCCGCAAGGCGATCCACGCACTGCTCGACGATCCGCAGCGACTCGTGCATCTCGTTGAGCCGGATCCGGAAGCGGCCGTAGGAGTCGCAGGTGTCCCAGGTCTGGACGTCGAAGTCGTACGTCTCGTAGCCGCTGTAGGGCTGCGTCTTGCGCAGGTCCCAGGCATAGCCGGTGGAGCGCAGCACCGGGCCCGAGATGCCGAGCGCCAGACAGCCCTCGAGATCGAGGTGGCCGACGCCTTCGAGGCGAGCCTTGAAGATCGGGTTGGCGTTGCACAGCGCCGCATACTCGGGCAACCGCTTCTTCATCAGGGTGATGAAGCCGCGGATCTCGTCCAGCGCTCCGGCCGGCAGATCCTGGGCGACCCCGCCGGGGCGGAAGAACGCATGGTTCATCCGCAGCCCGGTGATCAGCTCGAAGAGGTCGAGCACCAGCTCACGCTCGCGGAAGCCGATCGTCATCACGGTCAGCGCGCCGATCTCCATGCCGCCGGTGGCGATCGCGACCAGGTGACTGGAGATCCGGTTGAGCTCCATCAGCAGGACCCGCATCACCTGTGCCTTCTCCGGCACGTCGTCGGTGATGTCGAGAAGTCTCTCCACGCCGAGCACGTAGGTCATCTCGTTGTAGAACGGGGAAAGGTAGTCCATCCGGGTGCAGAACGTGACGCCCTGCGTCCAGGTGCGGTACTCCATGTTCTTCTCGATGCCCGTGTGCAGGTAGCCGATGCCGCACCGGGCCTCGGTCACCGTCTCGCCCTCGAGCTCGAGGATCAGCCGGAGCACACCGTGGGTGGAGGGGTGCTGCGGCCCCATGTTGACCACGACCCGCTCGTCGGCATGCTCGCCGATCCCCTCGACCAGGGTGTCCCAGTCCTGGCCGGTCAACGTGTAGACCCGGCCGCTGGTCGTCTCGGAGGCGCCTGCGTAGGCGTCGGTGCTGTTCGCGTTGGTTGAGCTTGTCGACACCATCAGTTGTAGCTCCTGCGCTGGTCCGGCGGGGGCACGGTTCCGCCCTTGTACTCCACGGGGATGCCGCCGAGCGGGTAGTCCTTGCGCTGCGGGTGCCCCGGCCAGTCGTCGGGCATCTGGATCCGGGCCAGGGCGGGATGGCCGTCGAAGATCAGGCCGAAGAAGTCCCAGGCCTCGCGCTCGTGCCAGTCATGGGTGGGATAGAGGGCCACCGTGCTGGGCAGGTGCGGGTCGCCGTCCGGGCAGGTGGTCTCGACCCGGATCCGGCGGTTGTAGCTCATCGAGAGCAGGCTGTAGACGGCGTGCAGCTCGCGGCCGGCGTCGTCGGGGTAGTGGACGCCGCTGACGCCCGCGGAGAACTCGAAGCGCAGGGCGGGATCGTTGCGCAGCTTCTCCATCGCGGCGTAGAGCGAGCCGCGCGGCACGTGGAAGGTGACCTCGCCACGGTGGATGACCACCCGCTCGACCAGGTCGCCGAGGGCATCGGCCACGGTGTCGAACCAGCCGCCGTATGGCCGGGTCGCCGCGCCGGGGAAGACCTTCGGCGCGACCAGCCCGCCGTAGCCGGAGGTGTCGCCGGAGCCGTTGCTGCCGAACATCCCCGTGCGCTGGCCGATCTGCTCGCCGCCGAGTGCGGCGTCCGCCTCGACGATCTCCTTGCCCTGGCTCTCCGTCATCGCAACAACCCCCGCTGGTCGGAGGTCGGCAGCGCGACCAGCCCGGCCGCCTCCAGCTCGACGATCTGGTCGCGGCGGTTCTTGCCCAGCTTGGTGTGCTGGACCTGGTCGTGCAGCTTGAGGATCGCGTCGATCAGCATCTCCGGGCGCGGCGGGCAGCCGGGCAGGTACATGTCCACCGGCACCACGTGATCGACGCCCTGGACGACGGCGTAGTTGTTGAACATCCCCCCGCTGCTGGCGCAGACGCCCATCGCCAGCACCCACTTGGGCTCGGCCATCTGGTCGTAGATCTGCCGCAGCACCGGCGCCATCTTCTGGCTGACCCGGCCGGCCACGATCATCAGGTCCGCCTGGCGCGGGCTGGCCCGGAACACCTCCATCCCGAACCGGGAGAGGTCGTACTTGGGCCCGCCGGAGGTCATCATCTCGATCGCGCAGCAGGCCAGGCCGAAGGTCGCCGGCCAGAAGGAGGCCTTGCGCATGTACCCGGCCACGCCCTCGACCGTGGTCAGCAGCACCCCGCTCGGGAGCTTCTCCTCAATACCCATCACAGACTCCGATCAGAACGTCGCGCACTCAGCTCCACTGAGGGTTGAGCTGAGGGTTGAGCTGAGGGTTGGGAGGCGCTGTGCAGGCCAAGGCCGAGGAGGGAAGGCGACCTCCGTGCGGAGCGCAGCGGAGCGGTCGACGACCGACGAGAACGCAGGCATGTGCAGTGCATCTCGGCCCTCAGTCCCAGTCCAGGCCGCCGCGCCGCCATACATACGCATAGGCGACGAAGACCGTGGCGATGAAGATGACCATCTCGACGAGGCCGAAGAAGCCCATCGCGTCGTAGTGGACGGCCCACGGGTAGAGGAAGATGATCTCGATGTCGAAGACGATGAAGAGCATCGCGGTGATGTAGTACTTCACCGGGAAGCGGCCCCCGCCGACCGCCTGAGGCGTCGGCTCGATGCCGCACTCATAGGCGTCGAGGCGGGCCCGGTTGTAGCGGCTCGGCCCGGTGGCCATGCTCATCACGATCGAGAAGACAGCGAAGCCGGTGGCCAGGATGACCAGTCCGAGGACCGGGGTGTAGAGCTCCATGGTGACCTCCCCAGACTTTGTGAATGCATTCACGAATGACGTAGGTCACATCCTATGAGGCATGAATCACATTGGTGAAGGGCAAACCGCAACCGTTTCGAAAATTCCCGCATCCCGTGCCCTCAAAGGGAATTACCCAACACCGGCATGCCCTAATTGCCCTCCGTGGGGATAGTCCCTGACGAACGGCCCCCGACACGCCGCACGAGAGGTGCCGAACGTTCGGCAGCGGCGAGCAGACGACGCCAAGCCGCGACTTCGTCGTCCGGGATCGCGAAGTCGGCGATTCGTGCCACTCGGCGGCGCTGACGAACGAAGAGCCCCTGAGAACGGCGTTCTCAGGGGCTTTTCGTCAGGACCATCGAGAAGGTCAGGCGTTGGGGGCGGCCTTCGCAAGCGCGTTGATGATCTTGTCGTGGGCGTCGCCGTCGCGGGGATCGGTGAGGTTCGCCATCAGCTTGAGGACGAAGCGCATCAGGCTCTTGCGCGGCAGGCCGTACTTGGTCGCCTGCTTCATGAAGGTGGGGTTGCCGACCATCTTGGCGAAGACCCGGCCCAGGGTGAAGTAGCCGCCGTAGGCGTCGTCGAGCGCCTTCTGGTAGCCGTAGAGAACGGCCTCGCGGGCTGCTCCCTCCGGAACCGCGAGCGCCGAGACGATGGTGTCGGCGGCCATGTGGCCCGCCTCCAGCGCGTAGTCGATGCCCTCGCCGTTGAACGGGTTCACCATGCCGCCGGAGTCGCCGACCAGGAGCAGGCCCCGGCCGTAGTGGGGCTTGCGGTTGAAGCCCATCGGCAGCGCCGCCGACTTGATCGGGGCGACCAGGTTCTCGTCGGTGAACCCGAAGGCCGGGTCGACGTGCGCCAGCCAGCGCCGCATCGAGTCCTTGTAGTCCATGTTCTGGAAGGCCGAAGAGGTGTTCAGGATGCCGAGGCCGACGTTGGCGGTGCCGTCGCCGAGCGGGAAGATCCAGCCGTAGCCGGGCAGCTTGTTGCTCTCGCCGGGCTTGCCGTCCCACAGCTCCAGCCACGACTCCATCCACTCGTCGTCGTGCAGCGGGGTCGTGTAGTAGGCGCGACAGGCGACCGCCATCGGCCGGTTCTCCCGGCGCTCGATGCCCATCGCCGTGGCCAACCGGGCGCTGACGCCGTCACAGCCGACCACGATCGGGGCCCGGTAGGTGACCTCGTCGCCCACCTTGCGGCCACGCTCGTCGACCGGCTTCGCCGTGACGCCGACGACGCGGCCGGTGCGCTCATCGAGCACCGGCCCGGTCACTGCGGTCAGCTCCTGGAGCCGGGCACCCGCCTTCTGCGCATGGCGGGCCAACAGCTCGTCGAGCTGCATCCGGGCCCGGGCCATGCCGTAGGACGGGAACGAGTCGAGCTCCGGCCAGGGCAGCTCGATGCGGTGGCCGGCGCCGACGATCCGCAGCCCCTTGTTCCGCTGCCAGCCCGGCTCGTCGAGGTCGAAGCCCATCGCCAGCAGCTGCTTGACCGCACGCGGGGTCAGCCCGTCGCCGCAGATCTTGTCGCGCGGGAAGGTGCCCTTCTCCAGGAGCAGGACGTCGACGCCGGCGTTGGCCAGGTGGAATGCGGTCGCGGCACCGGCCGGGCCCGCGCCCACCACGATCACCTGTGCGTCGAAGCCGGCGCCGCTGGGAGTGGAGGAGGTCATCGGGTCTCCTTGCGAAAGGTCAGTGGGCGTAGGCGCGGTGCAGCGCGACGATGCCGCCCGACAGGTTGCGGATCTCGCACGAGCTCCAGCCTGCCTGATGGATCAGCCGCGCCAGCCCCTGCTGGTCGGGCCAGGCCCGGATCGACTCGGCCAGGTAGACGTAGGCGTCCGGGCTCGACGACACCGCGCGGGCGACCGCGGGCAGCGCCTTCATCAGGTACTCGATGTAGACCTTGCGGAACAGGACGTTCGTCGGGTGGCTGAACTCGCAGACCACCAGGCGCCCACCGGGCTTGGTGACCCGGCGCAGCTCGGAGAGGCCCGCCACCGTGTTCACGATGTTGCGCAGCCCGAAGGAGATGGTGACCGCGTCGAAGGTGCCGTCGGCGAAGGGCAGCTTGGTGCCGTCGCCGGCGGTGAAGGCCAGGTGCGGCTTGGCCTTCTTGCCCACCTGGAGCATGCCGAGGGAGAAGTCGCACGGGACCACGGTCGCGCCACGGTCCGCGAACGGCTGGCTGGAGGTGCCGGTTCCGGCGGCCAGGTCCAGGATCAGCTCACCGGGCTGTGGTGCGACGGCGTCGAGCACGTCCTTGCGCCACCGGCGGTCCTGGCCGAGCGACAGCACGTCGTTGGTGATGTCATAGCGCCGCGCCACGGCGTCGAACATGCGTCGGACGTCGCGCGGGTCCTTGTCCAGGTCGGCTCGGGTCACCGGGCAACCGTACTCGGCGCGGTTCGGATCGGCGGCATCGGATCACCCCCGCGAGGAAGTGACGGCTCGGCGCATCCACCCGCCCGTTCGGTGCACATGCCCGACGGCTCGGCGTCCCACGCTCTGCCCCTTCGGTGCGTCACGATGGAGTGCAACCTTTTGGGGCACTCCGGCGTCAATACGAGTGACTGCTTCGATGAGACTCGGGAGGAACGCATGAAAGCGCTGCGGATGACCCTGCTGGCCAGCCTGGTCGGCGCCTTGCTGATCGTGATCGCCTATGGAGCCGGTTACGCCACCCGGCACCTGGACGACCGCTCCGCGGACCATGCCGACGCGCCGCGGGCCACCGCGACGACGGATCCCGGCGAAGGGGCCACCAGCGACTCCCCGAACGGCTCCGACTCCCCCGAGGCCACCCAGACCCCTGATCCGGGCCAGGCCACCGACACCCCCGAGACCTCCCCGCCGTCCGGCGGCGACGCCGAGGACCCCGAGCCCACCCAGGAGCCGAAGCCCACCAAGCCCGCGCTCACCCCCGGGCCCGCGATCCTCTCCCCCGGCGACGACGGCGCCGAGGTCCGCGAGCTGCAGGCGCGACTCAAGCAGATCGCCTGGCTCTCCGGCCCGGTCGGCGAGGAGTACGACGCCACCACCCGCGAGGCGGTTCGCGGCTTCCAGGCCAAGCGCGAGATCCCGGTCACCGGCGAGGTCGACCAGCGCACCATGAACCGGCTGCTGGCGATGACCCACGAGCCCACCAAGGCGGAGCTCTTCAACCTCGCCCCGCCGTCGGCCAGCACCGGCGCCGCGCTCGACCCGCGCTGCACCACCGGCCGTGTGCTCTGCATCGACAAGTCCAGCCGCACCGTGCGCTGGGTCGTCGACGGCGAGGTCCAGCAGACGCTCGAGGTCCGCTTCGGAGCCTCCTCGACCCCGACCCGCGAAGGCGCGTTCTCGGTGCAGAGCAAGTCGCGCTATCACGTCTCCTCGCTCTACGACAGCGAGATGCCGTTCGCGATGTTCTTCTCCGGCGGCCAGGCCGTGCACTACTCCTCCGACTTCGCCGCGCGCGGCTACTCCGGCGCCTCCCACGGCTGCGTCAACGTCCGCGACCGCGCCGGGATCGAGTGGCTGTTCGACCAGGTCGCGGTGGGCGACAAGGTGATCGTCTACTGGAGCTGAGCAGATCGGCACCAGGCACCGCTCGGCGGCACCTACAGGCGTAGGCTGAGCCGCCATGAGCGGCACTGCACCCCGGGTGGTCACCACCGTCGCGGTCGACACGATCGACGGCTCGCTACTCGACCTCGTTCCCGCCGAGTCGCCGCTCAGCTGGCTGCGGCACGGTGACGGCGTGGTCGGCTGGGGCAGCGTGGCCAGCATCCGCACCACGGGTCCCACCCGGTTCGCGGACGCCGCCAAGTGGTGGAGCGAGCTGATCGCCAACGTCGAGATCATCGACGAGGTCGACCAGCCCGGCACCGGCCCGATCTGCTTCGGCACCTTCGGCTTCGCCGACGAGCCGGGCGACTCGGTGCTGGTGATGCCGGAGGTGGTCGTCGGCCGCCGCGGCGAGGTGACCTGGGTGACCACCGTCGACGGCGCCAGCGCCGATCTCGGCCCCCAGCCCGCCCCGCATGCGCCCACCGTGACCTTCGCGGACGGCGCCCGCAACGGCGAGGAGTGGATGAGCGCGGTCGCCGAGGCGGTCGCCCGGATCAACCGCGGCGACCTGGAGAAGGTGGTGCTGGCCCGCGACCTGCTGGCCACCGCCGACGCGCCGATCGACGTCCGGTGGCCGTTGGCCCGGCTCGCCGAGGAGTACCCGACCTGCTGGACCTTCCACGTCGACGGGATGTTCGGGGCCACCCCGGAGATGCTGGTGCGCCGCGAGCGCGGCCTGGTCACCTCGCGGGTGCTGGCCGGCACGATCCGCCGCACCGGTGACGACGAGCGCGACCTCGCCCTGGCCGCGGCGCTGGCCCGCTCCTCGAAGGACCTGGAGGAGCACGAGTACGCGGTGCGCTCGGTGGCCGAGGCGCTGGAGCCGCACTGCACCGGGATGAACGTTCCCGACGTCCCGTTCGTGCTGCACCTGCCCAACGTGATGCACCTGGCCACCGACGTCACCGGGGTCGTCCACGACGGCGCCCAGGCCGGAGCCGCGGTCTCCTCGCTGCGCCTGGCCGAGGCGCTGCATCCGTCGGCCGCCGTCGGTGGCACGCCGACCACGACCGCGGTCGCACTGATCGCCGAGATCGAGGGCATGGACCGGGGCCGCTATGCGGGCCCGGTGGGCTGGATGGACGCCAGCGGTGACGGCGAGTGGGGCATCGCCCTGCGCAGCGGCGAGGTGGACGGCGACACCGTCCGCCTCTTCGCCGGCTGCGGGATCGTCGGCGACTCGGTGCCCGAGGCCGAGCTGGCCGAGTCCCAGGCCAAGTTCGTGCCGGTCCGCGACGCGCTCAGCTGATTCCGAAAAGTTCGCTGTTCCAAACTGCGTCACGTCGGGGCGCTTCGACCGTCTCTCGGGCATGTCCGAGAGCAGCGCAGTCCGCCTGCGGCGCCCCACCTACGGGTCGCCACAGCCCGCTGTGCCGTTTCCGATCATCGGACCGCATACGCGGGAGCGGACCCGCGCTGTTCTGGAACAGCTTGCCGCGCTGACTGGCTTCCGGGTCGCGGCGCTCAGCATCGTGCGCACCGGGCAGGACCTGATCCAGATGACGGAGGTGGTCGGCGCCGAGCTGAGCCAGTCTGACAAGGAGCAGACCTGGATCCCGCTGAGTCGGTGGCTGCGCGACGGCGTCGAGCGCGAGCAGTGGGGGATCTGGATCTTCCGTCCGTCAAGCTCCCAGCATCCCGACGACTGCCGCTACGACTGGCACATCGAGCCGAGCCCCAGCGGCGGCGACTGGGACCCGGCCCACGCGTTGGCGTGCGAGCTCCGCGACACCGACGGCAACCTGCGTGGTGCGCTCCACCTCGACGCGCCGGTGGACGGCCGGGTGCCGCCGCCGGAGGCCCGCGCCCAGCTCGACGCGGTCGGCAGGATGGCAGTCCAGTCCATGATGAGCATCATCGAGGCCGAAGACGCCAGGCAACGCGCCGAGATGGCCGTCGGCGCGCGACAGATCGCGGAGACGGCCCCCGCCGCGCCGGCCCACGAGCACTCGACCGCGATCCGCCAGGCCTTGATGTCGACCTTCGGGCTGGATGAGATCACGGTCTACTGGTTCCACCCCAACACGGCGTCCCTGCTGCCCCGACCGGCTCCGGCTCCCGAAGCGCGATCCGCAGCGATCCGGAGCTGGCGCCAAGGCACCGCCCTCGTCGTCCCGCCGCAGAGCCCCGGCGGCGCCTCCGTTCTTCATCTCCCGATCGGCGACGACACCACCTGTTACGGGATGCTGGTGCTGGAGCGTCGCACCCACCCGGCGCCCTGGAGCCCCGCTGAGATCGCCGGCGCCGTCACGATCGGGCGCGACCTCGGGCGCCAGCTGACCGAACGTGAGATCCGGCGGCGCCTGCACCGGGAGGTGGAGGACCTGCGCGCCGAGGTCAACAACCGAGCCCAGATCGCGGCATCGGTGGCCCACGACCTGGCCTCGCCGCTGCACGCGATCCGCAACTACATCGACCTGCTCGACCACCCTTCGGTGACCGGCGAGGAGCAGCGGCGCAGCCTTCTCGACGCGCTGCGCAACGGCACCGCCCAAGCCGCCGAGCTGGCAGCCCAGCTGAGCCTGCTCGCCGAGGAGCGCGCTCCTCGGGACGCCCCGATCACCGACCTCGCACCCTTGCTCCAGGAGACCCTCGACCTCCACGGACCGGCCGCCGAGTCGAAGGACCAGGTGCTGAGCGCCACGATCGTCGAGCCGACCCTGGTCGCGCTGGCCGGCCTCGACCTCTCCCGGATCCTGACCAACCTCACCGGCAACGCCCTCAAGTACACCCCGCCCGGTGGGAGCGTCGAGGTGCTGGTGACCCACCTCGGCGGCGAGGCGGTGATCACCTGGCGCGATACCGGTGTCGGGATCGCCCCCAACCAGCTGCCGCGGGTCTTCGAGGAGTTCTACCGCGCGCCGGACAGCTACACCCAGGCCCAGCCCGGCACCGGTCTCGGCCTGCCGATCGTCAAGCGCCTGGTCGAGAACGCCCACGGCCAGGTCCAGGTGCGCTCACAGCTCGGGGTCGGCACCACCGTGGAGGTGCGGCTGCCGCTGGCCGACCCGGCGTCCACGGACCCGGCTTCGGCACCGGCGACCTCGACCCGGTCCTGGCGGATTCCCACCACCGGCTGAGCCGCGCGCCGCGGTCAGTCCAGGTCGGCGCCGTCCGCGATCCGCAGGTAGCGCTGGTCCGTGCCGAGCAGCGCCTTCATCTGGGTCTCCAGGACGCCGTGCGCGAACTCGGTGTAGATCCGGTCGTGGATCGCCAGGTTCGTCGGCGCACCGACCGCGCGGGCGAAGTCGACGGCGTCGGCCGAGCGCAGCCACGGCGCACTCGACGGCACCAGCAGCACGTCGACGGCCGCCTGCGGCAGGGTCAGCGCGTCACCGGGATGGAAGACGGCTGTGCCACCGAGGTCGAACAGGTACCCGCTGTTGTCGAAGTGCGGCAGGTCGGGGTGGATCACCGCGTGCTTCTCGCCGACCACCTCCACCCGCACCCCGAGGTCGAGGACCTGACCGGGCTCGACGACGTGCAGCCGCTCGGCGGCCTCGGGCACCTCGGCACGGATCTTCGCCGCGACCGCGTCGATCGTGTGGATCGCAGCGGTGCCCGCACGCAGCAGCTCCGGCTGGTAGTGGTCGGCGTGCTCATGGGTGATCAGGACGGCGTCCGCGCCCTCCAGCACGTCGGCGTCGGCGAAGATGCCCGGGTCGACGACCAACGTGACTCCGGCGTGCTCCAGGCGCACACAGGCATGGCCGAACTTGGTGATCCGCATGCCGCCGATCCTAGTGGCGCGTGTCGCAAAATAAATTCATCTGGCACCTACAGATGCCTGGTCGAGTCGCTACGGTGAGCACAGCGCTTCCGTGCCCCCGGGCCGCTGACGAGTGAGGTGACATGACCGACTCCGTTTACCACTACAACCGCCAGGCCGAGTCACCGCGACACTTCATCGAGGCCGGCGCACCGCGGGCCGCACGGGCGCTCTCCCTGGTCGATCCGATCACCCGCAAGAAGTTGCGCGACGTCCTGCACGAGCTGACCGACCTGACCGGCTTCGCCGTGGCCGGCTTCAACCGGGTCCGCGACGACGGCTACATCCAGCTGGTGGAGACGGTGGGCACCTCGCTGAGCGACGCCGACCTGGAGCGCACCGCACTCCCGCTGGAGCTGTGGCATCGCGCCGTCGGCCAGACCGCGCACTGGGGCGGCTGGCTCTACACCGCGGCCGCCGACTGCCCCGACGAGATCCGCGACTTCCTGCTGATCGCCGAGGGCGAGCCGCCGGCCACCGACCCCGAGCTGTGGGACCCGTACTGCGGGCTCGACTTCCCGATCCACGACGACAACGGCGCACTGGTCGGCTCCTTGGGCATCGACCTGCCCCGCGACGGCAAGGTGCCGCCCCCGGAGCGGCACCACCAGCTCAACGCGGTCGGCCGGCTGGCAGCGCGCAGCGTGCTCGCCATCGTCGAGCGCGACCTGGCCCTGCAGCGGGCCCGGATCGTGCAGGCCACGCACAACGCCTCGGTGCGCGCGAGCCGCGCCGCCTCGGTGCCCGAGCTGGTCGCCGACGCGATCGAGGGGATCACCAACGGCATCGACGCCGACCAGGTGACGGCCGGGTGGTTCCACCCCGCCGTCCTCGATCTGCGGATGCCCAGCGACCCGGCCCTGGCCGACCAACGGCTCGCGGTGGTCAACGTCTGGCACCGCGACACGGTGCTCCGCGTGGTCGAGTCCGGCGGCGGACACCAGCACGGCGCCTCCCCGGAGACCCTGCTGCTGCCGATCGGCGACGACACCGCCTGCTACGGCGCGCTGGTGGTGCGCCGCTCCTCGACCCGGGCCTCGTGGACCCGCGCCGAGCTGGAGGGGGCCCGCGCGATCGCGGTCGAGCTCGCGCACGCGATCAGCGCCTACCTGGTGCGCAACCGCCTGCACGACCAGCTCGATGCGCTGCGCGGCGAGATCGACCATCACGTCCAGGTCGCGGCCTCGGTCGCGCACGACCTGGCCAGCCCGCTGCACGCGATGGCCAACTACCTCGACCTGCTCGAGGAGCGCTCGCTCGCCGACCCCGCGCTGCGTGCCCGGCTGCTCAGCGCGCTCCGCGCCGGCACCACCCAGGTCACCGACGTCGCCGAGCAGCTGCAGGTGCTGCACGGCGAGCGCCACGACCAGGAGGGGCACACCCTCGACCTCGCCCCGCTCTTCGACGAGGTGCTGCACCTGCACCAACCGCAGGCCGAGCAGGGCCGGCAACTGCTCGAGGCCCGGATCGAGACCGACCACACGCTGACCCACGGCAACCGCAGCGACCTGCGGCGGGTGCTGGTGAACATCACCTCGAACGCGCTCAAGTACACCCCGGCCGAGGGCAGGATCGAGCTCAGCCTGCGCGAGGACGGCGACCAGCTCGTGCTGGAGTGCCGCGACACCGGAATCGGGATCGCCGAGCGCCAGCTCCCCCACGTCTTCGAGGAGTTCTACCGGGCCCCCGACCCCTGGGCGCGCTCGCGGCCCGGCACCGGGCTCGGCCTGCCGATCGTGAAGCGGCTGGTCGAGGACCTCGGCGGCAGCGTCCGGCTGACGTCGGCGCTCGGCGTCGGCACCAGTGTCGAGGTCAGGCTGCCGCGCGTCGCCTGAGCCAGCCGCCGAGGGCGCACACATGGCAAGCGAGGTTGCGCTGCCGTCTGCCCTTGGTGCGCCCTCGGGGGATGCTTCTGCGCCCTCGGGGGATATTTTGTGCGCCCTCGGGGCTAGGGGCTGGCGACCAGGGCGCGCAGCCGCGCATCGAGCTCGCGGCGGTTGTCGCGACGCACCCGCACCTCGATCACCTCGATGCCGCCGTTGGGCGAGGCCAGCGCCTGCTCCAGCTCGGGCAGCGACTCCACCCGCCAGTGCGGCGTCCGGGTCGAGGCGCAGAGCGCACCGAGGTCGACCCCGTGCGGGGTGCCGAAGATCTTCTCGAAGCGGTCGCCGTAGGTGGGCGCTCCCTGCTCGAGCATGGTGAAGATCGAGCCGCCGTCGTCGTTCACCACGACGATGGTCAGGTCCGGGCGCTCCTCCTCGGGCCCGAGCACCAGGCCGTTGGTGTCGTGCAGGAAGGTCACGTCGCCGACCAGCGCGAAGCTCCGCTCGCTCTGCGGGCGTCCCAACGCGGCCCCGATCGCGGTGGAGAGGGTGCCGTCGATCCCGGCCAGTCCGCGGTTGGCGATCACCCGCCGTCGCTGGCCCACCGGGTGCGGGCGCGCCATCAGGTCGAGGTCGCGCACCGGGCTGGAGGCGCCGAGCACCAACAGCCCCGACGGCGGCAGCGCGGCGCTCACCGCAGCAGCCACCTGGTACGGGGTCAGGTCGCCCTCACCGGCCACCAGCGCATCGATCTGCGCAGACAGCGCACGGTCGGCGCGACGCCACTCCTCGAGCCAGACCGGGTCGTCGGCCTCGGCGCGCAAGGCCTCAGCCTGCACGTCGACGGCGAACGGTCGCCGCGGCCAGATCCCGCGCGAGGGCAGCGCGACCACCTCGACGTCGTCGCGCTCCAGCAGCTGCGCGACCGGACGCGACAGGGTCGGGTGCCCGGCGACGACGACCCGCTCGATCCGGGCGCCGAGCTCGCCGGCCAGCAGCAGCCGGTAGCTGCGGATCGCATGCCGGCCGGTGCGCGCGCCGCTGCTCGGCTCCGCCAGCAACGGCCAGCCGGCCGCCTCGGCGAGCTGCCGCGCGGCCTTGCCGGCGTCGTCTCCTGCGACCACCACGGTCCGCGGGCCCAGGGGGAGCTCGGTCACCGCCGGGGTCGGCCGCGGCGCCACGGCGACCGGCTCCGGGATCAGCCGATCCGCCCAGGGTGCGTCGGGGACCAGGGGCAGGTCGAACTGCACGTTCACGTGCACGGGCTGCTCGCAGCGGGCCAGCGCGGTCCGCAGCTCCGAGCGGTCCACGCCGTCAGCGATGTCGAAGCAGGGCACCTCGCGGCCGAAGATGCCGACCTGATCGGTGGTCTGGCTGGCGCCGGTGCCGCGCAGGCGGGCCGGCCGATCCGCGCTCGCCACCACCAGGCCGATGCCCGAGTGCGCCGCCTCCAGGACCGCCGGGTGCAGGTTCGCGACCGCCGTACCGGAGGTGCAGACCACCGCAGCCCGGCGACCGACCTTGCTCAGGCCCAGCGCCAGGAAGCCCGCGCTGCGCTCGTCGATGCGGGTGTGCAGCCGCAGCCATCCGGCCTGCTCGGCCTCCCAGGCCGCGAAGGCCAGCGGTGCGTTGCGCGAGCCCGGCGAGAGCACCAGCTCGCGGACACCCGCAGCCGCGAGCTCTTCGAGGAGCTCACGGGCGAGTCGGGTGGAGGGATTGGCGGGCGGCAACATCACCGACGATCATCCCGCACGCCTGCGCCGGAGCTGCGCGCGGCGTCCCGGAAGGCATGCACCTCGGCGAGTCGGGCTGCCCACCAGTGCTGACGCTCCACCGGCGCCGCCACCTCGGCCAGCAGCGCGCGGTCCACCGCCAGCTCCCCCGGACGCCGCACCGGCAGCATGCCGTCCACCGGGAGCAGCCGGTCGCGGACCACGTCGTCGACGAGCAGCTGGCCGGTCGCCAGGCCGCAGGCATGCGGAAGCTCGGGCAGAGCCGCCGCCAGCGCCACCCCCGCGGCCAGGCCCAGCGTGGTCTCCAAGGCACTGGAGACGACGACCGGCAGGCCGATCTCCTCGGCGATCCGCAGGCAGGCCCGCACCCCGCCGAGCGGTTGGACCTTGAGCACCGCGATGTCCGCGGCCTCCAGGTCGCGCACCCGGTAGGGATCGCCGGCGCGACGGATCGACTCGTCGGCGGCGATCGGCACCTCGACCCTGCGCCGCACCTGCGCCAGCTCCTCGACGGTCTTGGCCGGCTGCTCGACGTACTCCAGTCCGTGGGCGGCGGTGTCGAGCGCACTGATGGCGACGATCGCCTCCTCGACGCTCCAGCCGCCGTTCGCGTCGACCCGGATCAGCCCGTCGGGGCCGATCGCGTCGCGCACCGCCTCGATCCGGGCCAGGTCGTCGGCCAGGCTCTGGCCCCGCTCGGCCACCTTCACCTTCGCGGTGCGGCAGCCGCCCTCGCGCACGATCCGGTGCGCACGCTCGGGATCCGTCGCCGGCACCGTCACGTTGACCGCGACCGCGTCGCGGACCGGCTCGGGCCAGTCCCCCGCGGCGGCCTCCTCGGCGCAGCGCAGCCACGGCTCGACCTCCGCGGTGCCGTACTCCAGGAACGGGCTCCACTCGCCCCAGCCGCGCTCTCCGCGGATCACGGCCCCCTCGCGGACGTCGATCCCGCGGAACCGGGTCCGCAGCGGGCTCTGCCACACGATCAGGTCGCTCATCGCGCCTCCTGCGCCAGTCGTCGGATCGCTGCCCGGTCGGGCTTCCCGTTGCTCAGCAGGGGCAACTGCGCAACGGCGACGACGTCACGCGGCGCCCACGCCCGGGGCGAGGTCTCGGCGACCCAGTCACGCAGCACCGCGAGCTCCGGCAGGCGGGCTCCGGTCACCACCGCGACCACCCGCTGGCCCCACTCGGGGTCGAGGACGCCGACCACCTCGACCAGCTCGACGTCCGGGTGCTCGCGCAGCCGCGCCGCCACCGCCGGCAGCGGCACGTTCACGCCACCGCTGATCACCACGTCGTCGGCGCGGCCCAGCACCTGCAGCCGCCCGTCCACGATCCGGCCGAGGTCGCTGGTCAGGTACCAGCCGTCGTGCAGGGTGGCCGCGGTCAGCTCCGGGTCGTCGAGGTAGCCGGAGAAGACGGTCGCCCCGCCCAGCCGGATCAGGCCGGCCTCGTCGATCCGCACCTCGACCCCGGGCAGTGCGACGCCGTCGTAGACACAGCCGCCGGAGGTCTCGCTGGCTCCATACGTGGCGACCACGCGGACGCCGGCCGCCTCGGCCCGGGCGCGCAGCGCCGGATCGATCGGGCCGCCACCGAGCAGCACGGCGTCGAGCCGGGCCAGTGCGGCGAGCGCGGCACCGCCGTCGGTGACGATGCGGTGCAGCTGGGTCGGCACCAACGAGGCGTAGCCGACGCCGTCGAGGCGCTCCACCGCGGCGGCCCAGTCGTCGTCCACCTCGATCGGCGCAGCGCCGGCGAGCAACGAGCGGATCGCGACCTGGAGTCCGGCGACGTAGCTGATCGGCAGCGCCAACAGCCAGCGCCCCGGTGCCCCGAGCCGCTGGTGGGTCGCCTCAGCGGAGGCGAGCATGGCGCGCCGGGAGAGCAGCACCTGCTTGGGGCGCCCGGTGGAGCCCGAGGTGGCGACCACGAGCGGCTCCGGCTCGCGCGTTGCGGCGAGCCAGCGCTCCAGTGCCGCGACCACCTCCTGGGTGGTGCCGTGCACCGGCCGCAAGAAGTTCACCCGGGCAAGGCTATCCCCGCAGCATGTGCGCTCGGGCGGCACATGCTTGAATCGCTGATCATGGCTTCCCCGTCACAGTGGCTCGCCGGTGCGCGGCCCCGCACCCTGCCCGCTGCCCTTGCTCCCGTCCTGGTCGGAACCGGCGTCGCCGCCCACACCGTCGACGCCGTGTGGTGGAAGGCCGCGGTCGCCCTGGTGGTCGCCCTGGCGCTGCAGATCGCGGTCAACTACGCCAACGACTACTCCGACGGCATCCGCGGCACCGACGAGGACCGGGTCGGTCCGCTGCGCCTGGTCGGCTCCGGGCTGGTCCCGCCGGAGCAGGTGAAGCGCGCGGCGTTCCTCAGCTTCGGCGTCGCCGCCGTCGCCGGCCTGGCCCTGGCCGTCACGACCAACCCGTGGCTGATCGCCGTCGGCGTGCTGTGCATCCTGGCCGCCTGGTTCTACACCGGCGGCAGCAAGCCCTACGGCTACCTGGGCCTGGGCGAGGTGATGGTCTTCGTCTTCTTCGGCCTGGTCGCGGTGATGGGCACCACCTACGTGCAGACCGAGAGCACCTCACGCGACGTGGTGCTGCCGTCGCTCTACGGCGCGATCGTGGCCGGTGCGATGGCCTGCGCGATCCTGGTGCTCAACAACCTGCGCGACATCCCCACCGACCGCGAGTCCGGCAAGATCACGCTGGCCGTGCGCCTGGGCGACGGCGGCACCCGCCGGCTCTTCGCCGTGCTGATCGCCGCTGCGGCCGCCGGAGTCGTGGCGCTGGCAGCCAGCACCACCTGGTGGGCGCTGGTCGGCCTGGTCGTGGTGCCGATGAGCGGCCGGCCACTGCGCCGGGTGCTCTCCGGCGCCGACGGTCGTGCGCTGATCCCGGCACTGGCCCAGATCGGCATGGCCCAGCTCGGGTGTGCCGTTGCTCTCTTTGTCGCACTGGTGGCGACAGCCTGAGGCACTCAGTGCCACACTTTGCGCAGTGTGCAATGAGCTGACCGGCGAGACGCCTGCCAGCAGTACGGCCGGAACCAAGGAGTGACCATGGAGATCGTCTTCTTCCAGCGCGATGGAGAGCGCCTCGTCCCCACCGACGTCGCGCGCAGCCTGTGGTCGGCCGACCAGATGCACGGCGTGGCGATCAGCGGAGCACTCGCCCGCGCCGCCGAGCAGGCGATCGTGGCCGAGGGCGGCGCCGACCTGGTCCCCGCCCGCCACACCGTCGACCTCTTCCGGCCCGCCAAGATGGCGCCCTGCTCGTTCGCCACCACGGTGGTGCGCAAGGGCAACCGGCTCGGCCTGGTCGACGTCTCCCTGGTCCAGGAGGACGAGGTGATGGCCCGCGCCTCCGTGCTGTTCCTGATGCCCACCGAGGAGCCGCCGGGCGAGGTGTGGAAGCGGAGCACGCCGCTGCCGCCGCTGCCCGACGTCCCGGTCGCCGGCCCGGACGACGTCCGCCCGCCGTTCTTCCTCAGCGGCGACGAGTGGTCGCAGAACTTCGGCGCGCACCAGAACGCGGAGCACAAGACGATCTGGAACACCGTGCCGCAGGTGGTCGCCGGCGAGAGCTCGACGAGCTTCACCGCTGCGGCCGCCGTCGCGGACTCCACGACCCTGGTCACCAACTGGGGCAGTGCCGGCGTCAACTACATCAACGCCGACGTCACGCTCACCCTGTCGCGCCAGCCGGTGGGTCGCGAGATCGGCCTGACCGCGCTCGACCACACCTCGCACGCGGGCATCTCGGTCGGCAGTGCGCTGGTCTTCGACCGGGCCGGGGCGCTCGGCACCACCATCGTCACCGCGCTGTCCAACGCGAAGCGCACGGTGAACTTCGGCGCGGTCTTCGACGGCAAGCGCGGTGACCAGGATCCGACCAGTCGGGTCTGAGCCGCACCGCCGTCACCGTGACGGCGTTAGATTGACCCCATGACGTGGCTCATCATCCTGCTGGTGGTCGTGATCGGCGTTGCGGCCTACAAGTTCCGCGCGCCGATCCTTGCGAAGGTGCTCGGGCAGTCGCGCTCGCGGATCGACCGCCACCTCAAGTAAGCCACCCACCGACGCCGCCGCCCTCGCGGCGCGCTGTTCTGCGCCCACACCCAGGAGAGCCCATGAGTGAGCCCCGCAAGTTCCTGCTCGACGAGTCGGAGATGCCGACGCACTGGTACAACGTCGTCGCCGACCTGCCGACGCCGCCGCCCCCGCCGCTGCACCCGGGCACCCACCAGCCGGTCGGCCCCGACGACCTGGCGCCGCTGTTCCCGCCGGAGCTGATCGCCCAGGAGGTCACCACCGAGCGCTGGGTGGAGATCCCGGAGGCCGTGCGCGAGGTCTACGCGCAGTACCGTCCCTCCCCGCTGATCCGGGCCCGCAACCTGGAGCAGAAGCTCGGCACCCCGGCCCGGATCTACTACAAGTACGAGGGCGTCTCGCCGGCCGGCTCGCACAAGGTGAACACCTCGGTGCCACAGGCGTACTACAACAAGATCAACGGGATCACCCGGCTCACCACCGAGACCGGTGCGGGCCAGTGGGGCACCGCGCTCTCCTACGCCTGCGCGCTCTTCGACATGTCGTGCGAGGTGTGGCAGGTCGGCGCCTCCTTCGACACCAAGCCTCAGCGCCGGACCCTGATCGAGACCTTCGGCGGCACCGTGCACCGCTCGCCGTCGCGGATGACGGAGTCGGGCAAGGCCTTCCCCGAGGACCACCCGGGCTCGCTCGGCATCGCGATCTCCGAGGCCGTCGAGCTGGCCGCGCAGGACCCGGAGGCCAAGTACGCCCTGGGCTCGGTGCTCAACCACGTGCTGCTGCACCAGACCGTGACCGGCGAGGAGGCGCTCAAGCAGCTGGCCAAGACCGGCGAGAGCGGCGCCGACGTCGTCATCGGCTGTGCCGGCGGTGGCTCCAACTTCGCCGGCATCGCGTTCCCGTTCCTGCGCGAGAAGCTGGCCGGCAACCAGAGCCCGAGGATCATCGCGGTGGAGCCGTCCTCGTGCCCGACGCTGACCCGTGGCGAGTACCGCTACGACTTCGGCGACACGGCGGGCCTGACCCCGCTGATGAAGATGTACACGCTCGGCCACGACTTCGTGCCGTCCACCATCCACGCGGGCGGGCTGCGCTACCACGGCATGGCGCCGCTGGTCTCGCACACCGTGCACGAGGGCCTGATCGAGGCCACCGCACTGCACCAGACCGAGTGCTTTGAGGCCGCGGTCGAGTTCGCCCGCACCGAGGGCATCGTCCCGGCACCCGAGTCCTCGCACGCCCTCGCCCAGGCCCGCCGTGAGGCGCTGGAGGCCAAGGAGTCCGGCGAGGAGAAGGTGATCGTCGTCCTGCTGTCCGGCCACGGCCTGCTCGAGCTCGGCGCCTACGACCAGTTCCTCTCCGGCCGCCTCGAGGACGACCCGCTCTCCGAGGACGACCTCCAGGCCGCCCTCGCCGGCGTCCCCGAGATCGCCTGACCCCGGAGAGCCTCCCCCCACCAACACCTGACCGGTAGTCCCTGACGTTTGGCCCCTGAAATCGACGATTTCAGGGGCCGAACGTTCGTCAGCGCGCGATCGTCCCTAACGTTTTGGTCGCTGCTACCCGCGTGTCGGCAACCAAAACGTTAGGGACGATCCCGGAATGCGCTGGCGTCAGAGGGTGCCGGTGGTCAGGAAGGCGTCGAGGGCGGCGGCGTAGGGGGTGGGGTCGATGCCCTGGGCGGAGAGCCAGTCGTCGTTGAAGTAGGTGTCGGCGTAGCGCTCGCCGCCGTCGCAGATCAGGGTGACCACCGATCCGGTGCGGCCGGTGGCGCGCAGCTGCGCCACCTTGTGCAGAGCGCCCCACAGCGCCGTGCCGGTGGAGCCACCGACCAGGCGGCCGGTGATCTCGCTGCACCAGCGCGCAGCGGCCACCGAGGCCGCGTCCGGCACCGCCAGCACCTCGTCGACGACGGTCGGGATGAACGAGGGCTCCACCCGCTGCCGGCCGATCCCCTCGATCCGCGAGGAGCGGTCCGTGGTGACGCTCGGGTCGCCGCTGGCGTACGACGGCGCGAAGGCGGAGTTCTCCGGGTCGACGACGCAGACCCGGGTGTCCAGACGCCGATAGCGCACGTAGCGCCCGATCGTCGCCGACGTGCCACCGGTTCCGGCACCGACCACGACCCACTCGGGCACCGGGTGCGGCTCGAGGGCCAGCTGCTCGAAGATCGACTCGGCGATGTTGTTGTTGCCGCGCCAGTCGGTGGCCCGCTCGGCGTAGGTGAACTGGTCCAGGTAGTGCCCGTCGCACTCCGCGGCCAGCCTGCGGGCCTCGGCGTAGATGGTGGCGCCGTCGTCCACGAAGTGGCAGCGCCCGCCGTAGAACTCGATCAGGGCGATCTTCTCCGGCGACGTCGAGCGCGGCATCACCGCCACGAACGGCAGGCCCAGCAGCCGCGCGAAGTAGGCCTCGGAGACGGCGGTCGACCCCGAGGACGCCTCGATCACGGTGGTGCCCTCGCCGATCCAGCCGTTGCACAGCGAGTAGAGGAACAGCGACCGCGCCAGGCGGTGCTTCAGCGAGCCGGTGGGGTGCACCGACTCGTCCTTGAGGTACAGCTCCACGCCCCAGGACGGCGGCAGCGGGAAGACGTGCAGGTGGGTGTCGGCCGAGCGGTTGGCGTCGGCCTCGACCTTGCGCAGCGCCTCGTTCAGCCAGGCGCGCCCGCCCGTCACTCTTCGCCGTCCTCCTTGGCGCGACGCTCCTCGAACTTGGCGGCGGCCCGCGACGCCCGGGCGTCGACCTTGGCCGCGAACTGCTCGCGCTGCGGGTTGAGCACGAAGAACGAGGCGATGCCGCTGATCAGGAAGGCGATCACGATCGCCCAGACCACCGGAACGTCGTCCGCGACGAGACTCCAGACACCGACCACGATCGCGAACGCGCCGACCAGCAGGCCGAGCCTCATCAGGGTGTAGACCACGAACTCCTTCACCCTCCCAGCCTAAGCGGTTCGCACAACGTGGCTGCTGGGGGTCGGCCAACTATCCTGGAGGCGTGGGCAAGTTGCTGCTTCTGCTGATCGTGATCGCCGTGGTCATCTACCTCGTGGTGCGCACGGTGGAGACCCGTGGTCACCCGTTCCGTCGACCCCCGGGCCGGCGCCCGTCGGGCGGTGGCCGCGGACCCTCGCGGCCCGTGGCGCCCGACGACGATCCCGAGTTCCTGCGGGACCTCAACCGGCGTCGCAAGAAGCGCGACCCGGACTCCCCCGAATAGCCGACCGTCCCCC
>NZ_BAAALG010000013.1:181492-189110 GCF_039528155.1 Nocardioides dubius | reverse complement strand
CTCGTCATCCGCGGCCACTCGGGCCGGGTGCGGTCACAGGGGCGCGGTCACAGGTGTGCGGTCACAGTTGCGAGGTCAGCTCCGCAGCGCTGATCACCTGCACCACGGCCGGCGCGTCCTCGGCGTAGGAGTGCTTGGAGCCGCCGCCGAAGAAGTAGTTGATCCCGATGAAGTTGAACAGCAGGGTGACGAAGCCGATCAGCGCCACGATCGCGGCGTTGCGGCCCTTCCAGCCAGCGGTGACGCGGGCGTGCAGGTAGGCGGCGTAGACGACCCAGGTGATGAAGGCCCAGACCTCCTTTGCGTCCCAGCCCCAGTAGCGCGACCAGGCGACCTGCGCCCAGATCGGGCCGGCGATCAGCACCGCGAAGGTCCACACCGGGAACGCGAAGGCGTGCAGCCGGTAGGCGAGCCGGTCCAGCGACTTCGACGACGGCACCCGGGCCAGGATCCCGGTCCGGGGAACAGCCTGCGCGGCCGCGACGTCGCCGCCGCCACCCACGGGGACCAGCTCGGCCTCGCGCACCGCGATCCGCTTCTCCTGCCGCTCCTTGATGAGGAACAGGATCGAGACCAGACCACCGAGGGTGAAGATGCCGGTGGCGAGCACCGCAGCCGAGACGTGGATGACCAGCCACGGCGAGCTCAGCGACTCGGCCAGCGGCGCGACCCGGTCGTGCAGCAGGATCATCGCGACCATCAGCGTGATCCAGACCAGGCCGACCACCCACAGCGAGAGCCAGTCCAGGCGGTACTTGCGGTAGAAGACCAGGAAGGCCAGCACCACCACGAAGGACGAGCTCAGCACGAACTCGTACATGTTGCCCCACGGCACCCGGTTCGGGTCGGCGGCCATGCCGCGCCCGACCAGGGAGACCAGGTGCACCGCACAGCCCAGGCCGGTCAGCAGGAGGCCGAAGCGGCCCCAGACGGCGACCTGACCCGACTGCGGGGTCTCGTCTGCCGGAAGCTTCCGCAACGACGCCCACTGGGCCGAGTACGAGAGCAGCGCCAGGAAGTAGACGACGCCACAGACGGTCGCCGCCTGGTCGCTCAGCGTCTCCCACGCTTCGTTGGTCACAACTCCTCCTTCACGGTCTCGCCCTTGAGTGCGGCGACGACCTCGACGATCTCTTCTCCGACCTCGCCGCCGCTGGAGCGGTCGAGCGCGGCCACCTCGACGACGGTCGACCCGTCGTCCTCACGACGTGCCCGCACCCACATCCGGCGGGGGCGGATGAACAGCGACGCCAGCAGGCCGGCGAGCGCGGCGATCATGCCGCCCAACGCCACCATCTTGCCCGGGGTCTGGCTGATCTGCACGCGCACCCAGGGCTTGATGTCCTCGAACGTCACCGAGCCGGCGCCGTCGGGCAGCTCCACCGTGGAGGTCTCGCAGCGAGCGTTCTCCTCGCCGTCGATCTTCGCCGGGCAGAGGTCGACGCGGAACAGGTTCTCGGTGGTGCCACCGAGCAGCTTCATATTGGTCTTGTCGAGCACGTAGACCGACTGCGATCCGCTGGCCAGCCCGAGGTCGCCCACGTAGGCCTGCATCGAGATCAGCGGGTTGCCCAGCGACCCGAAGACCGAGCCCAGGTTGTTCGGGTCGCCCGAGTAGGTCGGGTACAGCATGCCCTCGAGGCCGATCTGCGGGGTGGCGCCGGACGCCTTCACCACGCCGAACGAGGTGAAGGTGGCCTGGTCCTCGGGCAGGAACGGCACCGGGCCGGACGAGACGATCTCGCCCTCGCCGTCGCGCACCGTGATCACGGGGGCATAGCCGTGCCCGATCAGGAAGACGTCGGTGCCGTCCACGCTGAGCGGGTGGTTGACCCGCAGGTCGTAGCTCTTCTCCTCGGCCCCGGGCTTCTCGGTGTAGCGGATGCCGGCGACGAACTTGCGGGCCATCCCGTAGCGCGGGTTGGTCGGGTCGTCGATCCACTCGACGTCGAAGTCGTCGACGGTGAACCGGAACGGGTCCAGGTCCTCGACGCCGACGAAGCGACCGGCCTTGAAGTCGTCGTACTGGGTGAGGTTGTTGGAGAAGCTGCCGTCCTTCCAGACGATCACACCGCCCTGGTAGCCCATCAGCGAGCCCATCGCGACCCCGGCCAGCACCACCAGCAGCGCGCCGTGGAAGACCAGGTTGCCCGCCTCACGCAGGTAGCCGCGCTCCGCGGAGACGGCGCCGTCCGCGACGACCACCCGGAAGCGGCGCTTGCGCAGCACCTCGGCGGCGCGCTCCAGCACCTCGTCGGTGGGGGCGTCGGTGAGGTAGCTGTCGCTGTCCGGGAGCCGGGTCAGGTTGCGCGGTGCCTTCGGCGGGGCGGCGCGGAAGCCACGCCAGTAGACCCGGAGCCGGGGCAGGATGCAGCCCACCAGCGAGACCACCAGCAGCAGGTAGATCGCGCTGAACCAGACCGAGTCGTAGACCGAGAAGAGGCCGAGCTTCTCGTAGATCGGGGTCAGGTCCGGGTGGTCGGCCTTCCAGTTGTTGGCGCGCATCGCGTCGACGTCGCTCTGCGGCACCACGGAGCCGGGGATCGCGGCGAGCGCCAGCAGCAGGAGCAGGATCAGCGCGGTCCGCATCGAGGTGAGCTGGCGCCAGGCCCAGCGCATCATCTCGACGAAGCCAAGGTCAGGGGCAGCCATCACACACTCGTTTCAAAGCCCAGGATCAGATTGACCTGCAGCCACTTGACGATCCAGTCCCACCAGCCGGTGACCAGCAGCAGTCCGACGATCACCATCATGGCGCCGCCGATCCGGGTCACCCACACCTGGTGACGCCGGATGAACGCGAACGCGCCCAGGGCCCGGCGGTAGGCCACCGCAGCGAGCACGAAGGGAAGTCCCAGCCCGATGCAGTAGACCGCGGAGAGCACGGCGCTGCGGGGGGCGGTGGCCTCGTTGACGCCGAGCGTCAGGATCGCGCCCAGCGTCGGGCCGATGCACGGGGTCCAGCCGAGGCCGAAGAGGAAGCCGAGCAGCGGCGCGGCGGCCAGCCCGACGGCCGGCACCTTGTGGATGCGCACGTCGCGCTGCAGGAACGGCAGCAGGCCGGCGAAGGCCAGGCCCATCACGATCACCAGGATGCCGAGGATCAGCGTCATCGTGTCGCGCTGCTCGATCAGGAACGAGCCGAAGTAGCCCGAGAGCGCACCGAGCCCGATGAAGACGACCGAGAAGCCGAGCACGAAGAGCACCGCGCCGGTCACCATCCGGCCGCGGCGAGCGTCGGCGAGGTCGGCGCCGGAGAGGCCGGTGGCATACGAGAGGTAGCCGGGCAGCAACGGGATCACGCAGGGCGAGAAGAAGGAGACCAACCCTGCCAGCAGGGCCACCGGCAGCGCGACGATCAACGAGCCGGACAGGACCGACTCGGTGAAGAAGTCAGCCATCCTCAGCGACGACCTTCTCGATCATGGAGACGAGCGTCTGCTTGGTCGGCAGCACCCCGATCACGCTGGCGGCGACCCGGCCCTCGCGGTCGAGCACCATCGTGGACGGCGTCGCGGAGATCGGCAGCGAGCCGTCGAAGGCGAGCAGCTTCTCCCCCGACGGGTCGTAGAAGGACGGGAACGGGACGTCGTACTGGCGCTCGTAGGAGCGCGCGGTGGCAGCCGAGGAGTCGCGCACGTTGATCCCGACGAAGGCGACGTCGTCACCGATCGTCTCCTCCGCGGCACCGACCACGTCGGCAGCCTCGGCATGGCACTCGCCGCACCAGTTGCCCCAGACGTTCATCACCACGACCTTGCCGCGGAAGTCGGCGAGGTCGAGGTCGTTGCCGTCGAGGTCCTCGCCGGTGATCGAGACCGCCGAGCCGCGGTCGCCCGCGTCGAGCTCGGTGACCCGGCCGTCGCTGGTGACGTAGCCCTTGTCGCCGGTGCCCTCCAGGCCGGAGCAGCCGGCGAAGCTGACCGCTACCAGGACGGCAGCAGCCACCGCACGCAGAACAGGTCGCCTGGCCATGATCAGGGCCGGTGCTCTTCGGGGGCGTTGCCTGCCGAGAACGGCGCCGCCTTGTCCCGGGCGGGGATCAGGTGGCCGGCCGGCTCGGAGTAGGAGAGCGAGGTGAGCTTGTCGCCCTCGAAGTGCAGCGAGGTGAGCGAGCACAGGGTGCACTGCCGCTTGCGCGGGTCGTGCAGGTAGGAGCGCTTCTCCACGAAGAGCCGGGTGGTCCAGATCGGCAGCTGGTGGCTGACGATCACGGCCTCGTGGCCGCGGGCGGCGTCACGCGCGTCGTAGACCGCCGCCATCATCCGGGCCGCGAGCTCCTTGTAGGGCTCGCCCCACGACGGCTTGAACGGGTTCCACAGGTGGATCCAGGCGGACGGCTGGCGCAGCGCGCCGTCGCCGACGCCGAAGCGCTTGCCCTCGAAGTAGTTCTCCGACTCGATCACCCGGTCGTCGGTGGTGATGTCGAGGCCGAAGGTCTGCGCGAGCGGCGCCGCGGTCTCCTGGGCGCGCTCCAGCGGCGAGACCCGGAGGTGGGTGACGTCGCGGTCGGCGATCGCCTCGGCCACGGT
Organism: Nocardioides dubius; assembly: GCF_039528155.1. Classification (NCBI taxonomy): domain Bacteria; kingdom Bacillati; phylum Actinomycetota; class Actinomycetes; order Propionibacteriales; family Nocardioidaceae; genus Nocardioides; species Nocardioides dubius. The sequence goes on along the minus strand of NZ_BAAALG010000013.1, from coordinate 184,578 downwards.
GGAGGCCATCTGCCTGCCCAGCTCGGAGAGGTGGTAGCCCGGCATCCGGCCGTAGAGCACGCCCTCGGGGTTGTGCACCTCGCCGTGGCGCATCAGGTGGACGGTGGTCTTGTCGCTCATGCGTTCTCGCTTTGCTTGGTGCGCGCCCAAGCGGAGCGCGCGCGGTGAGTCGTCGGGACGGCGGTCATGCGGTCGCTGCACCGTCCAGGGCCCGGGCGGCGGCCTCGGCGGCCGGCCCGAACGCGTCGAGGACGGTCTGCACCGCGTGGTCGTCGTGGGCAGCGGAGAGGAACCAGGCCTCGTACGCCGACGGCGGCAGGTGCACGCCGGCGTCGAGCATGCTGTGGAAGAAGGCGGCGTGCGCGGCGACGTGCTGGGTGCCGGCGTCGTCGAAGTCGCGGACCTCGTTCTCGGTGAAGAAGACGGAGAACATGGTGCCCGCGCTCTGCACCCGGTGCGGGACGCCGGCCGCGGTCAGGGCGGCTGCGGCACCGGCCTTGATCACCTCGCCGGCAGCGCTGATGTGCGCGTACACCTCGTCGGTGGCCAGACGCAGCGTGGTCAGTCCGGCGGTGGTCGCGATCGGGTTCCCGGACAGGGTGCCGGCCTGGTAGACGCCGCCCTGCGGAGCCAGGTGGGCCATCACGTCGGCGCGACCGCCGAACGCGGCGGCCGGGAAGCCACCGCCCATCACCTTGCCGAAGGTGACGAGGTCGGGGCGCCAGCCCTCGACGGCGCCGTCCAGGCCCCACTGGCCCTGGCGCGAGGCCCGGAAGCCGGTCATCACCTCGTCGGAGATGAACAGCGCCCCGTTGGCCGCGCAGGTCTCGGCGAGGAACTGGTTGAAGCCCGGCTCGGGCGGCACGACGCCCATGTTGCCGGGGGCGGCCTCGGTGATCAGGCAGGCGATCCGGTCGCCGTGCTCGGCGAAGGCCTGGGTGACGGCGGCGCGGTCGTTGTAGGGCAGCACCAGGGTGAGCGCGGTGGCGGAGTCCGGGACGCCCGGGGTGCCGGGGACGCCGAGGGTGACCAGGCCGGAGCCCGCCGCGACCAGCAGCGAGTCCACGTGGCCGTGGTAGCAGCCGGCGAACTTCACGATCATGTCGCGGCCGGTGAAGCCGCGGGCGAGCCGGATCGCGGACATGGTGGCCTCGGTGCCCGAGGAGACGAAGCGGACCCGCTCGACCGGCGTCCGGGAGACGATCTCCTCGGCCAGCTCGACCTCCGGCACGGTCGGGGTGCCGTAGGAGGTGCCGCGCGCGACCGCGGCGTTGACGGCGGCCAGCACCTCGGGGTGGGCGTGGCCGAGCAGCATCGGGCCCCAGGAGCAGATCATGTCGACGAGCTCGTTGCCGTCGGCGTCGGTGAGCCAGGCGCCGCGGGCCGAGGTGATGAAGCGCGGCGTGCCGCCGACCGCGTTGAACGCCCTCACCGGCGAGTTGACGCCTCCCGGGGTGACGGCGGATCCCCGCTCGAAGAGAGCCTGGGAGCGCGCGGAGACGGCAGACGTCGGAGAACTCACCGCAACATCATCGCCGACGCCTCCAACTGGCGCACATCGGCGAAGCAGGCCCCTCGGAAACCGTGTGACCCAGATCGCGTCATGGCCTCCCGGGGGCGCCGTCTCCTAGGTGAGCACGGGGAGAAGGCGCCCGAGAAACGAGAAAGTTTCCCGAACGGGATGTGTTACGTAACTCACTGTGACACCATTCGTTGATCAGGTGCCTGTGCTTGAGGGAGCGGGGCGTTGTAAGTACACACAGCACACTGGGGAGATCCGCACATCATGAGCAAGACACGCTTCAGCCGTGGGCAAAAAGCCACGGCACTCGTGCCGCTGGCCCTGCTCTCGACGGCCTGGACGGCAAGTCTGATCGGTGTCGGCGGCAGCGCCGTCGCCATTGCGGCCGACGAGCGCGACGCGCTTCCCGACGGCGCCACGGTCCCGGCCGAGGCGATCGAGGATCCGGCCAGCTACTCCCAGCCGGGCAGCATCGGCCTGGGCGTGCCGGAGCGCGAGGGCAACTCGATCGTGCGCACCTCCTCCACCAGCGGCATCCCCTCGGCTGCGCTCGCCGCCTACCAGCGGGCCGCGACCGTGATCAACGCCGCCGACAAGACCTGCCAGCTCGACTGGCAGCTGGTCGCGGCGATCGGCCGGGTCGAGTCCGACCACGGTCGCTACGGCGGCAACACGCTGGGCACCGACGGCGTCTCGCGCCCCGGCATCTACGGCATCCCCCTGGACGGCAACAAGAACACCCAGGAGATCCGCGACACCGACGCCGGCCAGTTCGACAACGACGAGGTCTACGACCGCGCGGTCGGCCCGATGCAGTTCATCCCGACCACCTGGTCGTCGGTGGGCGTCGACGCCGACGGCGACGGCAAGCGCAACCCGCAGGACATCGACGACGCCGCCCTGGCGACCGCCGTCTACCTGTGCGCCGGCACCGACGACCTGGGCACCGACCAGGGCCGTCGCAGCGCCGTGCACCGTTACAACCACTCCGACAAGTACGTCGACCTGGTGCTGCGGATCCGCGACGCCTACCTCGACGGCGACTACACCGCGGTCCCGAACAACACCACCTCGGCGATCAACTTCACCCCGGACTACTCGCTGACCTCGCCCAACCTGGGCAACCAGCTGGCCACCAAGGGCCCGAAGACGACCAACCCGAGCACCAGCACCCCGGGCACCGCACCCACCCAGCCGGGCAGCACGCCCACCGAGCCGGGCAGCACGGACGGCCCCGGCGGCCTCCCGGGCACCGACTCGAAGGACGACGACAGCCCGATCAAGAAGGCCACCAAGCCGGTGCGCGACGCCCTGGCCCCGGTCGTCGACGGCGTCGTCAAGCCGGTCGACAACCTGATCACCAAGGCGCTGGCCGGCACCCTGTGCGTCCCGGCGATCGTGGTCGGCAAGTACGACCAGTGCGTGAGCATGCTCGTCGGCAAGGAGAACGACGCCGGCATCATCACCTCGGTGCTGCGGGCCCTCGGCCTCGCCAACTAGCCCGAGGGCGCACAAATAGCCGCCGAGATTGCAGAAATGGCAGGCGAAGGCGCAGACACCAACG
>NZ_BAAALG010000013.1:180728-181458 GCF_039528155.1 Nocardioides dubius | reverse complement strand
GGTCAGCCGTTCAGCCTCGCTGCACGCTCGAGACGCTGGAACGACTCTTCGGCGTTCTCGATCGCCATCGCCGCCGCATCGCTGCGACAGTAGGTCACCATCGTGCGAAGCCGCTTCCTGTCCTGGGGCTTCAGCTCCGTGTCGCGGAAGTCGCGGACGGAGATGAGCCCGGCAAGGACGGCGAAGTCGGTGCAGTGGCGTGAGCTCGCCGGGTCGCGGACGATCTCGGTACGGGCGGCCGCCTTGCCGACGAGCGCTCCCACCAGGTTCGGCCGAAGTACGGTCCCCGCGCGGCCTTCCACCCGAACGCTCACGGCCTCGGTACGGCGAGGGCCTGCGTGGTCCCGGGCGCAGAAATCGTGGGTGCGCCGTTGACCCCCAGTCGCGCAGCCGACCGTTCGCCCACGCCCTCGGGGATGAGGACGTCGATCTGGGCCTCGTCGAGGCGCCACCGATGTTGGACTCCCTCACCGGTGGTGTCGGCCGTGAACCCGAGGCGCTTGAGCGCCCCGGTGAACCTTGCGAGCAGATCGACATCGGCACGGATGTTGATCACCGCGTCGATGTCGTTCGTGGGGCGGGTGGGCGATGCGCCGCGCTCGGCGCAGTGCAGATGGACGAGTTGGCCGCCGACAAGGGTCCACCCGTGCGGCACGGTCTGTTACACGTCCATCAGGGCATGCCATGACTGGCGCTGTCCGTCGGGCATGGCGGGCATCTCAATCACGAG
>NZ_BAAALG010000013.1:178745-180657 GCF_039528155.1 Nocardioides dubius | reverse complement strand
ATCGGCAGCCACGGCGAGGACGGACCCGGCGAGCTGGACCAAGCGTTCGCGGCGCATGTCAGGATCTCGGTCCGCGAGGTCGGCGAGATGAAGGAACACGTTGGCGCGTTCCGGAGCGGCGGGCGAGAGCAGATAGTCGTTGACTATCTGCTCCCGGTCCTCGGCCAACACGTAACCCTCCACCAGCCCGGCGCTCGACAGGTTCGAGCCCTCGATGGAGATTCCGGACAGGTGGAGCCGGGAGTCGTCCTTGAGGTCGGCAAGGTCCCGTGGTGAGGCCGCGTACAGGGCTCGGTCCGCACGCTTGCTCAGCGCGTGGTGCAGCAAGTGCGAGACCAGACTCAGGTCACCTGCCTCGTAGGCGGCCGCCGCAGCAGCCACCAGATCCTGGAGACGCGCGCGCGCACGCGAGCGAGCGGAGGGTTCCACCGGCAGGAGGGCAGCGACGTCGCGGGCTGCAAGCGGGTCGCTGGATGCCTTCGCTGCTGCGATCAACGCCCACGCCGAGCGAGGCGACAACGGGCGACCTGGAGCATTGCGCCCGCGCAACCGCTGCAGGTCGGCGGCGTCGACGACCCATTGATGGCCGATCTTCTCTGCGCGCAGCGATCCCTCGCGGATCCGCTGATGGACCCGTTGCGGGTGAACACCAAGGAACTCTGCAGCCTCGGCGACGCTGCGGTGGCGCACAGTCGACATTGCCCGTTCCCTCTACACTCCTAGACCATTACAGCAATGCTATAGAGATTTAAAGGAAACAAGCAATGGGCCACCTCGCCCTCCGTCGCCAAGAACGAGGGCTAAACCCCGCGAGGCATCCACGTTGCATTCGCGAGGGGCGCCCGGTGCGGCTGAGTCGTTACCCCTGCCCGCGCAGCAGGCCAGCCGCCTCGGCCGCCCAGTAGGTCAGGATGACGTCGGCACCCGCGCGGCGGATCGAGAGCAGCGTCTCCAGGATCGCCGCCTCGCGATCGATCCAGCCGTTGGCGGCGGCCGCCTCGACCATCGCGTACTCGCCGGAGATGTTGTAGGCGGCGACCGGCACGTCGACGGCGTCGCGCACCTGACGGATCACGTCGAGGTAGGCCAGGGCCGGCTTCACCATCACCAGGTCCGCCCCCTCGGCGACGTCGAGCAGCGCCTCGCGCACGCCCTCGAGGGCGTTGGCCGGGTCCTGCTGGTACGTGCGGCGGTCGCCCTGGAGGGTGGAGTCGACCGCCTCGCGGAACGGACCGTAGAAGGCGGAGGCGTACTTCGCGGAGTAGGCCAGGATCGCGACGTCGGTGTGGTCCGCGGCGTCCAGCGCCTCACGGATCACGCCCACCTGGCCGTCCATCATCCCGCTCGGCCCGACCAGGGCCACCCCGGCCTCGGCGTGCGCGAGCGCCATCTGCGCATAGACCTCCAGGGTGGCGTCGTTGTCGACCGCCCCGTCGTCGTCGAGCACGCCGCAGTGGCCGTGGTCGGTGAACTCGTCGAGGCACAGGTCGCTCATCACCGGCAGTGCGTCGCCGACCTCGGCGACGACGTCCGCGATCGCCACGTTGAGGATGCCGTTCGGGTCGAGCGCCCCGCTGCCGACGGCGTCCTTGGTCTCAGGCACGCCGAAGAGCATGATCCCGCCGAGCCCGAGCTGGGCCGCCTCGGCGGCGGCCTTCTTCAGCGAGTCCCGGGTGTGCTGGACGACGCCCGGCATCGAGCCGATCGGCACCGGCTCACTGACCCCCTCGCGCACGAAGACCGGCAGGATCAGCTGCTCGGGCCGGACATGGGTCTCCGCCACCATCCGGCGCAGGGCCGGGGTACGACGCAGACGACGGGGACGCACGACGGGAAACTCCATGCCGCCCATTGTGCTCCTGCCCGGGAGGTCATCCGCATTGAGGGAGCGGTTGCTCCGTCCGTACGGCGT
>NZ_BAAALG010000013.1:128846-178682 GCF_039528155.1 Nocardioides dubius | reverse complement strand
GGGTTCGGAACAAGGAAACGAAAGACGAAGCCCCGCGGTGCCTAACTCGACTCGATGAGCCAGCCAGAGGTCCGTTTCCGCGGGGTCTATGGCAGGAACGCTACGGCGTACACCACCGCCGCGCAACCAACCTCCTCAGACAAGCCATGTAGCCAACCCGGAGCCTCGATGTCCGACCAAGCCAGCCAGGCGCTCACGCTGAGCGATGCTCAGGCCTGGCTGAGCACACCTCGCCTCCAGGGCTATCTCGGCGCATCGCACCACGATCTGGCGCTCGCGCTGGCTCTCTACAGGTGGAACAGTGTGACTACGGGTGCAGCCTTGGCCGAGGTCGGGCATCTGGAGGTCGCGCTTCGCAACGCCTATGATCGCGAGCTCTGACATCCACGGCACGATGGTCCGGATCACCAGGTTTCGCAATCGGCTCGCGCACAACGAACCAATCTTCTCCTCACGTACGGGCCTGGTCACCCGCCTTGCCGAGGTCACGCACCTCTTCTGTTTGCTCGCACCGCAGGCGGCCGCCTGGACGGCCCGCGGCTCGCCGCTCCCCCGACTCATCGCCGCATGTCCCGTTGACGGCTTGATCGCGCACCGTCTCCAGAACAATTGCTGAGTGGCACCTGGCTCCCGCTATCGGGGTGCCAGGTGCCACTTAGTCAGTCAACGCGTGACGATGCTCAGCTCGACGTGGCCTTGCGACGTGCCGACGGCTTGCGGTCCGACGGCTTGGTGACCGGCTGGCCGGCCTCGACCAGCGCGGCGCGACGGGCCGCGCCGAAGTCGGCCAGCGACTCGACCAGGTCCTCGACCGACGGGTTCGGGGCCATCACGTCGACGCGCAGGCCGTGCTCCTCGGCGGTCTTCGCGGTGGCCGGGCCGATCACGGCGATCACCGTGGAGGCGTGCGGCTTGCCCGCGATGCCGACCAGGTTGCGCACCGTGGACGACGAGGTGAAGACGACGGCGTCGAACTTGCCGGTCTTGATCGCGTCGCGGGTCGGCGCCGGCGGCGGGGTGGCCCGCACGGTCCGGTAGGCGGTGACGTCGTCGCACTCCCAGCCGAGGTCGATCAGACCGGCGACCAGGTTCTCGGTGGCGATGTCGGCGCGCGGCAGGAAGACCCGGTTGATCGGGTCGAGCACGTCGTCGTAGGGCGGCCAGTCGGCGAGCAGGCCGGCCGCGGACTGCTCACCCGAGGGCACCAGGTCGGCCCGCAGACCCCACGCCGCGATCGCGGCCGCGGTCTTGTCGCCGACGGCGGCGATCTTCAGGCCGGAGAACGCACGCGCGTCCAGGCCGTACTCCTCGAACTTCTCGCGCACCGCCTTGACCGCGTTCACCGAGGTGAAGGCGATCCACTCGTAGCGGCCCTCGACCAGACCGCGCACGGCCTTGTCCATCTGCTGCGGGTTGCGCGGCGGCTCCACGGAGATGGTGGGCACCTCCTCCGGCACGGCCCCGTAGGAGCGCAGACCCGAGGTCAGCGAGCCCGCCTGCTCCTTGGTGCGCGGCACCAGCACACGCCAGCCGAAGAGCGGCTTGGTCTCGAACCAGGAGAGCGTGTCGCGCAGGTTGACGACGTCGCCCACCACCGTGATCGCCGGCGGGGCGATCCGCGCCGCACGGGCGTCGGCGGCGATGTTCTCCAGGGTGGAGGTCACCGTGCGCTGGTTGGTGGTGGTGCCGGTCTGGGTCATCGCCACCGGGGTGTTCGCGTTGCGACCGGCCGCGATCAGGGCCTTGGCGATGTCGCCGATGCCACCCACCGCGGAGAGCAGGACCAGGGTCCGGTTGTCGGCGTACTGGCTCCAGTCGACCTTCTCGCCACAGGTCACCACGGCCACCTCGCGGTTGGTCTTGGTGGTCAGCGGCACGCCGGCGTAGGCCGGGACAGCGGTGGCCGAGGAGACGCCCGGCACGATCTCGAAGGCGATCTGCGCCTTGGCGCAGGCCTGCGCCTCCTCCGGGCCCGAGGCGTAGAGGAACGGGTCGCCGTTCATCAGGCGCACCACGCGCAGGCCGCGCTTGGCCTGCTTGACGACCACCTTGGCGCGGTTGGCGTGGGTCAGCGGCTGGCCGTCGTCGCCGAAGCCGCCGTCGATGAACTCGGGACCGGGCACCTCGGTGACCGTCTCGTTGCCGTCCTCGTCGACCGTCACAACGGGCTCCGGCAGGGCCAGCACGGTGCGCACCATCGGCTCGTGCTCGGGGAGCTCGGTGACCACCACGTCGGCCTCACGCAGCAGGCTCGCCGCGCGCACCGTCAACAGGTCGGGGTCGCCGGGGCCACTGCCTACGAACGCCACCCAGCCCCGGGGCCGAGCCGCGTCCGTGGCCGGAGTGGTCTTGGTCTTGCGTCCAGTCATCAGTGCTGCCTCTTCGCTGGTGTGTGGATCAGTTCTGCCGCGCCCTCTTCGAGCATCCCGGTCCCCAACCGGTTGCCCACCTCCGCAGCGTCGGCGACGGGGCCAGTCGCCGACCTGCGCATGTTCACCTGGCCATCGTGCGAGAGCACCACCGCACGCAGCCAGAGCTCCGCCTCGTCCGGGCCGGAGACCACCTCGGCCAGCGCGCCCACCGGTGCCGAGCAGCCGGCCTCCAGGGTGCGCAGCACCGCGCGCTCCGCGGTGACCGCGGCGCGGGTGTCGGCGTCGTCGAGATGCGCGGCCAGCTGCGCCACCAACTCGACGTCGGCGCTGCGGCACTCGATGGCGAGCGCACCCTGGCCGGGCGCGGGAAGCATCTGCAACGGGTCCAGGCTCTCGGTGATCACGTCGAGCCGCTCGATCCGGCTGAGACCGGCCCGCGCCAGGATCACGCCGTCCGCCTCGCCCGAGGTGACCTTGCCGAGCCGGGTGTCGATGTTGCCTCGCAGTCCGACGACCTCCAGGCCGAGGCCCAGGGCGTGCAGCTGGGCGGCGCGCCGCGGCGAGCCGGTCGCCACCACGCTGCCCGGCGGCAGCTCGCCGAGGGTGAGTCCGTCGCGGGCGACCAGGACGTCACGCGGGTCCTCCCGGACCGGGATGGCGGCCAGCGCGATCCCCTCACACGGCTCGGTCGGGAGATCCTTGAGCGAGTGCACCGCGAAGTCGCAGAGACCGTCGAGCAGCGCATCGCGCAGCGCGGAGACGAAGACCCCGGTGCCACCCATCTGTGCCAGCGGCGTGCGGTTGACGTCGCCCTCGGTGGTGACCGGCACCAGCTCGACCTCGACGCCGAGCCGCTCGCGCACGAGGTCGGCCATGTGGCCGGACTGGGTACGAGCCAGCAGCGAGGCACGGGTGCCCAGACGCAGCGTGGTCATCAGCGAGCACCTCCCGGGCGGGTGACGGCGTCGACGGCGTCGGGGTCGAGCGCGAAGAGCTCGGCGAGGGCGGTGGCGTAGGAGACCGCACCGGTCTCGTCGGCCAGCTCCCGGACCCGCGTCGTGGGCCGGTGCAGCAGCTTGTCGGCGACCCGGCGGATGGCGTACTCCACCTCGTCGCGGTGGGCGGGGTCGAGGTCCGGGACGCGGGTCATCAGCCGCTCGATCTCGGCGTCCACGACACCGGTCGCCATGGTCCGCAGGGCGACCACGGTCGGCGTCACGCTGGCCTGCCGACGAGCGCTGAGGAACGCCTCGATCTCCTCGGCGACGATCGCGCGGACGCCGGCCACGCTGAGGAGGCCGTCCACGTCGTGCAGCTCGTCGGCCAGGGTGCGCAGGTTCTTGAGGGTGACGCCCGGCAGCTCGCCGACGGCGGCCTCGACGTCGTGCGGCAGGGCCAGGTCGATCAGGGTGAGCGGCGCCTGGGAGGTGCCGCGCGCGGCGGCGACCTGCTCGGCGGTGATCACCACGCCGGTGGCACCGGTGCAGGAGATCACCAGGTCGGCGTCGACCAGCGCCTCACCGAGCTCGTCCATCGGCCGCGACTGGCCGGCGTACTCGGCCGCGAGGCGCTGGGCGGCACTCTCGGTGCGGTTGAGCACGGTGACCAGGCCGGCGCCCTGGCGCGACAGCGTGGAGACCGCCAGCGAGGCCATCGCCCCGGCGCCCACGACCACCGCACGGCGTCCCTGCACGCTGCCGGTCAGGTCGAGCGCGGCGCTGACCAGAGACGGCGCCGCACGGTCGATGTCGGTCTCGGCGTGGCTGCGCTTGCCAACCCGCAGCGCCTGCTGGAAGAGCAGGTTCAGCGAGGGGCCGACGGTGCCGTGCTCCTGGCCGATCCGCAGTGCCTCGCGCGCCTGGCCGAGGATCTGGCCCTCGCCGACGACCATCGAGTCCAGCCCGGAGGCCACGTGGAAGAGGTGCGAGACGGCGGCGTCGCCGTAGTGCACGTAGAGGTTGCCGATCAGCTCGGTGTCGACCGGCTCCTCGAGCTCGTGCCCGAGCAGCAGCCGGGAGATCTCCTCGACGCTGCCGTGGAAGCGGTCGACGTCGGTGTAGACCTCGAGCCGGTTGCAGGTGGAGAGCACGGTGGTCTCGCTGACGTGCTCCACCTCGGCGGTGCGGGTGATCAGCTTGTCGACTCCGGAGGCGTCCAGGGTCAGCCGCTCCAGCACCTCCACGGGGGCGGTGCGGTGGGAGATTCCGACGACCAGGATGCTCATGCCGAGGCTCCTTGCTCAGGCTCGGAAACCGACGGCGTCTTGCGCTGCTCGTGGTAGGCGAGGATCTGCAGTTCGATGGAGAGATCCACCTTGCGGACGTCGACGCCTTCCGGCACGGCGATCACGCTCGGTGCGAAGTTCAAGATGCTGGTGATGCCGGCCCCGACCATCTCGTCGGCGACCGACTGCGCCGCCTCGGCCGGGGTGGCGATCACGCCGATCGCCACCGACTGCTCGGCGACGATGGCGTCGAGCTCGGCGAAGGGCCGCACCGGCAGGCCGGCGACGACCTTCTCGCTCAGCGCCGGATCCGCGTCGAGCAGGGCGACGACGCGGAACCCGCGGGAGCGGAAGCCGGAGTAGTTGGCGAGCGCGTGGCCCAGGTTTCCGATGCCGACGATGATGACCGGCCAGTCCTGGGTGACGCCGATCTCGCGGGCGATCTGGTAGCGCAGGTAGTCGACGTCGTAGCCGACCCCGCGGGTGCCGTAGGAGCCCAGGTAGGAGAGGTCCTTGCGCAGCTTGGCGCTGTTGACGCCGGCAGCCACCGCGAGCTCCTCGCTGGAGCAGGTGGAGATGCCGCGCTCGAGCATCGCGTGCAGGGCCCGGAGGTAGACCGGCAGTCGCGCAACGGTAGCCTCGGGGATCTCGCGACCCGCGCTACGCGTCACGACACCGTCAACGGTCGCCGCAGGCGTGCGGCCGCCGGCTGACGGGGTGGTTGCGTTCACGCTCGACTCGTCCTTCAAACAGGCCGACAAGGTGCCACCATCGCGTGCGCTGGGATGCACGTCGATGTCCTTGCGACGCGTTCACTCTAGGAGTTTGTGAACGTGAGAACAAACTGACGAAGGCCGGGAGATAACACACGTGACCTGGCTCACGTGAAGCGGGGTGGGTTCTCGAACCCAAACCTCTTGTGCGTGCTCCGGGCAGCGCGGCGTCGAGCGGTCGCGGCACCGCCCCCCGACGGCGGCCCTCAGCCGCGCAGCGCTGCGCGCAGCCGGTCCGCGTCGACCCGCCAGAAGTCGTGCTGCTTGCCGTCGACCAGGGTCACCGGGACCTCGTCGTCGTAGTGCGCGGGCAGGCCGACGGCCTCGTCGACGTCGATCTCGGTGAAGCTCTCCCCGAGCTCCTCGCAGACCTGGGCGATCACCGCGCGGGCCTCGTCGCACAGGTGGCAGCCCTCGCGGGCGTAGAGGGTGACCCGCGCGCTCACGCGCTGCCCTCCTGCTCGATCAGGTCGAGCACCCGGCGCCGCTCGGCCGCACGCAGCCGGCCCTTCTGCACCTGGCCGGTCATGGTGTGCGGGAGCTCGTCGACCAGGTGCACCACACTCGGCTGCTTGAACCGGGCCAACAGCTTCTCGGCACGCGCCGCGACCCCATCGCGCACGGTGTCGGCGTCGCCGTCGGCGACCAGATAGGCCACCACGGCCTCACCGGTCTCGGCGTCGGGAACACCGACCACCGCGACCTCGCGGACGCCGGGGACGCCGGCCAGCACGATCTCGACCTCGACCGGGTAGACCCGGAACCCGGAGACAGTGATCACGTCCTTGCGGCGGTCGACCAGGAAGAGGTCGCCGTCGTCGTCGATGAAGCCGACGTCGCCGGTGCGCCACCAGCCGTCGGCGTCCGGGGCCTGGTCGCCGACGGGCCAGTAGCCGGAGAACAGGTTGGCACCGCGGATCTCGATCTCACCGGGGTCGCCATCGTGCTGGGGCAGGCCGCCATCGTCGACGAGCCGGACCTCGATGCCCGGCAGCGGCGCGCCGAGCGAGCCCGGGGTGGCCTGCTTGCTGCACAGCGTGGAGGTGACCACCGGTGCCGCCTCGGTCAGCCCGTAGCCCTGGTGCACCGGGACGCCGACCTCCGCCTGGAAGGTGTCGACGACGCCGCCCGAGAGCGCGGCCGAGCCGGAGAGCACCAGCCGCACCGAGCCGAGCCGGACCGCGAGGTCCTCCATCGGCAGCCAGTGCTTGAAGACCGGCGGAGCGACCGGGACCACGCTGACCGCCTCGTCGTCGATCAGGTCGAGGGTGCCGTCCGGGTCGAAGGACTCGGCCAGCACCAGCCGTGCGCCCTGGCGCACGGTCGCGCCGAGGACCGCGTTCAGGCCATAGACGTGGAAGAGCGGGAGCACCCCGAGCACAACGTCGGTGGCGGCCAGCATCGGCGGGTCGACCAGGGTGATCTGCTCGATGTTGGCCAGCAGCGCCCGGTGGGTGAGCATCGCGGCCCGGGGACGCCCCGAGGAGCCGCTGGTGTAGAGCAGGACGGCCAACGCCTCCGGGTCGGCCAGCGGCGGAAGCGGGCGGCCGCGGCGCAGCGCGAGCTGGTCGTAGCCGTGCTCGCCGGGCTGCAGGGTGGTGGCCACGGTGACCACGCGGACCGCAGGGGCCGGCGTCGCGGCCACCGCCTCGCGAGCCGCGGAGACCGAGCGCGGGTCGGCGACCAGCAGGCGCGCGCCGCTGTCGGCAAGCATCTGGGCGAGCTCCTCGGCGCCGGCTCGCGGGTTCACCGGGACCGCGACCAGCTGGGCGCGCAGCGCCGCCAGGTAGCAGCTGACGAACTCGATCCGGTTGCCGAGCGCGAGCATCACCCGGTGGCCGGCCACCAGACCGGCGTCGGCGAACCCGCCTGCGACCCGCTCGACCTCGTCGTCCAGCTCGGCCCAGGTCATCCTGCGACCGGTGGCCGCCTCGACCAGCGCCGTGTCGGCGCCGTGGACGTCAGCAGCCCGGGTGAGCAGATCGGCGAGGTTCAGCATGGGCCGATACTTCCACACCACTCCCGGCCCGGTCCCGGACTCCTGGAACCCGCTGACCGGGCCCGTCGCCCACCCAGCCCCCAGGCCTCACCGGTCATCGGTGAAGACGGCCGGCCGCCGCTCCTTGCGGGCCCGCGTCGCCTCCTCGAAGTTGTCGGTGAGCAGGCGCAGGTAGAGCTGCCCGATCCCCTCCACCGGCATGTGGCTCTCCAACGAGCCTGCCGCGATCCCGGCATGCAGGGAGCGCTTGGTCAACTCGATCCCGGGCTGGGAGAGGGCGGCGATCCGCTCGCCGATCGCGATCGCCTCGTCCACCACCGCCGGCGCGAGGCGGGAGACCAGGCCGATCCGGGCCGCCTCCTCGGCGTCCACGTCGCGGCCGGTGAGCATGATGTCGGCGGCATGGCTGGAGCCCACCGCGCGCGGCAGCAGGTAGCTGAGGCCGAGCTCGCTGGCGGTGAGACCGTTGTTGATGCCCGCCGCCCGGAAGTACGCCTGCGGCCCGGCGATCCGGATGTCACAGGCCAGGGCCAGGCAGAGCCCGCCACCGATCGCGGCGCCGTTGACCGCAGCGATCACCGGCTGGTGCAGCCGGCGCACGGTGCCGATCACGTCCTCCAGCATCTCCAGCGAGCGCAGCGCATAGCCCGGACGGGTGAGTCCGTCGGCATGCGGCGGACGGCCCGCGGAGCTCTGGTCGGCACCGGCGCAGAAGCCGGTGCCCGCCCCGGTGAGGACGATCGCCCGCACGTCGTTGTCGTTGCCGATCTCCTGCAGCCGCTCGCGCAGCGGCACCATCACGTCGAACGCCATCGCGTTCATCCGCTCCGGCCGGTTCAGGGTCACCACCGCGACCCCGGACGCCGGCCGCTCGACGAGGACGAAGCCGCTCACTCCGCCACCCAGGCCTGGTCGAAGAGGACCATGCTGTCGACGTGGGGACGGACCCCGCCGACCTGCTCGCCCCAGGTCACGAACTCCGGCTGGGCGCCGAAGACGATGGCCGGCACCGTGGCGTTCCACTCCTCCTGGATCCGGTCGAGGATCTGCTGCTGGTCCTCGACGGAGGTGGCCGAGCCGAGGTCGGCGATCAGGCCGTCCATCACCTCGCTGGAGTAGCCGCCGGCGTTGCCGTTGGACTCGCTGTGGAAGCTCTCGAAGAGCTCGGGGAAGACGCCGGCATCCGGCGTCCCGAACGACCAGCCGGCCAGGTCGAAGTCGCGGTCCACGAAGACCCGCTGGATCATCTCGGCAGCCCCCGGCACGTACTCGGCCTCCACGGTGATCCCGATCCGGCCGAGCATCGCCTCGATCGCGACCCCGGTGTTCTGGGAGACCTTGGCGATGCCGAGGTAGCGGATGGTGCCGTCGAAGCCCTTGGCCTTGGCCTGCTCGACCAACTCCTTGGCGGCGTCCACGTCGATCTGCGGGCCTTCGACCTTGCCGCGCCAGCGGGACTCGTCGGCGAACATCTGCGTGCCCGGCAGGCCGATCCCGGCGTAGCTGCGGTCGATGATCACCTGCGGGTCGAGGGCCTGGCTGATGGCGCGCCGGACCAGCACCTCGGCGGTGTCGATGCCCTCACGGCTGTTGACGATCAACCCGACGCCCATGCTGACCACGTTCATCGAGCCGGCCAGATCCGCATCCACCGCGTCGGCGATCACGTTGGGCTCGCGGAGCACCGCGACGTCGGCGTCGCCGGTCCTGACCACGTCCAAGGTGCCCTGCGCGGTCTGCACGTTGCGGAAGCGGAGCTCGGCCAGGTTCGGCGCGCCACCCCAGTAGGCCGGGTTGGCCTTGAGCAGCAGCTCCTCGGTCGGCCGGTAGTGCACGAAGGTGAAGGGCCCGGCGCCGATCGGCGTGAACTCCTTGCCGGCATAGGCGGCGGGGGCGACGATCATCCCCGGCGCGGTGGCCAGCATGTACTCGAAGTCGGCCCACGGCTCGGTCATGGTGAACTCGACGGTGCGCTCGTCGATGGCCTTCGTGGCCTTGACCTTGCGCTGGAAGAGCGTCGCCTGTCCCCCGCCCTCGGCGAGGTAGCGCTCGATGCTGCCGACCACCGCGTCGGCGTCCACCGGGGTGCCGTCGCTGAAGGTGACGTCCGGGCGCAGGGTCAGCGTCCAGGTGGTGAAGGCGTCGTCGGCACTGATGCCCTCGGCCAGCTGCGGCTGGTACTCGCCCTGCTCGGGGTCGTAGCGCAGCAGGACGTCGTAGATCGCGGCCAGCTCGGTGCCGCCGGAGAGTCCGCCGGCGATCACCCCGACCGGGTCGAAGGTGCGCAGCTCGCTGTAGCTGGAGACGTCGAGCCGGCCGCCGGCGAACGGGTCGCCGGCCGCGGAGTCGCCGACCAGCCCGATCTCGAAGATCGAGGAGCCGCTGTCGGCCGCCTTGCCGTCGTCGCCCTTGGACTCCTCCGCGCAACCGGCGAGCAGGCCGGCGGCCAGAGCGAGGGTGGCCAGAGAGGCCAGGCGGATGCGTGGGTGTCGGCTCTTCATCGGGTGGTCTCGCTCTCTACGGGGGTGGGGGTCAGCGCGAGCTCACGGGCTCGCTGGTAGTCGGCCTTGCCGGTGACGTGACGGGGAACCTCGGAGACGGGGATCACCGTGCGCGGCACCTTGTAGCCCGAGATCCGGGTGCGCAGGTGGGCCTCCAGCGCGGCGTCGTCGACCTCGGCACCGGCGCGCGGCTCGACGACGGCGGCGACGCGTTGGCCCCAGGTCGGGTCCGGGAGCCCGAAGACCAGGGCGTCGTAGACGTCGGGATGTGACTTGAGGGCCACCTCGACCTCTTCGGGGTAGACCTTCTCGCCGCCGGTGTTGATGCAGCTGGAGCCGCGGCCCAGCAGGGTGAGCCGGCCGCCCTCCTCGATCTGCACCCAGTCGCCGGGGATCGCGTAGCGGACGCCGTCGATGGTGACGAAGGTGCGCGCGGTCTTCTCCGGGTCGCCGAGGTAGCCGATCGGGATGTGCCCGGATCGGGCCATCCGGCCGATCGCGCCGATCTCCGCGGGGTCGATCAGCCGGAGCTCGTCGTCGACGACGGAGGTCTGCGGCCCGAGGTGGACCAGGGAGCCCTTGTCGGCCAGGTTCTCCTCCAGGATCCGCCCGTTGCCGGTCATCCCGGTCTCCGAGGAGCCGATCACGTCGAGGATCACGGTGTCGGGGAAGGCGCGCAGCCAGCGCTGCTTGACCTCGACCGAGAAGACGGCGGCGGCGCTGGTCACGGTCAGCAGCCGGGCCTGCGGGTAGCCGCCACGCTCGTACTCCTCGATCAACGGGCGCGCCATCGCATCGCCGATCAGCGACATGGTGCGGACCTGCTCGCGCTCGCTCACCCGCCAGATCTCGGCCGGGTCGAAGCGCGGCAGCAGCACGTTGGTGTGGCCGCCGAAGAAGCGCAGCAGCATCCCCCACTGGCCGTTGGCGTGCATGATCGGGCCGAGCTGGAGGCAGCGCAGCGGCTCCGCGGTGGCGGCCGCCGCTCGGGACTGGTCGAGCTCGCCGAGAGGCTCGCCGGTGCTGAAGTCGAGGCCGCCGCCCAGGGTGCGCCAGACGTCCTCGTGGCGCCACATCACGCCCTTGGGGTAGCCGGTGGTGCCGCCGGTGTAGACGATGAAGACGTCGTCGGGGCTGCGCGGGCCGAAGCCACGCCCGCCGGGTTGCGCCGCCAGGGCCGCGGCGAAGCCGACCGGCTCACCGCGTTGCGGCCAGTGACCCGTGCCGTCCTCGATGACCACCCGGTGCCGCACCTGGGGGTGCCGGGCCAGGACGTCGTCCAGGACCGGGCTGAACCGGGCCTCCTCCACGATCGCCACGAGCCCGGAGTTCTCCACCAGGTAGTCGAGCTCGGCGGCGACGTAGCGGTAGTTGATGTTGATCGGGACCACGCGCGCCTTGAAGCAGCCGAGCATCGCGGCGACGTGCTCGGCGACGTTGCGGGCCATCAGCCCGACGTGCTCGCCGGGCTCGATGCCTGCGGCGTGGAGGTGGTGGGCGAACCGGTTGGCGGCGGCGTCGAGCTCGGCGTACGACCAGCGCGTCTCACCGGCGATCAGCGCGAGCCGGTCGGGGACCGCGTCGACGGCGTGTTCGAAGAGGTCGGCGATGTGGAGGGCCATGAGAGGACCCTCGAACCGGCAGTGAGGTGTGTCACACTCTGTCCCGTTGGATGAAACCCGGATCTCGGCGACCGGCGCGCAGGCGTCGGAGCACCACCGGGCGAGGCAGGGAGGCTTCGATGACGCAGACCCAACCGGCCGAGGAGCCTGGACGCCGCACCGGCGTCGTCGAGCGGCTGACCCAGATCCTCGACGTGTTCGCGGTCGGCCCCGATGCGATGACCCTGGAGGAGATCACCGCACTCGGCGGCCTGCCCCGATCCACCACGTTCCGGCTGTTGCGCCAACTGGTCGAGATGCGCTGGCTCGAGCACGACGAGCGGGGCTACCAGCTCGGGCAGCGGATCCGGCACCTCGGCCAGCGCGTCGAGTCGCATGCGCGGCTGCGGGCCGCTGCCGCAGCGACCATCGAGCAGTTGCAACGCGCCACCGCCGGCGTCGTCCACCTGGTGATCCTGGACGGCGACTCCATCGAGATGCTGGACAAGCTGGGCGGCACCACGGCGCCGACGATCCCGACCAATGTCGGCGTCCGGTTCCGCGCCGAGGACTCGGTCGCCGGGCGCGCGATGCTCTCCGCGCTGGCCCCGGAACGCGTGGACCGGCTGATCGAGAGCCGTGGCGCGGTCTCCGACACCAGCACCCTGCACCGGCGGCTCAGCACCATCCGGCACCGGCGCGGGCTCGCGGTCACCACCGACGACATGCCCTGGGACCTGCGCGGGATCGGCGCGCCGATCCTCGGCTCCAGCGGCCCGGTCGCCGCGATCTCGGTGGGCCTGCCCGGCCGCTCCGCGAACGTGGAGCGGTTCGCCCCGCTGATCACCCGCGCGGCGGCCAGCATCTCGCGGCAGTACAGCGCGGCGCACCGCGCCGCTGCACAGTGAGGAGCGAGCAGAATGCCCGGCTCGGAGCTCGACTGCGACGCTAGGCTGAGTGCGTGAGCGACGACTACCGTCCCGGGCCCCGCCGAATCGACCTTCAGCGGCGCTCGATCCTGGCCGGGGAGGCCGCTGCCGCCGAGGCCGAGGTGGAGGCCGCACTGGCCATCCCCCAGGACCCGAGCGCCGCCGCGTTCTTCGACGTCGACAACACGGTGATGCAGGGCGCCAGCATCTTCCACCTCGCTCGCGGGCTGCACCGCCGCAAGTTCTTCACCACCCGCGACATCCTCGGCGCGGCCTACAAGCAGGCCTATTTCCGCGTGGTCGGCGTGGAGGACCCGGAGCACATGGACGAGGCCCGCAACTCCGCGCTGAGCTTCATCGCCGGGCACACGGTGCGCGAGCTGGAGGAGCTCGGCGAGGAGATCTTCGAGGAGGCCATGGCGCACCGGATCTGGCCGGGCACCCGCGCTCTCGCCCAGATGCACCTCGATGCCGGCCAGCGCGTCTGGCTGGTCACCGCTGCCCCGATCGAGATCGCCGCGATCATCGCCCGCCGTCTCGGCCTGACCGGCGCGATGGGCACGGTCGCCGAGCACGTGGACGGCGTCTACACCGGCAAGCTCGTGGGCGAGATGCTGCACGGCCCGGCGAAGGCCGAGGCGATCAAGGCGCTGGCGTCTCGCGAGGGCCTCGACCTGGCGCGCTGCTCCGCCTACAGCGACTCCTCCAACGACCTGCCGATGCTCAGCCTGGTCGGCGACCCGGTGGCGATCAACCCCGACCCGCGACTGCGCGACCACGCGCGGGCCAACGGCTGGCGGATCCGCGACTACCGCACCGGCCGCAAGGCGGCCCGGGCCGGCCTGCTCGCGGGTGCCGCGGTCGGCGCGATCGCCGGCGCCCTGGCGGCGGCCGGAGCCGCCCGTCGTCGCTGACGCTCCCCCACGACGCAGAAGCGACGGATCAGGAGCAGAACCCCCGGCACAGAGCCGCCCATATGGTCCTTTCGGACCATTCCCCGCGTCCAGCCGAGCAGTCCTGCTCGGATTCCTTCCCCCGTTCTGTCCACCTGTCCTATGCTCGGCCAGAACCACGGGTGGGAACGCCGCCACTGGGAGGGGTAGGGGCAGTGAGGGAGCAGGGTCCGGTCGAGCGTGGCATTGCCGCGCTGCGTCGCGCCCTCGCCGAGGTCCTCGCCGGGCTCGACATCTCCGAGCCGCTGCTCGCCGAGGCCGCCGGTCCCGCCGGCCTGGCCCGGCCCGGGCTGCCGTTCCTCTTCTCCGAGGCCGCCTCCGAGGTGGCACCGGCCGGCGCCGAGGAGTTCGGCGACTCGGCCTTCGCCGCCTCCTCCGAGGAGTCCGAGGCGGACCGCGAGCGACTGATCGCCCTGGTCGAGCTCGCCCGCGGTGGCGACAAGGAGGCGTTCGGCCTCCTCTTCGACCACTACCACCCCTCGGTCTACCGGTTCCTCTACTACCGCACCCGCTCGCAGACCCTGGCCGAGGACCTCGCCTCGGAGACCTTCTTCCGGGCACTGCGCTCAATGAACAACTTCCGCTGGCAGGGCAAGGACTTCGGCGCCTGGCTGATGACCATCGCCCGCAACCTCACCACCGACCACTTCAAGGCCGGCCGGACCCGCCTCGAGCAGACCACCGACGACATGGGCGTGCACGACGACGCCACCGACGGTCCGGAGTCCGCAGTGCTGACCGCGCTCACCAACGAGGTCCTGCTCGACGCGCTCACCCAGCTGCCCAAGGAGCAGCAGGAGTGCCTGGTGATGCGCTTCCTGCAGGGCATGAGCATCGCCGAGACGGCGGCGGTCCTGCAGCGCTCCGACGGCGCGGTCAAGCAGCTGCAGCTGCGCGGCGTCCGCAACCTCGCCAAGCTGCTGCCGGAGGGGATCAAGGACCGATGATGCCCACCTCACACTCGCAGGCCGTAACCCCGCGCATCGACGCCTCGTTGAGCCGGTGTCATCGCCCCGCACACACCTTCAGGAACCCGTCATGATCTCCCTGACGCCGGCCGCACGCCGCGCTGAGGAATTCGCCGCCCAGCTCGAGGGCCGCTCCTCGCGCACTCCGGCGCGCGACGCTGACCTCCTGGAGCTGGTGGGCACCCTGCGCGCGATGCCGGCGCCCGCGCCGCGACCGGAGTTCGTCTCCGCGCTCCGCGCCGAGCTGATGGCCGAGGCCGAGGTCGCGCTGAGCGAGACGTCGCGCAAGCTCGCACTGCCCGCCTCGTCGTCCCCGCGCAAGCGGGACCGCAAGGTCGCGGTCGCGGCTGGCGCGATCGCGCTGATCGGCGTCACCTCGTCGATGGCGGTCGCCTCACAGAGCGCCCTGCCCGGCGATGCGCTCTACCCGATCAAGCGCGCCCTCGAGGGCGCGACGACGACGCTCCAGGTCAACGACGGCGCGAAGGCCGACCAGCTCCTCGACAACGCCAACTCCCGGTTGAGCGAGGTGAAGCGGCTCTCCGCCCGCTCCGACCGCTCGGCCCAGGTGCCGGCGACCCTGCGCGAGTTCAACGAGCAGAGCGACAGCGCCGCCGATCTCCTGATCGAGGAGTTCGAGAAGACAGGCGACAAGAAGAACGTCGAGAAGCTGCGCAACTTCGCCGCAGCCAGCATCGAGGAGCTCACCGAGCTCGGCCGCCGCCTGCCCGCGTCGGTCTCCGACTCGCTGACCGAGGCGGTCGGCAACCTGGTCCGGATCGACGACCTCGCCGCCCAGGTCTGCCCGGACTGCTCCGGCTCCCTGCCCGATCTGCCCGAGCCGGTCACCGATGGGTTCTCCGACGACATCGCCAAGCTGCTCGGCCGCCTCGGCGACCCCAGCAAGGTCTCGGTGGAGGATCCCCGCGAGGCTGCCGCTCCCGAGGGCTCGGAGGAGCCCACCGCGCCGACCACACAGGCGCCTCCGACCGAGCCGAGCACCACGCCCGGCACCGGCGAGGAGAAGCCGAAGAACGAGAAGCCCAAGGGCATCGGCGACGTACTGGTCGGCAACGAGGGCCTGCTCGGCCCGGAGGGCCCGATCATCGGCGGCGTCGTCGACCCGCTCCTGGGCGGTCTGCTCGGCGGCCTGCTCGGCGCACCCGACAAGGACGCCGACAAGTAACCGTTCGTTGGTGCAGCAGTGCGCCACTCGACGTCCGCTGGCGCCGCACTGCGCCGCTCGACGGTGCGCGACGACGGCTCAGCCGAAGACCGAGCCTCGGTCCATCAGCAGCTTGTAGAGCGACTGCTGGATCGTCTCGCGCACCTGGTCGGTGACGTCGAAGACCAGCATCGGGTCGTCGGCGGCCGATCCCTCGTAGGCGTCGGTGCGGATCGGCTCGCCGAACTCGAGGATCCACTTCGACGGCAGCGGGACCAGCCCGAGCGGGCCGAGCAGCGGGAAGAACGGCGTGATCGGGATGTACGGCAGGCCGAGAAGCCGCGCCAGTGACGGCACGTTGCCGACCAGCGGGTAGATCTCCTCGGCGCCGACCACCGAGAGCGGGATGATCGGGACGCCGGTGCGCAGCGCGGCGCTGACGAAGCCGCCGCGCCCGAAGCGCTGCAGCTTGTAGCGCTCGGAGTACGGCTTGCCGATGCCCTTGAAGCCCTCGGGCCAGACGCCGACCAGCTCACCCTTGCGGAGCATCCGCTCGGCGTCCTCGCTGCAGGCCAGCGTGGTGCCGGCCTTGCGGGCCAGCCCACCGACGATCGGCAGCTGGAAGACCAGGTCGGCACCGAGCGGGCGCAGCGCGCGCCCGGTGTGGTCGTGCAGGCTGACCATCGTCATCAGGCCGTCGACCGGGATCGTGCCGGAGTGGTTGGAGACGACGAGCGCGCCGCCGGTGGCGGGGATGTTCTCCAGGCCGCGGACCTCGATCCGGAACCACTTGTTCGCGATCGGACGCAGCAGCGCGAGGATGAACCGCTCGGTGACCTCGGCGTCGAAGCCGAACTCGTCGACCTCGTACTCGCCGTTGACCCGGCGGCGCAGGAAGGCCAGGAACTCGGCGAGCTTCGGCTCCCAGCTCTCTCCGAAGACCTCGCGCGCGGCGCTGACGCCGGCGTTGATCCAGTCGCTGATCGGGATGCCCTGCTCCGGGGTGCTCACACTGAGGCGCGGCTCGCTCGCGGACGGGTCGCCGGCGGCCGGCTCGCTGGGCTGGGCGCCGGAGTGCTCCTCGGCTGCCATGTCTGCGCCCTCGGACGCCTTTTCTGCGCCCTCGGCTGCCGTGTCTGCGCCCTCGGCGGGGAGCTCGGCGCCTTCGGCGGGCTCGTCCTCCTCCGACTTGCGGGGCTTGCCGACCAGATCGCGGGCGGCCGCGGAGGGACGCTGATTGCCCGAGCCACGGCCGGGACGGCCCCGGGTGCCGATCGGAATGATGTCAGCGTCACCCACGTGCGGCTCCTCGACTCAAGGCCTGCGAGACCCCCGCCAACATGGTGTCGGGCGAGGTGAGCCGGCCCGGCGAGTGCAGGCCGGGCGGAAGCGAGGCGGCGAAGTCGCCGACCACCTGAGCGGTGGTGAAGCTCGGCTCGAACCCGAGCTCGGTGCGCATCCGGGTGGTGTCGATGCCGCGACCGTAGGTGAGGAACGCCTGCTGCTCGGGGGAGAACTCCACTGTGTTGCCGCGCCGCATCGCGGCGCCGAGGCCGCCGAGTGCGAACGGCGGCAGCGGGACGGATGCCCGGCCAAGACGACGAATCGCCTGGGACAGCATGATGACGCCGTCCCCGGCGATGTTGAAGGTGCCTGCGATGTCCCGGTTCACGCAGTGTTGGAGCACGGCGATCAGGTCGTCGTGGTGCAGGAACTGCAAGCGCGGGTCGTAGCCGAACACCCGGGGTATCACCGGCATCCGGAAGTACTCGGCGATCGGGCTGTGCACCGAAGGGCCCAGCACGTTCGCCATCCGCAGCGTCGTCACCCGGACGTCGGGACGACGCCGGGAGAAGCCGCGCACGTAGCCCTCGATCTCGAAGGCGTCACGTGCGTAGCCCGACCGGGGCAGCCGTCGAGCCGACATCTCCTCGGTGAACATCGCAGGATCGCGACTGCTCGCTCCGTAGACCGTCGAGGTCGACTTGACCACCAGGTGCTGCACGCTCGGCGCGCGCTGGCAAGCCGCCAGCAGCTGCATGGTGCCGATGACGTTGAGCTCTTTCATCGTCGCCCGACCGCCAACGCCACCCGGGGTGGCGATGACGCTCATGTGGACGACGGTGTCGACATCCTCCTTGACGATGATCTTGGCGATCACCGGGTTGCGGATGTCGGCCCGCACGAACGAGACCTCGCCGATATCGCCGCGGGGCGGCACGATGTCGACGCCGATCACCCGATCGACGGCAGGGTCTTGCGCGATGGTCCGCGCGAACTGGCGACCGAGATCCCGTGAGACCCCGGTGACCAGCACGACCCTGCCCATGGGCGAGCAGGCCCTACTTGCCGAGCTTGCGGCGCTGCACCCGCGTCTTCTTCAGCAGCTTGCGGTGCTTCTTCTTCGCCATGCGCTTACGGCGCTTCTTGATGACAGAACCCACGGTTAACCTTTCCAATGCCTGTTGGTCGTCCCGAGACTGCACACGGGCGACCGGCACAGCCTATCCGGACATGGCCGCGTGGCCGAAACCACGGGTCTCTCGTCCAGAATCCGAAAGCCGGAGCCGGGGCTCACGCGAGCCGTTCGACGGCGCGCCGAGCGCCTCAGCCGGCGTCGTAGAAGCTGCGCTGCAGGTAGGCGTTGACGTCCCGCTCGGTGACGCGGAAGGACCGGCCGACCCGGACCGCGGGCAGGTCGCCGTTGTGCACCAGTCGGTACACGGTCATCTTCGAGACCCGCATCATCGATGCGACCTCGGCGATGGTGAGGAACTTCGCCTCAGAGATGTCGCCGGAATTGGCCATGGCACACCGCTTTCTCTCCGGATCGCCCACCAGCTTCCCCACTGGTGATCACGCGCCCCGTCGTTGCGAGCATAGGGGCTGATGTGACTCATGGGGAAGAGTGAAAGTGAAAAATGTCGGTTCATTCCGGCGTGTCGGTTTGCGTCACCCGGCGGATCTCTCCTCGAATCCCTCGCGCTCAAGGCCGTGCAGGCCGAAGGCGGCCGCCCGAGAGGCGGCGATCGCGGCGTCCAGCGGGGTCGCCAGGTTGACCCCCTCCGCCCACGGGCGCCAGGCCGGACGGCGGCCGTCGGTGAGCCGGAAGGGCGCCTGCTCGCCGGTCAGCTCCGTCACCTGCGCGCGCCAGCGCTCCGGCGTCGCCAGGTCCGGGGCGAGCGGACGCCCGGCGACCACCGCCAGCAGATGGGCCCACGCCCTCGGGACCACCGAGGTGAGCGCATATCCCCCGCCCCCGGTGGCCACCCAGCGACCGCCGGTGAGCTCGTGCGCGAGGTCGTGGATCGCGAGGTACGTGGCACGTTGGCCGTCCACGCTCAGCATCAGATGCGACAGCGGATCGTCCATGTGCCCGTCGCAGCCCTGCTGGGTCACCAGGATCTCCGGCTGCCAGGCCCGCAGCACCGGCACCGCCACCGCGTGGAAGGCACGCAGCCAGCCCGCGTCCGAGGTCCGGGCCGGGAGTGCGATGTTCAGCGCACTGCCGCGGGCGCCCGGCCCGCCGACGTCAGCCGCGAAGCCGGTGCCGGGGAAGAGCGTGGTCCCGCTCTCGTGCAGCGAGACGGTGAGCACCCGCGGGTCGTCGGCGAAGATCCGCTCCACGCCGTCCCCGTGGTGCACGTCGACGTCGAGATAGGCCACCCGCTGCGCGCCGTTGTCCAGCAGCCACTGGATGCCGACGGCGAGGTCGTTGTAGAGACAGAAGCCGCTGGCGCGCTCCGGCATCGCATGGTGCAGTCCCCCGGCGATGTTGATGCTGTGGGCGGACTCCCCCGTCCACACCTGACGGCACGCCTCCAGGGTCGCGCCGACCACCTGCGCCGCGGCGTCGTGCATCCCGGCGAAGAGCGGGTTGTCGGCGGTGCCCAGGCCGAAGGGCTGCAGCCGCTCCAGGTCAGCGTGGGCCGGATCGCGCACCGAGCCGATCGCCTCGATCAGCGCCGGATCGTGAACCGTGGCAAGCGATTCGAGGCTCGCCGGCTTCGCCGCGACCACCTCCAGTGCGCCGTCCGTGCCCTCGCCGAACACCCCGAGCGCCTCGGCGAGCCGCATGGTGAGGTCGACGCGGACCGGCGCCATCGGATGGTCGGGACCGAAGTCGTAGGTCAGCCAGCGCGGGTCGAAGACGGCGGTGGTCCGGCCACAGGAGGTCACGGCCGACGGAGAGGTCACGGCAGAACCCTCCCCGCCCCACCCGATCCACGCAAGGGGCGCCGTGGCAGCATGGAGGCATGACGTCGACCCGTAGCACGCAGTGGTGGCCCGCCTGATCCGGCGGACCACACCATCGACGACTTCATCGAAACCGGCCGCCCGAGGGGCGGCCGTCGTGCATCTCGGCCTCGACCAGCGCGTCCCCGGGCTCTTGAAGAGAGAGACCTGATGACCACCCTGTCGCTGCTCACCCCCACCGGCGAGCTCACCCTCGGCAATCACCTCGGCGCGCTGCGCCAGATGCGCACCACCCAGGAGACGGACACCTGCTACTACGGGGTCGCCGACCTGCACGCGCTCACCCTGCCGCGCGACCCAGCCACCCTGCGCACCACGATCCGGCGCACCCAGACCCTGCTGCTGGCCAGCGGCCTGGACGCGAGCACCCTGTTCCGGCAGAGCCGGGTGCCGACCCACTCCGAGCTGGCCTTCCTGCTGGAGTGCACCGTCTCCACCGGTGAGCTGAACCGGATGATCCAATTCAAGGAGAAGGGGCGCGGCAACGGCTCGACCCGCGCCTCCCTCTTCACCTACCCGGCCCTGATGGCCGCCGACATCCTGCTCTACCGCCCCGAACGCGTCCCGGTCGGGGCGGACCAGCGTCAGCACATCGAGCTGACCCGCGACCTCGCGCTCCGCTTCAATCACGAGTACGGGCAGGTCTTCACGGTCCCCGAGATCGTCCTGCCCGCGGCGGGCGCTCGCGTGATGGACCTCCAGGACCCGACCCGGAAGATGAGCAAGTCGGCGACCGAGCTGGCCGGGGTGATCCGACTGCTCGACTCCCCCGAGGTGATCCGGCGCAAGGTCTCCCGCGCGGTGACCGACTCCGAGGTCGGGCCCGACGCCGTCCGCACCGACCGGGAGCAGAAGCCCGGTGTCACCAACCTGCTGGAGATCCTCGCCGCGTGCGGCGGCTCAGCCGAGGGAATCACCGCCTACGGCGCACTCAAGCGCGCGGTCACCGATGCCGTCGTCGCCGAGCTGGAGCCGCTGCAACGACGCTATGCCGAGCTGGCGGCGAGCCCGGAGCACGTCGACGCCGTCTTCGAGGCGGGCGCAGCGACTTGCCGCGAGGTGACCGCTCCGCTGCTGGCCGCGGCTCGGGCCGCGATGGGCCTCTAACTCAATGTGACCTCAGCGCTCCGAAACTCGCCGACAGACGACGCTGAGGTCACATTGAGCGTGGGGTCTATTCCGAGCCCTCCTTCAGCAGGGCCAGGATCTCGTCTTCACGGAATCTGCGGTGACCACCGAGGGTCTTGATGGAATGTATCCGGCCTGCCTTGGCCCATCGGGTGACAGTCTTGGGATCCACCCGAAAGAGAGCTGCGACCTCGGCCGGTGTGAGCAACTTTTCTGCATCGCCGTCGCGGGTACTCATGGATCGACTTTCATCAGGGAATTGTCCGACTCGGTCGAGTCTTACACATTCTGCAAGCACCTCCTAGATGCCCCGTTCGCGCGTCGCCACGCGGGGGCCTAGGCTGGGGATGTGACCCGCACCACCCCGCGGGCACTCCTCTCCAGCGCCCCACCCACGGGCGCGAACCGCACCGAAAGGTCCACACATGACCGCATCGCACCCCGGCGACCCGTTCACCCATGAGCACGAACAGGTGGTCTTCTGCCACGACGAGGCCAGCGGCCTCCGCGCGATCATCGCCGTCCACTCCACCGCCCTCGGCCCGGCCCTCGGCGGCACTCGCTTCCACCGCTACCCCGACACCGCGGCGGCCCTCGCCGACGCGCTCGACCTGGCCCGCGGGATGACCTACAAGGCCGCCCTCGCCGGGCTGGACCTGGGCGGCGGCAAGGCGGTCATCCTGGGCGATCCGCACCAGCAGAAGTCGGAGCAGCTCTTCCGCGCCTACGGACGCTTCGTGGAGAGCATCGGCGGCCGCTACATCACCGCGTGCGACGTCGGCACGAACTCCCCCGACATGGACCTGATCGCCCGCGAGACCACCCACGTCACCGGTCGCACCCTGGCGCACGGCGGTGCCGGCGACTCGTCGGTGCTCACCGCCTACGGCGTCTTCCAGGGGATGCGGGCCAGCGCCGAGGCGGCCTGGGGCGACACCAGCCTGGCCGGACGCCGGGTCGGCGTGCTCGGCGTCGGCAAGGTCGGCCACCACCTGGTGCGCCACCTGGTCGACGACGGCGCCCAGGTCGTCGTCACCGACGTGTGGCAGCCGGCCATCGACCGGCTCCGCGACGAGCTCCCCGAGGTCGAGGTGGTCGCCGACGCGGCCGCGCTCCTGGCGCAACCGCTCGACGTCTACGCTCCCTGTGCGCTCGGCGGCGCACTCGACGACGACGTCGCCACGCATCTGCAGGCACGCATCGTGTGCGGAGCCGCCAACAACCAGCTCGCACACCCCGGCATCGAGAAGATCCTCGACGACCGCGGCGTCCTGTACGCGCCCGACTACTGCGTCAACGCCGGCGGCCTGATTCAGGTCGCCGACGAGCTCGAGGGCTTCTCCTTCGAGCGCGCGCAGCAGCGCGCCACGGGCATCTTCGACACCACCCGCCGGGTCTTCGAGACCGCAGCCTCCGACGGCGTACCGCCGGCTGTCGCGGCCGACCGGCTGGCAGCGCGCCGGATCAACGAGATCGGGCGTCTGCGCGGGGTCTGGCTGCCCGCTTGAGCATCACCAGAGCGCGGCGGCCGACCGCCGCGCTCTGGCGCTCACAGCGCGTGGTGCCCGGTCGATGCCGGATGCCACAGGGCGAAGTGTCGCGCCACTCGACGATCGAGATCGTCCAGCGGCGCGACGGCGCTCAATCGCGCGACGACTCCGAGTAGTCCGGGTAGTCGTCGCGCTCGTCATCCGAGGGCGTCGAGTCCGAGGACTTGTCGCTGGTGTGCAGTTCCTGGGCCAGGGCAGAGAAGTCCGTCTCGTGGGTACGGTACTTAAGCTCCCGGGCGACCTTCGTCTGCTTGGCCTTGGCTCGGCCGCGTCCCATAGGATCGACCCCTTCGCGCGCTCGGCCGGGTGACGTCGGCGTTAAGGCACCGCGTGGATCCCCGGCTCTTGGTCTGGTATCTCGTGGGGCCAACGCTACCTGAGCCGTGGCTGTTCCCGCGAACCCGGCCCACCTTTGCGAGACGCGTCCCGCTCAGCAGAGCCTCAGCAGAGCCGCTGTGGGCTCACCAACCCGGGTGCTGGCCCTCCAGGACCACCGAGCCGTCCCCGGCGCTCACAGCGCCTGCAACCCATGCCCTGATGCCGAATTCGGCCAGGGTCGCGATTGCCTTGTCGGCATCGGCGGCTGCGGTCAGCGAGACCATGCCGACACCGCAGTTGAGGGTCATCTCGAGGTCGGCCTGGGCGACCGAGCCCACCTGGCGGACCAGGTCGAAGATCGGCTGCGGGGTCCAGGTGCCGCGGTCGAGGGTCGCCGTCAGGTGCTGCGGCATGACCCGCTCCAGGTTGGCGGCCAGGCCGCCACCGGTGATGTGCGACATCGCGTGGGTCTCGGTCGCCTTGGCCAGCGCCAGGCACGCCTTGGCGTAGATCCGGGTCGGCTCGAGCAGCTCCTCGCCGAGGGTGCGGCCGAGCTCGGGGACGTCGCGGTCCAGCTTCCAACCGGCGGTGTTCAGCAGCACGTGGCGCACCAGCGAGTAGCCGTTGGAGTGCAGGCCGCTGGCCTCCATCGCGATCACCACGTCGCCGTCGGCGACCAGCTCGGCGCCGAGCAGGTCGGCGGCCTCGACGACACCGGTGGTCGAGCCCGCGACGTCGTACTCGTCGGGGCCCAGCAGGCCCGGGTGCTCGGCGGTCTCGCCGCCGACCAGCGCCGTGCCGGCGAGCACGCACGCCTCGGCGATGCCCTTGACGATCGCCGCGATCCGCTCGGGGTGCACCTTGCCGGTGGCGATGTAGTCGGTGAGGAACAGCGGCTCCGCGCCGCAGACGACCAGGTCGTCGACCAGCATGCCAACCAGGTCGTGACCGATCGTGTCGTGCTTGTCCATCGCCTGCGCGATGGCGACCTTGGTGCCGACGCCGTCGGCCGAGGAGGCCAGCAGCGGACGGTCGTAGCTCTTCAGTGCCGAGGCGTCGAAGAGGCCAGCGAAGCCACCGATGCCGCCGACCATCTCGGGGCGGCGCGCCTTCTCGATCCAGGTCTTCATGAGCTCGACGGCACGGTCACCCGCCTCGATCGAGACTCCAGCCTGGGCGTAGGCGTTCTGGTCGCTCATCTCTCTCCTCTGCGACAAAAGCTTGCGTTGGTGCGTTCAGGGGCGGTCGAGGGCGTCGGTCGCGCCCCCGCCGGCAAGGGAGGCGGCCAGGCCGTCGGCGTCGGTCCGCGCGGGCACGGCTGCCTCGAGCAGGTTCTTGCCGAGCAGCTCAGGCTCCGGGAGCGGCACCGGGTAGACGCCGTCGAAGCAGGCGCGGCAGAGGTCGTCCTTCGGCACCGAGGTGGCGTCGACCAGGTCCTCCAGCGAGATGTAGCCGAGCGAGTCGGCGTCGATCGAGCGGCAGATCTCGTCGTTGGTCAGGCCGTTGGCGATCAGCTCCGCGCGGGTGGCGAAGTCGATGCCGTAGAAGCACGGCCACTTCACCGGCGGGGAGGAGATCCGCACGTGCACCTCGCGGGCGCCGGCCTCGCGCAGCATCCGGATCAGCGCGCGCTGGGTGTTGCCGCGCACGATCGAGTCGTCGACGACGACCAGGCGCTTGCCCTCGATCACGTCGCGCAGCGGGTTCAGCTTGAGCCGGATGCCGAGCTGACGGATCGTCTGCGAGGGCTGGATGAAGGTCCGGCCCACGTAGGAGTTCTTGACCAGGCCCATGCCGTAGGGGATGCCGGAGGCCTCGGCGTAGCCGATCGCGGACGGCGTGCCGGACTCGGGCACCGGGATCACCAGGTCGGCGTCGGCCGGGAAGGCCTGCGCCAGCCGACGGCCGATCTCCACCCGCACGCTGTGCACGCGCTGGTCGCTGATCACGGTGTCCGGGCGGGCCAGGTAGACGAACTCGAAGAGGCAGCCCTTGGGCTCCGGCTTCGCGAAGTGGCGCGAGCGCATGCCGTCGGCGTCGACCACGATCATCTCGCCCGGCTCGACCTCGCGGATGTAGGAGGCGCCGACGATGTCGAGGGCGGCGGTCTCCGAGGCGACAACCCAGCCGCGCTCGAGGCGACCGATCACCAGCGGGCGGATGCCCTGGGGGTCGCGCGCCGCGTAGAGGGTGTTCTCGTCCATCCAGACGAAGGAGAACGCGCCCTTGACCAGCGGCAGCAGCTCCATCGCCTTCTCCTCGACGGTGCTGTCGGGGTGATGGGCGAGCAGGGCGGTGACCACGCTGGTGTCGTTGGTCGAGGCCTCCGGACGGCGCATCGCCAGGTCGAGCTCGCCGGTCAGGCTGGCAAGGTCCTCGACCATGGTCGAGAGCTCGGCGGTGTTGGTCAGGTTGCCGTTGTGCGCCAGCGCGATCGAGCCGTGCGGCGTCGGGTGGAACGTGGGCTGCGCGTTCTCCCAGGTGCTGGCACCGGTCGTCGAGTAGCGCGCGTGGCCGATCGCCAGGTGGCCCTTGAGCGCCTCGAGGGTCGACTCGTCGAACACCTGCGAGACCAGGCCCATGTCCTTGTAGACGAGGATCTGGCGTCCGTTGCTCACTGCGATGCCCGCGGACTCCTGGCCGCGGTGCTGCAGGGCGTAGATGCCGTAGTAGGTCAGCTTGGCGACGTCTTCCCCGGGAGCCCAGACCCCGAAGACGCCACAGGCGTCCTGCGGGCCAGAGTCCTGGGGGTCGAGGGCCGCCGTGAGACGGCCATCGCCGCCCTTGCGCATGTTGCTGGGCTGAGGCACGCCACAATCGTACGGGGCATCAGAGCCTGTCGCACATCGACGTCCGACCGGCGAATCCGGCCCCGGCCGGCCGACCCTTCCCGCGCACCCTTCCGGATAGTCCCTGACGTTTTCGTGGTTTCGGCGCGGAAAAACCACGAAAACGTCAGGGACTATCTCCAGATGCGACGTATCAGCGGTCGCCGAGGCCGCGCAGCAGGAGCGCTTCGGCGATGCAGACGCGCTCGAACTCGGCGAGGTGGAGGCCCTCGTTGGCGCCGTGGGCGCGGGTGTCCGGGTCCTCGACGCCGGTCACCAGCACGCTCGCCTCGGGGAAGGCGCCGAGGAACTCGGCGATGAACGGGATCGAGCCGCCGACGCCCATGTCGACCGGCTCGGTGCCGTCCCAGGCCTGGCGGAACGCCTCCCGGGCGACGTCGTAGGCGGGGCCGCTGGCCTCGATCTGGGTCGCCTCGCCGGCGTCCACCAGGGTCACCGTCAGCTCGGCGCCCCACGGCACGTGCTTCTCGAGGTGACGGGTCAGGCACTCCAGGGCGTTGGCGGTGGTGTCGCTCGGCGCGACCCGCAGCGAGAGCTTCGCCCGAGCCGCGGGCACCAGGGTGTTGCTGGCGCCGTCGACCTTGGGCGCGTCGAGGCCGGTCACCGAGAGCGCCGGCTTGGTCCACAGCCGCTCGACGGCGCTGCCGCTGCCGATCCACTGCAGCCCGGGGATGGCGCCCGACTCGGCACGCAGCCGCTCCTCGGGGTAGTCGACGTCGGCAGCGGGGCCGCCGACCAGGCCCTCGACGACCAGGTTGCCCGCGTCGTCGTGCAGCGAGGCGATCAGCCGGCTGATCGTCATCAGGGCGTCCGGCGCCAGGCCGCCCCACATCCCGGAGTGCACGGCGTGGGTCAGGGTGCGCACCTCCACGTCCACGCGGACCAGGCCACGCAGGCTGGTGGTCAGCGCGGGGACGCCGATGTCCCAGTTGCCGGAGTCGGCGATCACGATGACGTCGGCACGCAGGCGCGCGGCGTTCTGCTCCAGCAGCGCGGGCAGCGACTCCGACCCGGTCTCCTCCTCGCCCTCGATGAAGAGCGTGACGCCGACCGGCAGGTCGTCGCCGAGCAGGCGGATCGCGGCCAGGTGCGCGACGATGCCGGCCTTGTCGTCGGCCGAGCCACGCCCGTAGAGCCGGTCGCCGACCTCGGTCGGCTCGAACGGCGGGGTGTTCCACTCGGCGTGGTCGTTCTCCGGCTGCACGTCGTGGTGCGCGTAGAGGAGCACGGTCGGGGCACCGGCCGGACCGGCCTTGTGCGCGATCACCGCGGGGGCGCCGCCCTCGTAGGCGGTGACCACCTCGGCGTCGAAGCCCTCGGCGGCGAACAGCTCGCGGGTCTTCTCCGCACTGCGCCGGACCTCACCCGCGCGGGCGGGGTCGGCACTGACCGAGGGGATCCGGACGAGATCCTCCAGGTCGGCCCGCAGGGCGGGCATCAGGTCGTTCAGCTGGGCACGAAGGGCATCGATCGAGGTCACCCCTGCACCCTACGCCGCGGTAGCGCGGCGGCCGGTCCGGGCCGGACGGCGCCTGGCGGCATCCGCCCCACGCGCCGGCAGGCGTCAGTGACCGACGACCTGCTGGACGTCGAGGGCGGCGCCCAGCGCCGCAGCCAGGTCCAGGTGGGCGTCGGCGGCGATGCCGTCGATGCGCGCAGCCGCGATGTGCACCGTGGTGCGGCCGATGACCACGCTGGCACCGTCCGCGTCGAGCGGGGCGTCGAGGTCGAGGTCGCGGCGATCGGCGACGACGAAGCCACCGGCACGCTCCACCGTCGGCAGGTCGACGACGTGGCCCTGCACCTGGGTGCGGCGGACCTGACCGTCGGCGCGCTGGACGCTGACCACCAGGCCGTGATCGCCCTCGTCGGCCGGGCGCGAGCGCCACTCGCAGGAGCGCAGACCGGAGCCGGAGACCTTGGCCGCGGCCTGCCCTGCCTCGGCGGCCGCAGCGGAGTCCGGCTCGCCGTCCGGGCTCTCGCCACCAGCGGAGTCCTCGGTGTCGGCGTCAGCGAGGTCAGCCAGCGACTGGTGCTCGACCATCCGCCACCCGCTGACCCGCTCGCCCAGGGCCGCACCGATCTCGGCGCAGGTCGGCAGACCGCGCGACGCCACCGGCGACGGCGTCGCACTCAGCACCTCGGCGTCCTCGCTGATCATCTGCCGCTGGTCGAGCTGGGCCGTGCGGTCCTCGGCACGCGAGGTCGGCTCAGCGGCCTGCTGCTCTCCGCAGCCGACCACGAGCACACCCGTCAGCACGAGGCCACCAACGAGCCTGAGCATGCATCTTCTCCCTTGACCGCCAACTCAACGACTCCCCCGGGGCGGAAGAGTAGTCAAGAAGCGAACGAGATGCTTAGTCGGTGCCTACTTTGGTGCGGTACTCGGCGAGGAATTCGGCGATCCGGCCGATCGCCTCCTCGAGCATCGCGACGTCCGGCAGGCAGACCATCCGGAAGTGGTCCGGGTCCGGCCAGTTGAAGCCGGTGCCGTGGGTGACCAGCAGGTGCTTGGCCCGCAGCAGGTCGATCACGAACTGCTCGTCGTCCTTGATCGGATAGATCTCCGGGTCGAGCCGGGCGAAGAGGTAGAGCGCCCCGCGCGGCTTGACCGCGCTCACGCCGGGGATCTCGTTGAGCAGGCGGTAGGCGAGCATGCTCTGCTCGTAGAAGCGCCCGCCGGGCACGATCAGCTCCTGCACCGACTGGTAGCCGCCGAGGGCGGTCTGGATCGCGTGCTGGGCCGGGACGTTCGCGCACATCCGCATGTTGGAGACCAGGGTGAGGCCCTCCAGGAAGTCGCGGGCGAGGTGCTTCGGGCCGCTGACCAGCACCCAGCCGGAGCGGTAGCCGCAGACCCGGTAGGCCTTGGAGAGGCCGCTGAACGTGAGGCAGAGGACGTCGTCGCCGGCGTAGGTCGCGGTGTGGTGATGGACCGCGTCGTCGAACAGGATCTTCTCGTAGATCTCGTCGCTGAAGATCACCAGCTCGTGGCGCCGGGCGATGTCCACGAGGCCCTTGACGATCTCCTCGCTGTAGACCGCGCCGGTCGGGTTGTTCGGGTTGATGATCACGATCGCGTGCGTGTTCTCGGTGATCTTCGACTCGATGTCGGCGAGGTCCGGTGCCCAGTCGTTGGCCTCGTCGCAGAGGTAGTGCACGGGGGTGCCACCCGAGAGGGTGACCGCGCCGGTCCACAGCGGGTAGTCCGGCGCGGGCACCAGGATCTCGTTGCCGTCGTCGATGAAGGTCTGCAGCACCATGGTGATCAGCTCGGAGACGCCGTTGCCGATGAAGACGTCGTCCACGTGGGCCTCGGTCAGGCCGCGGCTCTGGTAGTACTGCGCGACCGCGGTGCGTGCGGAGAAGATGCCGCGCGAGTCGCTGTAGCCCTGCGCCTCGGGGAGGTGGTGGATCATGTCGGCGACGATCGCCTGCGGCGCCTCGAACCCGAAGGGCGCCGGGTTGCCGATGTTGAGCTTGAGGATCTTGTGGCCCTGCGCCTCGAGGCGCTGTGCCTCCTCCAGGATCGGTCCGCGCACGTCGTAGCGGACGTTCTTCAGCTTCTGGCTCTGCTTGATCTCGCGCACTCCCCCATAGTCTCAGGCGGGACGCCGACTCCGCATCCGGGTTATCGGGACACCAGGTTGCGCGGTTGCTCGCCGGCCACCAGCGCCGTCAGCTGCTCGCGCACCAGGGCCGCGACCCGCGGCAGCATCGCGGTGGTGCCGCCGGCCACGTGCGGGGTGATCAGCACGTCGCGGGCGCTCCACAGCGGGTGCCCGTCGGGCAGCGGCTCGGGATCGGTGACGTCGAGCGCGAACCGGAGTCGTCCGGCTTCGGCGATCACGGCGTCGGTGTCGAGCAACGGGCCGCGTCCGACGTTGACCACCAGGGTGTGGTCGCTCAGCTGGGCCAGGAACGCGGCGTCGACGGCGTGGTGGGTGGCCTCGGTGAGCGGGAGCACCACCACGACCACGTGCTGCTCGGGCAGCAGCGAGGCGAGCCGGTCGGGGCCGTGCACGGTGCCGACCAGGTCGTCGGCGCGCGGCCGGCTGGCAACCGCGCTCACCTGCGCCCTGCAGGCTCCGAAGCGCTCGGCGATGGCCCGGCCGATCGAGCCGTAGCCGTAGATCAGCACCCGGCTGTCGGCGAGCGAGCGGCGGCCAGGCATCCGGCGCCAGGTGCCGTGCTGGCGCACCGACTCACCGATGCCGCGGAGTGCGGCCAGGGTGAGGCCGAGAGCGTGCTCGGCGGTGGCGTCGTCGTGGACGCCGGCCGCGTTGGCCAGGGCGACGCCGTCCGGCAGGCGCTCGAGGAAGCCGTCGTAGCCGGCCGACTGGAGCTGGACCAGCCGCAGCCGCGGGAACTCATCGATCTCGGCCAGCGCCTCCACGCCCGTGGCGTAGTCGGCGACGTAGACATCGACCTCTGCGGCCCGGCTGCGGGCGGCTGCGCCGATCACCAGCTCGACGCCGTCGACCGGCCCGATCGCGTGCGCCAGCTCGGCGTCCGGGAGGCGCACCAGGATGCTCATCGGCCCACCAACGGCAGCCAGTTGCCGAGGTCGGAGCGCTCGCCGCTGGCGTGCACCCGGCCGGCGGCCGACTCATCGTCCCAGGTGGACTCGCCGGTGGCCAGGGCCAGCCAGACCTCGGGGGTGATCTCGACGACGGCGGGCGGCGTGCCGCGGGTGTGGCGGACCCCCTCGACCACCTGCACCGCGGCGTAGGGCGGCACCCGGACCTCGACCGAGTTGCCGGGCGCGGCGTCCTGGAGCAGGGCGAGGAAGTGCTTGGTCAGCAGCTTGAGGTCGGCCTTCGCAGCCGTGCCCGCAGCCCGCGCCGCCAGCGCAGCGCGGACGTCGTCGGCCGCAGCCGGCATCAGTCTCCTCGGCATGACCCTCCTCCATGTGACCTGACAGCGCACTTTCGACCATTTTCTCAGCCCGCAGGTCACATTGAGCGGGGGGCCGGACACGACGACGCCCAGGACGTGGTCTCCGAGACCTTCCTGCACGCCTGGCGCCGCTGGAACGAGCTGCCCGATCCGCCGATCGGCTGGCTGCTCGGCACCGCCCGCAAGGTGATCGCCAACCGGGTCCGGGGCGCTGTGCGCAACCGTGCCCTGGTGGATCGGGTGGCGCTGCTCGACGCCGTCGCCGCTGACGTCGCCGACCATCGGGGCCTTGCCGGTCCGGACGCCGCACTGGCGCGGCGCGAGGCGCTGGAGCGACTGGCCGCGCTGCCTGGCGACCAGCGCGAGGCCCTGCTGCTGGTGGCGTGGGACGGGCTGACCACGGAGCAGGCCGCGGCCGCTCTCGGCGTCCGCTCCGCCACCTTCCGCAAACGACTCAGCCGAGCCCGCGCCGCGCTGAGCTCGGTCGAGGACCCGCCTCCGGAGCCCGGCCTTCCCCCACTCGCTGCCCGACACCCCATCAAGGAGACCTCATGAAGCCCGAGTCGATCGTCGAGTCGCTGCGCCCGGAGCCCGCGCCGTTGGATCCGGCCTGGTCGGTGGAGACCCTGGAGGCGATCCTCGCCGCGCCTGATCCGACGCCACCACGACGTGGGCGCGCACGGGTGCTCGCCGGGCTGGCCGGCGTCACGGTGCTCGGGTTGGGTGGCGCCGCCTGGGCTGCCGGGTTGCTGCCCGGAGGCAACGAGGCTCCGGAGTCGGTGCGCGAGCAGGTCAGCAGATGGGGCGGCGACGCCGACGACCTGGAGACCGTCGTCGACGTGACCCTGCCTGACGGAACCGGCTTCGTGGTCTGGCAGGCCGAGGGCGACAGGTCTTGCACGGCGGTCTCGCACACCCGACCGGGCACCCCGCGCAGTCAGATGTGGAACGGCAGCACCGGCTGCGGGACCGGCGGCCTGGCCGCCGACTCCTCGGGCCGGGTGGTGGTGCTGAGCGAAGGCGCGGCGGCGCCGGGCGAGCCCGACTGGAGGACCGCGCCCTGGTACCCGGTGGCCTACGGCGTCACCGAGACCGGCGCCACCCAGGTGCGGATGCACGGCAGACTCACCTGGACCGGGGATCGGATCGAGACGACGATCCCCGTCGACCCGGAGACCGGGGGGTTCGCTGCGACGCTGGACGGCGTCAGCTGGCCGGCCGGCAACTACCCCGATGCGCCGGCGACGGCGCTGAGCGGCCTGACCTTCGACTACCTCGACGCCGACGGAGACATCCTGGCCACCGCCTGCGATTGCTAGCCACTCAATGTGACCTCACCGCGCACTTCGGACCGAATTCCCGACGCTGAGGTCACATTGAGCTACTCGACACCCAGTTGGCCGCTGAGCCGCTCGTGCATCCGGGCGCTGGCGTGGTCCAGGCCCCGGATCTCGACCTGCTTGCCGAGCCGGTGGTACTTCGCCTCGACGGAGTCGAGCACCGCCACCGTGGAGGCGTCCCAGACGTGGGCGTCGCTGAGGTCGATCACCACCAGCTCCGGGTCGGCGGCATAGGAGAACTGGCTGTAGAGGTCGTTGCTGGAGGCGAAGAAGAGCTCGCCGGTGATCCGGTACGTCACCTGCGCGGCGCCGTCGACCTCGGCCACCTGACGGCGCACGCCGGCCAGGTGCGCGACCCGGCGGGCGAAGAGCATCAGCGCCACGATCACGCCGGCGATCACACCGATCGCCAGGTTCTCGGTGGCCACCACCACGGCCACCGTCACCACCATCACGGCGGTCTCCGAGCGCGGCATCCGGCGCAGCGTCGAGGGCGCGATGCTGTGCCAGTCGAAGGTGGTCACCGCGACCACCACCATCACCGCTGCCAGTGCGGCCATCGGGATCCGGCCGACGGTGTCGCCCAGGCCGACCACCAACAACAGCAGCCAGACACCGGCCATCGCCGCGGAGAGCCGGGTCCGAGCGCCGGCCTCCTTCACGTTCACCATCGTCTGGCCGATCATCGCGCAGCCACCCATGCCGCCGAAGAGGCCGGTGATCAGGTTCGCGCCGCCCTGGCCGAGCGCCTCGCGGGTCTTGTTGGACGGCGTGTCGGTGATGTCGTCGACCAGCTTGGCGGTCAGCAGCGACTCCATCAGCCCGACCAAGGCCACGGCGAGTGCGTAGGGCGCGATGATCCGCAGGGTCTCCAGCGTCATCGGCACATCGGGCAGCACCAGCCCCGGCAGGCTGTCGGGCAGCTCGCCCTCCCCGGACAGCTGCGGGACCGGGGCCCCGCTCACCCAGACCACCGCGGCCAGGCCGACCACGGTCACCAGCGGAGCCGGCACCACCCGGGTGATCCGCGGCACCGCGACCATCAGCGCGATGCCGAGCGCGGCGACGGCGGCCGTCGTCCAGCCGTGGCCGATCAGGTGCGGCACCTGCGCGGCGAAGATCAGGATGCAGAGCGAGTTGACGAAGCCGACCATCACCGAGCGCGGGATGAAGCGCATCAACCGGGCCAGCCCGGCCAGCCCCAGCAGGATCTGGAACAGACCCGCCAGCAGCACCGTCGCGATCAGGTACTCCATCCCGTGCGCGGCGACCAGCGGGGCGATCACCAGCGCGGTGGCACCTGCGGCACCCGACACCATGCCCGGACGCCCGCCGAGGATCGCCGCGCTCACCGCCATCGTGAAGCTGGTGAAGAGGCCCACCCGCGGGTCGACTCCGGCCAGCACCGCGAACGAGAGCGCCTCCGGGATCAGCGCCAGCGCCACCACCAGCCCGGCGATCACCTCGGTCCGGACCAAGCGAAGCTTCTGCACCGACCGATGCTAAGCCGTTCCATGTGACCTGACGGCGGCAGGTGCGGCGAGAAGTGAGCCGTGAGGTCACATGGAGCGGGCGAAGCGGCCGGCCACCTGCGCAACGGCCTCGGCCAGCTCGGCCGGCTCCTCGACGGTGAACTCGAGCCCGACCGAGGCCAGGATCCCCAGCGGCCAGCAGAGATCGGGCGACCTCATCGTGAGCACCGCGTCCTCGCCGTCCGCCTCGACGGTGCCCCAACGGCCCGCTACCGCGCTGACCGTCTCCGTCGGCCCGCGGAACCGGACCCGGATCTCGTGGCGCGACGGGATCGAGCGGATCCCGGCCCGGACGAACTCGAGGGCATCGCTGGCCGGCAGCTCGCGTTGCCGGAACCGCATGCCGGTGAGCTCCGGCTCGGCGATCCGGTCGAGGCGGAAGCTGCGCCAGTCATGCCGCTCACGGCACCAGCCGACCAGGTACCAGCGCTGCCCGATGCTCACCAGCCGGTGCGGCTCCACGTGGCGGTTGCTCTCCTGGCCGTCGTTGGCGGTGTAGCCGAAGCGCACCGTCTCGTCGTCGCGGCAGCCCTGGGCGAGCAGGATCAGCGCTCCCGCATCGACCGAGGGCCCGAAGCCCGGCGCGGGCAGGGTCTGGCTCTGCAACGCGTCGATCCGGCGGCGGAGCCTCGGCGGCATCAGCGAGACCACCTTCGTCAATGCCTGCAGGGACGAGACGTCGAGCCCGTCGATGGCGCCGGCCGCAGCGCTGCGCAGCCCGACCGCGATCGCCACCGCCTCCTCGTCCTCGAGCAGCAGCGGCGGCAGCTGGCCGCCGGCCCGCAGCTGATAGCCGCCCGCCACCCCGCGGACGGCGTCGACCGGATAGCCCAGCTCGCGCAGCCGATCGACGTCACGACGCAGGGTCCGCGCGCTGACCTCGAGCCGCCCCGCGAGGTCGGCACCCGACCAGTAGCGATGCGTCTGCAGCAGGGAGAGCAGTCGGAGCATCCGGGCGCTGGTGTTGGCCATGGATCCAGATTAGATCCGATTGCGGACAGAAACTGACCGCTTGGGGCGATGGACTGGTCGCATGACCTCACACCCCACCACCACACCGGTGATCGTGACCCGCGGCCTGACCCGGCACTTC
The DNA here is from genome assembly GCF_039528155.1 of Nocardioides dubius. Taxonomy (NCBI): domain Bacteria; kingdom Bacillati; phylum Actinomycetota; class Actinomycetes; order Propionibacteriales; family Nocardioidaceae; genus Nocardioides; species Nocardioides dubius. The sequence continues at coordinate 144,231 of NZ_BAAALG010000013.1, read as the reverse complement.
ACCGCCCGCAAGCAGACCGTCGAGGCCGTGCGCGGCCTCGACCTCGAGATCGGCCAGGGCGAGCTGGTCGCCTTCCTCGGTCCCAACGGCGCCGGCAAGTCGACGACGCTGCGGATGCTCACCACCCTGCTGGCGCCGACGTCGGGCACGGCCACCGTTGCCGGCCACGACGTCGTCACCGGGCAGCGGGAGGTGCGACGCGCGATCGGCTACGTCGGCCAGGGCAACGGCGCCGGCCACCAGCAGCGCGGACGCGACGAGCTGGTCAGCCAGGGCCGCGCGCACGGGCTCTCCCGGCGCGAGGCCCACCAGCGGGCCGACGAGCTGATCGACGACCTCGACCTGACCGCGGTGGCCGACCGCAAGGTGATGACGCTCTCCGGCGGCCAGCGCCGGCGTCTGGACATCGCGATGGGACTGGTGCACCTGCCCCGGGTGCTCTTCCTGGACGAGCCCTCGACCGGACTCGACCCGCAGAACCGGGCGAACCTGCAAGGGCTGATCGAGCGGCTGCACGCGCAGACCGGCTCGACCATCGTGCTGACCACCCACTACCTGGAGGAGGCCGACGCACTGGCCGAGCGGGTGGTGGTGATCGACCACGGCATGGTGATCGCCGACGACAGCGCGAGCCGACTGAAGTCGCGGCTCGGCGATCGGATCGAGCTCACCTTCGACCAGGCCGAGCATGCCGATCGGGCCGCACAGCGCGCCGCCCGGATCCCGGGCTCGTTGGTCACCCGCACCGAGCGCGGGCTGCTGGTGCGGGCCGCGGACGGCCATCGCGCCGCCCCTGCCCTGATCGCCGAGCTGCAGACGGCAGGCACCCCGGCCAGCAGCATCGAGGTGGCCCGGCCGACCCTCGACGACGTCTTCCTCGACCTCACCGGGCGCAGCCTGCGCGAGGCCAACGAGTCCACCGCCAGCGCCACCGAAGGAGAAGCAGCATGAGCACCAGCACCGTCGAGGCCCCCACCGTCGTCGCCGTGCACGACACCCCGGCGAGCGGGTTCTGGGCCGACTCGTGGAACGTGATGATGCGCGAGCTGAAGCCGATGCTGCGCGAGCCCGCCTCGATCCTCTTCTCGATGGTCCAGCCGTTGGTCTTCCTGGGCCTCTTCGCCCCGCTGCTGCCGGCGATCTCGGGCGGCTCGGCGCTGCAGTGGTTCGTGCCCGGCGTGGTGGCGATGTCCTGCGCCTTCGGCGCCTCGTTCGCCGGGGCCAGCCTGTCGGACGAGATCATCTCCGGCTCCCATGAGCGGATGCTGGTCTCGCCACTGAGCCGTTCCTCGCTGCTGGTCGGCAGGGCGCTCAAGGAGACCGTGCCGATGCTGCTGCAGACGGCGCTGATCCTGATCGTGGTGACGCCGTTCAGCTTCGACCTGCACCTGCCGGGCGTGCTGGTGGGCGTGGCGATGCTGGCGCTGTTCAGCATCGGCGGCAGCGCCCTCTCCTTCGCCCTGGCCGTGGCCTCCCAAGGACAGGAGTGGCTCTTCTGGGCGGTCCAGCAGACGGTGATCTTCCCGGTGCTGCTGCTGGCCGGCGTGCTTCTCCCGCTCGACGACGCTCCGGACTGGTTCGGCGTGCTCTCCGACCTGAACCCGTTGACCTACGTGGTCACCGCCGAGCGCGAGCTCTTCGCCGGCGTCTGGAACGCCGACGTGATCGCAGCCGGGTTCGCCGGCGGCGCCGTCGTCACCGCGCTGGGTCTGTGGGTCGGCGTGCGCGCCATGCGGCGCGCCTGATCCCTGGCCACGTCATGCGCAGCGAGCACCCTCGCTGCGCATGACGCCGTCGCACGATTGCTCGGCTCAGTGATTGCGCAGCGCGTCGATCAGCTCGCCCTTGTTCATCGAGGAGCGGCCCTCGATCTCCAACTCGGCAGCACGCTCGTACAGCTCCTCGACCGTCCACTCCTCGTACGCCTCGGCCTTGCCTCCCTTGCGGCCGACCGCCGAGCGCGACGTTGCGGCTGCCTGGTTGGCGATCCGGGCGGCCTTCTCCTTGCTGGCCCCGTCCTCGCGCAGCTCCTCGTAGAGCTCGTCGTCCTTGATGCTGGGACCGTGATCCTTGGCGGGCATGGCGACTCCTCTCGCTCGCTGACCGGTCCGGTACCCGGCGTGACCCGGCGCATGCATGACCGACGACGGCGCGGGGTACCGCTGCAGCATGACCCAGCCCCATGACATGCACCCCGAGGACCACTCGCCCGAAGGCGCCGGCCAGGACCCGGCCGGCGTCAGCAAGGCACCCGCTCGCGTCGGCGCCCTGGTGGCCCTGATCGTGGTCGCACTCGCGGTCATGATCGTGGTCGGCGTCCTGGTCCTGTGACGCGCCGCTGACGCGCCGCTGAGGCGGCGGTGCTGCGCCGGCCTGCGGCTCAGCGCCGCAGCCGGGGCAGCACCTGCTCGCCGAACGCCGCGATCATCTCCCGGTAGTTCGGGCCGATGTTCGACACGTAGACCTCGTCGAACCCCGCGTCCACGAACTCCTGCAGCTTGGCCACGTGCGCCTCGATGTCGTTGCCGCAGACCACCGACTCCCGGGTCTGCTCCCGAGTCACCAGCTCGGCGGCCTGCTCGAAGTGCTGGGGCGTCGGCAGCACCTGAGCCAACTCCCCGGGCACGCCACTGGTGCCCCACAGGCGGTGCGCGATCTCGACGCCGTCGTCCTCGCTCTCCGCCCAGCAGACCTTCGTTCCGGCCTGGGCCGGACCACTCGCGAGCTCCCGGTAGCGCGCCAAGGGCTCCGGATCGGGCGAGGTGGTGATGTAGCCGTCACCGAAGCGCGCCGCGGCCTCGATCGACTCCGGTCCGAAGCCGGAGACATAGATGGGCGGCGGCTTCACCGGCCTCGTGTAGATCTGGGCCTGGTCGAGCTGATAGTGAGTGCCCCGGTGGGTGATCACCTCACCGGTCCAGAGCCGGCGGATCAGGTCCACGGCCTCCTCCAGCATCTCCAGGCGGATCGCGGCCGGAGGCCAGGGCTGGCCGAGGATGTGCTCGTTGAGCGCTTCGCCCGTCCCCACCCCCAGGACGAATCGGTCGCCGAGCATCACCGCGCTCGTCGCCGCTGCCTGGGCGACGACGGCGGGGTGGGTGCGCACCGTCGGGCAGGTCACCGCCGTGGTCACCGGGAGCTCACAGACCTGCGAGATCGCGCCGATCACGTTCCATACGAACGGGCTCTCCCCCTGCTCGTGGTTCCACGGGTGGAAGTGATCACTGATCCACAACGCGTCGAAGCCCGCCCGTTCGGCGAGCACCGCCTGCTCGATCAGCTCGCGCGGTCCGTGCTCCTCGCACACCAGGAAGTATCCGAGCTTGGTCATCGTCACGCCCTCCTCGAGTTGGGCACTGTCTGCTCTGCATGCCTGCCCGGGCGGTACCCGACCCCGTCGCCGCCATGCCCGGCAGGGCCTGCCGCCCGGCCACGCATGACGCCGGGACCGCTGGGTACCGCGTCGGGACCGGAGGCGAGCATCACCGGCATGACGCGCGGACGGCGTCCCCCATGCCGGGTGGTGGTGTCGTGCGTGCGGGCGGACGGCGCCACCACCCACCCACTCCCCTCCTGCGCGACGTCGCCGATCCGACCTGCGGCGGCGCGATCCGCTGCGCCTCGACGGGACTGGCGTGCCGTGACTATCGTGAACGTGAAAGCATTCAGTCACTCGTGCACGTCACCTGAGGAGGACCGGTTGCTCGCGCCGCGCTCGGCCATCGTCACCGCTGGCCCTCCATCGGTCACCCGATGAGCCAACAACCGCCGCCCACGCACGCGGCATACTTCGCGTCACTCAGCGAGCAGCTGCACGCCGAGCCCACCGAGGCCCTGACCGTCGAGCGGATCTGCGAGCAGGCACTCGAGCTGGTCCCCGACGCGCACCACTGTGGCGTCACCCTGCGCCGACGCCGGGGCCGGATCGAGACCGTGGTCGCCTCCCACGACGTCGTCGCCGTGTGCGACGCCCTCCAGTACGAGCTCGATGAGGGTCCGTGCATGGAGCCGCGCCAGGATCTCGGTGCCTTCCTGGTCCGCGACACCGCAGCCGATTCGCGATGGCCTACCTGGGGTGCCCGGGCCGCCGAGCTCGGCATCCGCTCGCTGTTGAGCGTGCAGCTGGTGGCGCCCTCGCGCAACGAGAGCAACGCCGTGCTGGGGGCGCTGAACCTGTACGACGGCCGGATCGGCACCTTCTCCCGCGACGACCTCGACCGCACCCTGCTCTTCGCCACCCATGCCGCGAGCGCGCTGGCCGCGGCACAGAAGATCGACGGCCTGGAGACGGCGATCCACTCGCGCCAGCTGATCGGTGTGGCACAGGGAATCCTCATGCAGCGCTACGGTCTGACGCTGGACCGCTCCTTCGAGGTGATGCGTCGCTACTCCAGCGACACCAACATCAAGCTGCGCGACGTGGCCCAGATGGTGGTGGACAGCCGCGACCTGCCGGACCCCTCGCTGCCGTCGCCGCGCAAGCAGCTGCGCGCCACCGCCGAGCCCCTCGCCCCCGCCTAGGCGCACCTAGTCCTTCGGCGACGACGCCCCGAACTTGTGCGTGCCATCGCACCAGGGAAGCCGTTGCGACCTCAGGCAGCGACAGACCGCGACCACCGGCCGGTCGATGCGGACCGGCTCTCCGTCGGGACCCGGCCACTGGTCGGCCCCCCGCACCAGCAGCGGGCCGTCCTCGCAGGCGGTCACCCGGGGACCGGGCTCGAGCGTCATGCCACCTCCCAGCGCGGGCCGGTCTCGCCGGCCCACCGATCCAACAGCGCCTGGTCCGCCCGGGCGCCCAGCTGGAGGCAGACCTCGGCGCCCAGCAGCACATCGGTCGCCAGCTCCGGCTCGTGTACCACCAGCGCACCGCAAAGATCCGTCACCGCGATCTGCTCGTGCACCGCATCCGCCTCGACATGCTCGTCGAAGTAGTCGAAGACCTCCCCCGGAAGCTCCAGGCGCTCGGCACCCTGGCTGATCCGCCGGCACGGGATGCTGCTGGTCGACTCGAACGCAGCGAGGTGGCCTAGCGCCGCTCCCCGATGACGGCGGTGCAGGCAGAAGAGGCTCAGCGCATTGCTGCTGGCCAGGGTTGCGGCGTCGGCGCTGTCGACGTACCGGCCGTACTGGCCGTCGAGCCCACAGGCGATGAGCGCCTTGGCGAAGAGGTCCTGGTGCAGGCGATCCACGCGGCCCGCGCCGTACTCGTCGTACTGCACCTCGGCCAATGCCACCTTGACGCCACCGCGGACCCGCGGCAGCACGAAGCTGTGCGCGTCGGCCTCCTTGAGGTGGTAGACGCTGCGCTGCTTGAGGAAGTCCACGAACTGATCGGCATTCGCCTTGCGCTGCAGGAACCTGGCCAAGCCCGGGTCGGGTGCCTGTGCGATCAGGTCGCGCAGGCCGTCCACGATCCGCGCCGTCGCTCGCGGCCTGCGCAGCGGCGCACCGACGTCACGCAGCACGGTCTCGAACGGCACCTCCAGGACCTGCCGGAAGGCCAGCAGTCCGAGATCCCACTCGATGCCCTCCTCCGCCTCCTCGAAGCCTTGGAAGTGCACCTCGTAGAGCATCCAGAGCGCGAGCTGCACGTCCGGGTCGTCGAGCATCGTGTCCGGTTCGGGCGCGGCCGGCGCACGGCCGGCGTCCATGCCCAGCATCCTGCGGCGGACCCAGCCGCTGTACGGGCCACGGCTCTGCGGCAAGTACATGGTTTCTCCTTCGTGCACAAGGGATCAGCGCCCTGCGGCGCTGTCATTCGTGTCGAGGACCAGGTGCGCGAGCACCCCGCGGTCCTCGTGTTGGCGTTGCTCCACCAGCCGCCATCCCTCACCGACCTGGGCGAGGAGGCGGGTGACCTGCTCCGGCGTCCCGAGCTGCAGGACCACGGGAGCATCCGGCAGCAGGTGACCGACCAGCGCCTCCAGGCAGGACCTGGCGACGTCGAGTCCGTCCCCGCCGCCGTCGATCGCGAAGGTGGGATCGGCCGGGAACCTCCCGACCTCGGTGCTCGGCACCCACGGCGGGTCGACGATGGCCAGGGCGAACCGCTCGCCGTCGGCCAACGCCTGCTCGGCACGGGCGTTGCGCACCTCGACGCGATCACCGAGCCGGGCCCGCTGCAGATTGACCCGCGCATGCGCGCAGGCCCCCGCGTCGGCGTCGACCAGGACCCCGGCCCGATCGCGCAGCGTGAGGGTCAGCAGCCCGATGTGGCCCACCCCGGCGCAGAGCTCCAGGACCGGACCTGCCGGTGCCTCGGCAAGCAGCTCCGCTGCCCAGAAGGATTGCCGCGTCGTCCACTCGCGCGGCTCCAGAACCCTTGCGTCGTACTGGATCGACAGCCCACCGAAGACCATCTGACGGGGGCTGAGGGGCGTACGCGCACGGGCACCATCGCCATGCTCGGACGTCGACACGATCGTCACCTGGACCTTCCCTTCTCAGCGCGTGGGTCCGGCCAGTACCCGTACGCCGCAGCTTCATTCCTCCGAGGATGAAATCGGCGACAGCGGTTTGCCTGGTTCGCGAAAATGGGTAAAGTCGATCTCGGAAGCGCATTCGGGTGGGCTCCTGCGGGGTCTGCCTGCGCACGCACTCGCTGGAGCCAACGGCGAGGTCGCCCGCAACCAAGAGGACGGTCCAGTCATGACCGAAATCGCTCGCAACAACATCTCCGTCACCGAACTCAGCAGAGTCGAACGAATGACCCGCACGGCCGAGCTCTTCGAGCAGGCCGCTCAGGTCACCGAGGACGAGCGCGCCGCGCTGTTGGAGGAGATCATCCTTCTCAACAGGTGCGTCGCCGAGTCCATCGCCTACCGGTACAACGATCGTGGCATCGCTGCCGACGATCTGCGGCAGACCGCCTACGAGGGTCTGGTCAAGGCGGTGCACCGCTTCGACCCAGCCCAGCAGAAGGATCTGCTCACCTTCGCGGTGCCGACGATCCGCGGCGAGATCCGCCGCTACTTCCGCGACCACGGGTGGATGGTGCGTCCACCACGCGGGGTCCAGGAGCTGCAACAGCGGATCAGGACCACCACCGATCAGCTCAGCCACGACCTCGGCCGGGAGCCGAGCCCGACCGAGGTGGCCGAAGCACTCGAGATCAGCGTCGACGACTACCAGGACGCACTGGCCACCGACGGCTGCTTCCAGCCGGCGTCGCTGGACCAGCCGATCGGCGAGGACGGTGCACCCGTCGGGGAGCGGATCGCCGACGAGGACACCGAGCAGAGCGCGGCAGAGGCACGGGTCCTGCTCTCCAGCGCCCTGCGTGAGTTGACCGAGCGGGAGAAGAAGCTGGTCTACCTGCGCTTCTTCGAGGGCCAGACCCAGGCTGAGATCGGCGCGCAGCTGGGCGTCACCCAGATGCAGGTCTCCCGTCTGCTCAGCGCGATCAACCGCAAGCTCCGTGAGCAGATCGCGGGGCCGCAGACGGCACCGGGTGCCGGAATCGGCATCGCTGCCTGAGTCAGCCGCGGGCGGCGGTCACGGCATCGAGGACCGCCGCCCACGCCTGGGTACCCGGGGCGATCAGGTCGAAGTGGCCACCCTTCACCTCGACCAGTTCGGCCCTGGCCCCGGCGGCCTGCGCGCGCGTCACGTACTGCTGCGACTGCGCGAACGGCACGTCGACGTCGTCGCGCGCGTGCAGGCACCAGACCGGGATGCTCAGCGGCAGCTGCTGCGTGGGGTCGACCAGGGCATCGATCGGCCGGTCGCCGAGCAGCGCGCCGACCGCATCCGTGCTCAGCCGGTCACGCTCTGCCGCCCGCAGATCGAGGACGCCGGCCTGAGCAACCACCGCAGTCAACGCGACCCGCTGCGGCCATCCGTGAGCTCCTCGCGCAGCCGCCCAGGCAGCGAGATGGCCACCGGCCGAGTGGCCCAGTGCCACCACGGGCAGCCCCGCCACGCCGTCGATGCCGGCGAGCAGGTCGATCGCGGCGGCGACGTCGTCGAAGGTCTGCGGCATGCCGCCGCCGTCCCCTACCCGTCGGTACTCGACGTTGAGCACAGACCAGCCACGTGCGGCCAGGTCCTCGGCCAACGGCCGCCCGAGCGCGAGGTCGTAGGCGGCACGCCAGAAGCCGCCGTGGATGACCACGACGACGCCGCGGGCCTCTCGCACCGGCGTCCACTCAACGAACTGGGAGCGGTGCTCTCCGTACGCGATCCGCCGCGGGCCGCTCATCGCGACACGAACAGCGGCTCGCCGTTCTGCAGCATCTCGAACGCCAGCTGCGGGCGTCCCTCTGCCGTCGGCAGGAGCTCCACGGTGACTACCGAGTCGTCGGTCTCGACCTCCACCACCTCGAGCCGCTCCGCGAAGGGTCGACCGTCGCGCACCGAGACGCCCTCGCGCCACAGCGCCTCCAGCGCTGCGGCGCCCCCAGCGGCGTCCCGCTCGTCGGCGAAGTGGTAGGCCACCTGTACCTGCACGGCGCCGTCGTCGAGCGACCACCCGATGCCGACCGCGTCGTAGGCCTGCTCCGGCACCCGCGCGAGCAGCCGCTCGATGAGGGCTGGGCTGGTGGTGCGGGCGCCGAGGGCGTCCACCGCCAACGGATCGCTGAGCACGGCGGCATAGACGTCCTCGTCGTCGAGGGCATCGGCCACGGCAGCAGCCCGCTCCTCGCCCGCGAGCGCGTCGGCGCCATCGCGCCAGGAGCGCACCAGCTCGGTCGAGGTGCTGAGTGCGATCAGGCCGTCGGCCTCGCTCATCCGGATCGGCACGCCGATCGGACTCAGTCCGTTCGCCTGGGAGAGGTCGGTGGTGCCGTCCTCGGCATCTCTGTTGGAGACGATGTCGTCCTCGACCTCCACCAGGCCATCGGCCAGCGTGTCGTCGTCGAAGTCGCCCGCGGCCACGGTCAGCACTCGCGGCGGCTGGCCGCTCTCCACGAAGGAGTCCACGTCGTGTACCGACCAACCTGCCGCGGCAGCGAACTCCCCGTCACGCAGGTACTCGACGTTGAAGCCGCGGGCCATCGGCACGAACACCCTTCCCACACTGCCGCCCTGGGCGCCGCCGGTGATCGCGATCAGCCAGTCGAGTTCGTCGGGTTCGCCGCTGCGCTCGACGTCAGCAGCCGCGATCGCCGCATCCAGGTCGGCGGTGACGACGAAGAGGCCGTCCTGCGCGGTGCTGGCCGGGACCTGCTCGAGCGCCGCCCGCACCGACCACTCCTCGGCCAGCTCCGGCTCATCGTCGGAGCAGGCGGCGAGGGCCGTGCTGGCGAGCAGGACGGCGACCGCCATCCGGTATGCGGGTGCGGACATGCGAAGACTCCCCTGCCGAGACGATGGACGGTGCCATCATCGCGGCAGGGGAGCCTCGATGCCAGGGATCAGGCCAGGGCGGCCGGCAGGGTCGCGCTCCAGGCGGTGCGCACCTCGTCGAGCGCCACGGTGAACTGGCCCTCGACCGTCAGCTCGCTGCCACCGGTGCGGCCGAGCGGGGTCAGCGGCACGCCGTGCTTGGCGGCCAACGCCACCAGGGCGTCGGCGTCGGCCTCGGTCACGGTGACCACGGCACGCGCGGTGGACTCGGCGAACAGGCCCAGGAAGGCGTCGTCGCCGACGGCCACCGAGGCGCCGATGTTGCGGTGCAGGGCGGACTCGACGAGGGTCTGCGCGAGGCCGCCGTCCGAGACGTCGTGGGCACTGGTGAGCAGGCCGACGCCCTCGACCAGCAGCTGGCTCAGCGCCTTCTCGGCAGCCAGGTCGACCTGCGGCGGCAGGCCGCCGAGGTGGCCGTGCACGACGTGGGCCCACTCGGAGCCGGAGAGCTCCTCACGGGTCTCGCCGAGCAGGAAGATACGCTCGCCCTCGGCCTGGAAGCCGGACGGGGTGCGCCGGGTGACGTCCTCGATGACACCGAGCACCGCGACCACCGGGGTGGGCAGGATGGCCGTCTCGCCGGTCTGGTTGTAGAGGCTGACGTTGCCGCCGGTGACCGGGACGCCGAGCTCGGCGCAGGCGTCCTTGAGGCCGCGGCAGGCCTCAGCGAACTGCCACATCACGGCCGGGTCCTCGGGCGAGCCGAAGTTGAGGCAGTCGGAGATCGCCAGCGGGGTGGCGCCACCGGTGCTGACGTTGCGGTAGGACTCGACCAGCGCGAGCTGCGCACCGAAGTACGGGTCGAGCTTGGCGAAGCGGCCGTTGCAGTCGGTGGAGATGGCGACACCGAGGTTGGTCTCCTCGTCGACGCGCACCATGCCCGAGTCGCTGGGCTGCGCGAGCACCGTGTTGCCCCGCACGTAGCGGTCGTACTGGTCGGTGATCCAGGACTTGTCGCACAGGTTGGGGCTCGCCACCAGCTTCAGCAGCGTGGCCTTGAGCTCCTCGCCGGTGGCCGGACGCGCGAGTGCCTCGGCGCCGTCGGCCTGCAGGGCGTCCTGCCAGTCCGGGCGGGCGAAGGGACGGTGGTAGGTGGGGCCGTCGTGGGCGACACTGCGCGGCGGGACGTCGACGACGCGCTCGCCGTGCCAGTCGATCTCCAGGCGGCCGGTGTCGGTGACCTCGCCGATCACCGAGGCCTCGACCTCCCACTTCTTGCAGATCGCCAGGAACGCCTCGACGTCGGCGGGCTCGACGACCGCCATCATCCGCTCCTGCGACTCGCTCATCAGGATCTCTTCGGGCGAGAGGGTGGAGTCGCGCAGCGGCACCTTGTCGAGGTGCACGACCATGCCGCCGTCACCGGCGGAGGCGAGCTCGGAGGTGGCGCAGGAGAGACCGGCGCCACCGAGGTCCTGGATGCCCGCGACCAGGCCGGCGGCGAAGATCTCCAGGGTGCACTCGATGAGCAGCTTCTCCATGAACGGGTCGCCGACCTGGACGGCGGGGCGCTTGGCCGGGCCGGTGTCCTCGAAGGTCTCCGAGGCCAGGATCGAAACGCCGCCGATGCCGTCGCCGCCGGTGCGGGCGCCGTAGAGGATGACCTGGTTGCCGACGCCGGAGGCCTTGGCCAGGTGCAGGTCCTCGTGCTTGAGGACGCCCACGCACAGGGCGTTGACCAGCGGGTTGCCGAGGTAGGTCTCGTCGAAGACGGCCTCGCCGCCGATGTTCGGCAGGCCGAGGCAGTTGCCGTAGCCACCGACGCCGGCCACGATGCCCGGCAGCACCCGGTGGGTGTCGTCGGCGTCGAGCGGGCCGAAGCGGAGCGGGTCCATCACGGCGACCGGGCGGGCACCCATCGCGATGATGTCGCGGACGATGCCGCCGATGCCGGTGGCCGCACCCTGGTAGGGCTCGACGTAGGACGGGTGGTTGTGGCTCTCGACCTTGAAGCTGACCGCGTAGCCCTGGCCGATGTCGATGACACCGGCGTTCTCGCCGATGCCGGCGAGCATCGGGCCGATCGGGGTCTCCTGGGAGAGCTCGCCGAACTGCTTGAGGTGCACCTTGGAGGACTTGTAGGAGCAGTGCTCGCTCCACATCACCGAGTACATCGCCAGCTCCGAGGAGGTGGGGCGACGACCCAGGATCTCGCGGATCTTGGCGTACTCGTCAGCCTTCAGGCCGAGGTCGGCCCAGGGCTGCTCGCGGGTGGGGTCGGAGGTGGCGGCGGCGACGGTGTCCAGCTGGCTCTTCTGCACAGGGCGAAATCTACCGTCCGCGGCGCGCCGGCCCGCAGGCAGGCTTCACCGGTGGACCGGAAACGCCCGCGCCACCTGGAGAATCACACTGATGTAATTAATGATCGTGCATTCTCGGCGCTTTTAATTACACCATTGTAATTAATTCTCCGACTGTTACTTGTGTGATTTCTGGGGTTATTGTGAATGCACAATTCCCCGTTCTGGAGATTCCCATGCGCCTCCTTCCCCGAGCCCGCTCCGCCCTACGCGGAACCCTCGCCGTCGGCGTCGCCACCGCGGTCGCCACCGTCGGCCTGGCCGCCCCTGCGACCGCCGAGTACGTGACGCCGGGCAACTTCACTGGCTACGCCTTCGACCAGTGCCTCACCCCCACCCAGGCCAAGATGGACACCTGGATGGAGCACTCCCCGTTCAGTGCGGTGGGCATCTACATCTCCGGCGACTCGCGCGCCTGCCGCTCGCAGCCGAACCTCACCGCGACCTGGGTCAAGAACCAGATCGCCAAGGGCTGGCGGCTGCTGCCGATCACCCTCGGGCCGCAGGCCAACTGCCTGAGCCGCTTCCCGCGCTACAAGGACGACAAGGTGATCGCGCGCAGCAGCACGAACACCTACGCCGCGGCGCGCAAGCAGGCCCGCGAGGAGGCGGTGAAGACCGTCGTCGCCGCGCGCAAGCTCGGCATCGCTGCCGGCAGCACCCTCTGGTACGACCTCGAGGGCTTCGACAGCACCAACAAGGTCTGCCGTGAGTCGGCGATGTGGTTCCTCTCCGCCTACAACAAGAAGATCAAGGCCTACGGCTACGTCACCGGCGTCTACTCCAGCGCAGGGTCAGGGATCAAGCTGCTCGACGACGCGCGCGTCAACGAGCCCGGCAAGTACACCCTTCCCGACCGGCTCTGGGTCGCCCGTTGGGACGGCAACGCCAACCTGCTGGCGCCGGGCTACCTGCGCACCGACGGCTGGATGCCGCACGCCCGGGTCAAGCAGTACCGCGGCGGCCACAACGAGACCTGGGGCGGCGTCACCATCAACATCGACAGCAACTTCCTCAGCCTGGGCACCGGTTCGACCGGCACCCCCGGCGGGGTGATGTGCAAGGAGAAGGTGCAGGCGAACCTCGCCAGCTACCCGGTGCTGCGCACCAACACCAACTCCGACGCCGTCCGCGCCCTGCAGTGCCTGCTCCGCAAGGCCGGGCACTACCGGGGCCCGGTGAGCGGCCGCTTCGACGCCAACACGCTGACGGCCGCCAACGCCTTCCAGCGCAACAACGGCTTCAACAAGGTCTCCGGATTCACCCGCAAGCAGTGGACGTCGCTGCTCAGCACCGGCAACAACCGGACGATCAAGCGCGGCAGCACCGGCGTCTCGGTCCGCAAGCTGCAGCGCGCACTGACCGCAGCCACCGGGAGCTCGATGACCTACACCGGCGTCTACGACGCGGGCACCGAGCGGATGGCCAAGGCCTGGCAGAAGCAGGTCGGCCTCACCCAGTCCGGGGTCATCAACAAGACCGCCTGGACCATGCTCCAGCAGGGCAGGATCCGCTGACCGAACCGCCGCGAGGGCGCCCGATGCCGAGCCTGGCATCGGGCGCCTTCTGCGTAGACGACACCACCCCGCCAGCAGCGCTGACGGGGTGGTGGACGTTCGGGGACCGGGCTCAGCCGACCGGAGGACCCGCGATCAGGGCGACGCCGGTCAGCACGACGACGGCGACTGCGGCGGCAGCCAGGCCCTGCAGCGGCTTGGTGACCAGCCATCCGGTGACCCGCTCCAACAGGTTCGCCGGAGCGGCGTCACGCAGGCGCCAGCTCGCGCCGAACCAGCCGCGACGCTCGGCCGCGAGGTCGAACCAGACCGTGAAGAACGGCGGAACCGCTGCAGCCAGGCCGAGCAGGACCCGCTTCGCGCCCCACTTCTGGTCGATGCCGACCACCAGCGTGGTCAGGCAGTAGGCGATGAAGACGACACCGTGCAGCATGCCGCCGATCCGGACACCGAGCTCGGTGGTCTCGGTGACGTACTTGAGGAACATGCCGCTGAGCAGCAGGGCCCAGGTGATGGCTTCCGCCACGGCAACGATGCGGAAGAGACGCTGGGGGATCATGGTGAAGAGACTTCCTCGGTCAGGCGAAGGTCGACTCGACCAGGCTAGTGAAGAAGCCCAAGCCCTCGGTGCCAGGACCGCACAGCTCCTCGATCGCGTGCTCGGGGTGCGGCATCAGGCCGACCACGTTGCCGCGCTCGTTGGTGATCCCGGCGATGTCGCGCAGCGATCCGTTCGGGTTCACCTCGAGGTAGCGAGCGACCACGCGGCCCTCGCCCTCCAGCATTTCGAGGGTCGCCTCGTCGGCGACGTAGGAGCCCTCACCGTTCTTGAGCACCACGGTGATCTCCTGGTTCTCGGCGTAGGCCGAGGTCCAGGCGGTCCGGTTGTTCTCGATCCGCAGGACCTGGTCGCGGCAGACGAACTTGCGGTGATCGTTGCGGATCAGCGCGCCCGGCAGCAGGTGCGACTCGCAGAGGATCTGGAAGCCGTTGCAGATGCCCAGCACGGGCATGCCCTTCTCGGCAGCCGCGACGACCTCGGTCATCACCGGCGAGAAGCGCGAGATGGCACCGCAGCGCAGGTAGTCGCCGTAGGAGAAGCCGCCCGGCAGGACGACGGCGTCGACGCCCTGGAGGTCGTGGTCGCCGTGCCACAGAGCGACGGCCTCGTTGCCGCCGATGCGCACCGCCCGCTGCGCGTCGACGTCGTCGAGCGTTCCGGGGAAGGTGACGACGCCGATCTTCACGAGGCGTCCTCGACGTGGACGGTGAAGTCCTCGATCACGGGGTTGGCGAGCAGCGTCTCGGCGATCTTCTCGATCTCGGCCAGACGCTCTGCGGTCACCTCGCCCTCGACCTCGAGCTCGAACCGCTTGCCCTGACGCACGTCAAGGACGCCGTCGAAGCCGAGCCGGGGCAGAGCACCCTGGACCGCCTTCCCCTGCGGGTCGAGAATTTCGGGCTTGAGCATGACGTCGACGACGACCCGGGCCACTGGGGACTCCTCTGTAGCGCGCTGAATACCGCTGCCGATTCTAGCCAGCCACCGCGGAGAGCCCTCAATCGCCCCGAACTCCCCGCCGAACCGGCACCCGATCACCCCGAGCCGGGCAACTCTCCTCGCAGCGGCAGGTCGTCGCGCCGCGACTTGGAGCGTGGGGGCATTGTTGGGTGCATGGCCGCACCACGTCGCATCCCCTCAGGACTCGATCTGGAGTTCCCGCAATCCCTGGCTGTGCATCCCAACTACGCCGACGCCCAGCGGATGGTCGACCATCTGGCCGACCAGGGGTTCCCCGTCCAGAACTGCATGATCGTGGGCACCGACCTCAAGCAGGTCGAGCGGATCACCGGACGGCTCACCACCGGCCGGGTCGCCGGCCTCGGGCTGCTCTCCGGCATCTGGCTCGGCCTCTTCGTCGGCCTGATCCTGGTCATGTTCGGTGACGACAACGCGCTCGCGGTGCTCGCCTCCACCGCCATGATCGGTGCCCTCTTCGGGATGATCTGGGCGCTGCTGGGCTACGCCTCCACCCGTGGCCAGCGCGACTTCTCCTCGGTCAGCGCGGTCGTCGCGACCCGCTACGAGGTGCTCGTGGAGCACAAGTACCGCCAGCAGGCCCTCGACCTGCTGGGCTCGCTGCCGGGTGCCCTGCCGGACCCGTTCGCCTGAGTCGGGCACTGCCCGCAGGCGCCACGCAGCACAGCCCGCCGCAA
>NZ_BAAALG010000013.1:126682-128814 GCF_039528155.1 Nocardioides dubius | reverse complement strand
GTGCCGGCCGTTGCGTCGTCGTCCCTGCGCTCAGTCGAGCTCGCGCTTGAGGATCTTGCCGGTGGCGGTCATCGGCAGCGCCTCGACGACGTCGACGATCCGCGGGTACTTGTAGCTGGCCATCTGCTCCTTGCCCCAGGCCACCAGCTCCTCGGCGGTGGCCTCGGCACCGGGCTTGAGGATCACGAACGCCTTGATCTCCTCGCCGTGCGACTCGTGCGGGACGCCGATCACCGCGGCCAGGGAGACCGCCGGGTGGGTCATCAGCACCTCCTCGATCTCCCGCGGGTAGACGTTGAAGCCGCCGCGGATGATCAGGTCCTTGGCGCGGTCGACGATGTAGTAGTAGCCGTCCGCGTCCTTGCGCGCGAGGTCACCGGAGCGGAACCAGCCGTCATGGATCGCCTCGGCGGTCGCCTCCGGGCGCCGGTAGTAGCCCTTCATCACGTTCGGGCCCTTGATCGCGATCTCGCCGACCGCGTCGGGCTCGGTGATCTCGTTCCAGTCGGCGTCGATCAGCTTCAGCTCGACGTCGGGGATCGGGACGCCGATCGAGCCGACCCGCGGCGGCTTGCCCCAGGGCGCGAAGCTCGCCACCGGCGACGTCTCCGACAGCCCGTAGCCCTCCAGGATGGTCACCCCGAAGCGCCGCTCGAACTCCTTGTGGACCTCGATCGGCAGTGCCGATCCCCCGGCGACGGCGACCCGCAGGTTCGCCGCCAGGGTGGCGACGTCGACGTCCTCGGTGAGCGCGCCGAGCAGGCCCCAGTACATGGTGGGGACGCCGCCGAAGAAGGTGACCTTCTCGCGCAGCATCAGGCCCAGCGCGGCGTTGGCCTCGAAGCGCGGCAGCATCACCACGGTGCCGCCGAAGGCGAAGGCGCCGTTCTGGATGACCGTCTGCCCGAAGGAGTGGAAGAGCGGCAGGACGCACAGGTAGGTGTCCGGGTCGTCGGCGTTCGCTCCGAACAGGTCGCGGCTGACCAGTGCGTTGGAGTGCATGTTGCTGTGCCGCAGCTCGGCGCCCTTGGGCTGCCCGGTGGTGCCGCTGGTGTAGAGGATGACGGCGGTGTCGTCGGCGTCGGTGGCGACCGTCTCGAAGGTCGGCGCCTGGCCGGCCAGTGCCTGGCCCAGGGTGGTCGTGCCCTCGATCGGCGACGGCGCAGCGGGGTCGACGGTGATCACCACGAAGTGCTCGCAGCCGTCTGCCTGCTCGAACCCGGCGTGGCCCTCGGCGCCGATCGCAAGGTCGGCGGTGCCCTCGAAGCAGAAGTAGGCCTTCGCCTCGGAGTCACCGAGGTGGTAGGCGACCTCACGGCCCTTGAGCAGGATGTTGAGCGGGACCACGACCGCTCCGGCCTTGAGGATCCCGTAGTAGACCAGCGAGAAGTACGGCAGGTTGGGACAGCTCAGCGCGACCTTGTCGCCGGGCTGGATCCCCTTGCTCACCAGGAAGTTGGCCACCTGGTTGGCTCCGGCGTTGACCTGGGCATAGGTCAGCCGGGTCTCCCCCAGCACGACGGCATCCCGGTCCGGGTAGTTGCGGGCTGAGTCCTCCAGGAACACGGCAAGGTTGAGCACGACGGCCTCCGTACGGCTAGCAGTAGGTGACCAGACGGTAACCTGCGGTGACAAGCGACACACCCCCTCGTCGCGCCGTGTCTGCCAGGAAGCGTCGCGGCGTCGGGGCCGAGGGCCGCTTCCTGCCACCCCGCCGGCGGTGCGCACCACTACGCTGTCCCCGTGTCCGAGCCGGCTTCCCCTGCGTCCCCGCAGGAAGATCTCGTCGCGGCCCTGCGCCGCGCGGGCATCGGCGAGATCCGCGACGACGACGCCACCCGCGCCGCGTACTCCAGCGACGCCTCGCTGTACCGGGTCCCGCCGCGGCTGGTGGCGTTCCCCCGGCACGCCGACGAGATCGCGGCCGCGATCAGCGTGGCCCGCGAGGCGGGCGTGCCGCTGACCGCCCGCGGCGCCGGCACCTCGGTGGCCGGCAACGCGATCGGCACCGGCATCGTCCTCGATCTCTCCCGGCACCTGGACCGGGTGCTGGAGCTCGACCCCGAGGCTCGGACCGCACGGGTCCAGCCGGGCGTGGTGCAGGCGGCGCTGCAACGCGCCGCCGCCGGGGC
>NZ_BAAALG010000013.1:109730-126663 GCF_039528155.1 Nocardioides dubius | reverse complement strand
GCGCCGCCGCCGGGTCGGGCCTGCGCTTCGGCCCCGACCCGTCGACGTCGTCACGCTGCACGATCGGCGGGATGATCGGCAACGACGCGTGCGGGAGCCGCTCGCTGGCCTACGGGCGCACGGCCGACAACGTGGAGGCGCTGACCCTGGTCACCGGAACCGGGGAGCAGCTGGTCACCACGCGCTCCTCGGGCCATCGCGGCTTCGCTCCCGGCCGGCTCCGGCTCAACGACCTGATCGACGCCGACCTGGCCCTGCTGCGCACCGAGCTCGGTCGCTTCGACCGGCAGGTCTCCGGGTACGCGCTGCACCACCTGCTGCCCGAGCACCGCCGCGACCTGACCCGCGCTCTGGTCGGCTCCGAGGGCACCCTCGGCGTGCTCACCGAGGCGACGGTGCGCCTGGTGCCCGACCCCGCGCACCGGGTGCTGGTGGTGCTCGGCTACCCGGACATGGTGACCGCGGCCGAAGCCGTCCCTGCCCTGCTGCGCCATGAGCTCAGCGCCTGCGAGGGATTGGACTCGCGGATCGTCGACGTCGTCCGCGCTCGGCGCGCCGTGCCCGACCTGCCACCCGGTGCCGCCTGGCTCTTCGCCGAGCTCTCCGGCGACGACCTCGCCGAGTTGGAGCACCGCGCCCTGCTGCTGGGCGCCGACGCCGCGCCCGCCGGACACCGGGTGGTGCTCGAGCCCGCCGAGATGGCGGCGCTGTGGGCGATCCGTGCCGACGGCGCGGGGTTGGCCGGACGCAGCCCCGCCGGGCTTCCGGCCTGGCCCGGCTGGGAGGACGCGGCCGTGCCGCCCGAGCAGCTGGCCGGCTACCTGCGCGGCTTCGAGGAGCTGCTCACCGAGCACGGCCTGACCGCGATGCCGTTTGGGCACTTCGGCGAGGGCTGCGTGCACGTGCGCCTCGACTTCCGCCTCGACCGCCCGGACGCCGCCGACCGGGTGGCCGCGTTCGCCGAGGCGGCGGCGAGCCTGGTCGCCGCACACGGCGGCTCGCTGTCGGGCGAGCACGGCGACGGCCGAGCACGCAGCGCCCTGCTCGGGCGGATGTACTCGGCCGAGGCGCTGCGGCTCTTCGGCGCGGTGAAGGCGATCTTCGACCCCGACAACGTGCTGAACCCCGGCGTGATCGCCGATCCTGCACCGTTGCGCGACGACCTGCGCCTGCCCGGGGTGCTCCCCCGCGGCCGCACGCCGTTGCGGCTGGCCGACGACGAGACCTTCAGCGAGGCGGTGCACCGCTGCACCGGGGTCGGCAAGTGCCGGGTCCGCAAGCCCGCGGCGGAGACCGTGATGTGCCCGTCGTTCGCGGCCACCCGCGACGAGGTGCACTCCACCCGCGGCCGGGCACGGGTGCTGCAGGAGATGATCGACGGCGGCCTGGAGGGAGGCTGGCGCGACCCGGCGGTGCACGACGCACTCGATCTCTGCCTGTCCTGCAAGGGCTGCGCCTCCGACTGCCCGACCGGGGTCGACATGGCCACCTACAAGTCCGAGGTGCTGCACCACAGCTACCGGCGCCGGCTGCGGCCACGCTCGCACTACACGCTGGGCTGGCTGCCGCGTTGGGCCGACGTCGCCGCCCGGCGCCCCCGGCTGGCCAACCGGCTGGCCACCTCCTGGCTGACCAGGCGGCTCACGCTCTGGGCGGCCGGCGTCGACGCGCGACGCTCGGTGCCGCGATTCGCCAAGGCCACCTGGCGCCAGAGCGAGCCCGCGCCGGTCCACGACGGCGTTCCGGTGGTGATGTTCGTGGACAGCTTCACCGACCACTTCGCGCCCCGCGTGGCCCAAGCCACCCGGGACGTGCTGGTGCGCGCCGGCTTCGCCCCGACGACGGCCGACGAGCAGGCCTGCTGCGCGCTGACCTGGATCACCACCGGCCAGCTCGACGCGGCACGCTCACGCCTGGAGCGGACCGTCGAGCTGTTGCTGCCCGCGGCCCGGGCCGGCACCCCGATCGTCGGCATCGAGCCGTCCTGCACCGCAGCACTGCGCCACGATGCCCCCGCCCTGTTGGGCACCGAGGAGGCACGGATCGTGGCGGACGCCGTGGTGACCCTGGCCGAGCTGCTGACGCGGACGCCGTCCTGGTCGCCGCCGATCCTGGCCGGCACCACGGTGATCGCGCAGCCGCACTGTCACCACCACGCCGTGCTCGGCTGGGAGGCCGACGCCGCGCTGCTGGCGCGCACCGGCGCGGAGGTGGTGCGCCTGGGCGGCTGCTGCGGGCTGGCCGGAAACTTCGGCGTCGAGCGTGGGCACCACGAGGTGTCGGTGGCGGTCGCCGAGCTGCAGCTGCTGCCGGCACTGGCGGACCGTCCGCATGCGTTGGTCCTGGCCGACGGCTTCTCCTGCCGGACCCAGGTCTCCGACCTCGCCGACCGGCCCTCGATCCACCTCGCCGAGCTCCTCAATGTGACCTGAGCGCTCGGAAATCGGCCGCAGAACCGCCGTCAGGTCACATTGAGCGCGGCGCGGCGCAGGTCAGCGATGACGGCACCCGGCGCCAGCAGACCGGCCACGGCGACGATGGGGCGCCGCCAGCCGGCGCCACTCAGGGTGAACTGCACGGCGACGTCGGTGCCGCCGTCGTCGCCGTCGAAGGTGAGCTCCAGGGTGGCCGAGACGCCGCGCCAGTGGCCCACCTCGGCCCACCGCACGCCCGGCTCGTAGATCGTGGTCCGCATCCGCGGCCGCAGCCCCGGCCAGGTGACGTCGATCCACTCGGCGTGCGGGCCGTCGACCGGGTCGGAGAGCGGGACGACGGCGCGCAGGCTCGACTGCCACTCGGGGCGTCGCGCCGGGTCGCTGAGATAGTCGAAGGCAGCCTGCGGGGAGCACGGGAAGTGCACCACCTGGCTGCTCATCGGCTGCTCGTGACTCAGAACCGCAGACCGGTGAGGGTCTCGTAGGCCTCGACGTACTTGGCGCGGGTCAGCGCGATCACATCCTCGGGCAGCAGCGGCGGCGCCTCGCCGGAGGCCTTGTCCCAGCCCGAGGCCGGCGAGGTCAGCCAGTTGCGCACGATCTGCTTGTCGTAGGAGGCCTGCACCTTGCCCGGCTCCCACTCGGCGGCAGGCCAGAAGCGCGAGGAGTCCGGGGTCAGCACCTCGTCGGCCAACACGATCGTGCCGTCCGCGCGGGCGCCGAACTCGAACTTGGTGTCGGCCAGGATGATCCCGCGCTGCCGGGCCAGCTCCTCGGCGCGACCGTAGATGTCGAGGGTGGCGGTGCGCAGCGCCTCGGCGACCTCGGAGCCGACCACGGACACCACGGCGTCGAAGGAGACGTTCTCGTCGTGG
The DNA here is from genome assembly GCF_039528155.1 of Nocardioides dubius. Classification (NCBI taxonomy): domain Bacteria; kingdom Bacillati; phylum Actinomycetota; class Actinomycetes; order Propionibacteriales; family Nocardioidaceae; genus Nocardioides; species Nocardioides dubius. Next base: position 123,353 of record NZ_BAAALG010000013.1, on the reverse strand, counting down.
TCGCCGACGGCCGCCTTCGCGGCGGGGGTGAAGATCGGCTCCGGCAGGCGGGAGGCGTCGATCAGCCCGGCCGGCAGCTCGACGCCGCAGACCGCACCGGTGGCCTGGTAGTCGACGAGACCGGACCCGGTCAGGTAGCCCCGGGCCACGCACTCGACGGGGAACATGTCGAGCGACTCGCAGATCACCGCGCGGCCGCGGACCGCGTCCGGGACCTCGATCGAGATGACGTGGTTCTCCACGCCCAGCTGCTCGAACCACCACAGCGACATCCGGGTCAGGATCTCGCCCTTGTCGGGGATCGTGCTCTCCAGCACGTAGTCGTAGGCGCTGATCCGGTCGCTGGCGACCATCAGCAGGCGCCCGGCGTGCTCGCCGACGTCGATCCGGTAGAGGTCACGGACCTTGCCGGAGTGCAGGTGCGTGGTGCCCGGGATCGCGGGAGCGGCCGGAATGTTGAGATCGCCCATGGTGCGAGCCTAGCGAGGAGTCGGCCCGGCCCACGACTCGCACCACTAGGGTGGACGCATGCCCGTCGTGAAGATCAATGCCATCTCCGTTCCGCCGCAGGCCCACGCCGAGCTCGAGCGCCGCTTCGCCGCTCGGGCCGGCAGCGTCGAGGGCTCGCCCGGCTTCCTCGGCTTCCAGCTGCTGCGCCCGACCGCAGGCGAGGAGCGCTACTTCGTCGTCACCCAGTGGGAGGACGAGGAGTCCTTCGCCGCCTGGCGTGACGGTGACGCCCGGGCCGCCCACTCCGGCGAGCACGGCAAGCCGGTGGCCAGCGGCGCCCAGCTGCTGGAGTTCGACGTCGTCCTCGACGTCCGCCCGGAGTCCTGACGCCCCACCCGACCAACTGCAACGAGCCGCGTTCCCCCTCGGGGGTGAGGGAACGCGGCTCGTGCCTTTGGGGGCCGTCCGCGGCGGGCCCTGTCTGCCCGCCGCGGAACGGTCATGCGCCGATCAGGTGCACAGGATCGGGATCGGCAGGATGCAGATCGGCAGCTGCGGCAGGTTGCCGAAGATGCCGTCGAGGATCGACTCCACCAGGTCGACGACGGCGGTCACCAGGTTGGTGATCACGCTCGGGTCGACCGCGCCCGGCAGGAAGAAGTCGCCACCGCCCAGGCTGGAGAGCTGAGCCACCACCTGGGAGATCAGCTGCGCCAGCACCTCGGGGCTCGCGGAGCCACCGAGCAGCGCGGTGATCTGCTGCGGGGTGAACTGGCCACCGAGCAGGGAGAGCAGTGCGGTCGGGTCGGCGGAGATCGCGTTGAAGCCGGCCAGCAGGTCGGCCAGGGCCTCGGAGTCGAACGCCTCGAGGATCTCGGCGGGGACCAGCGAGCTCATCAGGGCGAAGAGCTGCTGGGCGTCGAACGCGTCGCCGCCGGAGCCGGCAGCGGTCGCCAACAGGGAGAGCAGCGCACCGACCTGGGCCGGGTCGAGCAGACCGGTCAGCGCGTCGAGGCCGGTGGCGAAGAGCTCGAGGAACGCGGCCGGGTCCGTCGGCATCGGGAAGCTGCTGCCGGCCAGGGCTGCGAACTGACCGAGCACCTCGGTGAACAGGGCTGTCAGCGCGGCCGGGTCGCCGAGGCCACCGAGCAGCGCGGTGATCTGGTCGGCCGAGAGCAGGCCACCGAGCAGCTCGCTGAGCACGGCCGGGTCGAGGTCGCTGCTGTTGAAGCCGGCGAGCAGGTCGGTGAGCTGGGCGTTGCTGAGCACCGGCACCGAGGCGCCGCCGCCGAGCAGGTTGACCACGCCCTGCAGCTGGCTCTTGTCGATCGGGGTGCCCTCAGCGCCGCCGACGCCGGAGCCGCTGAGCTTGGTGAGCAGCGCGAGCAGCTGGCCGAGACCCGCGGTCTCGTTGTCGACCGGACGGTCCGCGCAGGCGCTGGCCCGGGACTTCTCGGCCCTGGACAGCGAGCTCCGCTTGGTCCGCAGGGCCTTCTGCTTGGCCTTGAGGTTGCGCTTGGCCTTCTTGACCAGCTTCGCCTTCTTGGCCTTCTTGACCTTGGCCTTCTTCGCCTTCTTCAACTGCTTCTTCGCCTTGGCGACAGCCTTGTTGGCGGTGGCGACCGCCTTCTTCTGCTTCGCGACGCTCGACTGCGCGGATGCGCAGGCCGCCGGGTCAGCAGGCTCCGCGTTCGCCGCGCCCGCCGTCGTCAGCAGCGGCACAGCCGCCACGCCGAACGTGAGCGCCATCATCACGATGCCCACAAGAACACGCTTCACAGCGTTCATTTCCTGGCTCCTCCCCAGATCCTGACTCCCGGACATCATTGACGTCCGCCGGGGCTTTGAGGAGGGAGAAGGCGAAGGTGTGGCCGGTCGGAGACGGCGCATGGCCCGAACGGGCCATCTCGCGGTCTCCGACCGGTCGTGGGCCCAGTGGCGTGGGTCGGAGGTTCCGGGATGGTTGGCGTGCTCGGGGTGCGTGCATCGCAAGGCGGAGGACCGAAGGCGGGCCGGAGGCCCGTCGAGTGTTCGACAACGCCGCGAGGTGCGTGCCCCGAGTGCGCGAACCGCCCAACAACCTCCGACCCGGGCCACTAGGTGCGAGTGGCCGGGACGTCGTCGTCCGGCTCGGACGACGGCGCGCTGTCCTCGGCCGAGGGCACCACCGGGTTGGTCGGCGAGGTGCCGTTCTCGTCGTGCACGATGGCGAGCGCGAACTCGTCGCCGTGCGTCTCGACGCCGGTGACGACGGCCGCCTGGACCCGGTCCAGGGCGTAGGCGCGGCGCACCATCAGCGGGTCCTTGCGCAGGTCCTTCACCAGTGCCACCGCGATCCCGATCATCACCAGCAAGAACGGCAGCGCGGCGATGATGGTGATGTTCTGCAGGCCTTGCAGGGCGTCGTTCTCACCCTCTGCACTGGACTTGGAGCCGACCACCAGCATGATCGCAGCGACCGCTCCGGTCGCCGCGCCCCAGAAGACCACATTGAGCCGCTTGGGCTCGATCGCGCCGCGCTCGGAGAGCGAGCCCATCACGATCGAGGCGGCGTCCGCGCCGGAGACGAAGAAGATCGCCACCAGCACCATCACCAGAATGCTGGTGACCTGCGCGATCGGGTACTGGTCGAGCAGCTCGAAGAGCTTGCCGGTGGTGGACGTGCCCAGGTCGGCACCGTTGTCGGCCTCGAAGATCGCGGCTCCGCCGAAGATCGCGAACCACAGCAGGCTGACCACGCTCGGCACCAGCAGCACGCCGGTGACGAACTGGCGGATGGTGCGACCCCGCGAGATGCGGGCGATGAACATGCCGACGAACGGCGTCCAGGAGACCCACCAGGCCCAGTAGAAGACGGTCCAGCCGCGCAGCCACTCGGCCGTCGCCTCGCCCTCGGCGCCGGTCCGGCCGGCCATCGTGCCGAACTGCTGGAAGTACTCGCCCAGCGAGGTGGGCACCATGTTCAGCATGAAGATCGTCGGGCCGGCGACGAAGACGAAGAGCGCCAGGACCAGCGCCAGCACCATGTTGATGTTCGACAGGTACTGGATGCCGCGCGAGACGCCGGAGACCGCGGAGATGATGAAGCAGATGGTGAGCACCACGATCACCATCACCAGCAGGGTGTTGGTGACCTCGCTGGCGCCGCTGACGATCTGGTAGCCCTCGGCGATCTGCAGCGCGCCGAGGCCCAGCGAGGCCGCCGAGCCGAAGAGGGTGGCGAAGATCGCGAGCATGTCGATGACCTTGCCGACCGGGCCGTCGGCGCGCTTGCCGATCAGCGGCCGGAAGATCGAGCTGATCAGCTGCACGCGGCCCTTGCGGTACATGCCGTACGCAACGGCGAGGCCGACCACGCAGTAGATCGCCCACGGGTGCAGGGTCCAGTGGAAGAGGGTCTGCGCCATGGCGACCTCGGCGGCGCGGTCCGGGTCGGCGCCCGGGATGCCGTTCTCGAAGTAGCCGTGCGGCTCAGCAGCGCCCCAGAACATCAGGCCGATGCCCATGCCGGCGCTGAACATCATCGCGACCCACGACGACGTGCGGAACTCGGGCTCCTCGTCGTCACGGCCCAACGGGATCTGTCCGAATCGGCCCAGTGCCAGCCACAGCACGAAGACGACGAACCCGGACGAGGCCAGCACGAAGAGCCAACCGGTGTTGTCGACGACCCAGTCGAGGGCCTTCGTGGACCAGGTCAGCAGACCTTCGGTGTCGGCGGCTCCCCAGATCAGGAAGGCGATCGCGAAGGCGGCGGTGACTCCGAAGACGACGGGGTCGAAACGGCCGCGCTGCTTGGTCTCGTCGATCGGCGGGAAGTCGAGGGCTGGGTGCCGCTTCGTACGCGCCTTGAGGATCGTGCGGGCTTGCTGGGATGGACTGGACTTCGCTTTCTCAGCCATGAATATCAGTAGGCCGTCTGGGCCTTCCCCCTTAGATATTGGACGGTTACAACCACCTGACTCAATCAAGGTGCGGTCCAGTCTGCAACTCTGACCTGCGAAAACGCGGTTCGACAGGCCTGGGCAGGTGACCGGCGCCACCCCCACATGAAGCGGCGCCAGCCACCCGGCGGCCTGCTCGACGGCGACCGCTTACCTGGACATTATGCCGTTAAGTCGTAATTCCGACATCCCGCCCTGACGGGAGGCGCCGAGATGCAGACGAGCCCGGACCGAAGTGGTCCGGGCTCGTGCGTCAGGCGTCGGTCAGAGGATCGCGCCGGGGTTGTACGCAGCGGCGTCGGGGTACTTCGCGGCAACCGCCTCGACCTGGCGGACGACGGCCTGGACCTGGTCGACGGCGGCACCGGTGAAGGTGATCGGGTCGGCCACCAGGGCGTCGATCTGGTCACGGGTCAGGCCGAGGCGCTGATCGGCAGCCAGCTTGGCGAAGACGTCGTTCTCCACCTGACCCTGGCGCATCGCCAGCGCGGTGCCGACCGCCGCCTCCTTGATCGCCTCGTGCGCGGTCTCGCGACCGACGCCGTTGCGCACCGCGCTCATCAGCACCTTGGTGGTGGCCAGGAACGGCAGGTAGCGGTCCAGCTCACGCTGGATCACGGCGGGGAACGCACCGAACTCGTCGAGCACGGTGAGGAAGGTCTGGAAGAGGCCGTCGACGGCGAAGAAGGCGTCCGGCAGCGCGACCCGGCGCACCACCGAGCAGGAGACGTCGCCCTCATTCCACTGGTCGCCGGCCAGCTCGCCGACCATCGACAGGTAGCCGCGGGTGATCACGGCCAGGCCGTTGACCCGCTCGCAGGAGCGGGTGTTCATCTTGTGCGGCATGGCCGAGGAGCCGACCTGACCCTCCTTGAAGCCCTCGGTGACCAGCTCGATGCCGGCCATCAGCCGGATCGTGGTGGCCAGGTTCGACGGACCGGCGGTGAGCTGCACCAGCGCGGAGAGCACGTCGAAGTCCAGCGAGCGCGGGTAGACCTGGCCGACCGAGGTCAGCACGTTGTCGAAGCCGAGGTGCGCGGCGACCCGGCTCTCCAGGTCGGCCAGCTTGGCGGCGTCGCCGTCGAGCAGATCGAGCATGTCCTGCGCGGTGCCCACCGGGCCCTTGATGCCACGCAGCGGGTACCGCGCGATCAGCTCCTCGACGCGACGCAGGCTGACCAGCATCTCGTCGGCGATCGTCGCGAACCGCTTGCCCAGGGTGGTGGCCTGCGCCGCCACGTTGTGCGAGCGGCCGGCCATCACGGTGGCCTCGTGCTCAGCCGCGAGCCGCCCCAGGCGGGCCAGGGTGGCGACCGCGCGGTCGCGGACCAGCGCCAGGCTGGAGAGCACCTGCAGCTGCTCGACATTCTCGGTGAGGTCGCGCGAGGTCATCCCCTTGTGGATGTGCTCGTGACCGGCCAGCGCACAGAACTCCTCGATCCGCGCCTTCACGTCGTGGCGGGTGATCCGCTCACGCGCGGCGATGGAGCCGAGGTCGACCTGGTCGATGACGGCCTCGTAGGCCTCGATGACGCCGTCCGGGATCTCGATGCCGAGGTCCTTCTGCGCCTTCATCACGGCGATCCAGAGCTGACGCTCCAGCACGATCTTGTGCTCGGGCGACCAGATCGCGGCGAGGTCGGCGGCGGCATAGCGGGTGGCGAGGACGTTCGGGACGGTCATCAGGGAGTCCTTCTTCGGTGGGTCGAGCTTCGTGCCGTGCAGGTCGTGCGAGACGTCGTCCGGTCGGTGGCAGCGGGTGCTCCTTGGGACGACGTCGTGGGTCAGCCGAGCAGCGAGCCGCCCTCGATCACGCCGAGCGGCTCGGCGGCGATGTCGGAGCGGCGCTGCTGGCCGTCGAAGGAGATCAGGTCCGCCGCGGCGTAGGCGCGTGCCCGGGCGTCGGCGACGTCGTAGCCGACGGCGCGCACCGCGAGCACCCGGCCGCCTGCGGTGATCAGGTGCTCGTGGTCCTCGTCGGGACCGGCCGGGCGGATCGCCGTGCCGGCATGGATGACGTCGACGTCGCTGACGCCGTTGGCCACGCCGGCGCCGCTGATCACGTCGCCCTTGGACGAGGACTCGGGGTAGCCGGCCGAGGCCAGAACCACGGTGACGGCGGCGCCGTCGGCGAAGGTCGGTGCCGGCACCGCCGCCAGGTCTCCCTCGGCCGCGGCCTTGAGCAGGCCGCCGAGACCGGAGGTGAGCAGCGCCAGCACGGGCTGGATGTCCGGGTCGCCGAAGCGGGCGTTGAACTCGATCACCCGCGGGCCGGCCTCGGTCAGCGCCAGGCCGACATAGAGGCAGCCGCGGTACTCCGCGCCGCGCTTGCGCATCTCCGCGAGCGTCGGGTTCACCACCTGTTCGATCACCGTCTCGGCGAGGTCGGCCGGCGCCCACGTCAGCGGCGAGTAGGAGCCCATGCCGCCGGTGTTCGGGCCCTGACCGCCGTCGAAGATCCGCTTGAAGTCCTGCGCGGGCTGCAGCGCGTACCCGGTGGTGCCGTCGCAGACCACGAAGACCGAGCACTCGGGGCCGTTGAGGAACTCCTCGACGACGACCCGGCCGCAGGCTTCGGCGTGGGCCAGCGCCTCGGCGCGGTCCAGGGTCACCACGACGCCCTTGCCGGCCGCCAGCGCGTCGTCCTTGACCACGTAGGGAGCGCCGAACGCGTCGAAGGCGGCCTCGTACTCGGCCGTGCTGGTGCAGGTGCGCGACCCGGCGGTGGGCACGCCGGCGGCGGCCATCACCTCCTTGGAGAAGGCCTTCGACCCCTCGAGCATCGCGGCGTCCTGGCGCGGCCCGAAGGTGGTGACGCCGGCGTCGGCGAGCGCGTCGACCACGCCCGCCACCAGCGGCGCCTCGGGGCCGATCACGACCAGGTCGGCACCGAGCCGCTGGGCGAGGTCACGGATCTGCTCGCCGTCCATGATGTCGACGTCGTGCAGCGTGGCGAAGGCGCCGATGCCCGGGTTGCCGGGGGCAGCGTGCACCTCGCTGACAGCAGGGTCGCGGGAGAGGGCGAGCGCCAGTGCGTGTTCGCGGCCACCGGTACCGATCACGAGGGTCTTCACGTGCCGAGATTCTATCTGGCCGCGCGCCCCGCCCGAACCAGCGCTCATTCCTGCCGAGGGGACATTGCTGCGCCCTCGGCACCCTGGCGGCGGTGACGAAGCCGACCTACCCTCGAAGACGTGGTCCGGGTACTCGCCATCGCCGACGAGGAGGCGCCTGCGCTGACGCCCGAGCGGATCAGCACCCTGGACGTCGACCTGGTGCTGGCGGCCGGCGACCTGCCGTGGGCCTACCTCGAGTACGTGGCCTGCGCGAGCGACCGCCCCCTGGTCTTCGTGCCCGGCAACCACGACCCCGAGATCAGCCCGGGGCACCTCAATCGCAACGGGATGTGGGTGCACCACGGGGTGCCCACCGAGGAGCCCCGCCCGATCGGCGGGCTGAACGCCGACCTGCACGTGGTCGAGGCGGCCGGCCTGCGGATCGCCGGCCTCGGCGGCTGCGTGCGCTACCGCTCCGGGCCCCACCAGTACGACCAGCGCGAGTACGCGAAGCGGGCACACCGCCTGCTCCGCGCCGCCAGGCACGCGCCGGTCGACATCCTGCTCACCCACGCGCCGCCGTCCGGGCTCGGGGACGGCGACGACCCGCCCCACCACGGGATCAAGGCGCTGCACGAGGTGATCGGAGCCCTCTCCCCCACCTGGCACCTGCACGGGCACATCCATCCGCACGGCCACCCGCAACCGGACCGCGCCCTGCCACCCACCACGATCGCCAACGTCATTCCCTACCGCGTTCTCGAGGTCGAGCCGAAGGAGGGCGGCGATGTACAACAGCGGCTCGCCGCGCGCTGACGCCGAGGCCGACTTCCTGCGGGCCAGGCGCCAACAGGTGCTGAGCTCGATCGCCGGCCGCTTCCGTGCCACCGACGACCTCACCTCGCTGCTCTCCTTCGACGAGGTCGTCACCGCGCTCGGCTACCGCGGCGAGAAGCGCCTCGGCCGCCTGGTGATCCCACTGGAGCGGGTGGTCGGCACCGTCGACAAGACCCGCGACTTCGACCGCGCGTTCCGGCCGACCTCCGGCCGCGCACGCAGCCGCTGGGAGCGGATCTCGCAGGCGTTGCGGCGCGGCGAGGAGGTGCCGCCGATCGACGTCTACAAGCTCGGCGACCTCTACTTCGTGCGCGACGGGCACCACCGCGTCTCGGTCGCCAAGTCCCTGGGACTCGACCTGATCGAGGCCGACGTCACCGAGATCCGCACCGAGATCTCGCCGCAGGGGATCAGCGTGCGCGGCGACCTCGACCGCCGGCACTGGCGCCGGATCTTCCTGGACCGGGTGCCGCTGCCTCCGGCGGCAGCAGCCGAGTTCGACGTCGCCGACCCGCACTCCTACCACCGGCTCGCCGAGCTCGTGGAGGCCTGGTCGGCGCGGCGGATGCATGCCGAGCAGCACTATCTGAACCGCACCGAGTGCGCCGAGCTCTGGTACGGCGAGGAGTACCTGCCGGTCCGCGCGCTGATCGAGGACGCCGGCCTGGGACGCGCCGACGAGCTGCCCGCCGACACCTACCTCCGGGTGGCGGCCGAGCGCTATGAGCTGACCCGTGAGCACACCTGGGACGTCGACGTCCTCGACGAGCTGGCGCGCCGCGGACGGCGGCGTGGCTGACCTCCCCGGTGGGTCAGCCCGCTCCGGTGGGTCAGCCCTGGTCGCCCACCACCGGATCCCCCGCGGCGCGGTGTGATCCCTGGCCGTTCGATCCGCCGTCCGCTGCGCCGCTCGCTCCGCCACTCGCCCCGCGCTCGGCGGTGCCGTCGGCGGTGAGGTTCGTTCCCGTCTCCGCGTCGAAGACCTGCATCCGGGTGGTGTCGATCAGCAACCTGGCCCGCTGCCCCGGCGCCACCCGCGAGTCTGCGGAGAGCCGAGCCGTGACCTGCGTCCCGGAGCCCTGCATGTCCTGCCCGACGTCCTTCGCGAGCTCGTCCAGGTCGGCGGCATGGGCAGCCCCACCGACCGTGAAGTAGGCGTACACGTCGGAGCCCATCGACTCCACCAGGTCGATGCCGACCTCGACCTCCGTGCCGTGCGCGTCGCCGGCCAGCGTGGCGTCCTCGAAGTGCTCGGGGCGCAGGCCGACGATCACCTCCTTGCCGCTCGCCGCCTCGACGGCACGACGCACCTGGTCCGGCATCTCGATCCGGCCGAGGCCGGAGTCGAGGGCGCCGCCCTCGATGGTGGCGGGCAGGAAGTTCATCGACGGGCTGCCGATGAAGCCGGCCACGAACAGGTTCGCCGGGCTCTGGTAGAGCTCGGTCGGACTGCCAACCTGCTGCACCACGCCGCCGCGCATCACCACCACCCGGTCGCCGAGGGTCATCGCCTCGGTCTGGTCGTGCGTCACGTAGACGGTGGTCGTACCCAGGGTCTTCTGGATCCGGGAGACCTGGGTGCGCATCTGGACCCGGAGCTTCGCGTCCAGGTTCGAGAGCGGCTCGTCCATCAAGAACGCCTTGGGGCTGCGCACGATCGCCCGCCCCATCGCCACCCGCTGGCGCTGGCCGCCCGACAGGTTGGCCGGCTTGCGGCTCAGGTGCTGGGTGAGCTCGAGCATCTCCGCGGCCTGGTGCACCTTCTGCTTGATGGTCGCCTTGTCGACTTTTGCCAGCACCAGCGGGAACGCCATGTTCTCCTCGACCGTCATGTGCGGGTAGAGGGCGTAGGACTGGAAGACCATGGCGATGTCGCGGTCTTTCGGCGCCCGGTCGTTGACCCGGGTGCCATCGATCAGCAGATCGCCGGTGGTGATGTCCTCCAGCCCGGCGATCATGTTGAGCGTGGTCGACTTCCCGCAGCCCGACGGACCGACCAGGATGATGAACTCGCCGTCGGCGATGGTCAGGTTGAAGTCCTCGACGGCGAGGGCGCCGTCCGGGTAACGCTTGACGACGTTGTTGAGAACGATCTCGGCCATGGCGCTTTCCCTTTCAGGTCAGGGCCTCAGCCCTTGACCGCTCCCGAAGTGAGACCGGCGACGATCCGGCGCTGGAAGAACAGTACGAAGATGACGATGGGGATGGTGATCACCACGGCTGCCGCCGCGATCGCGGCGAACGGCTTCTCGAACGTGGTGGCGCCGGTGAAGTAGGACATCGCCGCCGGCACCGTGCGGGCGTTGTTGGTCGACGTCAGCGAGATCGCGAAGAGGAAGTCGTTCCAGCACGCGATGAAGACCAGGATCGCGGTGGTGAAGACGCCCGGCATCGCGAGTGGGGCGATCACCTTGCGGAACGCCTGATACGGCGTCGCGCCGTCCATCTTGGCCGCCTTCTCCAGCTCCCACGGGATCTCCCGGAAGAACGCCGAGAGGGTGTAGATCGCCAACGGCAGCGCGAAGGTGATGTACGGCAGGATCAGGCCGAGCCAGGTGTCGAAGATGCCGATGGCGGTCTCGATCTTGAACAGCGGCGTGACCAGCGCGATCTGCGGGAACATCGAGATCAACAGGCTGACCGCGACGATCGTGCGCTTGCCGGGGAAGTCCAGACGGGCGATCGCATAGGCGGCCATCGTGCCGAAGAGCAACGCGACGAAGGTGGAGATCAGGCAGATGCCGATGGAGTTGATCAGCGCCCGCACGAAGTCGTCGTTGTCGAAGATCTGCCGGTAGGCGTCGTCGGTGTAGCCCTTGGAGGGCAGGTAGCTGCCGTCGTTGACGTCCTTCTTGAATGACAGCGAGACGATCCAGACCACCGGGACGAAGGCGTAGATCAGCACCACCAGGTTGACGAGGCCCCAGCCGACCTTGCGGCCGGCTGTCTCGGTCTGCGCGGTCATCGCGACTCCCCTTCCCCGGGAGCCGCTGCCCCGAAGAGCTTGATGAAGATGAAGGCGATCAGTGCGATGGTGAGGAAGATCAGCACTGCCATCGTCGATCCGATGCCGAGGTTGAGGCCCCGGATCAGGTTGTTGTACGTCAGCATCGAGACCGACGACGTTCCGTTCGCACCACTGGTGAGCACGTAGATGTTGTCGAAGATCCGGAACGCGTCCAGGGTGCGGAAGAGCAGTGCGACCAGGATCGACGGCTTGATCAGGGGCACCGTCACCTTCCAGAACCGTTGCCAGGCATTGGCTCCGTCCATCGAGGCCGCCTTGAGCAGGTCCTCGGGCACCAGCGCCAGGCCCGCCATCAGCAGCAGCGCCATGAACGGCACCGTCTTCCAGACCTCGGCCAGGATGATGATCGCCACCGACGGCCACTTCTCGGTGAGCGGCGCGTCGCCGAACGGGCCCCAGCCCGCCAGGTAGCCGATCCCCTCGCTCCAGGCGAAGCGCCAGGAGAAGGCCGCCACCACGGTGACGATCGCGTACGGCACCAGCGCCGAGGTGCGAACCAGCCCGCGGCCGACGATCGTGCGGTGCATGACGATCGCCAGCATCATCCCGAAGACCAGCTCCAGCGCGGCGCCGACGACGGTCATCAGCATGGTGATCGAGAAGGCCTCCCACCAGATCGGGCTGCTGAGCACGGTCACGTAGTTGCCGAGGCCGACGAACTCGTTGTCGTCCGGGGTGCGGAGATCGGCACGGAAGAAGGAGAGGTAGAAGGCGTAGAGGATCGGGTAGGCGGTGACGATCAGCATGGTGATCACCGCCGGCGCGCACAGCAGCATGCCGAGGCGGCGCTCCTGCCGCTTGCCCTCGCTGTGCCGCGCCTGGGCGATCCGCGTTCCTTCCGCCGCCTGCGTCGGATGGGTGATGCTCACGGCAGGATCCCCTTTCCGTCCAAGGCGTCCTGGATCGCGCTCTTGAGATCGTCGGTGGTGGAGTCGGGGTCGATGTCACGTGGCGGCGACATGGTGTTCGACAGCACCGTGGAGATGTTCTGGTAGAGCGGCGTCACCGGCCGTGGGACGGCGGTGTCGAGCTCCTCGAGCATCTCGGCGTACATCGGGTAGACCTTCTGGAACTCCGGGTCCTCGTAGATCCTCTTCATCACCGGCGGCTCACCGGAGTCGATCGCCACCGCCAGCTGCGCCTTGTCGTCACGCAGGCACATCGCCGCGTCGAAGGTCTCCTCGGGATGCTTGCTGTACTCGCTGACCGCGAAGTTCATCCCGCCCAGCGTCGCCCGCGGCGGCTCGCCCTCCGCGAAGGCCGGCAGGATCGCCCAGCCCAGATCCTCGGCGACCTCGGGGGCCGCGCCCCGCATCGCACTGAGCACGTAGGGCCAGTTGATGATCATCGCCGCCTCGCCGTTCTGCAGCTGGGCGAAGACCTCCGGCTCCTGGCTGTTGGAGAGCGAGGCGCTTGCGGCGTCACTGCGCGCGAAGTCGCGCAGGATCTCCAACGCCTCGGTGGTCGTGTCGTCGATCGTCACCTCGGTGCTGTCCTCGTTGACGATCGTGCCGCCGAGCGAGGAGAGGATCGTGTTGAAGGCGACGACGTAGCCCTCGTACTGCGCTGCGGTCAGGCCGACCTTGTGCGGCTTGCCCTCCTGCTCGAGCTGGTCGGCGATCTCACGGACCTCGTCCCAGGTGGCGGGGGCCTCGGGCACCAGCGACTTGCGGTACCAGAGCAACTGCACGTTGGTGTGCTTGGGGATCGCGTAGAGCTTGTCCTTCCAGGTGGCCGTCTGGATGGGGGCGTCGAAGACGTCCTCGGTGGCCGCCTCGGCCTGCTCCGGCGTCAGCTCCCGGATCCAGCCGGCCTCGGCGAACTCGGCCGTCCAGGTGACGTCGAGGCCGAGCAGGTCCATCTGGTCGTCCTTGGCCGCCAGCCGACGAACCAGCTGCTCCCGCTGGCCGTCCGCGTCCGAGGGGAGCAGGTTGCCCTTGATCTCGTAGGCCCCTGCGGCCCGCTTGTTGCAGTCGGCGATCACCTTGTCGAACCCGGCTGCCGAGGCGAAGCCGTAGAGGTTGATCACCGGTGGCCCGCCATCGTCGCCGCCGCAGGCGACCAGGGTCGAGCCCGCCAGCACTGCGGCTGCCGCCGCGCTGATCGTTCGTCGTGGACTCACGTGCACCTCCCGTGCCCAGCCCGAACCGGACAGACTGTGGCGTGCATCACAGTCAGGATTTGAAGTTAGCCCTGTTCGGGGTGGCGCGCAAGCACCAGGTGAGGGACGCGACGGTCAGTCGTTGGTGAGCCACACGGTGACGTCGCGGGGCACCGCTCCATCCTCGGTGAGCTCGGCGCTGGCGGC
>NZ_BAAALG010000013.1:89281-109686 GCF_039528155.1 Nocardioides dubius | reverse complement strand
TGGCGAGCACCTCGACCACTCCCCGGGGGGTGGTGAGGGTGAAGCGGAGCACGTCGGCGGTGTCATCGGCGTCGGCGGTGTCGGCTGGCCAGGAGAGCTCTCCCTGCCCGAGCGCCCACCCGCGACGCAGCGTCAGCAGCTCGCGGTAGAGCTCGAGCGTCGAGCCCGCGACGCCCTGCTGCTGGTCGACCGCGAGCTCCGCATAGACCTTGGGCTGCGGCAGCCAGGTGCTAGCGCTCGGGCCGAAGCCGCACCCCGGGCTGGCGCCCTCCCAGGGGATCGGCACCCGGCAGCCGTCGCGGCCCAGCTCGCGGCCGCCGGTGCGGGCGAAGGTCGGATCCTGCCTGGCCTCGTCGGGCAGCTCGGTGGCGTCGGGGAGCCCCAACTCCTCGCCCTGGTAGAGATAGGCCGAGCCCGGCAGTGCCAGCATCACCATGGTCGCGGCCCGCGCGCGACGCACCCCCAGCAGCCGGTCCGGTTGCGGATCGCCGGCGCCGATCCCGGGCGCCGAGACCGGGCCGGGGCGCTGCGGGAAGCCGAGCCGGGTGGCATGGCGGACGACGTCATGGTTGGAGAGGACCCAGGTCGTCGGCGCGCCGACCGATGCGGTGGCGGCCAGCGAGGCGGTGATCGCCGCGCGCTGGTCGGGCGCCAGCCACGGGGTCATCAGGTAGTCGAAGTTGAAGGTCTGGTGCAGCTCGTCGGCCCGCACGTAGCGCGCGAGCCGCTCGGCCGGCGTCACCCAGGCCTCGCCGACCAGCACCCGGTCGCCGTCGTACTCCTCGATCACGTTGCGCCACCGTCGGTAGACGTCGTGCACCTCGTCCCGGTCCCACATCGGCATCAGGTCCGTGCGCGAGAGGTGGCGGTCCAGGCTGTGGTCCTCGTCGGGCAGCCCCGCCTCCTTCACCAGGCCGTGCGCGACGTCGATCCGGAAGCCGTCGACACCGCGGTCCAGCCAGAACCGGATCACCGACTCCATCTCGTCGCCCACCTCGGGGTTCGACCAGTCGAAGTCCGGCTGGCTGACGTCGAAGAGGTGCAGGTACCACTGCCCTGGCGTCCCGTCGGGCTCGATCACCCGCTCCCAGGCTGGCCCCCCGAAGAGGCTCTGCCAGTTGTTCGGGGGCTCGTCACCGTTCTCGCCCCGCCCGTCGCGGAAGAGATAACGGGCCCGCTCCCGGCTGCCGGGCGGGCTCGCCAGCGCCGCCTGGAACCAGGCGTGCTCGGACGACGAGTGGTTGGGCACCAGGTCGACGATCACCCGCAGGCCGAGCCGATGCGCCTTGTGCAGCAAGGCATCCGCATCGGCGAGCGCGCCGAAGAGCGGGTCGACGTCGCGATAGTCGGCGACGTCGTACCCGGCATCGTTCTGCGGCGAGGTGTAGAACGGCGAGATCCACACCGCGTCGACGCCGAGTGCCGCGAGGTGATCGAGTCGCGCGGTGATCCCGGGCAGGTCGCCGACGCCGTCGCCGTCCGCATCGGCCCAGCTGCGTGGATAGATCTGGTAGATGACCGCATCGCACCACCAGCTCGTGGCGACGTCCGAGTTAGCTCCGCTCACCCCGCCACTGTGCCACGCCCGAACCTGCGCGTGTAGTGCCCGAACTTGCGCGTACCACGCGCGAACTTGCGCTCATGGCGCCCCGAAACTGCGACAAGCGCAAACTCGGTGGGAACAAGTGCAAGTTCGGTGGGAACAAGCGCAAACTCGGCGGGAACAAGTGCAAGTTCGGCGGGAACAAGCGCAGGCTCGGGTTAGGCGGGGTTGACGACCAGGGTCTGCTCGCGGCCCGGACCGACGCCGACGCCCCAGAACTTGGCGCCGCTCATCTCCTCGAGCGCCTTCACGTAGACCTGCGCGTTCTTCGGCAGCTCCTCGAACGTGCGGCAACCCGAGATGTCGGTCTTCCAGCCCTCGAAGTACTCGTAGACCGGCTTCGCGCGCTCGAACTCGGGCTGCGTCATCGGCATCTCCTCGTGCCGGACGCCGTCGATCTCGTAGGCCACGCAGACCGGGATCTGCTCCCACGAGTCGAGCACGTCGAGCTTGGTGAGGAAGAACTCGGTGAGGCCGTTGACCCGGCTGGCGTAGCGGGCGATCACCGCGTCGTACCAGCCACAGCGGCGGGTACGGCCGGTCGAGACGCCGATCTCGCCGCCGATCCGCTGCAGAGCCTCGCCGTCGGCGTCGAAGAGCTCAGTCGGGAACGGACCCGAGCCGACCCGCGTGGTGTACGCCTTGATCACGCCGATCACCCGGTCGATCCGGGTCGGGCCGACGCCCGCGCCGGTGCAGACGCCGCCGGCGATCGGGCTGGACGAGGTGACGAACGGGTAGGTGCCGTGGTCGACGTCGAGCAGGGTCGCCTGCGCTCCCTCGAAGAGCACCGTCTTGCCGGCGTCGAGCGCCTTGTTCAGCAACAGCGAGGTGTCGGCCACCATCGGGCGCAGCCGCTCGACGTACTGGGTGAGCTCCTCGACCACCGCGTCGACCTCGATCGCGCGCCGGTTGTAGACCTTGGTGAGGATGTGGTTGCGGATGTCGAGGGCGGCCTCGACCTTGGCGCGCAGCACCTCCTCGTCGAAGAGGTCGGCGACCCGGATGCCCACGCGGTTGACCTTGTCGGCGTAGGCCGGGCCGATGCCACGACCGGTGGTGCCGATCTGGTTCTTGCCCAGGAACCGCTCACTCACCTTGTCGATGGTGGTGTGGTAGCTGGCGATCACGTGCGCGTTGGAGCTGACCACGAGGTCCGCGACCTCGACACCGCGCTCGATCAGGCCGTCGAGCTCACGGAAGAGCGCCTCGGGCGAGACCACGACGCCGTTGGCGATCACGCTGGTCGCGCCCGGCGTCAGGATGCCGCTGGGCAGCAGGTGGGTGGCGTACTTCTGGCCGTTCACCACGATGGTGTGGCCGGCGTTGTGCCCGCCGCTCGTGCGTACCACGTAGTCGATCGAGCTGGACGTGGCGAGCAGGTCGGTCGCCTTGCCCTTGCCTTCATCGCCCCACTGGGCGCCGAGCACAACGATTGCGGGCATCTGGGTGTCACCCCTCAAAAACAGGAACAGCCCCGGTGCAATGCACAGGGGCTCTTGCGCCCAAACGCTACCACCTCGCAGCACCGTCGCCAGATTCCTCGCCGCCATGGCAGGCTCGCCCCATGTCCCGACTCCTGGTGATCACCAACCCGAGCGCCGGTGGCGACGAGGCCGCACTGAACACGGCACTGGACGTGCTGCGTGCCGGTGCCGACGTCGAGGTCGCCGAGACCTCCAGCCCCGATGAGCTCGACGACGTGCTGGCCACCCGCGACGGCCGCACCGTGGTGGTGGCCGGCGGCGACGGCAGCCTGCATGCGGTGGTCGCGGCGCTGCATCGGTGCGGCGACCTCGCCGAGAGCGTGGTCGGCCTGGTGCCGCTGGGCACCGGCAACGACTTCGCCCGCGGCACCGGCGTTCCGCTGGAGCCCGACGAGGCGGCCCGGGCCGTCCTCGACGGCACCCCGCAGCCCACCGACATCCTCGTCGCCGACGACGGCGAGGTGGTGGTCAACCACGTGCACATGGGCATCTCCGCGGACGCCGGCCGCAAGGGTGCCGACGTCAAGTCCGTGCTCGGCAAGTTCGGCCTGGGCAAGCTCGGCTATCCGATCGGAGCGCTGCGCGCCGCGCTGCGCCCGCAGGTCACCCGGGTCCGGGTCGAGGTCGACGGCCGCGAGGTCAATCCCGCCCAGCGCGCGGTGCTGATGGTCTCGGTGGGGATCGGGCCCGACGTCGGCGGCGGCACCACGCTGACCCCCGACGCGCGCCCGGACGACGGCCGTGCCGACGTGATGGTCTCGCGGGCGATCGGGGTGTGGGCACGGATCGGCTACGCGGTCCGCCTCGGCCGGGGCGAGCACACCGAGCGGGCCGACGTGCTCACGGTCCGCGGCCGAAGCATCGCCCTGCGCGGCGAGGAGTTCTTCACCAGCGCGGACGGCGAGCTGGGCGGCCCGTACCGCGAGCGCACCTGGACCGTCATGCCGGCCGCCTACCGCCTGCTCCGCCGCCCGAGCGATCGTCCCTAACGTTCTGGTTGCCGCACCGGCGCGTCGACGACCAGAACGTTAGGGACGATCAGGGGTAGGACGGTCAGGGGTAGGGACGATCAGGGGTAAAGCGGGCCGCAGCGGTAGCGTTGGCCCGCAGACAGCGACGAGGGAAGAGGACGCAGCACCCCATGGCACGAGGCAACCGCGACGGCAAGCAGCAGGCTCCCACCGACTGGGTGACCCGTGCCGCCGATGAGGCGATCCGGCACGCCGGTGGCACCGAGGCCGTTGCGGCCGGCGCCCAGGTGACCTGCGCCTCCGGCGCCTCGCCCTCGGGCCCGGTCCACCTGGGCAACCTGCGCGAGTTCCTGACCGTGCACTTCGTCGCCGACGAGCTGCGCCGCCGCGGCGTCAACGTGCGCCACCTGCACTCGTGGGACGACTACGACCGGTTCCGCAAGGTCCCGGCCGGCGTGCCCGCCGAGTGGGCCGAGCACATCGGCCGTCCGCTCTCCGCCGTCCCCGACCCGTGGGGCTGCCACGACTCGTGGGCCACCCACTTCAAGGCTCCGCTGCAGGCCGCCCTCGCCGAGCTCGGCGTGGAGATGGTCGAGGTCTCGCAGACCGAGCAGTACCGCGCCGGCACCTACCGCGAGCAGGTGCTGCACGCCGTCAAGCATCGCCGCGAGCTCGACGCCGTCCTGGAGAAGTACCGGACCAAGAAGGGCGACGACGCCGACGAGCAGGCCGAGGCCAAGCCCGAGGACCTCGCCAAGTTCCCCTACAAGCCGTACTGCCGCGGCTGCGGACGCGACACCGTCGACATCACCTCCTACGACGACGCCACCACCGATCTGGCCTACACCTGCCGTGAGTGCGGCGAGTCCCACGTGACCAACGTGGCGACCCAGGACGAGGGCAAGCTGGTCTGGAAGATCGACTGGCCGATGCGCTGGGCCTTCGAGGGCGTCGACTTCGAGCCGGGCGGCGCCGACCACGCCACCCCGGGCTCCTCCTACACCGTGGGCAAGGAGGTGGCACCGCACTTCGGCGCGGCAGCTCCGTCCTTCGTGGCCTACGGATTCGTCGGCTTCGCCGGCATGCAGAAGATGTCCTCCTCGGCCGGCGGCGTGCCCACCGCGACCGATGCCCTGCGGGTGCTGGAGCCGTCGATCCTGCGCTGGCTCTACGTGCGCCGCGCCCCGAAGCAGACGTTCGACATCGACTTCGGTCCCGAGGTGGTGCGGCTCTACGACGAGTGGGACGCACTCGCCAAGAAGGCCGCCGACCCGGCCAAGCGCGACGTCGCCGTGCTCGCCTACGAGCGGGCCGCCGCCACCGCCGTCGCGCCGCTTCCGGCCAGCCCGGTCCAGGTCCCGTTCCGCACGCTCTCCTCGGTCGCCGACGTCACCGCCGGTTCGGCCGAGCTGATCTCGGACGTGATCACCCACGTCGGCTTCCCGCACGACTCGGTGGCCGACCTCGAGCCGCGACTCTCCAAGGCGATGCAGTGGACCGTCGAGTTCGTGCCCGCCGAGGAGCGCACCACCGTCCGCGAGGCGGCCGACACCGCGCGGCTGGCTGCCCTGTCGGAGCAGGAGCGGCAGTGGCTCGAGCTGCTGCTGAGCAGCCTGCCCGAGGAGCTGACCCAGGAGTCAGCGACCACCGTCGTCTACGGCGTCCCCAAGGTGGCCCGCGGGTTCAGCCTGGAGGAGAAGCCCAACGACGAGGTGAAGGCGGACCAGAAGGCGTTCTTCCAGCTGCTCTACAACCTGCTCGTCGACGCCGACCGCGGGCCGCGCCTGCCCACCCTGGTGGTCGCGCTCGGCACCGAGAAGCTGCGCGCCCTGCTCAGCGCCTGACGGCGCCGCCGGGCGTCGACCGACGACGCCCGCCCGGCCGGCTAGTTGCCGGCCGGCACCGTCCCGCCCCACAGCGGCGGCAGGCCGAGGTCGAGGTTCGGCCGTTGCAGGCCGCCGTCCACCTCGAGGATCTTGCCGGTGATGAAGGCGCCCGCCGCGGAGGCCAGGTAGAGCACCGCGGCGGCGATCTCCTCGGGTTCGCCGAGCCGGCCCAGCTCGGCCTCGTCCTCCATCTGCGAGCGCATCGCAGCGTCACCGGCGACGAACTCCAGCGCGCTGGTCAGCACCGAGCCCACCGCGATCCCGTTCACCCGGATCCGGGGCGAGAGGTCGGTGGCGGCGAGTCGGGTCCAGTGCGCGAGGGCAGCCTTGGCGGTGCCGTAGGCGAGATAGCCGCGGGCGGCTGTGCGCCCCATCATCGAGGTGATCGAGACGATCGCCTTCTGCCGGGACAGGTCGTCGGCGTCGCTCAGCATCAGCGGCACCGCGGCCGCACTGAGCGCGTGCGCCGTGCTCACGTTGAACCGGAAGGCGTCCTCCAGGTACTCCACGTCGGTGTCGAGGAACGCGTTGGGGATGGTGCCGCCGACGTTGTTCACCACCACGTCGAGGTGCCCGAACTCCGCGTGTGCCCGCTCTGCGAGCCCGGCCACCGCGGCGAGGTCGGAGAGGTCGGCGGGCACCACCAGCGCACGTCGTCCGGCTGCCTCGATCCGGGACGCGACCTCCTTCAGCTGCGCTGCGGTGCGTGCCGAGATCACCACGTCGGCGCCTGCCTCGGCGAGCGCCACCGCGGTCGCTGCGCCCAGGCCGCGGCCGGCGCCGGTGACGACGGCGACGTGGTCGGTGAGCAGGAAGCGGTCCAGGATGCTCACGAGACCAGGCCCCGGCCGGTCACCGACATCAGGTCGAGGGCGGTGACGATGCCGGCGGGTGCCGCCACCACGTGCGGCACCGAGTTCACCAGGCGCTGAGCGGTGGTGATCATCCCCGAGTCGTTGTGGTCGCCGTTCTCGCCGTGGTGGGTGAAGTCGAGGAGCATGTGCGGCTCGCCGGTGATCTCGACCCGGTAGCAACCGCCGCCGGTCGGGGGCTGCGGCCACTCGGGAACCTGGTCCTCCGCGGTGCGGGTGACGTGGTCGAGCACGATCTTGTCGACGCCGTCCACGCGGCCGATCACCTGGAACCGGACCGCGCCCATGGTCCCGGCCGGAATCTCCACCGAGACGGTGGAGGTGTCCACCTCTGCCGGACGACGGTCGACCACCTCGGTCAGCGGCTCGTCGAGGGTTACCCCGAGCCCGGCCGCGATCTGCCGCACCACCGAGCCCCATGCCAGCGACAGCACGCCGGGCTGCCAGAGCATCGGCGTCTCCTCCAGCGGCTTGCCGAAGCCGAAGAGCTCGCGCATCACCACCGGCTGGTAGTAGGTGGAGTAGTCGGCGATCTCGCTGACCCGGATCTCGTCGATGCGCTGGGAGAGCGAGGTCATCACCAGCGGCAGCACGTCGTTGGCGAAGCCGGGGTCGATGCCGTTGACGTGCAGCGAGGCGCCGCCGTCCGCGCAGGCCTTCTCGACCTGGCGCAGCGCGTCCTCCCAGAGCACGCCGTAGGGGTACTGCAGGAGCACGGGTCCGCTGGAGATCACGTTGATGCCGGCCGCCACGAAGGCCTTCAGGTCGTCGATCGCCTCGAACATCCGGTCGTCGGTCATCGCCGTGTGCACGATCGCGTCAGGGCGCAGCGCGATCAGCGCGTCACGGTCATTGGTGGCGGTGACGCCGAGGTCGCGGCCGAGCCCGGCCAGCGCGCCGGCGTCCTGGCCCACCTTCTCCGGGTTGGAGACCCACAGGCCGACGAGCTCCAGCTCGGGATGGCGGTCGATGCCGGCGATGACGTGCCGCCCGACAGTGCCGGTGGACCAGCCGACGACACGCAGCGGTGTGGACTCGGGGCGCGAGGAGAGAAGACTCATGGCCTGACGGTAGAACAGGTTCTACTTGGGCGGAACCCTTTCCTCCGGATCGCGCCGCGGCTCAGACGGTCGCCAGCGGCGCGCTGCCCTCCAGCTGGGGCGGGCAGTAGACGCCGCCCACGGCGTAGATGGTCGGCATGCAGCGGTTGCAGTGCAGGCATGCTCCGCCGGCGACCTCGCGCGCAGCCAGGCGATTCACGATCGCCGGCTCGTGCACGAGGGCACGCGCCATGGCGACGTACTCGAACCCGTCGGCCATCGCCTGCTCCATCGTCTCGCGGCGGTTGATCCCACCGAGCAGCATCAAGGGCATCGAGAGGCCCTCGCGGAAGCGCAGTGCCTTCTCGCGGAAGTAGGCCTCCTCGAACGGATAGGACTTGAGGAAGCCCTTGCCCACCGCACGCATGCCCCACTTGACGGCGAACGGCATGTTCGCCGCGAACTCCTTGACCGGCGCTCCCCCACGGAACAGGTACATCGGGTTCATCAGCGAGCTGCCGCCGGAGAGCTGGAGGGCGTCGAGGTTGCCGTCGGCTTCGAGCATCTGCGCAAAGACCAGCGCCTCCTCGGTGTCGAAGCCTCCGCGGTAGCCGTCCGACAGGCTGGTCTTGGCAGTGACGGCGACGGCGTCGCCCACCTCGTCGCGCACCGCGCGCGCGACCTGACGCGCCAACCGGGCGCGGTTCTCCAGGCTGCCGCCCCAGCGGTCCTTGCGCCGGTTGAGCTGCGGCGCGAGGAACGAGGAGATCAGGTAGTTGTGGGCCATGTGCAGCTCGAGCACGTCGAAGCCGCACTCCACGAGGGTCCGCGCCGCTTCCACGTAGGCCTTGGTGACCCGGCTCAGGTCGGCCTCGGTGGCGCTGCGGATCATCTGCATCGACAGCGGGCTGGGCATCGCACTGGCGGCGATCGCCGGCGCCCCGTTGGAGCGGCCATTGGCGACCGGTCCGGCGTGGCCCACCTGGGCCGCGACCTTCGCGCCGGTGGCATGGACCGCCTCCGTGAGCCGGGTCAGGCCCTCGCGGGTGCCCGGCCCGACGACGAGCTGCTCGGCATGGGTGCGCCCCTCCGGCGCGACAGCGCAGTAGGCGAGCGTGGTCAGGCCGACGCCGCCCTCACCGAGGGTGCGATGCAGGTCGATCAGCTCGGGCGAGACCACGCCGTACGGGGTGCGCCCCTCGAAGGTGGCGGCCTTGACGATCCGGTTGCGCAGCTGGACCGGCCCCAGGGAGGCGGGTGCGAAGACGTCGGGAGTCACGGCAGAACTGTAACGTGTTCCAGTTTGGCAGGAGGTGCCTTGTGTAGCGCCATCCTGCGGAGCACTCTGGAAGTGGTGACTTTCCTCACCGCCCGTCGGAGGCGATCCACATGACCCACAACACCTTGGAGCGCAGCACCCAGCAGACCCATGAGGTGCTGACCGAGCGGCTCGAGAGCGCGGCCCACGCCCAACCGAGCCACGAGCGGCCGCGCGACCGCTTCCCGGCCATCGACACCTTCCTGGCCAGCACCTCGCGGCACGTCGCCGCCGCCACCGATCTCCTGCCCCGCGCCGCTCAGCACCAGCACACCTCAGCAGAGACGGTGCACGAGCTGCGCGAGGCGGGACACCACCTCGAGATCGCCCTGGCCCGGACCAAGGCGAAGCTCTACGGCGAGGCGCACGCCGTCCGGCTGACCTGGCCGGCGGTGTGGCGCGAGGTCGACGAGCGCTTCGCCGCCTACTGGGCGAGCGAGGAGGCGTTGGTCGCCCAGCTGACCGCGACCCTCGACGACGATCAGGCCGACGAGCTCGCGATGGCGCTCTACCGCGCCGAGCTCCGCGCC
Source organism: Nocardioides dubius (assembly GCF_039528155.1). Lineage (NCBI taxonomy): Bacteria > Bacillati > Actinomycetota > Actinomycetes > Propionibacteriales > Nocardioidaceae > Nocardioides > Nocardioides dubius. The sequence goes on along the minus strand of NZ_BAAALG010000013.1, from coordinate 99,979 downwards.
CCGACCCGGCCGCACCCCTACGTGCCGCACCGCGGCCTACCCGGCCGGGTGGCGCGTCGGATCTGCGTCCGGGTCGACCGCTTCTGGGACACCACCGAGGGCCGAATGGTGCCCGAGCCGGTCCGTCCGCACGACCGCGACGCCGACGGGCCGCTCACCCAGTACCTGCTGGCCGATCCGCACTTCCCCGAGCCGCAGGACTGACGCCACGAGCGCCGTCTCGGGTGCCATCTTCTGCGCCCTCGGCGGCCATTTCTGCGCCCTCGGGAGAGCAGAAGCCCCTCCCCGCCCGGAGGCGAGGAGGGGCAACCAGCTCACGAGCCGCGCACGCGCGCGGCCGGGGTGACTCACTTGGCGACGGCCGCCGCCAGCATCTCGACGAGCGCCGGCATGCCCTGCTCCCAGGTGAAGCTGAGTGCCGTGGGCGGGGAGACCGCGCTGACGTTCACGTTGCCGACGACCTGGGCCACCCGGCCCGCACCGATCGCCGGGACGGCGGTGAACTTCTTGTCCGTCAGCATGGCGTCCGCGGACTCCTGGGAGTCGTGGTAGGTCACCGCCACGTCCGCAGCGATCTCGTCGGCCTTCTCGAAGCTCATGTCGAAGTAGAAGCCGCCGTCGCTGGTGTCCAGCTTCGCCACGCTCGGGTCGACCTCGAAGCCGAGCTTGGTCAGGATGCCCACCCGCGGGTCGAGACCGGTGTAGACGGAGATGGCGCTCTCACCGGGCCAGAGGCCGGCGATGGTCTTGCCGGCGAACTCGGGGTGGTCGGCGGCCGCCGCGGCCAGCGACTCGTCGATCTCGGCGAGCACCTTCTCACCGCCCGCGCTGCGGCCGAGCGCCTGCGCGGTCAGGGTGATCGTGTCGTCCCACGACGTCGTCCACGGGGCGTCCGGGAAGGCGACCACGGGGGCGATGTCGCTGAGCGTCTTGTACTGCTCCTCGGTCAGGCCCGAGTACGGCGCGACGATCAGGTCCGGGTCGGCGGCGATGAACTCGTCGTAGACGATCGTCGCGCCACCCTCGGCGTCGGAGAGCACCGCAGGGTGCTCGACGCCGGCCTCGTCGTAGGCCTCCTCGACCCACGGCAGGAGGTTCCCGGCGCCGACCGTCCAGACCTGCTCGGCGACGGCGACCGGGTAGACCCCGACCGAGATCGCGGCCTCGGTGGAGCCCCAACCCCAGGTGGCGACCCGCTTGGGCTCCTCCTTGATGGTGGTCGTGCCGTAGGCGTTCTCCATGGTGATCGGGAACTGGTCGGTGGCCTCCGCCTTGGTGGCGCCCTCCGACTTCTCGTCGCCGTTGTCGGTGCCACAGGCCGCCAGGGTGGCCACGGACAGCACGCCGGCCATCAACAGGGCGGCGCGGCGCAGAACGGGGTTGGTGTGCACGGAACTCTCCTCGCAGATTAGTTAGGCAAGGATAACCTAATCGCGGGCTCGAGTGCCATGACGCCCGATCGGCACCACCAGCGGGCCGCCGCTGACCGGGTCGGGGATCACCTGGGCGTCCAGTCCGAACGCTCGCTGCACCGACTCCACGGTGAGCACCTCACTCGGCGCCCCCTCGGCGACGATCGCACCATCGCGCATCACCACGAGGTGATCGGCGTAGCGCGCCGCGTGGTTGAGCTCGTGGAGCACCATCACCACCGTGGTCCCGGCCTCGGCATTGAGGTCGACCAGAAGGTCCAGCAGCTCCAGCTGATGCGTCACGTCGAGGTAGGTGGTCGGCTCGTCGAGCAGCACCGCCCGGGTCTGCTGCGCCAGCACCATCGCGATCCAGACCCGCTGGCGCTGGCCACCGGAGAGCTCCTCCAAGCGCCGCTCGGCCAGCTCGGCGGTGCCGGTGGCGGCCAAGGAGCGCATCACCACCTCGTCGTCGTCACTGGTGTGCCGACCGAACCAGCCCTGGTGCGGGAAGCGGCCGCGCGCGACCAGCTCCGCCACCCGGACGCCGTCCGGGGCGATCGAGCTCTGCGGCAGCACCCCGATCAGCCGCGCCAGCTCCCTGCGGGAGAGCGAGCGGGCGTCGACGCCGTCGACGGTGACCCGGCCCCCGTCGAGCGGATGCAACCGGGCGATCCCCCGCAGCAGCGTGGACTTGCCGCAGGCATTGGGACCGACGATCGCGGTCACCTTGCCGGCCGGGATGACCAGGTCCAGGCCCTCGATCACCTGACGCCCGCGGTAGCCGAGGCTGACGCCCTCGGCCCTGATCGCCGTGCTCATGAGGACACCTTTCGCTCGCTGCGGGCCAACAGCCACAGCAGGTACGGCGCGCCGATCAGACCGGTGACGATCCCGAGCGGAGCGGTGAAGTTGGGCAGTCCGTACTGCCCGAGGACGTCGGCAGCGATGGTCAGCGCCGCGCCGAAGGCGGCCGAGGGCAACAACGCCGGGCCGCCGTCGTCGACGAGGCGGCGCGCGATCGCGGGCGCGACCAGGGCGACGAAGGCGATCGGCCCGGTGACCGCGGTGGCCAGCGCGACCAGGCCGACGCCGATCAGCAGTGCCAGTCCACGGGAGCGACTCGCGCCGATGCCCAGCCCGGCAGCGTGGTCGTCGCCGAGGGCGAGGATCCGCTGCTCGCGGCCGACCAGCAGGGCAAGGCACCCCAGCACCAGGACGCCGATCACCAACAGGCCCAGCGACTCGCCCCGGACGTCGGAGACGTTGCCGATCGTCCAGCGCAGCAGCTGACCGGCCTCACGGACCTCCGCCTCGGAGAGCCACCAGGAGATCAGCGAGGCGCAGACATAGGAGAGGCCGACGCCGACCAGCACGAACCGCACGCCGTGCAGTCCGTTGCGCCACGCCAACGCCCAGATCGCGAAGGCGATCACGAGTGCGCCGGCGAAGGCCGCTGCGGAGACCACGGCACCCGCAGCCCCGAACCCGAGGATCGCGGTGATCGCGCCCAGCGAGGCACCGCCGGAGATCCCGAGGATGTCCGGGCTCGCCAGGTTGTTGCGCAATGTGGACTGGAAGAGCGCACCCGCCAGGCCGAAGGCGGCGCCGGCGACGATCGCCGCCAGGCCGCGCGGCAGCCGCAGGTCGCGGACCACCAGCAGGTCGAGCCGGTCACCCGAGCCGAAGAGCGCCGGCAGCGAGCGGTCGATCGGCACCCCGGCCACGCCGAGACCCATCGAGAGCAGCAGCAGCGCGAAGCAGAGCGCGACGCTGAGCACCACCACGGCGCTCGCCCGCGCCCGCTGACGACGCCGCTGGCGACCCACGATGCCGGGGTCGAAGGAGGTCGTGCTCACAGGCCCACCACCCGTCGTCCGCGCGCCACGGCGATCAGCACCGGGGCGCCGAGGATCGCGACCACCACACCGGCCTCGAGCTCGTCCGGCTGGCGGACCAGGCGACCGAGCACGTCCGCTGCCAGCAACAGGAAGGCGCCCAGCAGCGCGGCGAGCGGGGTCAGCCAACGATGGTCGGGGCCGACCAGGCGCCGTGCCGCATGCGGCACGGCCAGACCGAGCAGGGCGATCGGGCCGGCGAACGCGGTCGCGGTCGCGGCCAGCGCGACGATGGCGATCCCGGTCACCGCACGCGTGGTGCCGACGCTCTGCCCCAGCGCCGAGGCGACGTCGTCACCCAGTGCCAGGGCGTTGAGCCGGTGCGCGACGAAGGCGGCGAGCACGAACCCGAAGGCCAGGAACGGCCAGAGCGTCGCCACCACCTCGAGGTCGCGGCCGTTCAGCGCGCCCACCGACCAGTGCCGCAGTCGATCGAAGGCGGTGACGTCGCGGTAGAGCAGCAACGTCGTCAGCGGCGCCATGAAGGCGGTCAGCGTGGCACCGGCCAGTGCCAGCTGGACGGGTCGGCCATGACCGATCGCGAAGACGATCACCACCGCGATCGCGGCTCCCGCGAAGGCGAACCAGATGAAGCCCATCGGGGAGGTGACGCTGAAGTAGACGGCCGCCACCACGATGCCGAGCGAGGCACCGGCGTTGAGGCCGAGCAGGCCGGGGTCGGCGATCGGGTTGCGGGTGACACCTTGGGCCAGCGCTCCGGCGACGCCGAGTGCGGCACCGGCCAGCAGGCCGATCACGGTGCGCGGCACCCGCTGGCCCCGGATCACGTCGTGGTCGACATTGCCGGCCACCGGATCGGTCAGGGCACGCCAGGTCTCGGAGAACGCGACCCCGCGCACGCCCAGCGCGAGGCTCAGCACCACGGCGGCGAGCACCGCCAGCAGCGCGACGAGGAGAAGGGCAGCTCGCGCGCGCCGACCCTTCGCTAAGGTAAGCATTGCCTAAGTGTCACACAGCGCGCGGCGACACACGTTGTCACCGTCATGACGTCATGCGCTCCGAGCGCCCGGCCCCACGCGTCGCGCCGGAGGGCCGCAGGCGGCTCAGCCAGCCCGGATGGCTCAGGCGGCAGCGACGTGCGCCGCGGAGACCTTCCGCTCCAGCAGCCAGATCTGCTCGGAGCCGCACCAGCAGGTGAACGCCAGGCCGGACTCGCCGTCCTGCGTTGCAGCGCCGGTGATCTGGCTCGGGAAGATCAGCTGACGGCGATCACAGGCGGAGCAGTGGTGGACGAACATCGGGGACCTCCCTCGAACAGAACGGTTCTTGACTCTTCAATGATCCACCAGCCCTACTGATAGGGGTAGGCTTTCTTTCCTTGGCCAGCCATAGGAGATGCCTATGCTTTCCCTGCATCAGCTGCGCTGCTTCCTCGCCACCGTCGAGCACGGCTCGCTGACGGCGGCAGCCGACGCCCTCGGCTACTCGCAACCCAGCATCTCCGAGCAGATCCGCGGACTCGAGCGCACCCTCGGCGTCCGCCTCTTCGTGCGCGTGGGCCGCGGCGTGGTGCTGACCGAGGCCGGCGTCGCCCTGCAGCCGTACGCCGAGAAGACGCTCGCCGCTGCGCGCGACACCCAGGACGCGATGCAACGGGTCCGCTCACTGGAGACCGGAACCATCAGGTTCGGCATCTTCGGCGCGGTGCGCTGGTACGCCGGCGCCGCGCTGATCGCCGACGTCCTGGAGCGCCATCCCGGGGTGCGCGTGGAGCTGATCGGCACCAACTCCACCGAGGTGCTCGACCAGCTGCGTCGCGGGCACCTGGAGGCCGCCCTGATCGCCGTCCCCCAGGTCACCAGCGAGGGCCTGGTGGTCCGGCCGGTCGCGCGCTCCGAGCTCGTCTACATCAGCGCCGACCCCGAGCGGCTGCGCCGGCCGGTCACCCCGAAGGCGATCGCCGCCGCGCCACTGGTGATGCCCGACTCGACGTTCCGCAACGAGGACTCCACCCGGATGCTGGTGCGCAGGATGCTGCACGAGGCCGGCCTGAACCCCTCGACCCGGATCGAGGTCGAGGACGTCGAGACCGCCGTCGAGCTGGTCGGGATGGGCCTGGCCGACTCGATCACCCACCGCGCCATCGCCGAGCAGCTGCTGCCCCGGCTCGCCCCGCAGGCCGGCTTCGTCTCGCTGCGTCCGCGACTCTTCGACCCGCTCGCGATCGTGCACCGCGCCGGCGCCTCGCTCTCCCCCGCGGCCGCGTTGATGATCGAGCTCGCCACCCGCCGGATCCGTTCCCTCACCGATCCGGTCGACGCCTGAGGCGCCTGCCGTAATGTCGTGCGCGAACGTCCCCCAACCACTGGAGCATCCATGTCGCACGACCACGATCACGACCACGACCACGAGGGCACCGAGGACCTCACCATCAGCGTGGCCGCCCAGGCCATCGCCGACGAGAGCGCCCAGCACCAGGCAGTCGTGTCCAACGACCAGCCCGGCATCCACATCTCCCTGATCGAGATGCCCGACACCGACGCCGACGCCGACGAGTGGGACCTCGACACCGAGGCCGACCTGGGCCTGAAGATCATGCTCGGCGGCCTCGACCCGGAGATGGCGATCCAGCTGCTCCAGGTCGCGATCGACTTCCTCGGCGACGCCGAGCCCGAGGAGGGCTGAGCCTGCGGCTCAGCCTGTCGACGGCTCAGCCCGTCACCGGCTCACCCTGTCGAGAAATGTGAAAGCCCCGCAGGCGTCTCGGGTCACCTGCGGGGCAACACCGACACTACCCGGGCACCCGCAGCAAAGCACGGACTGTGTCCGAAATTCCGCGACTGGTCCAGACCAGTGCGGCAAATCCGCGGTTGCTTGTCCGGTTCGCTAGGGTGTCCGACGGAGTCGGCCGCGCCCCTGAGTGCCGACTCCAGGCCCTCGCTCGCACCCCACATGGTGAGCGAGGGCCGCCAGGGCGCAAGCAAGCACCGCTCGCGGGTCCTCCCGCCGGTGCGCAGAACAGTGGAAACGAGGATGGTGCAATGGTCGAGGCGGTGGCCACGCGCTATCCCACCCCCCAGGTCCTGCGCGCGGTGAACGTCACCGCCAAGGCGGCCCTCCTGCTGATGCTCGGCACCGCCGTCATCTATCCCGAGATCGGGAACATGGAGGACAAGGCGGCCGGCCTGCGCGCCGTCGGCTACCCCATGCTCGCCTTCACGGTTCCGGCCATCTGGTACGCGTTCTGGCGCGAGCGGGCCTCGTTCCCCTGGCTGGCCGACACTCTGATCACGCTGACCTGCTTCACCGACATCCTCGGCAACCGGATGGATCTCTACGACACCATCTACTGGTTCGACGACTGGATGCACTTCATCAACCTGGGCATCCTCGCCGCTGCGTTCATCCTGCTGACGATGGCGCCCACCACGCAGTTCTGGCCGGTCCTCGAACGCGGCCTGGCCGTCGGCGGAACCGCCGCGATCCTGTGGGAGATCGCCGAGTACTACGCCTTCATCGCGACCTCCTCCGAGCGCCGCGGTGCCTACCGCGACACCCTGGGCGACCTCGGCCTCGGCATGCTCGGCGTGCTGCTCGCCGTGGTGATCATCCACAGCTGCTGGCGCCAGGGATACCTGCGCCACGTGTCGCCCCAGCTCGACAACCCAATGTGACCTCAGCGTCGCCTTTTGCCGCGAAACCGAGCGCTGAGGTCACATTGAGCGGCGTCAGTCGGCGAGGTGCTCGGCCAGGAAGGCGAGCATGTCGGCGTTGATCACCCGGTCCTCGGGAGTCCGGCCGCCGAAGCCGCCGTGCAGTCCGGCCTCCATCACCCGCAGCTCGACCGGGACGCCGGCGTCGAGCAGCTTGCGGTGCATGCGCACCGTGTTGGAGAGGTAGAGATCCCGGGTGCCGCTCTGCAGGAAGGTGGGCGGGAAGCCGGTCACGTCGCCGAAGAGCGGGGACAGGTAGGGGTGGGTCAGGTCCTGGCCGTCGGCGTACAGCTCGTTGACGGCGGCCAGCAGGCCGAGCTGGTCGATGCCGAGCAGGGTGGCGAACGTGTCGCCGGACTCGGTGAGGTCGAGCTCGGGGGTCATCAGGATCAGCGCGGCGGGCAGCGGCAGCCCGTCGTCCTTGGCGCGCAGCATCAGCGCAGCGGCGAGGTTGCCGCCGGCCGACGCCCCGCTGACGGCGATCCGGCTCGGGTCGCGCTCGGCGAGTGCCCGGCGGTAGACGGCGAGGCAGTCGTCGAGCGCCACCGGGAACCGGTGGTGGGGCGGCATCCGGTAGTCCGGCACCCAGGTGATCGCCTGGCGCTCGGCCGCGCGCGCCGCCGTGATCTTCCAGGACAGCTCGCCACCGCACAGGATCAGGCCACCGCCGTGCAGCTCGACCACGACCGGGGCGTCGTCGGGGACCCCGACCGGATGCAGCACGTGCGTGGTGACGCCGTCGATCTCGAACTCCGTGCGACGCATGACGTCGTCGGAGAGCTGGTAGCCGCCGAGCATCTTGGTCAACGGCCCGTCGCTGGCCTCGACCCACCGCTCCCAGCCGGCGATGTCGTCGAGGGCCGGGTGCGGCTGCAACGCGAAGCCACCCGAGACGGCCAGCACCGCCTGCGCCTCGGCGCTGATGCTGGACGGCGGCGGGAACTGCGGACGGGGCTCGGGCAAGACGACTCCTTGGACACAGGCCAACATTGACGCGCTCAACGTAGCCATCGGCTGTGCGCGCCGTCACAGCCGCTCCCACTCAGTCGGCGCCCGCCTGCCTCAACGGAACAGGCCGTCCGCGAGAGCGGCAGCCAACTCCAGCCGCCGCGCCCGGGGCAGCCTCTCCTCGACGGGAAGCGCCTCGTCGCCGCTGGGCCGAAGCTCGCCCGCCAGCTCTTCCAGCGCCCTCGAAGTCCGAGGCCAGCGCGCCCGCAGCTCAGCAGCCCGCGCCGCCCCCACCACTTGCATGGCATCCATTCCCAGTAGCGCAGCGGCGGCGAGTGTCAGGTCGTAGTCGTAGTCGGCCATCACCTCAGGGTGCTGTTCATAGAGCCGGTCGAGCATGCCCTCGTGATTGCGATACCAGAGCATCACCAGAGCGAGGTCGACAGCGTCCTTGTACTGGCCATACGCCGAGCGATCGAGCCAGGCCGCCAGCTTGATCGCGGCGTAGCCGGGAACCGTAGGAATCCGCAGGTGCAGCGATCCCCCAAGGGGGAGGCTCCGTGATTCCTGGTAGACCTCGGCGAAGGCCCAGACGCTCAACGCCTCCTTGCGCTCGGGAGGGGTGACCAACCCCGCCGGCTCCTCGACCTCCCCGAACGGCAGCAGGTCGACCGGAAGACCTGCGACCCGGTACTGGATGCCATTGGCACCGGGTGCGCCGCAGGCTTGGGTGACCTCACGGTGGTCGTCCCATGAGCGGAGCGCGAGTCCAAGATCCACGTCGAAGCTGCTGCGGGTGCCGAATGCATGACCCAAGCCCACATGGAGGACGTCGCGACACTGGGCGCCGACCAGCATCACCGCATCGAGGTCCAGTCCCGGCACCTTGGCTGCAAGCTCGGCCACGACTCGCCGGATGGCATCCAGTACCGGGGACGTCGGGTCAGGCAGGGTCAACATGACGCTCCCGCACGACACGAGCGACGTCATGCAGGCGCGGATCGGCCGCACCGCGCAGGTCGGCGTAGACGAGCGGCCACGGCGCCGCGGGGATCCCTTGGACCTCGGGCAGCCCCGCCCCGGGCTCACTCCAGAACGCCTCGCGCAGCGTGACGTTGTTGGGACCGTCAGTACGCCACCTGTTCACCGCAGCAAGGCGCGGTTGAAGCGCCGGCACGTAGAGCAGGAGGCTGATCGGCCTCACCAGGTCGGCGACGGCTGCCTCGCCGCTACAGAACATCGGGTCGTTCGCGCTGACCTTCTGCACCTCCAACGAGCGCGCATGGAACCGGCCCAGGGTCAGCTTCGCACCGATGCTGGCGATCCACGCAGCAGACCATCGGTCCAGCAACTCAGCCTGCCGCGAACCGCGGTCCAGGCCGGCTTCACGCAGCATCAACCGTCCCTGGTGAGCGGTGCCCATCGAGACGCCGGCAGCATCAGCGATCTCCTGGTTCGTGGCCTCCCACAGCTGCGGCCAGGCGAGCAGAACGAAGGCCACTCTGCTCCGACGACCGCTGAAGGGGTTCTGGCCGGTGGGTCGTCGCCCCCGCTCACGGGGTCGTCGCCCCCTCACGTCGACGAAGACATCGCCGAAGTGGAGGTGGGCGTTGCCTGACGAGTCGAGGTACTCCACGCCCAAATCGCGGAGCTCCTCAGATTGGGCCTGTGTGGCATGCCGGATCAGGTGAAGGACAGGTTCGTGCCCCGCGCTCGTCTGGCTCCGCTGCCACGTCGCGGTCTCGACAGGGCGACTCTGGCGAAGCAGGTAGACCGCCCGCGAGCCAGCACGCCGTAACTCGACCCGGGGCTCCGGACCTCCGCCCTCAACCGGCGCGACCGAGATGCCCCACTCGCTGAGAAGGCCGGTTGCGGCATCCACCATCGACGACATGCCACCCATCGTCGTTCAATATTTCCCCGTTCTCAACTTTCTTGAAAATCGTTGCAAGTTGAACGTCCGCTGCCCGGGCCGGAAACTGCGGGCGTTCCCCGAGACTCCCGACCAAACCGTGCCCGCGCCGGCTCCGAATGACTCAGGACAGAGGAGAGGGCCGAGCCCCCATGCCTCGATCCCCTCCACATCGCCATCGATCGAAGGGAAAGCACCATGAACACGCGCCACACCGCGAAGCTCGGGCTCGCCGGCCTGGTCACCGCCGCCGTCGCCGGCACGACCCTGGCAGCCCCGGCGCACGCGCAGGAGTCGTCCGCGGAGCCGGGCACCCGCAGCCTCGCCAAGGTGCTCGGAGCCGACCGCGGCTTCGACCGGAACTGGCACGACTACGACATCCTCGAGAAGGCCGTCCTGACCGTCCTCAAGGCCAAGCCGAGCAGCCCCGTCTCCGTGCTGGCCAAGGGCAACCAGCGCGTCACCGCGTTCCTGCCCACCGACGCCGCGTTCCGCGCGCTGGTCAAGGACCTGACCGGCACGCAGCGCAAGACCGAGCGCGGCACCTTCCGCGCGCTGGCCAGGATCGCCGACGTTGACACCGTCGAGTCGGTCCTGCTCTACCACGTGATCGTGGGCAAGACCCTGGGCGCCAAGAAGATCGTCAAGCGGGACGGCAAGGCGATCAAGACCGCGCTCGGCGCCACCATCACCGTGAAGGTCAAGGGCAAGAAGGTGATCCTGGTCGACCAGGACCGCAACGACCGCAACCCGCGGGTCGTCATGGTCAACATCAACCAGGGGAACAAGCAGATCGCGCACGGCATCGACCGCGTGCTGCGACCCATCGACCTCTGATCAGAGATCAGAGATCAGAG
>NZ_BAAALG010000013.1:82704-89230 GCF_039528155.1 Nocardioides dubius | reverse complement strand
GCCCAGCACGGCCTGCTTGATCTGGTCGAACTCGGCCTGGCTGATCGCACCCTGGTCGAGCAGCTCCTTGGCCGAGGAGATCTCGGAGGCCGGGCCACCCGACACGGTGCGCACGTACTCGTCGAAGGCGCTCTGCGCCGCACGCTGCTGACGGACGGTGCGCTCCGCCATCCCGGAGCCCCGGAAGATCAGGTAGGCCAGGGCCGTCAAGAAGGGCAGGAAGACGAGGCAGACCAGCCAGATCGCCTTGGCGACGCCGCCGAGCTCACGGTCACGGAACAGGTCGCTGATGATCGAGAACAACGCGATCAGGTAGGCGATGAAGACGAAGATGGTGAGGGCCCACCAGATGGTGTCCCAGATTGAAGACCAGTAGTCAGGCACGGAGCTTCCTCTCTCGTAAGGATCGGGCACCGTCCACAGCGCGGTAGCTGTCGTCGCGCGCTGCGGACGGACACCCGCTAGGAGTCACGGTAGGGACTTCCTGCCGTCACCGGAAGGGACTTAGGACCCGGGGCGGGAGGAATTCGACGCTCCTGGCCCGCCGGATGTAGGCCGGACGCCGACCCAGGCGAAGAGCAGCGCGCCGACGGACACGACGGCCAGCAGCCCCAGGCCGAGCCCGTAGCCCTCCAGCGCGACCTCGTAGGTGGCACCCATCACCAGCGGCGGGAAGAAGCCGCCCAATCCGCCGGCGGCACCGACCAGGCCGCTCACGGAGCCGACCCGCTCCGGGGGTGCGAGAGCGGCGACCCAGGCGAAGACCCCGCCGGTGCCGAGACCGAGGAAGAACGCGAGGGCGATGAACGCGGCACCCGCCGGCACCTCGATCGGCGGCTCGAAGGCCACGACCACGGCCATCACCGCGGTTCCGGCCAACGATGAGGCGACCACGTTGCGGGGCCCGATCCGGTCGGCGAGCACCCCGCCCAGCGGCCGGGCGAGGACGGCGGCCAGCGCGAAGCCCGCCGTCCGGGTGCCGGCGCCCGTCAGGTCGAACTCGTAGACATCCTTGAGGTAGGTGGGGAGATAGGTGGAGAAGGCGACGAAGCCACCGAAGGCCACCGCATAGAGGAAGGACATCTTCCAGGTGACGGGCAACCGCAGCGCGCCGAGAAACTTGGGAGCGACCGGGTCGTGGTTGGCACTCCAGCGTGGCGAGTCGCGCATGACCACCCAGCAGAGGGCGGCGGTGGCGAGCAGCCCCACCGCGACGATCAGGTGGGTGGCCAGGTAGCCGAACCAGTCGACGAAGCGCGGGGTGAAGAAGGCTGAGAGCGCCGTACCGCCCATCCCGGCGCCGAAGACGCCGGTGGCGAAGCCGCGGCGGTTCGCCTCGTACCAGGCGTTCACGAACGGGATGCCCACCGCGAAAGTGGTCCCGGCGATGCCGAGGAAGAACCCGAAGACGAGCAGCAGCGGGTACGAGTCGTTGCGTCCGGCGACGGCGACCAGGACGACGAACGGCGCCGAGACCACCAGCAGCACGGGGAACATCACCCGACCGCCGAAGCGATCGGTCAGCGCGCCGGCGAGGATGCGCCCCAGCGAGCCCACCAGCACCGGGATCGCCACCAGCAAGGACTTCTCGCCGTTGCTGAGGTCGAGGTCGGCGGCATAGCGGACCCCGAGAGGGGCGATCAGGTTCCACGCCCAGAAGCTGACGGCGAAGGCGAGCGTCGCCAGCGACAGGTTGAGCCCGGCGCCCCGCAGGCTTGCGGCCGGCTGGGCTCCGGTGGTCGGGGTAGGTGTCCCGGTCATGATCAGCGCACCCTGTCGGTCGTGCCGACGGGGCTCCACCCCGAGGGGGTGGGACGGGTGCCCCGGCGGCGATCGCGGCTTCGATAGACGATGTAGGGACGGAAGAGATAGTGGACGGGTGCGGTGAAGGCATGCACCAGCCGGGTGAAGGGCCAGACCGCGAAGAGGGTCAACGCGATCAACACGTGCAGGTGGAACTGCACCGGCGCCGCAGCCATCGCGTCGACGTCCGGGCGCAGCGTGAAGAGCGACCGGAACCAGGGCGAGACCGTCTCCCGATAGTTGTGCGCCTCATGACCGGCACCCACTGCGACCAGGGTGGTCCACAGCCCCAACGCGATCGTGGAGACCAGCAGGACGTACATCAGCTTGTCGTTGCGGGTGGTGGCCATGAAGACCGGGCCGGTGGTGCGCCGCCGGTAGACCAGGATCAACAGGCCGCCGAGGGTGAGCACGCCCGCGATGCCGCCGAAGAGCAGCGCGTTGAAGTGGTAGATCGCCTCGGTCACGCCGACCGCCTCGGTCCACGACTCCGGGATCACCAACCCGCCGACATGCCCGATGAAGACCACCAGGATCCCGACGTGGAACATCGGCGACCCGATCCGCAGCAGCCTCGACTCATAGAGCTGCGAGGAGCGAGTCGTCCAGCCGAACTTGTCATAGCGGTAGCGCCAGATCGTGCCGCCCACCAGGATCGCCAGGCTCAGGTAGGGCAGTACGCCCCACAGCACTGTGCTCATCGGGTCACCTCCGGGTCGGCCATCGGCAGCAGTCGGGGATCGAAGGGCTCCAGGCCCACCGACTCGGTGGGTGGCGGACCGGCCAGCGCCATTGCCGCTGCCCGATCCGCAGGCGAGGGGCCGGGCAAGGTCGAGCAGACGGCGGCGAGGGCTGCCGCGTAGGGCGTGCCGGCGTCCAGGAGCGCCAGCCGGAGGAGCTCGAGGCTGGCCCGGTACTGCTGCAGCAGCGCACAGCCGGCCTCCGGGTCGACCAGCGCCGCGAACTCCAGCACCAGGCACAGGTGGTCGGGCAGCTCTCCCTGCGTCTGCACGAGATGGCCGGAGGCTCGGTAGGCCTCCTTGAACCGGGTCAGCGCCTCACCGCGCCGCCGCGTGTCGCCGTCGGTCCAGTAGGAGAGGTGCAACGCGTGCTTGCGATCGAGGTCGAAGAGCTCGACGTAGACCCGTTGCGACTCCGCGAGAGGGCGCGCGGCGAGCAGGTCGATCAGCTCGGCGAGCCCGTGGTCGTCGGCCTCGAGCTCGCCTAGTGCGGCGCCGAGGACCGGAAGCTGGGCGAGCAGCTGCTCGTCGGGATAGGCGAGGCACCACGCCACCACCTGGTGCAGCACCCGCTGCTCGTGACGACGGCGCTCGGCACGGACGCGTCCGGCTCGCAGGCGCACCACGGCTCAATCCTCCCGGCCGGGGCGGATGTCGCGGCGTTGCGGGAACAGGCCCGGTGGGCTCCCGTTGCCGTCCCAGTTCAACAGGTTGACCCGGCCCCGCAGCTCATCGGTGGAGGCCGCCGCATCCGCCGTCTGGCGCTGGCGCAAGGCGGTGAAGGTCTCCACCGCGACCGGGGTGGGAGCGCCGCTGGCCTCGCCGAACGGCCCCGACTCGTACATGCCCGGCCCCGCGTCGAAGTCGAGCGAGCAGCCGATCTCCTCCAGGCGGTGGGCGTCCTCGACGTGAGCCGCGGGGATCACGTAGCGGTCCTCGTACTTGGCCAACGCCATCAACCGGTACATCTCGTACAGCGCCTCCTCACTCATCCCCACGCTCTGCGGGATGGAGGCGTCCGGCTCCCGGCCCAGGGTGACCCCGCGCATGTAGGAGCGCATCGCGGCCAGCTTGCGGAGCACGGCGGTCACGGTGCTGGTCTCTCCCGCCGTGAACAGCTCGGCCAGGTACTCGACAGGGATCCGCAGCGCGTCGATCGCACCGAAGAGAGTGCCGGTGTCCTCCGCGTCGTGGCCCTGCTCAGCCAGCAGATCCACCACCGGTGAGAGCGGCGGCACGTACCAGACCATCGGCATCGTCCGGTACTCCGGATGCAGCGGCAGGGCGACACCGTAGGTCTTGGCGAGTGCATAGACCGGTGAGCGCCGGGCGGCCACCATCCAGTCATCGGGGATGCCGGCTCGCTGGGCGGCGGCGATCACCTGAGGGTCGTTCGGATCGAGCATCAGGTCCAGCTGGGCCTGGTGCAGCTGCCGGTCGTCCGGGGTCGCGGCGGCCGCGGTCACCGCGTCCGCGTCGTAGAGGATCACACCGATGTAGCGCAGGCGGCCCACGCAGGTCTCGGCGCAGACGGTGGGCAGCCCGACCTCGACGCGCGGGTAGCAGAACGTGCACTTCTCGGCCTTGCCGGACTTGTGGTTGAAGTAGATCTTCTTGTACGGGCAGCCGGTGATGCACTGGCGCCAGCCGCGGCAGCGGTCCTGGTCGACCAGGACGATGCCGTCCTCGGAGCGCTTGTAGATCGCACCTGAGGGGCACGACGCCATGCAGGAGGGGTTCAGACAGTGCTCGCAGATCCTCGGCAGGTAGAACATGAAGGTCTTCTCGAGCTCGAAGCGGATCTTGTCCTCGGCCTCGCTCCGGACCTTCTCCACGATCGGGTCGAGATGGCCGTGCTGGGTCGCGCCACCGAGGTTGTCGTCCCAGTTGGCCGACCAGGTGACCTTGGTGTCCTTGCCGGTGATCAGCGACTTGGGTCGGGCGACCGGGAAGTCGTCGCCCAGCGGGGCGTCGACCAGGGTGCGGTAGTCGTAGGTCCACGGCTCGTAGTAGTCGGCGAGCTCGGGTTGCACAGGGCTGGCGAAGATGCCGGCCAGCTTGCGGAGTCGTCCTCCGGACTTCAGCCGCAGTCGTCCCCGTCGGTTCAGCTCCCAGCCTCCACGCCAACGCTCCTGGTCCTCGTAGCGCCGCGGGTAGCCCTGGCCCGGCTTGGTCTCCACATTGTTGAACCAGACGTACTCGGTGCCGGCCCGGTTGGTCCAGGCCTGCTTGCAGGTCACCGAGCAGGTGTGGCAGCCGATGCACTTGTCGAGGTTCATCACCATCGCGACCTGCGCCATGATCCGGGTCGGAGCGGTCATCAGTACTGCACCTCCTGCGAACGACGGCGCACGGTGGCGACCATGTCGCGTTGGTTGCCGGTGGGCCCGAGATAGTTGAAGGCGTAGCTCAGCTGGCCGTAGCCACCGATCAGGTGCGAGGGCTTCACCAGCAGCCGGGTCACCGAGTTGTGGATGCCGCCGCGCCGACCGGTGGCCTCCGACTTCGGCACGTCGATCGTGCGCTCCTGGGCATGGTGGACGTAGACCACCCCGGCCGGCATCCGGTGGCTCACCACGGCCCTCGCGACCAGCACGCCGTTGGCGTTCACGCACTCGACCCAGTCGTTGTCGCTGACCGCGATCGCCTCGGCGTCCGCGGGGCTCATCCAGACCGTGGGTCCTCCGCGGGAGAGCGAGAGCATGAGCAGGTTGTCCTGGTACTCGGAGTGGATGGACCACTTGGAGTGCGGGGTCAGGTAGCGCACCGTGACCTGCGCCCCGCCGTCCGGACCGACCCGTGGCTCTCCGAAGAGCCGGTGCATGTCGAGCGGCGGCCGATAGGTCGGCAACCCCTCCCCGAGATCGGACATCCAGTCGTGGTCGAGGTAGAAGTGCATCCGCCCGGTGAGCGTGTGGAAGGGCTTCAGCCGCTCGATGTTGACCGTGAAGGGGGCGTAGCGTCGTCCGCCGGTCTCGGAGCCCGACCACTCCGGCGAGGTGATCACCGGAACGGGAGCGCGCTGGGTGTCGGCGAAGGTGATCCGCTTCTCTGCCGACCCCTCGGCGAGGTCGGCGAGGGGACGACCCACCCGCTTCTCCAGGGTGCGGAACCCCTGCACCGCGAGCTCACCGTTGGTGGTTCCGGAGAATGCCAGGATCGCCTCGGCCAGCTTGGCGTCGGTGTCGATCGCGGGGCGGCCGTCACCGGCGCCGCCGAGCATCACGCCGTTGCGGGCAGCGAGCCACTGCACCTGCTCCTCCAGGCGGTAGGTGACGTTCTTGACCGTGAAGCCCGCCGAGTCTGCGAGCGGGCCGATGGTGGCCAGCTTGTCGGCGATCGCGGTGTAGTCGCGCTCGACGACGGAGAAGGCCGGAGCGTTGCGGCCAGGGACTCCCGGCTTGCCCGAGCCCTTCCAGTCAGTCACCCGGCCAGCGGGCTGCGCGGTCTGGCCTGGCGTGTCGTGCTGCATCGGGACGCTGACCAGGTCGCGACGCACCCCCAGGTGGGTCGCCGCCATCGCGGAGAAGCGCTGGGCGAGCTGGTGGAAGAGCTCGAAGTCGGTCTTCGCCTGCCATGGCGGGTCGATGGCGGGGGTGAACGCGTGCACGAACGGGTGCATGTCGGTGGAGGACAGGTCGTGCTTCTCGTACCAGGTGGCGGCCGGGAGGACGACGTCGGAGAGCAGGGTGGTGGAGGTCATCCGGAAGTCGGCGGAGACCAGCAGGTCGAGCTTCCCCTCGGGTGCCTCGTCATGCCAGCGCACCTCGCTCGGCCGTGGCGCGTTGGGGTTCTCGGTGCCCATCACGTTGGAGTGCGTGCCGAGCAGATGCTTGAGGAAGTACTCGTTGCCCTTCGCGGAGGAGCCCATCAGGTTGGAGCGCCAGAGCATCAGGGTCCGGGGCCAGTTCTCCGGGGCGTCGACGTCGGCGATGGCGGGCTGGAGCGATCCGTCGTGCAGGCGCTCGGCCACGTACGAGCCG
>NZ_BAAALG010000013.1:51620-82661 GCF_039528155.1 Nocardioides dubius | reverse complement strand
ACCGCCTCCTGGGCCTGCTCCGCGACATCGAGCGGGTTGGTGGAGAACTGCGGGTAGAAGGGCATCCAGCCCATCCGCGCGGACTCCGCGATCGTGTCGGCGGTGTGCTTGCCCGCCAGGTGTCCGCGGGCCAGCGGTGAGGCGAGCGAGTCGGCGGAGTAGCCGTCGTTGCGCCACTGATCGGTGTGCATGTACCAGTAGGAGGTGCCCGGCATGGTCCGCGGCGGGCGCGACCAGTCCAGCGCGTTCGCCAACGAGACCCATCCGGTGATCGGTCGGCACTTCTCCTGGCCCACATAGTGCGCCCAGCCGCCGCCGTTGCGGCCCAGACAGCCGGTGAGCATGAGCAGCGACAGGATCGATCGGTAGGTGGCGTCACCGTGGAACCATTGGCAGATGCCGGCGCCCATGATGATCATCGAGCGGCCGCCCGACTCCTCCGCGTTGGCCGCGAACTCCCGGGCCACCCGGATGCATTGCTCGGCAGGGACGCTGGTCACCTCGGCCTGCCAGGCCGGGGTGTAGGGCGTGCTGGCGTCGTCGTAGCCCGTCGCCCACTCCCCCGGCAGCGGCACGCCGTCGAGGTCGCGGCCGACGCCGTACTGCGCCAGCATCAGATCGAGGACGGTGGTGACCAACCGGCCGCCGATCCGTCGCGCCGGGACGCCGCGACGCAGCACCGACCCGGAGCCGTCTGCCTCGACGAACGCCGGCAGCAGGAGCTCGACCGGCTCCGCGCCGGCGTCCAGCATGGTCAGCGCGGGGACCACGCCCTCCAGATCGAGGTTCCAGCGCCCCACCCCGGACTCCGCATAGCGGAAGCCGAGCGAGCCGTTCGGCACCACCGGCTCACCCGACGTGCTGTCCAGGAGCACCGTCTTCCAGGCGTCCTCCTCAGCGGTGCTGCCGAGGTCGGCGGCGGTGAGGAACTTGCCGGGGACCATGCCCCCGTCGTCATGCTCCTCCAGCTGGATCAGGAACGGGAGGTCGGTGTAGCTGCGCACGTAGTCGTGGAAGAACGGCGTCTGCCGGTCCACGAAGTGCTCCTTGAGCACCACATGGCCCATCGCCATGCCGAGCGCGGCGTCGGTTCCGGCCTGGGCGGGCATCCACTCGTCGGCGAACTTGGTGTTGTCGGCATAGTCGGGACTGACCGTGACCACCTTGGTCCCGCGATAGCGGACCTCGGCCATCCAGTGTGCGTCCGGCGTCCGGGTGACGGGCACGTTGGAGCCCCACATCATCAGATACGTGGCGTCCCACCAGTCACCGGACTCCGGGACGTCGGTCTGATCGCCGAACACCTGCGGGCTGGCCACCGGGAGGTCTGCGTACCAGTCGTAGAAGGACGTCATCACCCCGCCGAGCAGCTGGATGAACCGCGTGCCCACGCAGTGCGAGACCATCGACATCGCCGGGATCGGCGAGAACCCGGCCACCCGATCGGGCCCGTAGGCCTTGATGGTGTTCACGTGCGCCGCGGCGGTGATCTCCAAGGCCTCGTCCCAGGTGGCCCGGACCAGGCCGCCCTTGCCACGGGCCTGCTGATAGCGCCGGCGCCTCTCGGGGTCTCCGGTGATCTCGGCCCAGGCCAGGACCGGATCGCCGAGACGGGCCCGCGCCTCGCGGTACATCTCCAACAGGACGCCGCGCACGTAGGGATAGCGGACCCGCGTCGGAGAGTAGGTGTACCAGGAGAAGGCAGCGCCCCGTGGACATCCACGGGGCTCGTACTCGGGGCGGTCGGGGCCGACGGAGGGATAGTCGGTCTGCTGCGCCTCCCAGGTGATGATCCCGTCCTTGACGTAGACCTTCCACGAGCACGACCCGGTGCAGTTCACCCCATGGGTGGACCGGACGACCTTGTCGTGGCTCCACCGGTCACGGTAGAAGACGTCGCCGGCGCGGCCGCCCTCCCGGAAGACCGCTCGGCCGTCTGCGGTCTCGTCCCACCGGCTGAAGAAGCGCCCCACTCCGAGCAGCGCATCAGATGCAGGCCCGTCCAGGCCTGAGTTCGTAGGCGACGGATCCGGCACGTGCGCACCTCGCTTCAAGCGTCGGGGCGGTTGGCTTCACCTCAACATAGCGGCCCTGATGCGCTTGTCGATAGGACCAAGGTCCTGGATCGATCTGGGACGGTCGCCCCACGTCACGGTGCGGGAAGGCGTCGTGTGCCCGTGCCATGCTCGAGTCACAGGCCCCACCGCAGAGCTGTCGAGAAGGAGTCCACGATGCAGTCCGTCAACCTCGAACACCTCGCCATCGAGCTGTTGAACGCCGCCCGATCAGCGAGCTCCGGGCGCGCTGGTCGCTCGATCCACGCCGACCATCACTTCAGCCTGCGGCAGACCGTGATCGCGCTGCTCGAGGGGCAGGCGCTCGCCGAGCACGAGAGTCCCGGCGAGGCGACCCTGCAGGTGCTCAGCGGCGAGGTCCGCCTCGGCACGGCCACCGACTCCTGGCACGGGAGGACCGGCGACTACCTGATCATCCCGCCCGAGCGGCACGACCTCACCGCGCTCGGTGACGCCGTGGTGCTGTTGAGCGTCGCCGCCCACCCTCAGTGAGGGCGCCCGCGCAGATGGGCGACCCGCGGCACCGCATCCACCAGCGAGCGGGTGTAGGCGTGCCGCGGCGACCCGAGCACCTACCTCGGCGGGATCGACACGCTGATCAGCTGACCCGGGCCGGCGCCACTCTCCCGCGCCGTACGACCCAGTGCCCCTCCGAGCCGTTCACCCGCGGCGCGGAGGGGCACTGTCGTTGCAAGACCGGCAACTATGTGGCCGTTCGGCAACGTAGAACCGATGTTGCCGTACGGCATCTTTTGTCATGGTGACAGTACGACCACATCGATATGACGTGGCCGTACGACCACACTGCGCTTGCGTGGCACTCTCGGTCCATCCGAGCCAGAAGTACCAAAGCGACGGCGGCCCCGGGGTCGGGGAGATCTCCGACCTCTTCCGACCGCTGGCTGAGGAGGACCGGAGCGACTCAGCGGAGCGGTTCTTCGCCTACCTGGCCTTCTACGCCATGATCGGCGGCACCGATGCCCACGCCAAGAACTACTCGATGCTGCTCAGTGGGTCCCGAGCACGTCTTGCTCCGCTCTACGACGTCGCCTCCGCTGCTTGCTACCCGCAACACGATCACCTTCGAGCTCCCATGAAGCTGGGCAGAGCCACCACGTTCCTCGACGTGACTGAGAAGGACTGGGAGCGTGTCGGTCAGCGCTTGGGGATGCCTTCGGGCTGGGCCACTGAGACCGTGAAGCTGCTTCAAGATCAGCTACCTGCAGCGTTCGAGGCCGCGATCCAAGCTCTGCCCGAGTCGGCCCGCGAGGTGGCGCAACAGCAGGCAGAGCGGATCGTGGAGCACGTCGAACGCCGTTGGGTGCCGGACCAGGAGGTGGACCCGAGCCGGGTGCTGCCGGTGGCCACCCCCGGCAGCAGACTCTGAACGGCGTCGGCAGGGGGCCTTCTCGTTGAAGTTCAGCGATTCGCGGTGTTGCAGTTCACCTAGCGCAACGCGACGACCGTGATAACGGTGACCAGCAGGACCACCAGGAACCCGGCCGCGAGACCTGCGGCGAGGATCGCCGGATAGCCGACGCGGCGTACCGGCGCCCCCGATGCGCGTAGCGCGGCAAGGAGTTGGTGCCCGCCTTGGCGGGAGAACGCGGCGGCGTCCGCTGCCACGTTCGCCCCGCGAGCGGCGACCGCGCCGCCGTGGACGCGCTCAGCGCCAGCCAGGCCCGCCAACGACCCGGCGACTCCCACCGCCGGGCCGACGACAGGACCCAGCGGACGGGCCAGCACGGGATAGGTCCTCCCCGCGACGGTGACGGTGATCCGTTGCGCCGCCGCCCTCACCCTGGCGTGCTGGACCGGCACGCGGAAGACGACGGAGGTTCCGGACGAGCCCGGCTGAGCGGCGACGAGCGAGAGAAGACCACCCTCGACGCTCAGCCAGACCGGGACGCCCCCGAAGGCACCCGGTGCCATCCAGTACCCCTGGAACGTGGCACGCGGGAGTGCCGGGTGACTGCCGCTCATCCCTGATGCCTCCATCGGTCAGCGGCTCGCGTACTGGGCCAGGTAGGCATCGGCCATCCAGTCGTCGCGCTCGGTGCGCTGGGCGCTCCCCGTGAAGTCGGCGTCACCGATCATCAGGTACGCCGTGCCCGACGAGGACGTCCAGCCGCCTTCCGGGTCGTTCCAGGTGACGTCGACATTGCGCCAGCTCCCCTCGATCCTCACCTTGTTCCAGGCATGGCCGCCGCCGTCGGCGAGGTCACCGGTCACGACGACCGACTCGACTCCGGCCTCCTCGGCCAAGGCCTGGAAGGCGTACGAGTAGCTCATGCACACCCCGTCGCCGTCGACCAGGATCCCGTCGGTCTCCCAGGCGTACCGGAAGCGCGCAGGAATGTCGGCGCGGGAGCCACCCGACAGCGCGGCGATCGCGGCGTCGTCGTACTCCCCGAAGTCCACCAGGTGGCGGTTGAGGGCGCTCACCTTCTCGGCGTCGCTCATCCCGGCGCGCGTCACCTTCCGCACGACCGACTCCGCGGCCCGCGCGATCGCGCGCTGACGCTCCTGCTTCTCCTGCGGCGAGTAGGCGGGCTCCACGTGGATCACGTCGCCGGCGAAGGTCGGCCGATCGAAGTACGCCAGGGCGTACGGGTTCTGGTAGACCGCCTCCTTCCACGCGTCGACGGCGTCCGGCATGCCTGGTTGGTCGACGAGCGCGGAGATGTCGATCGCGGTGGAGCCGGCGATCAGCTGGCCGGCGATGAACCGGGTCAGCTCGTTGCTGCCGGAGATCGGGTAGTCAGGGGCGGGCAGCTCGGGGCTGGGCTCCTCGGGATGGTCGACGTTGATCACGATGCTCGGCTCCGCCAGGCCCGCCTGGGGGTAGTCCCGCTCGGCGCGCTCGTTGAACCTCGCCACCGCCGCATCCATGTCCTCGACGGCGGCCGCCGGAATGTTCACGGTGTCCACCAGTCGGGTGCCCTGCCCACGCAGCGGAACCTCCCAGCTGGGCCCTCGGCGACGCACCTCGCTGCGCTCGATGAAGGCACCCGTGGCGCGGGTCGAGCCGTCGACGGAGACGAAGAGGAAGCGGCTCGGCAGAGCAGCCAGGCCACGGTCAGCGACCTCGGCACCGGCGTCCCACTTGCGGTCGGCGCGAACCGGGAGCGACTCCAGACCGGTGAAGTCGATCCCGGCCAGGATCGAGGTCTGCTTCTCGACGACCGCGACGACGCCCAGTCGGGCATCCACCTTCTCCGAGACCAGACTCGGCGCCGACGCCATCGTGGAGGCGTCGACGGTGGTCAGCTTCATGATCTCGTTCTGGGTGCACGAGGCGGTCAGGCAGCGCTCGGTCCCAGCCGAGGTCCACGTGGTCTCGCCAGTCCGTCCGACGACGCGCACTGCGTCCGCCTCGCCCTGCCGCTGCTGAAGCACCACCAGGTACTCGGAGGCGCCGTCGACCGGCGACCACTCGAGCAGCGCGTCGCCGTCGGCCGTCACGCTGGAGGCGACCTGGGCGGGAGCGGGCACCTGGGACTCGAAGCGGACCTCGGTGACCAGGGGGCGCGGCCGCGGGTCGCCGTCGGGGGTGAGGTGCTGGACCACGAAGACCGTGGGGTTGAGGTTCCAATAGGTGCCGAGGTCGGCGAGGGTCCACTTCAGCTGACCGCCTTGGCCGGCGATGTGCGCACGGCGCAACTCTGTCGCCTTGATCGCGAGCCGCGGATCGGAGTCCGGCGCGGTGAGGTCGGGAACGATCACGATCGGCACCGCACGGGTCAGCGCCGCATCGGAGTAGACCTCGATCTTCGGCTCTGCCCCGTTGCGCGTCTCGGATCCGTCGGCGTCGTAGCTGGCAGGGATGAGCAGGTCGGTGTCGGTGGCGACGTCGGTCAGTGTCGTCGAGTAGTCGTAGCCAGGGACGGCGTTCTCGGTCTTCGCGGCGGTCGGCAGCTCGCGGCGGCCTTCCTGGAGCAGGCGCTTGCGCACCTCCTCGGACTTGCTGGTCCGCTCCGACCTGCTCGGAGCGTCAGCGGAGGCCTCATCGTCGCGGTCCCAGATCAACACGGCGGTGATGCCGCCGATCAGGATCAGGGCAAGCGCGGCGGAGCCGAGGACCGCCAGCCAGGGGAATCGACGCTTCGGCGGTGGTGGCGGCCAGCCTTGCTGAGGGGCCGGCGGGTACGGGTAGCCCGCCATCACTCGTCACCCAAGCCGCTCGGCAGGTCCAGCGTCGGCGCGGTGACCTGGGGAACCGGCGCGTCGTCGTCGGCGCCCCAGGCGCTCGCGCAAGCGTTGATGACAGCGGCCTGTGCCTTCGGCGCGGGGCTGTCGGCACCCAGCCCGTCCGGCAGGGTGGTGTCCGGATGCTCCCCCCGCTCCAGAGCCTCCTCCATGCTCGCCTTCCACTCCTGGATGCCGCGCTTTTGCGCCACCATCGCCTCCGCCTCCGCAGCCACCAGGGCGCGGATCTCGTCGTCGGTGATGTCCTCGGCGAGCGCGTCGTAGAGCTCCTGCATGCGATCCGGATCGTTGCCGACGGCGGCCCAGGTCTCCACGTTCAGCATCGACTCGCTGTAGACGGCGCACGACTCGTCGCGCGCGTTGCTCGTGCCTTCGCCCGGCGACTCATCGGAGTCGTCGCCCAGCACCAGCAGTGCGACGGCGCCGACCGCGAGCAGCACCACGACCAGGCCCGCCGCCAACCAGAGCAGCGTGCGTCCGCTCCCCGGCCGCGGAGCCTGGGACGGAGGCGGCGGGTAGGCCCCGTGCCCGTAGGGAGACATGCCGGGTTGCTGCGGGTTGTTCACGAGACAGTCCTCCTGCGCGAGCACACATCATGCTGGGGAGCCAGGCTCTCTGGCGGACGGACATATACCCCGGACCACGCAGTTCACACCTGCCTCGGAGGCCCTTCACAGCGCGCGTGCACGTGCGCGTGATTCGCTCCGCGCGTCGGTGAGATCAGTCGGCCAGTTCGAAGACAGCCGCCAGGCCTTGTCCACCGCCGATGCACATCGTCTCCAGGCCGTAGCGGGCCTCCCGGCGGCGCATCTCGTAGGCGAGACGCGAATGGCTCCCCAGACTTCCGCCGCACCGCGCGGGTCGAACGCCCTATCGCGACAAAGCGGACGGCTGCTACAGCACCCCCGAGCAGCTACCTCGCGCCCCAGTCCTCTTGGGATACGCAGGAGTAGTAGGTGCGTTGCAAATGGGTGGAGAACGCAGCAGGCCCGGCACTCTCTAGAGAGCGAACCAGACCTGACATGCACTTACTTGAGCCGCCTGTCGGAATCGAACCGACGACCTAATCATTACGAGTGATTCGCTCTACCGACTGAGCTAAGGCGGCGTGCTGGTGTCAGTGTCAACGTCAGCGCGAGGAAGCATACCGACTCCGGTGAGGTGGGGCGAAACCGGCGTCCACCGGCTCGCCCCACCCTCCTCGCGACAGGGTCAGCGGCGGACCTTGATCCGCACCGTCCTCGACGCCCGCTCGACGTCCTTGCTGCCGGAGTAGACGACGCTCAGCCGCTTCACTCCCGGACGCCGCAGCTTGCCGACGTTGACCGTCGCGACGCCCCGGACCACACGGACGGAGCGGGCCTTGATGCCCGCTCCCCGCACCGTCACGGTGCCGGTCGCGCTCACTCCGGCCGGGACCTGCACCCGGACGCGGAGCACCGCCTTGCTCTTCTTCGCGCGGATCTTCTTCGGGCTGACCTTGAGCACCTTCAGCGATGCCGCGGCCTTCGCAACCCGGGCCGCCACCTCGGCGGACACCGGCCCGTAGCGGGCATCGCCGTCGTAGACGACCCGCAGCCGGTGGCTGCCGACTCGCAGCGCCAATGCCGGCACCCGGACGACGGCGACGCCGTCCACGACCCGGCCGCTGGCGACCTGCACCTCACCCCGGTAGAGCCGCACGCTGCCGGTCGGCAGTCCGTGCTCCCCACTCACGGTGACCCGCAGCGTCGCGGCGCTGCCCCAACGCTGAGCCAGCGTGCCGACCCCGAGCTCGGCTCGGTGTCCGGAGGTCGCCTCGACCGTCAGCCGCAGGGTGGTCGACGCCGCCGCGAACAGCTCGTCGCCCGCGTACCGCACGGTGACCTGGTGCGAGCCCACCGGCAGGCGACCGGCGGCCAGGGTGAGCGACGCGCTCCCGGAGTCCAGCTCCGCCGCGCCGAGCGCATCCTCACCGACGGCGAAGGTGACCTCGCCGGTGGCTCCGACGGCCTCGGTCTGCACGCTCAGCACGGCCTCAGCACCCTCGACGATCCGCAGGTCCACGGCCGTCAGGCCGACCGGGTCGGCGGCAGCGCTCGGGTCGAGCCGGGCCAGGTACCGGCCCCGCTCGTCGGCGGATCCCACCACCAGACGCTGTCGGCCCAGCGGACCGACCGCCCCGGCGAACGAACCCTGACCCGCCGCGTCCAGGCCGACCTGGTCGAGGAACAGCACGTCGGCGGGCTTGGGGTCGCGGAGGTCGGCCCCGGGCGCGAGGACCACCACACCGGCCGGCTCGTCACCGGCGCCCGAACCCAGGCTCAGGCTCACCCGGGTGCGGTCGCCGTCCACCTCGACGAGGTGCGAGCGCTCACCAGCGGCATCATCGACGACCTCGG
Source organism: Nocardioides dubius (assembly GCF_039528155.1). Classification (NCBI taxonomy): domain Bacteria; kingdom Bacillati; phylum Actinomycetota; class Actinomycetes; order Propionibacteriales; family Nocardioidaceae; genus Nocardioides; species Nocardioides dubius. Next base: position 73,996 of record NZ_BAAALG010000013.1, on the reverse strand, counting down.
GAGCCGCCGTGCGCGCAGCAGCCGCAACCCGGTCCACCGCCCGGTCATCTGCCGAGACCACCGATCCCCGGGCCACCCCAGGCTCCAGCGCAGGCTCGAGCGCAGCCGAGCGATCGGCCGTCACCCCACCGGCACCGCCTGCGGGCAGCGCCAGCACCGGCCGCTCGGCCTCCGCATCCCACGACCACACGTCGTCGAGACCGAAGCCGATCGCGCTCCAGGTCGCCGGCAGCGCCAGCTCGGCACCCGTCCTCGTCTCCCCGTTGACCGTGGACGGACCGGTCGCGGTCACCGTCTGCACGCTCGGCACCAAGGTGTCGATCGCGAACAGGTCGGCCAGGCTCGCGGTCTGGCCGGTCGCGAACCGGGCCACCACCCGGTGCGCGTTGGCGGTCGCCGTGACCTGCGGGCTCAGCACCACGGCCTGGCGGATCACCGTGCCGCTGTTGCGCGCATAGCCGGCCACCCCACCCGCGGCGGCCTTCACCGAGACGACCGACCCGGTGACGTAGACCCGCTCGGTGGTGCTCGGCGAGTCCGCCACGCCGACGATGCCACCGGCATAGTCGGCGACCGTCGTGGTGGCGTTCACCGCCGACCACGAGTCCCGGATCGTCCCGAAGGACTCCGCCGCGATGCCGCCCGCATAGGAGTGCACCCGCACCTCACCCGAGGTGCGGACCCGCTCCACGGTCCCCCGCAGGGTGTCCACCAACGCACCGGCCTTCAACGTGGGCTTGGTGATCGCGACGTCCAGCAGCGCGAGGTCGCTCACCGTCGCCTCCGCGGTGAGTGCCCCGAAGAGCCCGCCCTTGGTGGAGGTCAGGCCACGGATCGTGTGCCCCGCTCCGTCGAACCTCCCGGAGAAGCTCTCGATCCGGACCTCGGTGCCGGCCAGGTCCAGGTCGGCCGCCAGCCGGAAGCTCTCCCCCGGCGACGTCGCGACCTTCGCGAGCTCGGCAGGCGTGCGGATCAGCCAGTAGCCCTCACCGTCCTGCTCCGCGGTCGGCCCGGCCGGAGCGGCGACCTGCTCGGTCGCCCCCTGCAGCACCGGACGCTTGCCGTTGGCGCTCCACTCCCACACCTGATCGAGGTCGAAGCCCAGCTCGGTGCGCCAGGTGGCCGCATCCGTCGCCTGGGCGACGGTGCGGGTGGCGCCGTTCAGGGTCTGCGGTCCCTCGGCAGGAACGCTCTGCACCCCGGCCACCACGGTCTCGACGGCGTAGAGGGCGCTCAATGCCGCCGTCTCACCGTTCGCGGCCCTCGCCACCACCCGTTGGCTGGTGGTGGTCCCGGTCACCGTCGGGTTCAGCGCGAACGCCTGCCTCAGGACCGTCTGGCTGTTGCGCGCATAGCCGCTGACGCCGCCCGCCGAGGTCCCCGAAGCCGTCACCGCTCCGGTGGCGTAGACCCGCTCGGTGGTGCTGGGCGAGTCCGCGACGCCGATGATCCCGCCGGCGTAGTTGCCACCGGTGGTCCGCACGTTCGCGGTGGAGTAGGCGTCGCGGATGGTGCCGAAGGAGTCGCCTGCCACGCCGGCCGCGTACGACCCGGCCCGCACCTCGCCGGAGGTCCAGACCCGCTCCACGGTTCCGCGCAGCGTGTCCACCAGGCCGCCGGCACGAGCACCTGGCTTGGTGATCGCGACGTCGGCCACCCCGAGGTCGTGCACCCGGCCCTGGGCCCCGATCAGGGCGAACGGACCGCCCTTGGTGGACGTCCAGTGCGAGAACGTGTGCCCGGCGCCGTCCAGCACGCCGTTGAAGGCGCCGTCCGCGCCGAGCTGCGGCAGGTCGAGCCCCGCCAGATCGACGTCGCCGGAGAGGCGGTAGCTCTCGTCGGGGAAGGCTGCGGCCTTGCGCAGATCCTCGCCGCTGCCGATCAGGTAGGCGCCGTCGGTGTCCTGCGGCAGCGTGGGCGCCACCGCGGTGTCGTCGATCTGCTCGCGCGCCGTGCGCAGCACCGGACGCTTCGCCTTGGCGTGCCACTCCCACACCGACTCCAGGTTCCAGCCGAGGTCGGCGAAGAAGGCGGCGGTCCGCAGCTCGACGGCCGGCCTCACCCCGCCCTTCCAGTTGTCGGGCGCGGCCGGGTCGGTGAGCGTCTCGCCGAGCACGCTGACGGCGGAGCTGGCGTAGTTGCGCTGCAGGTCGGCGAGCTGGCCGTCGGCGACCCGGCCCACGATGGCGTGCGCGAACGAGGTCCCCTGGACCACCTTGTTGAGCGAGACCGATTGGCTCACGTGGGTGTTCTCGTAGCCGTAGCTGACCACGCCGCCCGCGTTGCGCCCGGTCGCCTTCACGCTCCCGGTGGAGTAGATCCGCTCGCTGGTCGACTCGCCGATCGCGATCGCGACCACACCGCCGGCGTACAGCCCCGTGGTGCTGACGTCCGCCGTGGAGTAGGAGTCGCGGATCGTGCCGTAGTGGTCGCCCACGATGCCACCGACCCGGGTCGTGCCGGCGATCGAGCCGGCGGTGTGCACCCGCTCGATCAGGCCGTGGTTGGTATCGGCGACCAGGCCCAGGGTGCCGCGCGTGCGAGTGACCTCGTTGCGCACCACCAGGTTGCGGATCGTGCCGTAGTTGTCGGCGAACAGGCCGGCGCCGCCGGCCTCGCCGGCGTCGAAGCCGGAGATGGTGTGCCCGCCGCCGTCGAGGACGCCGCGGAAAGTCACCAACTGGTCGAGCTGCGGGCGCACCGTGCCACCGAGGTCGAGGTCGGCGGTGAGCAGGTAGTGCCCGCTGGGGTCGTTCGCGATCTTGTCGAGGTCGGCGGCGCCGGCGATCCGGTAGGGGTCCTCGGCCGTTCCCTCGCCGTCGATGCCCTCCTGCGCCAGGATCGGGGCCCGCATCGGCCGGGCGGTGCCGAGGCCGTCCCAGGCGAACACCTTCAGGGTGTCGCCGGGTGCGACCGGAAGCGGGGAGGCGAAGCGCACGAGCTGCTCGGAACCCTCGTGGTCGAGCACGGCCTCCGCGCTGCGCAGGTCGCGCAGGGTGGTGCCGCTGCGGTCGTAGGTGGCCGCGATCAGGGTGGTCCGCTCCGGCGTTCCCTCACTGCTCACCACGCCGATGCCCGCCAGCTCCCGGTCGACGACGTCGGTCGAGGTGACCTTCCAGTACCCCTGCGGCTTGCGCACGGTGTAGCTGTCGACCTCGCGCCCGTCCACGGTGTAGGTGGTGAGCCTCAGGCCGTCCTCGCTGGGCTCGAGGACGGTGCCCACCTGCGTGTTCTCGTCGAAGACCACGTCGTCCCACCAGTACGCCACGTTGTCGTAGAACTTCGGGCCCGCAGAGCCGAGCGTCACGAACGTCGTGCCTCGCGCCTCCTCCTCCGGCGTCGCGGCCAGCCGGCCGTCGTAGACGGTGGAGCGCTTGTAGATGTGGTCGTGGCCGCCGATGTAGAGGTCCACGCCGAGCCTCTCGAAGGCGGCGGTCAGCTTGGGCCGATCGGCCGCGAGCGGGCCGTCGCTGCCGTGTGATCCGCCGTAGTAGGAGTAGTGCCCGGTGACGACGTTCCACCGGCGGTCGGAGGCCCGGATGTCCTTGGCCAGCCAGTTGAGCTGCTTCTCCATGTCGTGCACGGAGTTGAGCACGGCGATGTGCACGTCACCGCGGTTGAAGGAGTAGTTGCTCTCCCCGATCGCCCCGTTCTTGGGGGTGTTGAACATGTTGCCGAAGATGGCCGTGCGCTCCTGCGACTGCGAGTCGTAGTCGAGGTCGCCATAGGTCTCGTGGTTGCCGGCGACCGGAGCGTACTGGACGTCGAGTCCGTCGAAGACGTGATCGAAGACCTCCTGCCAGTACTGGCCGCGCCCGCCGTTGTCGACCAGGTCGCCGGTCTGCAGCAGCGTGCGACCGCCAGGCGCCTTCTCCTGCAGACGATCCAGGACGTCGCGCAGCAGGCCGAGGTCGCCCGGGTCGTGCGAGGTGGCCTGCAGATCGCCGATCGCATAGATCGGCTCGTTCCCGGCGCCCCCGGCCACGAACTCGCCCTGGACGTCGGTCCACGCCGCGGCGTCGTCCGCACGCGGGGCCTCGCCGTCGACGGCGACGCCGAACCGGTAGCGGTAGGACCCGCCGTCGATGAGCGCCTCGAGGTCGAACTCGTGGCTGCGCAACGTCTGGCCGGTGATCGCGTGCTGGTAGACCGGCTCGTCGTTGCCGATCGCGTTGACCTCGTAGGGACGGTCGTTGGTCGAGGTGAGCACCGGGGCGACGGTCCAGTCCTCGCTGCCCTCGGGAAGCACCTGCGCATAGACCTTCGCGATCGCACGGTCGGTGGAGACCGCGAGCCCTGCGCCGCCCGGCTGCTCGGTGACCACAGCGGTGCTGCCGAAGTGCTGGAAGACGCCGGCCGGGTCCAGGTCGTCCTGGTCCACGGTGATCCGCAGCAGTTCGGCGCCGATGTTGCCGCCGGCGTCGGTCGCCTTCACCACCACGAAGTGGTCCTCGTAGCTGCGGATGCCGAAGCCTCCGTCCACCACCGGGACCTGGCCTGCGGAGTCGTAGACCTCGAAGCTCAGCTGCGGCGTCGCGCCGGAGTCGTCGGTGGCGCTCACCTCGGGCAGGGCGATCGTGCTGCCGTAGCCGGCGGAGGTCGGGAAGCCCGACGCCACGTCGATCTGCGGCGCGTAGTCCGCGCCGCGGGTGGTCTCGCCGATCCAGAGCGGCGCGGAGTAGACCAGGTGCCCGTCGGCCTGGGTGGCCCGCAGGAAGTAGTAGTCGCCGTCGGCGACGGCGCGGGTATGGGTCAGCTCCAGCGAGCGCCCGCCGACCCCGGGGAAGAGATGCGCCACCTCGCCGCCGTTGGTGACCAGCTCGACCTTGGTGAACTCGTCGCGGGCGTCGGGGTCGATCAGTCGGGCGTCGAAGGTGACCTCGCTGGTGTCGCCCGGCAGGATCGATCCCATCAGCCGGCCGTTGCCGCCGAAGGCGAGCTCGACGTTGACGTCCTGGGTGCTGTAGGTGCTGCGCTCGCGCATCGCGGCGTAGAGGTCGTCCAGGCTGTGCCCCTCGGCCCACAGGCCGGTGATCGCCTGGTTGCTGGTCACCCAGGTCGCCGAGTGCTCATCGCCGTTCCAGACCGGGGACAGGTGCCAGCCCTTGTCGAGGGCGTTGACGAACTGGTCGCCCTGGGCAGCCGAGCGGACCTCGATCAGGTCGATCCGGTCGTCCACCTGGCGGTCGAGCCCGTTGAAGTCGAAGAAGTTGCCCTTCCCGGTCCGGCTGGGATGGTTGAACTGAGCGATCGCCTCCGGATCCTGCTTGAGCCGGGCGAAGAAGGTGTACATGTCGTACTTCATGTCGCCGGTGCCGAAGGCGTTGCCGAACCCGTCGACGCTGCCCTTCTCGGTGGCGCGCGCCGTCGCCTTCCAGTCGGCGTTGAAGACGTTGATGTGCCCGGTGCCGTCGTACCAGGTGTTCTCGATCGACGGCACCGCCACCAGCTCGTCCTGAGCGGCGTTGTAGGCCTCGACCTGCTCGTGCAGGTAGCGCCACTCGGTGGACTCCGCGTCGCGCCAGTCGTCGATGAAGTCGTCGCCGTTGCGCAGATCCCACATCACGTCGTGCTCCGACAGCGTGAAGAAGTCGGCCTGCGTCTCGTCGTGCACATGGTCGAACGCGTCGTCGGGGAGCAGGACGCCGTCACTGACCGAGGTGTGGGAGTGGAACTCGCCGGTGTAGAGCGACCTGCCGAGGTAGGTGCTCCTCGGCTCGGCGACCGGCTCCGCATGGGCCGGGCCGGCGATCACCCCCAACGTCCCCGCCAGCAGGGCGCCCGCAAGCGCACCGCCCATCCCTCGTCGCACCAGCACCTCGTGCCGCATCACTGCCTCCTTGGTTGACAAAGCCAACCAAGGAGAAGGGACGCGCATGAACCGGCGGGGCCGGGCAGATGGAGCAGCGGTTACGAAGCGGACATTTCCCAACGAGCAGCGGGTGAACGACGTCGGGCCGTCCGCCCAGGCGCTACGCCGCGCAGGTCACGTCCGCCGACGGCACCACACCGTCGAGCAGGTACTGCTCGACGACCTCGTCGACGCAGGCGTTGCCCATGTTGTAGCCGGTGTGGCCGTCGCCGTCGCGGGAGACCAGCACGGCAGGCTCGAGCTGCTCGGCCAGGGCCTGGGCCCAGGCGTACGGGGTGGCCGGGTCGCGGGTCGTGCCGATCACCAGCATCGGGTCGGCGCCGGCCGCGGTCAGTGGGCCGCGCTGCTCGGCCGGGGGCACCGCCAGGCCGCGGCAGCTGGTCAGGTCCCACGCGAAGATCTCACCGAAGGTGGGCGCGGCCTTCTCGAAGGCGGCGACCTGACCGGGCACCTTGCGCGCCGGGATCGAGGACGGGTCGTCGAGGCAGTTGATCGCCCAGATCGCCTCCGAGCTGTTGTCGGAGTAGCCGTCCTCGCCCCGCGCGGCGTAGTAGTCGAAGAGCTCCAACAGCCCCTCGCCGTCGTCGTCGAGGGCGTCGCGCAGCGCCTCGTCGAGCAGCACCCAGTAGTCGCGGTTGTAGAGCGGCAGGGCGATGCCGTAGAACGCGTTGCCCGCCGTCAGCCGGCGATCATCCACCTGCATCGGCTTCGCCTCCAGCTCGTCGAGCAGACCCGTGATGGTGTCGAGCGCCTGCTGACGGTCGTCGCCGAGGAAGCAGGAGCCCGCCCGCACGCAGTTGTCGACGTAGGCGCGCAGTGCCGTCTCGAAGCCTCCGGCCTGGCCGAGGCTCGCATCGCGCGCGCTCAGCGACACGTCGATCGCGCCGTCGAGCACGAGGCGCCCCGACATGGCCGGGAACAGGTCGGCATAGGTGGCGCCGAGCTTGGTGCCGTAGGAGGCACCGAAGTAGTCGAGCTTCCGCTCGTCGAGCACCGCCCGGATCACGTCCAGGTCGCGGGCCGCCTCGACGGTCGAGACATGCGCGGCCAATTCTCCTGAGCGCTCCTTGCAGCCCTGCCCGAAGCGGGTGCTCCAACGCGCCGCCTCGGCCACCTCGCCGGGCGTGTCGGGGGTCGGGTCCTTCGCGTACCAGGCATCCAGCTCGTCGTCGGAGAGACAGTCGATCGGCGCGCTCTGGCCCACCCCACGCGGGTCGAAGCCGACGATGTCGTAGCGGTCGCGGATCGCCGTGCCGAAGACGTACTCGGCCTGTGCCGCGTAGTCGACACCGGAGCCGCCCGGCCCGCCCGGGTTGATCACCAGCGATCCCAGCCGCTGATCGGGCTGACCGGCCGCCACCTTCAGCAGCCGGAGCTCGATCCGCTCGCCGTCCGGCTGCGCGTAGTCGAGCGGGACCTGCACCCAGGCGCACTGGTTGGCCCCGCAGGCCTCCCAGGAGAGCACCTGGTCGTAGAACGGCTGCAGCCCGGACGACGGCGCCTTGCGGGCGGCCGGGTCGTGGGCGGTGCCGCTCGGCTCGTCCACCGGCTCCTGGTCCTGCCAGCGCCCGGCGCGACCTCCGGCGGTGTCGTCGTCCCCGGAGACCAGGACGGCGATCGTGGTGCCGGCCGCCGCGAGCACCAACGCGGCCACCATCACCAGCACCACCACACGCTTCACGGACGGCTCCCCTCGGGCAAGCGCAACGAGACCATCATCGACTCCAGTGCCAAGGCCGCCGGGACGTTGAACTCCAACATCTGCTCGCGAGCGGTGAAGATCGCCTCGATCCGGTTCAGGTTCGACTCCGGCGTGCTCACCCGGACCAACCGCTCCAGGTCACCGCGCAACTCCTCGTTGACCAGGTCGCTGTGCCCACCCGTGCCCAGCACGATCGCGTCGCGGTAGACCGAGGCGAGGTCCATCAGGCCCCTGTCCACCACGTCGAGGATGCGGCGCTTGGCGCGCGTCTTCTGGCCCTTCTCCAGGGCGCTCAGAGCCGGGTTGTACTCCCGGGGGCGGCGTCCGCGCTCGACCACGCCGTAGGCCGCATCGAGATCCTTCTTCTCCCGGGCGTCGAGCTCGCTGGTGATCGACTCCGCCTCGGCCTTGGCCGCCTCCAGCACCCGGGCGGCGGCGTCCATGCACTGACGCAGGCCGACGAGTCGCACCGGCCAGGAGACGATCTCCCGACGCCGGTTGCGGGTGTCCTCGTCCTTGGCGAGCGCCTTGGCCCGGCCGATGTGGCCCTGGCTGGCCCGGGCCGCGTAGCTGGCGAGGTCACCGGGCACGCCGAGACTGCGGGTCAGGAACTCCGCGACGTCGGCCGGCGCCGGGGTGGCCAGGGTGACCAGCCGGCAGCGTGAGCGGATGGTGGGCAGGACGTCCTCCACCGTCGGCGCGCAGAGGATCCAGACGGTGCGCTCGCTGGGCTCCTCGATCGACTTGAGCAGCGCGTTGCAGGCCTGATCGGTGAGGCGGTCGGCGTCCTCGACGATCAGGATCTGCCAGCGCGCGCCGGCCGGCGCCAGGGCCGCGGTCCGGACCAGCTGACGCACCTCGTCGACGCCGATCGAGAGCTTCTCGGTGCGGACCACCGAGATGTCGGCGTGCGAGCCGGCCAGCGCCGTCGTGCAGGAGTGGCAGGTGCCGCAGCCCTGGCTCTCGCACTGAAGCGCCGCCGAGAAGGCGACCGCCGCGTTCGAGCGCCCCGAGCCGGGCGGTCCGACGAAGAGGAAGGCGTGGCTCATCCCGTGCCCGGCCGCCGCCTGCTGCAGGCTCGCGATCATCGGCCGCTGGCCGACCAGCGTGCTCCACACGCTCATCGCCGGGCCGCCTGGCCGAGCAGCGGGGTGACCCGGGCCCGGATCGCGGCCGCGATCTCCTCGATCGAGCCGCGGGCGTCCAGCACCAGGTAGTGCTCGGGGTCGGCGGCAGCCAGCTCGAGGAAGGCGGCCCGCACCCGCTGATGGAACTCCTCGCCCTCGGCCTCGATCCGGTCGCGCTCGGCGAAGCGGCCCAGGCCGTGCTGCGGCTCGAGGTCGAGCAGCACCGTCAGGTGCGGGCGCAGGTCGCCGGTGGCCCACCGGTTCAGGGAGGTGACCTCCGCCGGGTCGAGGTCACGGCCGGAGCCCTGGTAAGCGATCGCGGAGTCGACGTAGCGGTCGGTGACGACGACCTGGCCGGCGCCCAGCGCCGGCAGCAGCACGCTGTCGACGTGCTCGGCCTTGTCGGCCGCGTACAGCAGCGCCTCGGTGCGGTGGCTGAGCTCGCCGGTCTCCGGCGACAGCACGATGCTGCGCACCTGCTGGCCCACCGCGGTGCCGCCGGGCTGCCGGGTGAGCAGCACCTGGTAGCCCTCGCCGCTCAGCCATTCGTGCAGGAGCTGGGACTGGGTCGACTTGCCGCCGCCCTCGCCGCCCTCGAAGCAGACGAAGACGCCGGTGTCGGTGTACAGGCCCATCGAAGTCACGCCCCGACCCTAGGCCACGGCTCCTACGGTGGAGCCGATCAGGCCTTCTTCGCCGCCTTCTTGGTGGTCTTCTTGGCGGCGGCCTTCTTGGTCGTCTTCTTCGCGGCGGCCTTCTTCGTGGTCTTCTTGGCCGCCTTCTTGGCCGGCCCCTTCGCCCGGCGCTCGGCCAGCAGCTCGGCGGCCCGCTCCGGGGTCAGCGCCTCGATCGAGTCGTCCTTGCGCAGGGTGGCGTTGTACTCGCCGTCGGTCACGTACTCACCGAAGCGCCCGGCCTTGACCACCATCGGCTGCCCGGAGACCGGGTCCGGGCCGAGCTCCTTGAGCGGCGGCGCGGCCGCGGCCCGACCACGCTGCTTGGGCTGGGCGTAGATCGCCAGCGCCTCGTCCAGGGTGATCGTGAAGAGCTGGTCCTCACTGGTCAGCGAGCGGGAGTCGGTTCCGCGCTTCAGGTACGGGCCGTAGCGGCCGTTCTGCGCGGTGATCTCGACGCCCTCGGCGTCGGTGCCCACCACCCGAGGCAGCGAGAGCAGCTTGAGCGCGTCCTCGAGGGTGATCGAGTCCAACGACATCGTCTTGAAGAGCGAGCCGGTGCGCGGCTTGGCCGACTTCGGGGCGTCCTCCGGCAGCACCTCCGTCACATACGGGCCGAACCGGCCGCTCTTCGCGACGATCTGCAGACCGCTCTCCGGGTCCGCGCCGAGCACGATCTCCTCGCCCGAGGGGTTGGCCAGCAGCTCCTTGGCCTTCTCCAGGGTGAGCTCGTCGGGCGGCAGGTCGTCGGGCACGTTGGCGCGCTTGGCGAACTCGACGCCGTCGTCGTCGGGGCCCTCCAGGTACGGGCCGTACTTGCCGACCCGCAGGTGGATGCCGCTGTCGTCGCCGCCGACCGGGAAGGTGGCGAGCTCCTTGGCGTCGATGTCGCCGAGGCCGTTGACCAGCGGGTGCAGGCCGGCCACCCGGTCCGAGCCGTAGTAGAACTCGGCCAGCTCGCTGACCCGGTCACGCCGGCCACCGGCGATGTCGTCGAGGACGTCCTCCATGCCGGCGGTGAACTCGTACGAGATCAGCCGCGGGAAGTGCTCGGTGAGCAGGCGGGTCACCGAGAAGGCGATCCAGGCCGGCACCAGTGCGGTGCCCTTCTTGTAGACGTAGCCACGGTTGAGGATGGTGCCGATGATCGAGGCGTACGTCGACGGACGGCCGATCTCGCGCTCTTCGAGCTCCTTGATCAGCGTCGCCTCGGTGTAGCGCGCGGGCGGCTTCGTCTCGTGGCCGCTGGCCTGCAGCGAGGCCGCGGAGAGCCGGTCGCCCTCATTCAGGTTGGGCAGGCGGGTCTCGGCGTCGTCGCTGGCCGCGTTGTCGTCGGTGCCCTCCACGTAGGCCTTGAGGAACCCGTGGAAGGTGATCACGCGACCGCTGGAGGAGAAGACGGCGTCCTCGCCGGTGGCGGCCTGCGCGCCGAAACGGATGGTGACCGACCGGCCCTCGGCGTCCCGCATCTGGGAGGCGACGGTGCGCATCCAGATCAGCTCGTAGAGCCGGAACTGCTCGCCGGTCAGACCGGTCTGCGCGGGGGTGCGGAAGGTGTCGCCGGCCGGGCGGATCGCCTCGTGCGCCTCCTGGGCGTTCTTCACCTTGGAGGCGTAGACCCGCGGCTTCTCCGGCAGGTACTCCGCGCCGTAGAGCTCGCGGACCTGCTCGCGGGCGGCACCGATCGCCGACTCCGAGAGCGTGGTGGAGTCGGTACGCATGTAGGTGATGTAGCCGTTCTCGTACAGCCGCTGCGCCACCGACATGGTGACCGACGAGCTCATCCCGAGCTTGCGGCTGGCCTCCTGCTGGAGGGTGGTGGTGCGGAACGGCGCGTACGGAGAGCGCTTGTAGGGCTTGGCCTCCACCGAGCGGACGTCGTAGCTGACGCCGCCGAGCGCCTCGACCAGCGCCTCGGCACGGTTGCGGTCGAGGTGGGCGACCTTGCCGACGGCGCTCGCCTTCAGCTGGCCGTCCTGGCCGAAGTCGCTGCCGCGGGCGACCCGGACGTCGTCCAGGCTGTGCAGCTTGGCGGGGAAGATCCGCTGGTCCTTGCCGCTGCCGGCGTCGAAGGAGCCCTCGAGGTCCCAGTAGGAGGCGAGCTTGAACGCCATCCGCTCGCGCTCGCGGTCGACCACCAGCCGGGTGGCCACCGACTGCACGCGACCGGCGGAGAGGCCGCTCATCACCTTGCGCCACAGCACCGGGGAGACCTCGTAGCCGTAGAGGCGGTCGAGGATGCGGCGGGTCTCCTGGGCCTCGACGAGGTCCATCGCGAGCTCGCGGGGGTTCTCGACGGCGGCCTGGATCGCGGGCTTGGTGATCTCGTGGAAGACCATCCGGTGCACCGGGATGTTCTTCGGCTTCAGCTCATCGAGGAGGTGCCAGGCGATCGCCTCTCCCTCGCGGTCCTCATCGGTGGCGAGGTAGAGCTCGTCGGCGTCCTTCAGCAGACCCTTGAGCTTGGTCATGTGGCTCTTCTTGTCGCGCGGCACCACGTAGTAGGGGGTGAACCCGTTCTCGACGTCGACCCCGAACCGGCCCCACGGCTTGTCCTTGATCTTGGCCGGGATCTCCGCGGCGCTCTGCGGAAGGTCGCGAATGTGGCCGATCGAGGACTCGACGACGTAGCCCTTGCCCAGATACCCCGCGATGGTGCGGGCCTTGGCCGGAGACTCGACGATGACCAGCTTGTGTGCCACAGACTCTTCTTCCTGCTCTTGGTGACCCGATCCGTCTTCGGAAGGGTCTCACGGCCGATTACGGTAGCGCGTGCCGCCATCTTCCGCCTGCGGAGCATCCGTTCGGCCTGCGCGGGGCCCCCGGGGCGAGGTTCGTGTGCACGATGCGAGACGATTCCAGAACACCGTTCAGTTTCGGTCACACTGGACAGGACGAGCCGTCTCACGCCACCCTCAGGAAGAGATCATGAACCGACCTGCCTCCACTCCCAGCCGCGACCTCGCGATGATCGCCATCTTCGCCGGACTGATCGCTGCCCTGGGCCTCATCCCGGCCTTCTCCCTCCCCGGCAGCTCGGTCCCGATCACCGCCCAGACCCTCGGCGTGATGCTGGCCGGCGCGATCCTCGGCCCGCGCCGCGGCGGCCTCGCGGTGCTGGTCTTCCTGGCCCTCATCGCACTCGGCCTCCCGCTGCTGGCCGGCGGTCGCGGCGGGCTCGGCGTCTTCGCCAGCCCGACGATGGGCTACCTGATCGCCTTCCCGATCGCCGCCTTCTGCATCGGTGCCGCGGTCTACGCGCTCGGCGCGCCCTACCGGCTCACCTGGGGCCTGGCGATCAACCTCGCCTTCGGCGTGCTGCTGGTCAACGTGATCGGCGGCCTCGGCATGATGGAGCGGCTCGACCTCAGCCTGAACGCCGCCACGACGATCGTGGTCACCTTCCTGCCCGGCGACATCGCCAAGGCCGTCCTCTGCGCCCTGATCGCGCGCGGCGTGCACGCCTCCTACCCCGGCCTGCTGCCGAGCCGGCGCAGCGAGCAGCCGGTCGCCGAGCACACCTCGGCCTGATCGAGAACGTGACCGACTCCGGGCAGCAGACGCCGGCGGCCGAGCCGCTGGAGGTGCTGGCCTGCCCGGATCCGGTCGCCGCCTTCTTCGAGGCGCACCGCACGGATCGCCTGCTGGCATTGCGCACCTCCGGCACCACCTCCACGCCGCGCGTCATCGTCCGGACCACGGCCTCGTGGGTGGACTCCCTTCCGCGGGTCAGCGAGCTGACCGGGATCGACGCCACCAGCCGGGTCTGGGTGCCCGGCCCGGTCACCGCCACGATGAACCTCTTCGCCGCCGTGCACGCCCACTGGGCGGGTGCCGAGCTCAGCGCCGAGCCGGACGGCGCGACCCACGCCCACGTGACGCCGTCCACCCTGGCTCGGCTGCTGGCCCAGGAGCCGGCGTCCCTGCACGGGCTGCACGTGATCACCGCGGGCGACCGACTCACCCGGAGCACACATCGCGACGCCGTCGCGGCCGGCGTCACCGTGAGCCACTACTACGGCGCCGCCGAGCTCTCCTTCGTCGCCTGGGGCGAGCACGCCGACGCGCTGCGGCCCTTCCCCGGCGTGGAGATCGAGGCCCGCGACGGCGAGCTCTGGGTGCGCTCCCCCTATCTCTGTCTCGGCTATCTCGACCCCGCCCACCGGCTGCACCGCGACGCCGCGGGCTGGGTGAGCGTCGGCGACCGCGGCACGGCCGGCCCCGAGGGAGTCCATGTCCACGGCCGGGACGGCGCGATCACCACGGCCGGCGCCACCGTGCGGATCAGCGACATCGAGGCGGTCCTGCATCCCGAGGCGACCGGCGAGGTGGTCGTCCTCGGACTGGACCACGCCGAGCTGGGCCAGGTGGTCGCGGCTGCGGTGACCCGCCAGCAGGACGTCGCCCACCTGCAGCAGGTGTCACGGCAGGTGCTGACGGCGGCGCAACAGCCACGACGCTGGGTGCACCTGGCGCGTCTGCCGCTCACCGCAGGTGGCAAGATCGACCGGGCAGCAGTTGCCGTGGAAGTGGCGAGGAGCCTGTCTTGACTGCCCAATCGTCGCCGGTGATCGTCGCCGCGGCACGGACCCCGATCGGGAGCACCGGCCACTCGTTGGCGCGGCTGCAGGTCGAGAAGCTGGCCGCTCCGGTGCTGCGCGAGCTGTCCGATCGCGTTGCCCCGTTGGGAATTCCCGACGACGTGGTGTTGGGCAACTGCATGGGCCCCGGCGGCAACGTGGCCCGGCTCAGCGCGCTGGCCGCCGGGCTCGGCGAGGCCGTCCCGGGGCTCAGCGTGGACCGCCAGTGCGCCAGCGGCCTGGCCGCCATCGATGTCGCGGCCCAGGCCGTGCGGGCCGGCTCCGAGCTGGTGCTCGCCGGTGGCGTCGAGTCGGCGAGCACCGCTCCCTGGCGGTTCTGGCCGCCGGCGTCGCCGGAGGCGGAGCCGGTGCGCTACCAGCGCGCCCGGTTCGCGCCGTCCGCAGAGGACGACCTGGAGATGGGCCTGGCCAACGACCTGTTCGCCGCCGAGGCCCAGGTCTCCCGCGAGCGCCAGGACGCCTACGCCGCCCGCTCCCACGCGCTCGCCGTCGAGGCACGCGATGCCGGCACCTACGACGATGAGATCGTCGCCCTCGGCGCGGTCACCCGCGACGACCGCCCCCGCTCAGGCCTGACCACGCAACGCCTGGGCCGCCTGCCCGCCGCGTTCCGCCCCGGCGGCACGGTCACCGCGGGCAACTCCTGCGGCATCAGCGACGGCGCCGCCGCGGTCGCGGTGGTGGGTGCGGCCGCCCAGGAGCGTCTGGGCGTGCCCGGACTGAGGATCCTCGGCACCGCCACCTCCGGCGTCGCCCCCTCGCGTCCGGGGCGTGGCCTGGTGCCGGCGACCCGGCTGGCGCTGAAGCGGGCCGAGCTCGACCTCGATCAGATCGACGTCATCGAGTTCAACGAGGCCTTCGCCGGCCAGGTGCTCGCCTGCTGCGACGAGCTCGATCTCGACCCTGCCCGGGTCTGCCGCCAGGGCGGCGCCTTGGCGCTCGGCCATCCGTGGGGCGCCTCGGGCGCCGTGCTCGCGGTGCGGCTCTTCAGCCAGCTCGTCACGCAAGGCGCCGGACGCTACGGGCTGGCGGCGATCGCGGCCGGTGGCGGGATGGGCGTGGCGATGGTGGTCGAGGCGTGCTGATCGAGTTCACCGGCGTCTCCCACGTCTACCCCGGGAGCCCGCGCGCGGTCGTGCAGGAGCTCGACCTCACCCTCACCGAGTCCCGGATCGGGGTGATCGGTGCGAACGGCTCCGGCAAGTCCACCTTCGCCCGGATGCTCAACGGCCTGATCGTGCCGTCGTCCGGGACGGTCAGCGTCAACGGCCTCGACACCGCCCGCAAGGGACGCGAGGTCCGCCGCCAGGTCGGCTTCTGCTTCACCGACCCGGACTCGCAGATCGTGATGCCCACGGTGGCCGAGGACGTCGCCTTCGGCCTGCGCCGGCGCGGCCTCTCCAAGCCGGAGATCGCCGCCAAGGTGGCCACCACGCTTGCCGCACATGGCTTGGAGGGCTACGGCGAGCACCCCGCGCACCTGCTCTCCGCGGGCCAGAAGCAGATGCTGGCGCTGAGCTCCATCCTGGTCACCGACCCGGCGATCCTGGTGATGGACGAGCCCACCACCCTGCTCGATCTGCGCAACACCCGCCGCGTGGTCGCGGCGATCGAGTCCATGCACCAGCACGTCATCCTGGTCACCCACCACCTCGATCTGCTCGCCGACTTCGACCGGGTGCTGGTCTTCGACGAGTCACGCCTGGTCTTCGACGGCCTGCCGGAGAAGGCGGTCGAGCACTATCTCGGGCTGATGGAGTGAGCACCACGATCGGCCTCTACCGGCCCGGCACCTCGCTGCTGCACCGTGCGCCGGCCGGGGCGAAGCTGCTGTTGCTCCTGGTGGCCGGCGCCGGCTCGGTCCTCCTCGACACTCCGCTCCAGACGGCGGTGGCGCTCGTCGTCGTGCTGCTCGGCTACGCGGTGGCCCGGATCCCGGTCTCCGTGCTCCTCTCCTCGATCCGGCCGCTGCTCTGGGTCCTGGTCCCACTCGGGGTCTTCCAGACGATCGTGGTCGGCTGGGAGCGGGCCTCGGTGATCACCGGTGTGATCCTGGCGCTGGTCCTGGTGGCGAACCTGGTCACCCTGACCACGATGACCACCGCGCTGATCGACGTGGTGGTGCGGGTCTGCGGGCCGCTGCGGCGGGTGGGGGTCGACCCGGAGCGGATCGGCCTGCTGCTGAACCTGGCGATCCGCGCGGTGCCACTGATGGCCGAGCTGGCCGCGCAGATCACCGAGGCCCAGCAGGCGCGCGGGCAAAGGGTCAGCGTGCGAGCGATCGCGGTGCCGTTCGTCGTCGGCGCGCTGCGCAGGGCGGACGAGCTCGGCGAGGCGCTCGCCGCCCGCGGCTTCGACGACTAGCTCAATGTGACCTCACGGTTCACAAATCGCCCACAAACCTGCGCTGAGGTCACATTGAGGTGAGGTAGGCGCGGGTGGCCTCATCGGCCGGGTAGAACGCCTCGATCGCCAGCTCGGACAGGGTGACCTCCAACGGCGTGCCGAAGACGGTGGTCGTCGAGATCAACGACAGCTCGACGCCGTCCAGGGTCAGCTCGAGCGGCACCACCAGGGCCGGCGTCGCCTCGGCGATCGGCACGCCCGGGGCGCCGAACTCCTCCATCAGCGCCGCCAGCCGGGGGTCGGCGGTGAGGTCGAACTGCCGATGCAGCCGGTGCAGCAGATGCTCGCGCCAGGCCGGGAGGTTGCGGATCAGCGGCGCCAGGCCGTCGGGGTGCAGGCTCAACCGGAGCACATTCACCGGCGGCTCCACCAGGGCGGGATCGACGTCGGCAAGCCACCGCCAGGCCGCGGCGTTGGCGTCGACGATGTCCCAGCCACTGTCGATCACCAGTGCCGGATGCGGCAGGTGACCGGTCAGGATCGCCTGGATCGCCTGCTGTGCCTGGCTCATCGACGGCTCCTGGAGGTCGTGCTCGGCGTGGGCGGGCGCGAAGCCCGCCGCCAGCAGCAACCGGTTCTGCTCGCGCAGCGGCACCGCCAAATGGTCGCAGAGCCGCAGGATCATCGCACTGGTCGGCTGCGAGCGGCCGTTCTCCACGAAGCTCACATGCCGCGCGGAGACGCCGGCCCGATTGGCCAGCTCGAGCTGGGAGAGCCGACGGCGCTGCCGCCAGTCACGCAACAGGGTGCCGGCCTGGGTGCTCTGCATGCGGCAACCCTAGGCCCGGTGCAGGGCCTCGGCCATGACCTGCGAGGTAATCGACGCACCCACCTCGACGGGGTTCGCTAGAGCCATCCGCTGCCGGTCCTGGCAGCACCGACCAAGGAGGACCCATGACCAAGGCCTATGCGATCGCCTACCTGCGCGACGTCGACGTCAACGAGCAGATCGTCGAGTACATCGAGCGGATCGACGCCACGCTGGCGCCCTACGGCGGCCACTTCCTGGTGCACGGCGGCGAGCTGACGCCGGCCGAGGGCACCTGGGACGGCGACGTCATCATCATCGAGTTCCCCGACCAGGAAGCGGTGCACGACTGGTACGGCTCGGCTGCGTACCAGGCAATCCTGCCGCTGCGGACCCAGAACTCCAACGGCATCGCCGCGCTGGTGATGGGCGTACCGGACGGCTACCGCGCCGTCGACAAGCTCAACTCACTGTGACCTGAGGGCTGAAGAATCGCCCTCAGGTCAACGCTCAGCTCACATTGAGCGGTTAATCGGCGGTGAGGGAGTCGATCGTCTGCTCGAGGCGCTCGGTCGACACCTTGTCGTCGATGGTGGCGCCGCCGTTGTAGAAGCCGTAGCTCTCGGCGTCACCGGTGTCGACGAGGATCACCACGAGCTCGTCACCCGCAGCCTCCACGTCGGGGTTGTCGACGAGGATCTGCTGGCGCACCAGCCAGCCGCTCTTGCCGCCGATCTCGACAGCCTTGCTCTCGATCTCCTTGACGTCGGTGACGTCGGTGTAGAACTTGTCCGAGTCGGCGATGCAGGCCATCACCGCGCGGGTGGCGGCCTCGATGTCGTCGCCTGCCGCGGCCCGTGACACCGAGCCGAGGGCGTGCACGGCGACCCACTTCGCCTCGATCTCGCGGTAGACCGTGACGACATCGCTGGCGAAGGTGAACGCCGTCTCGAAGGCACCGATCTGGTAGCCCTTGGGCTTGTCAACGCTCAGGCCACCGCCGTGCAGGCGGCCGTCCTCGGGGTGCGGCTCGCGCACGGTCGGATCACCGCTGGTGCAGAGCTCGGCCGGCGCACCGGTGGTCGGGGTGTCGGTGGGCGACTCGGTCGACTCCGTCGGCTCGTCCGTCGACTCGGTGGGCTCGTCGGTGGGCTCGTTGGTCTGGGACGTCTCGTCGCCGCCCTTGGCGTCGTCGTCATCGTCGCCGGTGAGGGTGATCGCCGCGATCACGATGCC
The DNA here is from genome assembly GCF_039528155.1 of Nocardioides dubius. Taxonomy (NCBI): domain Bacteria; kingdom Bacillati; phylum Actinomycetota; class Actinomycetes; order Propionibacteriales; family Nocardioidaceae; genus Nocardioides; species Nocardioides dubius. The sequence continues at coordinate 55,630 of NZ_BAAALG010000013.1, read as the reverse complement.
GGCCACGAGGACCAGGGCCAGGACGATCCCGCCGACCAGCAGCGCGACCTTGCGGCCCCCGCCGTTGCCGCCGTCGCCGCCGGTGGGCATCGGTCCCCACTGGCCGGGCGGCGGGGTGCCGAAGCCGGACTGCTGCCACTGCCCCGGGTCGCCGGGCTGGGCCGCGAACTGGCTGGTCTGGCCGTAGTCGGGCTGACCGTAGCCGCCGGTCTGGCCGTAGCCAGCCTGCTCGCCGTACCCGGACTGCTCGCCGTAGCCGCCGCTCGCCGCCGCACCGGCGCCGTAGGGCGCGCCGGAGTGCGGCTGCTGGCCCCAGGCCTGCTGGGTCTGCTCGCCCCACGGCTGGGCGCCGGGCTGCTCGGCGGCAGGCTGCTCGGCTGCGGGCTGCTGCCCCCAGGTCTCGGAAGCCGGGTCGGTGGCCGGCTGCTCGCCCCAGGCCGGTGCCGCGCTCGGCTCCTGGGGCTGCTGGCCCCAGGACTGCTCGGGCTGCGCCTGCTCCGGCGCCTGCTCCGGCGCCTGCTCGGGCGCCTGCTCCGCGGCGGGCTGCTGACCCCACGCGTCGGGGGCCTGCTCGACCGGCTGCTGACCCCACGGCTGGGGCTCGGCCGCAGCGCCCGGCGCGGGCGCGTACGGGTTGCTGGTGGTCTGCTCACTCCACGTCTGACCGTCCCAGTAGCGGAACGACTGGGGCTGACCGGACGGATCTGGGTACCAACCTGGGCTCGACACGCCCCACAGCCTAGCCACTGGTCGGGCCGGGCTGGGGGCGTCTTGGGCTCAGAGCTCCAGGAAGCCCTCGGTGATCAGCTCGCGGACCGCGGCCAGCCGCTCGGCGGCGAGGGTGGCGGCGTCCTGATCGAGCAGCGAGGCGAGGGCGCTGAGGATCTGGCCGATGCTGAGGTCGCCGTCGCAGGCACCGACCAGCGCGGCCTCGACCGTGTCGGCCTGACGTGCTCGGCGCAGGCCACGCTGCTGACGCAGCACCACGGTGGCCGGGTCCTCCGCGCCGGGAGCGCCGAAGGTCTCCTGCTGCACGTCGGAGCGGACCACCGGACGGGCGGCGAGGAGCGCGTCGTCGTCCAGGCCGGCCAGGGAGTCGACCGCGCGCGACCAGGCGGTGAAGGTGGGCGCGATCGGCTGCTCGACGTCGTAGGGCCACTCCTCCAGCCGGAGCGTCGGGGTGGCGTCGGTGCGACGCAGGTTGATCCAACCGAAGCCGACGCCCTCGATGCCCTGCTGCTCGAACCAGGCCAGCCAGGTGTCGTAGCGGCGCACGTAGTCGGGGCTGCCCTGCAGGCCGGCGTCCTTGAGCCAGAGCTCGACGTAGCCGGCCGGGTCGATCACCTCGCGCTGCACCACCCAGGCGTCGCAGTCGGTGATCCACTCGCCGAGGCGCTCGGTCCAGTCGCGGTCGGCCGGGATCACCCAGTTGGCCAGGATCTGGCACCAGCCGCCGGGGTTGAGCAGGCGCGGGGCGGCCCGCACGATGTCCTCGACGACGCGGTCGCCGGGCAGGCCGGAGTCGCGGTAGACCAGGCGCTCGTCGGTGGCCGGGGAGATCACGAACGGCGGGTTGGTGGCGATCAGGTCGAACGTCTCGCCGCGCACCGGCTCGAAGAACGAGCCCTCGCGGACGTCGATCCGCCCGGTCGGCACGCCGTTGAGGCGGGCGTTGAGCTCGGTCATCCAGAGCGCGCGCTTGTTGATGTCGGTGGCGACGACCTGCTGCGAGTGCTGGGCCAAGTGCAGCGCCTGCACGCCGCAGCCGGTGCCGAGGTCCAGGGAGCGGGTGACCTCGTCGCGGATCGTCATCTGGGCCAGCGAAGTGGCGGCACTGGAGATGCCGAGCACGTGGTCGGCGCCAACCTTGTTCGGCGTGCCGTCCAGGCCGGGGGTGAGGTCGCTGACCACCCACAGGTCGTCGTCCTCGGTGGCGTAGGGGCGGATGTCCATCCGGGCCGCGACCTCGCCGATGCTCTGCTCCAGCATGCCCTCGTTGCAGAGCCGGTCGACCAGGCCGGGCAGGGCGGTGTCCGCCTCGTCGGCGGTGACCGGCGTCTGCAGCAGGAAGAGGCGGGTCAGCGTCTCGATCGGCGATCCGCCCCGGGTGCGGCGCAGGCCGGGCACCGTCTCGTTGCGCGACAGCGCCGAGTGAGCGGTCTCCCCCAGCAGGTCGGCCACCCCGTCGTAGGTGTAGCCGGCGTTGTCCAGGGCCTCCCGCAGCGCGGGCACGAAGTCGTTGCTCACGGGGTCAAGGCTACGTGGCGGCGCTGCGAGTACGCCGCACACCTCAACTTGGCCAACAGCGCTCCATGACGGCGCTACTTCCGAGCAAGAGCCGAACCCGGCCACCCCACAAGGGTGCACAGTTGGCGGCGGTCACCTCCCGCACGGTGATGCCGTCGTCCAAGCCGTTGTAGCGGCAGTTTCCTGCTCGACCCCAGATCTCCCGGAGTCCCTCAGCGGTCTCGATCCGGAGCACGAAGTCAGGGCCACGCAGCTTGGTCTTGACGCAGGTCTTCGGACGGTTCGGGCCACCACCTGGCGCGGCGTCGGCGATAGCCCGGCGCAGCGCCTCGGGGTCGGCGAGCTCACGCGAAGCCTGCAATGGCCACGACGTCGTCCGGCTCTGCGGACCCGCCATGCCGTCGGCGTAGTACTGGCAGATCACCATCCGACTGGCCCGCACCTCCCTGACATCGAAAGCCGTCGCTGGCCGAAGCGAAGTGGGCGCCGTTGCCGGGCAGCCGAGCGGGTCGACCTCAGCGACTCTGACCGATGCAAGCACCTTGCGGATCAGCGCCAGATGCTCAGCATCGGCATAGCCGGTCAGCTGCACCTCACCCGACCGTTGCACGATCCTGGTCCAACCGTCGGCCTCGGTCTCCCCCTCGGGTGGCGCTTCGGGCGTGACGAATCCGAGCTCGATGTGGGTGCTCCAGAAACGCGGCGGAAGGTCTCCGAAGATCGGGCTGGCCGCGCCGTTGTGGGTGCATAGGACGAGCGTGCTGGCCCCGCCACGCAGCCCGAGATACGGCTGGGCAGTCGCTGCCGCGTTCTTCTCTTCATTGACGCACCACTGATCGCCTGGGGGGACGAGGTAAGGCCAGGCGTCCGGAACCTGGATCGAGACGTCACCGATCGACTCGTAGCGCCAGCCCTCGGCCAGCGTGGAGGGAGCGCCGTCGGTCGCTTGCCGATCGCCGGCGCTCGGCGCGGGCTCGTCGGTACCCACGAGCACCGCGATGCCGACGCCGACCATCGCGACCAGCACGGCAGCGACCAGCGGCGCCAACCAGCGCCGGCGCCTGCTCGGCTGCGCGGCGTCCGCGAGGTCCACGGGCGCCGCCTCGAACGCCCCGGCCTCGCGGGCGAAGGCAGCGCGGAACGCCAGCTCGGCCCGGTCCACCTCGGCCCGCTCGGCGTCGGAGCCGTCACCGCTCCCGGTCGTGCCGTCGAAGTCGTCAGTCATCGCTCATCTCCCCCAGACGGGTGCGCAGCGAGCGCAGCGCACGATGGACGTGGGAGCGCGCGGTGGCCTCGGCGCAGTCGAGAACCACCGCGATCTCGGCGAAGGCGAGGTCCTCGTAGAAGCGGAGCACCACGGCCGCACGTTGGCTGGGCGGCAGGGTGGCGCACAAGCGCCACGCCGCATCGGCGTCGTCGACCCCGCTGTCTGCGCCGGGCACGACCCCTCCGCCGAACCGCTCCGGGTCGAGAGCGACGAGGTGTCGTCCGGCGCTGCGCCAGCGCGAGATGCTCGCGTTGACGATGCTGCGTCGGACGTACGCCTCAGCCGTACCGCGGCTCGCCAGGCTCGACCAGCGCGGCCACGCCTGTGCCAGCGCCTCCTGCACCAGATCGGGAGCCTCGGCGGCGTCACCGGTGATCAGGTAGGCGAAGCGCTGCAGCGCGGCGGAACGCGCACGCACCCAGTCGTCGAACGCGACGGGCGTTGCTTGCTCCACGAGCACCGATTCTGTTCCCACACCCACTGTTACGCAGGCGAA
>NZ_BAAALG010000013.1:28769-51562 GCF_039528155.1 Nocardioides dubius | reverse complement strand
CCTCGTCCGCGGAGCCGTGGATGGCGAAGACCTTGGCCAGGCCGGTGATCCGGAAGATCTTGAGCAGACGCTCCTGGGTGCAGACCAACTCGAGCGAGCCGTCGTGGGCGCGAACCTTCTTCAGGCCACCCACCAGAACGCCGAGACCGGTGGAGTCGAGGAACTCGACCGCCTCCATGTCGATGATCAGCCGGTACTGCCCGCTGCCTACGAGATCGGTGATCTGGTCGCGCAATTTGGGCGCGGTGTAGACGTCGATCTCGCCCGCGACAGCAACGATGGTGACACCATCCTGTTCGCGGATCTTGAGACTCAGGTCCACGTCACTCCCTCTGGCTCTTAGGGCCGCAGGTCAGTACGGAGCCCCCGATCTGCCCCGTTTCCGTGCCCATATCAAACCATGCCGTCCTTCGGCTGCGCATTCACACCACCACATAACCCGTGCCCGAACCGGGACGGTCCTGGTCACGGTCCCGGGCGATGCGGGCATTCCGGACACCGCTCACCCGCCCTGTCGGAGGTGGTTGCCACACTGGTGGAGTGACACCCCCGCTCGCCTCGCCTGCACGCCCCGGCCGTGATCTGGTCGACCACCTGCTCACCCCCGAACGCGCCGACCGGCTCACCCACCTCGACGTGCTCCCGCCCCGCCGGGCCGAGCATGCCGACTGGCCGAGTTGGGTGCGCCCCGAGGTGATCGCAGCGCAGGCCGCACGGGGCGTCGATCGCCCCTGGGCCCACCAGGTCCAGGCGGCCGAGGCGGCCCACGCCGGACGACACGTCGTGATCGCGACCGGAACCGGCTCGGGCAAGTCCCAGGCCTACCAGCTGCCGGCCCTCTCCGACGCTCTCGACCAGCGCGGCCCGCGTGGCGAGCGCGGCGCGGGCACCCTCTACATCGCCCCCACCAAGGCGCTCGCCCACGACCAGCTGGCGGCCCTCCAAGCGCTCGGGCTCGGGGTCCGGGCCAGCACGCATGACGGCGACAGCTCGCGCGAGCAACGGGACTGGTCCCGCGACTACGCCGAGTACCTGCTGACCAACCCCGACATGCTGCACCGGTCGTTGCTGCCGGGCCATGCTCGCTGGTCGAAGTTCTTCGGCACGCTGCGCTACGTGGTGATCGACGAGTGCCACCACTACCGGGGCGTCTTCGGGGCACACGTCTCGCACGTGCTGCGCCGCCTGCGCCGGGTCTGCGCGATGTACGGCGCCCACCCGACCTTCGTCCTCGCCTCGGCCACCGTCGCCGACCCGGACGCGCTGGGGCACCGCCTCACCGGGCTGGACTTCGACGCCGTCACCGAGGACCACTCCCCGCGGGGTCGCCTCACCCTGGCGCTGTGGGAGCCACCGTTCACCTCGCACCTGGGCGAGAACGGCGCGCCGGTGCGTCGCTCTGCGGGTGCCGAGGTCTCCGACCTGCTCACCGATCTGGTGGTGGAGGGCGTCCGCTCGCTGGCCTTCGTGCGCTCGCGGCGTGGCGTCGAGACGGTGGCGGCCACCGTGGCCGGCCATCTCGCGGAGGTGGACGCCTCGCTCCCGGGCCGGGTCGCGCCGTACCGCGGCGGCTACCTGCCGGAGGAGCGCCGCGCGCTGGAGCAGCGGCTGCGCTCTGGGGACCTGCTCGGCATCGCCGCCACCAACGCGCTCGAGCTCGGCATCGACATCAGCGGCCTCGACGCCGTCCTGCTCGCCGGGTTCCCCGGCACCCGGGCGGCGATGTGGCAGCAGCTCGGCCGCGCCGGACGCGACGGCCAGGACGCCCTCGGCATCATGGTCGCGCGCGACGATCCGCTCGACACCTATCTGGTCAGTCATCCCGAGGCGCTGCTCGGCAAGCCGGTGGAGGCCTCCGTCTTCGACCCGGCGAACCCCTACGTCCTGGGCCCGCACCTGTGCGCCGCGGCCGAGGAGGCCCCGTTGACGCCGGACGCGCTGGAGCTCTTCGGCCCCGGTGCCCGGGAGGCGGTCGACGCGCTCACCGATGCCGGGTTGCTGCGACGGCGGGGCCAGCGCTGGTTCTGGACCGACCGCCGCCGCGCCAGCGACCTGGCGGACATCCGCTCCACGGGCGGCAACCCGGTCCAGCTGATCGAGGGCTCCAGTGGCCGGGTGGTCGGCACCGTGGACGCCGGCGCTGCGCACGGCACCGCGCACGCCGGTGCCGTATATCTGCACCTCGGCGAGACCTGGCTGGTCCACGAGCTCGATCTGGAGCACGACGTCGCGGTGATGGAGCGCGCCGAGGTCAGCTACTCCACCTCCGCGCGGGAGATCGTCGACATCACCATCCGCGCCGAGCGCGAGCACACCACCTGGGGTGACTGCCGGCTGAGCTTCGGCGAGGTGGAGGTCTCGCATCAGGTCGTGGCGTTCCTCAAGCGCCGGGTGCCCAGCGGGGAGGTGATCGGCGAGGAGCCGCTCGACCTGCCTGCACGCACCCTGCACACCGCCTCGGTGTGGTGGACAGTGCCGGCCGACCTGCTGGCGGACGCCGGCCTGGCCGAGGCCGACCTGCCCGGCGCGGCCCACGCCGCCGAGCACGCCTCGATCGGCCTGCTTCCGCTCTTCGCCACCTGCGACCGCTGGGACATCGGCGGCGTCTCGACCGCGCTCCATCCCGATACCGGGCAGTTGACCGTCTTCGTATACGACGGTCACCCCGGTGGCGCGGGCTTCTCCGAGCGCGGGTTCCGGGTGGCCGAGCAATGGTTGCGGGCGACCCGGGAGGCGATCAGCTCCTGCCGGTGCAGCGAGGGCTGTCCGTCATGCGTGCAGTCGCCGAAGTGCGGCAACGGCAACAACCCGCTCGACAAGGCGGAGGCGGTCAAGCTGCTCGACCTGCTGCTGCGCTCGGCACCCGGCGCCTGACGCCGGAGTGCCCTACGGTGGACACATGTTGGCACTCGGGTTCCTGCTCCTGGCAGCAGTCGCTGTCGCCACCGTCGGCGGCGTCCTGGTCAGCGACGGCAAGGACGTGGCGCTCTACGGCATCGACATGTCGCCGATGGCGCTCTTCGTGGTCGGCCTGGCCTGCGGCGTGCTGGCGCTGGTCTCGTTCCGGCTGATCCTGCTCGGCACCAAGCGCGAGGTGCGGGTCCGCCGCGAGCACCGCCAGGTCGCCCAGCAGGAGCGTCGGCAGCAGGAGGCTGTCCCACCGAGCAACGAGCCGCCGGCTCAGTCGTAGCGCACCAGCGGCTCGGCCGTGTCGTGCCTAGTCGCGACCCTGCGTCGCCTGGCTGAGCGCGTTGAGCCGCTGGGCGATCAGCGCGCCGGCCGCATCGGCGTCAAGGCCGGCGACCGCGTCGGCGACCTGGTTGCTGTCGGTGTTCCGCGGCCCGGGCTCGCGAATGATCTGCGCCTCGTGCTCGCCGACCCCGATCACCGAATCGGCTGGCAGACCTGCCCCCGAGCCGAGGATCGTCCACAGCGCCTCCTTCGCTTCGGCACCGGCATCGTCGAGGGCGATCAGGTAGCGGTGACCGACCTCGAGGCGCGCTGACCGTTCGCCGACCGACGGACGTTCCTCGCCCGTCTCCAACGCCATCCAGCCCCAGGCGTTCATCTCGAACTGATCCGGCGTCGCATGCCCCTCGCGTTGCCAGTAGACCTCAACGACCTCGACCGCGATCGTGCGTCCTACCGGGTAGCGCTTCGGCGAGGTCGCGTCGGCGACGGGCTCGCGCCGTCGCTCGCTGACGACCTCAGCGAGAACCACCGCATCCGCCTGACGCAACCAGTCCTCGAACGTGTGCGAGAGGTACCGCTCGCTCGCCTCGATGATGACGGGCGCACGCCCCTCGCTTGTCGCTGCATCCGCTGCCCCGGCGTCCGATCCCGCATCGGACGAGCAGCCCGACGCGATGCTCAGCGTCGCCACGGTCGCTCCCAGGATTGAACGGTGCCGCCTTCTGGCGTGGACTCTTCCCGCGTTCTCGGTCATGGCCGCTCCTCACAGTCGGCCCCAGCCTCACTCGGTGACGGCTCGCGAGCAGGTCTTCTCCGGGACTGAGTGCGTCACCGAGCGAGAAACCTCCAAGACTTGTCAGGCTGCTGACAAGGCTCACGCTCGAACTCGAGCGACGTACGGGCTCGACGTCCCCATCCCAGCTACTCACCCCGGCCCGGCGTGGGCCCGGCCGATCACCTCAGGCGAGTCGTAGCCCGCCCAGGACGGGGACGGCACGACGACCTCGATCCACACCTCCTCACCGGTGACGTGGCAGGTGCGCAGGCGCGCTCTGTTCCGGGTCGCGATCTCGCTTGCCTCGGCACAGCCGTCGGAGCCGTGCTGGACCGCCTGCGCCGCCGCCAACGCCGCCAGGTCGGCGGCGGCCTGGGCGGTGCGGTGGGCGGCGGTCACCGCGGCCACGAAGGCGCCTGCCATCCCGGCGAAGAGCAGCACCGCCCCAAGGGCGAGCGCGACGATGGTGGCTGCGCCCTGGTCGGATCGCCGGCCTCCCTGACCCGACCGAGGCTTGGTGTAGGGCCGGGCCATGGACCGGGCCCGTCTCACGGCGGCACCTCCTCCACCGCGGCGACCGCCTCACCGCGGGTCCGCCCACCGAGCGCACCGAAGACGCCGATCGGTCCGTCGCGTGCACGCTGGACCACTACCGTCACCCGGTCGCCGGTTCGGCTGATCCGCACCTCGGCCCCGGGGTCGACCTGCTGCACCAGCTCGCGGGCCACCGCCTCGGACTCGCCACGCGCCAAGGCCCGCGCGGCCTCACGAGCGGCGTCGGTGGAACGGACTTGGCCCACGCCGAAGCCGATGAACCAGACCATGGCGATCGTGACCAGGACCAGCACCGGCAACGCCATCACCAGCTCGGCCGTGACCGCGCCCTCGTCGTGCCCGGCGGCACGGGCACACCAGCGGCGCCGACCTCTGCGCAGCACGTCTAGCCGATGCCGAGCATGCTCAGCACATGGTCGAACATGCCGCGGAGCATCCGGTCGCCGAAGCCTCCGGTGAGCAGCTTGTAGAGCACCCCGGCCAGGCCGGCCCCGGCAGCGGTGCCGACCGCGTACTCGGCGGTGGTGATGCCGCGCTCGTCACGCGATTCTCGTCGTCCCATCGTCAGACTTCCTTTGCTGCTTGGTGGGTGACGCCCTCCTCCACCCTGCGCCTCTCGCACGGTCGACGCATCCGGCCCGCACCTCGGTGTGGCCCACGCCGAAACGTCCGCCTCTGTGGAGGAGGACCGGGCCTCCGGTTCGCCACCGACCGTCGGCCTCCGCTCGGAGCCCGCGCCGCACGACCGCTGGTCGACGACGTGGCGACCCGCAACGGCGACCCGACGCACCCACACGACAGGGCCGCACCTTCCGGAGCGATCAGCGCGGCAGCGTCGCGAGGGACGCCGCCACCAGCGGCACGATCCCGATCAGCAAGAAGGCCGGCAGCAGGCAGACACCCAGCGGCAGGGCCGCCCGGACCCCGACCGCGCGCGCCCGGTCTGCCACCGCCATCCGACGCTCGAGCGCCAACTCCTGCCCGATCCGCGCCACGACCTCCGCGACCGGGGCACCCGACTCGGCGGACCTGATCAGCCCTCGTGCCAACCGCGCCATCGCCGGATCAGCCAGCAGCGGCGCCCACGCCCGCTCCGGGGAGACCCCGCGCTGCAACGCCAGCCCCGCCTCGGCCAACGCGTCCGCGGCCGGCCCGGGACGGGCCATCCGCACCTGCTCCAGGGCCAGCGCCACCGGTGCACCACTGCGCAGCGCAAGGCCGAGCAGCGTCACCACGTCGGGCAGCTGGCGCGCACGCTGCTCACGTGCTCTGCGCTCCGCCGCCGGCTCGACGCGGCCCGCGATCACCCACACCGCGACCGCCAGCCCGACGCCGCACGCGATGCCGGCGGCGCCACCCTGGGCCAATGCCACGCCGCCGCCGGCCAGCGCAGCCAACGGCACCCGGCGTCCGCGCACGCCCTCCGAGCGCTCGGCCGAGCGCCGGGCAGGGTGCTGGTCCGAGCGTTGCCGACCGGCCGGCAACGCCGACTCGCCCCCGGAGAGCACCGGCACGCTGGAGGTTGGCCCGTCCAACCCCGAGGCGGAAGCTCTCGCCCCGAGGCTCTCCAGGCGCGCGATCCGCGCCCGCCATCGTCCGGGCGCACCGAGAAGGACCCCGACCAACACCAGCAACCCGGCGAGCATGATCATCGCGCGCATCCCCGCCGCGCGCCGACCCTCACCGCGTCGGTCACCACGCCTCACCCTCCACCTGCGCCGCGATCCGCTCCAGCCAGGCGAGCCCGATCAGCGCCAACGCCACACCACCCGCCAGGCAGGCCCACCCCGCCGGGCTGCCGATCAGGAAGCCCACCGGGTCGCCCATCCCCGAGCCCATCGCCAGCGTCGCGACCGGGAGCGCGACCACCAGGCGGGCGGTCGCCCGCGCCGAGGCGAGCTCGGAGCGGACCACGCGCCGGGTCTGCTCCTGGTCTGCGAGCGCAAGCGAGACCTCACGCAAGGCTGCCGCCAGCGCCGCTCCCGAGCGCTGCGAGAGCAGCCATGCGCCGGCCACCTGGCGCAGGTCCCCGGCCCCGGCTCGGGCCGCCAGACGCAGCATCGCCTGGGATGCCGACCCGCCCAGCTCCGCACTTCGCGAGACCGTCTCCCACTCCGGCCAGGCCTTGGCGGCACCGGCCAGGGCGGCTTGCACCGGCAGGCCTGCGCCGAGGTCGGCAGCCAGCAGCTCACAGACCTCCCGCACCCGCCCCGAGCGTTCGAGGGCGGCGCGCTGCCGCCGGCGACGTCGGTGCCAGAGGAGCGCCACAGCGAATACGACGAGCGCCACGACCAGCAGAGCCACGCCGTCCCGCAGCACGCCGCGGCCGCCCGCCCACCAGCTCCCGGTGCCCGCTGCGAGCAACACGATCCCCCACGCCGACCCGCGCACCGGGCTGCTCAGCCAGATCGCAGCCGCGACCAGGAGGCCGGCACCCAGCACCGCACCGCTCATCGCGGCTCTCCCTCCAGCAGCTCGACCAGCTGTGCTGCGCCTGCACCCTCGCTCACGGTTCCGTCGTCGGCGAACGACACCGCGGGCAGCGTCTCCACCAGCCCCTCGGCGTCACGGCGCAGCACCGCCACCTCCCGCAGCCGGCGCAGCCCGGCTCTGCTCCGGCCCAGATGGACCACCACGTCCAGGGCGGAGGAGACCTGACTGTGCAGCGCCGCGCGCGAGAGGCCGGCCGGCATGGCAAGCGCCTCCAGACGGGCCGGCACCGCACGCGCCGAGTTGGCGTGCACCGTGCCGCACCCTCCTTGGTGGCCGGTGTTGAGAGCCGCAAGCAGATCCACCACCTCCACTCCACGCACCTCGCCGATCACCACGCGGTCCGGCCGCATCCGCAACGCCTGGCGGACCAGCTGACGCATCGGGATCTGGCCGTCGCCCTCGACGTTCGCGGTCCGCGCCTCCAGCGCGACCACGTGCGGATGCTGCGGCGTCAGCTCGCCCGAGTCCTCGACGATCACGATCCGCTCCTGCGGTGCGACCTGCGCCAGCAGCGCGGAGAGCAGCGCTGTCTTGCCGACGCCGGTGCCCCCGGAGACGAGGAAGGCGAGCCGTGCCGCGACGATCCGCGCCAACAGCTCCACCGCGGCAGGCGAGAACGCACCGCGCTCGGCCAACTCCGCCAACGACCACCCCGACGAACGCGGCACCCGCAGCGAGATCGCCGTGCCGGGACGAGCCAGCGGGTAGAGCACCGCATGGCAGCGCGTGCCGTCCGGGAGCCGGACGTCGACGTGCGGAGACGCGTCGTCCAGCCGCCGTCCGCCCAAGGCAGCCAGGCGCTGCGCCAGCCGTCGCACGGCCTCCTCATCGGCGAACCGCACCCCGGCCGGCTCCAGGCCGTGGCCCCGATCCACCCAGACCGACTCCGCCCCGTTGACCAGGACGTCGGTCACCCCCGGCTCGCGAAGCAACGGGTCGAGGAGCCCAGCGCCGACCGCCTCCGCCTGCAGGACGCGCAGCACCTCGAGCACGGTCGCATCGCCGACCACCGCACCGATCGCCCGCAACGCCTCGGCGACCGTCTGCGGCGTGATCCGGCCACCCGCATGTGCCAGACGGTCGCGGACCCGAGCGGCCAACTCGACCGCAGGGCCCGGTTCGAGGCTCGCCATCGACTCACGCCGCACGACCGTGAACGCTCTGCACCCCGAAGTGACGCAACGTGGCCTTGGCCGCCTTGGCGAGCACCGAGCGCCGCGAGTGGATCGGCCCCAACCCCAGGTCGATCGCCTCGGTGAGCCCGCGTTGATCGGGCATCGCACCGATCACCGGCACGTCCAGCACACGGCCGACCGAGGCGAGGTCGACCGCGCTCCCGCGCACCAGCACCGAGACCGGCCCCGAGGGCAGCAGCCGGTCGAGCTGACGGCCCGCCGCCGCGATGCTTGCGATGTCGGTGCGCACCACGACCACCAGGTGCGTGCATCGCGCGGCCACCTCCTCGACGATCGGGTCGCCTGTCCGTGGAAGGTCGAGCACCGTGACGTCGTGCCCACGCACCGCAGCCGACATCGCCTCCCGGACCACGAACGGGACCAGGCCACGCCGCGGTGCGGACCAGCCCAGGAGGCCCAGTCGCCCCTTGCGCGGCAGGGACTCACGCAGCACACGGGCGCTGAGCCGACCGGTGGCCTCGCCGAGACCCTCCCAGTGCAGACCGTCGAGCTGGTCGAAGCCGGAGATCATCTCGAGCCCCGGGCCGAACGGGTCGAGATCGAAGAGCGCAGCATCGCTCTGGGCGGCCGCCTGCACCGCCAGAGCGCAGGCGAACGTGCTCGCCCCCGCACCGCCCGAGCCGGCGACCACGCCGATCGAGACGCCTCGATCGCGGAACTCGCCGGCGTCGTCAAGCAGCTCCATCAGCCAGCGGTCGCTGCGCGGCAGCTCCGCGACGCCGTCGACGCCCATGGTGGCGACCTCGCGACAGGTCTGGTCGGGGATCCGCTCCACCGACACCAGGTAGACGCCCGAGCGGCGGGTCGGGGCGACCTGCACCACCTCGGAGACGACGTCCGCACCGAGCAGCACGAGCGAGGCTGCGGCCCAGGGCGCGAGGGCACGGTGCGGCTCGCCCTGAACCTGGACGGCGACGCCGGCAGCGGCGCTCAGCTGCTGCAGGTGGTCGATCAGGCGGCGGTCGCGGCTGACGATGAGCGGGAGGTTCATGCGAGTCAGCCTCATCGCGCCGCCGGCCACTGCCCAGCCACAGCCGCCCGCCGGTGGAAGGGCTCTCGTCTGCGTGGCCCTGTGGAGCAGGACCGGGCTCGCGCCGTCGGCAGGCTCCCCGAGACTCACCCGGTGCGCCACTAGGATGGCGCCATGCGACGCACCGCAGCGTTCTTCGACCTCGACAAGACGATCATCGCCAAGTCGAGCGCGCTCGCATTCAGCAAGCCGTTCCAGGCCGGCGGCCTGATCTCCCGGCGGGCCGTCCTGCGCTCGGCGTACGCCCAGTTCGTCTACCTGGTGGGTGGCGCCGACCACGACCAGATGGAGAAGCTGCGCCAGTTCATGTCGCAGATGTGCGCCGGCTGGGACGTCGCCACGGTGCGCGAGATCGTCGCCGACACCCTGCACAACATCGTCGACCCGATCGTCTACGACGAGGCGGTCCGGTTGATCGAGGAGCACCACGCGGCCGGCCGCGACGTCATCATCGTCTCCACGTCCGGCTCCGAGGTGGTCGAGCCGATCGGCGCCATGCTCGGTGCCGACCACGTGGTCGCCACCCGCCTCGAGATCGCCGACGGCAAGTACACCGGCGAGTTCGACTTCTACGCCTACGCCGAGAACAAGGCCGTCGCGATCCGCGAGCTGGCCGAGCAGCGCGGCTACGACCTGGCGCACTGCTACGCCTACTCGGACTCGATCACCGACGTGCCGATGCTGGAGGCGGTCGGGCACCCGCACGCCGTCAACCCGGACAAGGAATTGCGCAAGGTGGCGGCCTCCTCAGGCTGGCCGGTGCTGGTCTTCAATCGCCCGGTGGCGCTCGGATCCCCGGTGAAGCTGCCGCCCGCGAAGCCCACCCTGGCGGCGCTCGCGGTCGGCGGCCTGGCCATGGTCGGCGGTGCGATCGTGCTCAACCGCCGTCGCGGGACCTCCGTCTGACCAGCACGCGCCTGCAGCGAAGTCAAGGGTTGAAAGCCCTTGCCGATAGGCGTATGCATGGAGTCAGAACTTCACAGCGTGCACGAGGGCCAGGTACCCACGCGGCGATCTACCCTTCTGACAGGGCGCTGAATCCCCGGGTCACGACCCGTGGCAGCACTTAAGAGTTGCACGCCTGGTAGCCAGGCTCTTGTGTAAAGCGGCGGCACCCGATCCCTGTGTTCGGGTGCCGTTCGCGCGTCCTGACGACAGTTGCGCAAGTTCGGCCGTCACAAGAGCAAGTTCGCGCACCACAAGCGCAAGTTCGCTCGGCGTAAGCGCAAGCTCGGCCGCCGTAGGCGCGAGCTCGGGCTAGCCGTGCAGCGGGGAGATCTCGCCCGAGAGGGCGTAGGCCTCGGCGGCATACAGCAGCCAGGAGTGGACGCCGCTGCTGCCGCTGGCCTGGGAGTAGGCGCGCAGATTCGACTCGTACTCCGCCTGCAGCCGCGCGTGGGCGGCCTCAGGCACCAGCAACGACTTCTCGTCGACGCCGCGGGCGACCAGCACCAGCCGCTCGGCGGCCCGGGCCACGATCCCGTTGTGCGAGGCGAACGGCGCGGCACTGACCAGCTCGGCATGCACGATCGCGGCCACCACCATCGCCGGTGCGGTGGTCGGCGCGGTGAGCCGAGAGGCCAACAGGCGCAGGCGTTCCGCCGACTCGCCGTCGCGCGGACGCCCCAGCTCCTCGGGCGCCAGCACCCCGGCAGCCGCCACCGCGTGCAGCCGCGCGAAGGCCTGCAACGGGGTCGCCCGGATCGCCGGCACCAGGCCCAGCACCTCGGTCGAGACCCGCAGCGCCGACTGGGCGATGCCGTCGCCGGCGCCGGCCCGCATCTGCTCGTCGTCGGAGATGGAGCCCTCAAGCCCGGCACTCGCGACCGCGCCGCGCAGCAGCGACTCGGTGGTGAAGGCCGGCTCGGTGCGCCGCAGACCACGGTCGCGCAGCAGCGCGTCGATGCCGTCACGGGTGGCCGCGAACGCCGACGGCACGCCTTCCAAGGAGGCCAGGGAGGCCAACGGGTCCGCACTCATGAGGCCCGAGCCTACGCGGGGCCGTCCACGGTTCGAGCGGGCCGGTATGTCGAAAGTCTCAGGACACGGTGCGGCGTCCCGAAGCCCCACCCGGCCAGCAGTAACCTCGACGGTGATGGACCAGCATCTCGACTCCCCCGGGCCCGTTCTGCCGAGTGCAGCGGTCACCTGGTTGTGCGGTGACGACGCCCGCACGATCGCCGTGGCCCCCGGCCCGCACGCCGAGGCCCTGGCGGCCTCCTTCGCGCTCCTCGACCACGACGTGCTCGACGCCGTGGCCGCCGACGACGGCACCCTCGAGCTGGCCCCGCGCTCGGTCGACGTCCTGGTCCTGCAGATGCTGCCCGCCGACCTCGAGCCCTTCGCCCGCGCCTTGCGCCCCGGCGGCCAGCTCGCCCTGATCTCGCACCGCCGCGACCGCCGGATCCCCTGGGCCCGCAAGCTCGACGTCGCGCTGGGCGTCGAGCACCCCGACGACCCAGCCGAGCCGCTGGCCTGCTCCGGCCTCTTCGGCTTCGTCAGCGACGACGTCTTCCGGCACTGGCAGCAGGTCAACCATGAGTCCCTTGCCGCGCTGATCCGCAGCGAGCTGGCGCATCGCGACGACGTCGAGGAGCGGCTGCGTGCCGCGCTGGATCTCTACGCCGACTACGGTCGCGGCAATGACGGCATGCAACTGCCGTGGGTCAGCGCCTGCTGGAAGACCACCGTCCTGGAGTCGGTCTGGGCGAGCCCGCACGGCATCGACGAGCCCACCGTGCCGATCGCCCTGGCCCGCGACCTCGACGACGAGCCGGCTGAGCCCTCTGCCGAGGCAGCCCCGGTCTCCGAGGCGGCCCGGCCGATCTTCACCGCGCCGTCCGGCGACGGCTCAGACCTGGTGCTGATCGACTTCCGCTGACGGCGTCCGCTCGCCCAGCTTCACCACCACCACGCCGGCAAGGATCGCCACCCCGCCGAGCGCCTGCCAGCCGTTGGGGACCTGTGCCAGCACCAACCAGGAGGCGACCACCGCGGCCAGCACCTCGCTGAGCGCGACGAACGAGGCCATCCGCGCCCCCAGCCGCCGTCCGGCTGCGATCCCGGTGGCGTAGGCCAACGCCCCGCTGACCACGCCCAGCCCCAGCAACGGCAGCCAGGCCGCGACCTCGTGGCCGCGGTAGAGGCCGACGTCCGCACCGCGCTCCCAGTCGATCAACCCGACCACGCAAGCCAGCGAAAGGAAGACCGCGGCGACCGCCAATCCGCAACCAGCCAAGGCGATCGGCGGCAGGCCGTTGCCCTCCTGCGCGGAGAGGATGAAGTAGCCGGCCACCCCCACCATGGCGATCAGCGCCCAGGCCAGACCCACGCCACTGATCTCCGCGCCGGTGCCGACCTGGAGCACCATCGCCAGCCCGAGGGCCGCGATCGAGGCACCGACACCGACCCAGGCGTTGGGCCGGTGCCCGTGCCGGAACCACAGCCAGCCGACCACCACGACCGGTGCCGTGTACTCGATCAGCAGCGCCACCGCCACGTCCAGGTGCGCGATCGCACTGAAGTAGGCGAACTGCACGCCGGCCACCGCGATCGCGCCGTAGCCCAGGATCAGCCAGACGTTGCTGCGCAGCAGATGCCAGCGCGAGCGCAACGCCAGCACCGTCGGCACGGCGAGCGCGAGCGCTGCGACCACCACCCGCACCGTGACCACCGCAGCCGGCGACCAGCCGTTCTCGATCAACCCGCTGGCCAGCACGCCGGAGAGCCCGAACGAGGCGGCCGAGAGCAGCGCGAACGCCAACCCGCTGCCGAAGCGGGAGGTGGAGGAGGACATGAGGGCACTGTAGGGCCGTGGCGCGCGCACGGCGATCGGGTTCTCGGGGCCTACGCTGGGCGCATGGCTCTCCGCTGGCGGCGCACCCACCTGGGCACCGAGGCCGACCGCGCCACCTTCCGCACCCTGCACACCGCCTCGCTCGCCTCCCCCGCTCTGCGTGAGGGCCTCACCGAGCGCAGCGCGGCCCGCAGCGTGAAGCACCTGCGTGCCCTGCTGGGCACCCCGGCGGTCGCGGTCACCGATGCGGCAGGGCTGCTCGCCTGGGACGGGATCGGTGAGCACCACGGTGTCCATGCCGCGCCTCTGGCCGGCACCACGATCGAGCAGGGCAGCACCCGGGTCGCGGCCGCCGACGAGCTGCGCTGCCTCACCGCGAGCTGTCCGCTGCGCCAGGTGGTGATCAGCCCGCTGGTGGTGGAGGGCACGGTGGTCGGCACCCTGCAGGCGTTCACCGACGTCGCCACCGCCAGCCTGGTCCGGGCCTGCGACGAGGTCGCGGCCTGGGTCTCCACCCAGCTCGAGCTGGCCGAGCTCGACGCCTCGCGCAACCGCTTGATGGAGGCGGAGGTGCGCGCGCTGCGCGCCCAGATCAGTCCGCACTTCATCTACAACTCGCTCGGCGCGATCGCCTCGTTCGTGCGCACCGACCCGGACCGGGCCCGGGAGCTGCTGCTGGAGTTCGCCGACTTCACCCGCTACTCCTTCCGCCGGCACGGCGAGTTCACCACGCTGTCCGAGGAGCTGCGCTCCATCGAGCGCTACCTGCTGCTGGAGCAGGCCCGCTTCGGCGACCGGCTCGGGGTCACCCTGCGGATCGCCCCCGAGGTGCTGCCGGTGGCAATCCCGTTCCTGTGCATCCAGCCGCTGGTGGAGAACGCGGTGCGCCACGGCGTCGCCGACCAGGGCCGGGGCCACATCACGATCGCCGCCATCGACAACGGGCTGGAGTGCCTGATCGAGGTCGAGGACGACGGCGTCGGCGAGGACCCGGAGCGGGTCCGCCGGGCGCTGGCCGGCGACGCCGAGCTGGACTCCACCGGCCTGGGCAACGTCGACGTCCGGCTCCGCTCCACCTTCGGCGATCAGTACGGTCTGGTGGTGGAGACCGCTCCGGGCGCCGGCACCAAGGTGATCGTCCGAGTGCCCAAGTTCTCCCCGGGCGTACACGCATGAGGAAGGCGGCATGAGCGGTCTACGGGTAGTGGTGATCGACGACGAGCGGCCCGCGCTCGACGAGCTGGCGTGGCTGCTGGGCCGCGACGACCGAATCGGCGAGGTGCTGACCTGCGACTCCGCCACCGAGGCGTTGCGGATGCTGCAGGAGATCGACGCCGATGCGCTGTTCCTCGACGTCCAGATGCCCGGGCTGACCGGGCTCGAGCTGGCCCAGGTGCTCGCGCGCTTCAAGGAGCCGCCGCCGATCGTCTTCGTCACCGCCCACGAGCAGCACGCGGTCGAGGCGTTCGAGCTGCGTGCGGTCGACTACGTGCTGAAACCGGTGCGCGCCGAGCGATTGGCCGAGGCGGTGCGCCGGATCGTGGACGGCAACAGCCGGCAGACCGAGGTGGCCGACGAGCAGATCGCCGTCGAGCGTGGCGGCGTCACCCGGTTCATCAACCGCTCCGACATCCGCTACGTCGAGGCGCAGGGCGACTACGCCCGGCTGCACACCCCGGGCGACTCGCACCTGGTCCGGATCCCCTTGAACCAGTTGGAGGAGCAGTGGGCCGCGGCCGGCTTCGTCCGCATCCACCGCTCCCTGCTGGTCGCGCTCGCCCACATCGACGAGGTGCGGATGGAGGCCGGGCGCTACACGGTCCGGGTCGGCGGCACCGACCTCCAGGTGAGCAGGCGCCACGCCCGCGTGCTGCGTGAGCTGCTCAACCGGGGACGGCCGTGAACGACGTGCCCGAGCGGGTCCGGGTCACCGGACCGCCCCGGCGCCCCACCCGGGCCCGCGCCCGGACCCGTGAGATCGACGACGAGACGGCGCTCGGCTCGGTGCTGATGGGCTCCTTGATGAGCAGCCAGCTCCGGCTCGCCGGTTGGGTGCTGGCGCCCGTGATCGCCTTCATGGCCGGGGTTCCGCTGGTCTTCCACCTCTGGCCGCAGGTGGCCGAGCAGGAGGTGCTGCGGGTGCCGGTGGCCTGGATGCTGCTGGGCTTCGCGATCTATCCGCTGCTGATCGTGCTGGGCTGGCTCTACGTGCGACGCGCCGAGGCCAACGAGCGTGACTTCGCCGAGCTGCTCGACGTCGCGGAGGGACCGTGACCCCCGCGCCCGGAGCGATCGCCGTCGTCCTGGTCACCGTTGCCACGTTGGCGATCGGCATCTGGGGGCTGCGCTTCTCGCGCACCACCAGCGACTTCTTCGTCGCCTCCCGCTCGGTGCGGCCGGGGCTCAACGCCTCCGCGATCGGCGGCGAGTACCTCTCGGCAGCCTCGTTCCTGGGCGTCGCCGGCCTGGTCCTGATCTTCGGCGCGGACATGATGTGGTACCCGGTCGGCTGGACCGCCGGCTACCTGGTTCTGCTGGTGCTGATCGCCGCTCCGCTGCGCCGCTCCGGGGCGTACACGCTGCCGGACTTCGCCGAGGCCCGGCTGGCCTCGCCACTGGCGCGCTCGACCTGCTCGATCCTGGTGGTGGCGATCGGCTGGCTCTACCTGCTGCCCCAGTTCCAGGGCGCGGGCCTGACCCTGGAGGCCGCGATCGGGGCTCCCCGCTGGTCGGGCGCCGCAGTGGTCGCCCTGGTGGTGGTGGCCAACGTGCTCACCGGCGGGATGCGCAGCGTCACCTTCGTGCAGGCCTTCCAGTACTGGCTCAAGCTCAGCGCGCTGCTGATCCCGGCCGCGGTGCTGCTCACCGTGTGGCTGCGCGACGGCGCCGAGCGGCCGGCGTCCGGTGCGGACGCGGCGAGCTGGTCCCTCCCGGTCGCGGACGGCGGCGCACCCGGGCTCTACGTGACCTACTCGCTGATCCTGGCCACGTTCCTCGGCACCATGGGCCTGCCGCACGTGGTGGTGCGCTTCTACACCAACCCCGACGGTCGCGCCGCGCGCCGGACCACCGTCGTGGTGCTCGCCCTGCTCGGGCTCTTCTACGTGCTGCCGCCGATCTATGCCGCGCTGGGCCGTGTCTACGCCCGGGGCACCGACTCCGACGTGATGGTGCTGGAGCTGCCACGCTTGATGGTCGGCGGCCTGGCCGGCGACGTGCTCACCGCGATCGTCACCGCCGGCGCCTTCGCCGCCTTCCTCTCCACCTCCTCGGGGCTGACCATCGCGGTCGCCGGCGTGCTCAGCCAGGACGCGATCGGGCGTGGTCGCACCAATGGCGTCACCGCGTTCAGACTCTCGGCCGTCGTCGCCGTCCTGGTGCCCTGCGCGCTGGCGCTCGCCGCACCCGACCTCGGCATCGCCCGGGCGGTCGGGCTCGCCTTCGGGGTGGCGGCCTCGACCTTCTGCCCCCTGCTGGTGTTGGGGATCTGGTGGCGTGCCCTGACCGACATCGGCGCGGTGGCGGGCCTGCTGGCCGGCTTCGTCGGCTCCTCCGTCGGCGTCTGGTACGCGATGTTCCCGCCCGCGATCGGCGGCTGGCCGCATGCGCTGCTCAGCCAGCCCGCCGCATGGTCGGTGCCGCTGGCCTTCCTCACCATGATCGTGGTCTCCCGCGCCACCCCCGGCCGCCGTCCGGCGAACGTCAACCAGCTGATGGTGCGGCTGCACACGCCCGAGGCCGTGGCCCTGGACCGCGGCTGACCCCGTTCATTGGTGCGGCTCTGCACCACTCCCCGTTCGTTGGTGCCGCTCTGCACCGATCAACGGGGTTGGTGGCGGACGGCGAGAAGGAGCGTGCCGAGCACGACCACCGCCGCGACGACGCCGGCCGCGACCGCCGTCGCCAGGGACTCCGGCGCACCCTGGGTGCGCTCGACCGCGATCCACGCCAGGCCCCAGCCCAAGGCCGCCGCGATCGCCAGGTTGGCGTGGGTGCGCAGCGCGAGCAGCAGCCCAACGATGCCCGCCACCGCCAGCACGCCGATGGCAGCGGCCTGGTTGCCGGCATCTCCGAGATCGACGCCGCTGTCCACCAGTACCGCGGTGATGTTGGCGCAGACCGCGACCGAGACCCAGCCGACGTAGAGCCCGAAGGTGCCGTCCGCGATCACCAGATCCGCCGTGGAGGTGGGGCGGTTGATGGCGAGCAGGCGCACGATCAGGCCGAGCACGACGACGAGCAACACGATGACGACGACGCTCAGCACCAGCAAGTCCTGACGCACCACGAGCAGCCAGGCTGCGTTGAGCACCATCGACGCCGCCACGAGGTAGCCGATGCGTCGGTGCCGCTCCGCCGTGCGCTGCGCGGGGAGCCACTGCCAGATCGCGTAGACAACCAGACCGGCGTAGATCACCGACCAGATGGCGAAGGCCGGCCCGCCCGGCGCGATCAACGTGGCGTCTGCCGCCAGCGCGCCGCCTGCGGCGTCTGCGACCTTCGGGCCCCCGAACACCCCCGAGCCGACCATCGAGCCGACCAGGCAGAGCAGAGCGGCAACGGAGACGATGAGCAGGCGGGGCAGGTCGGCGCGCGGCGAGTCCATGACTTCCCGGTAACCGCGGCGACGGATCGCAAACCGCGACCGCTCGCCGTCCACGAGCGACCGTTCGGCGCGCAGTCGTCGCCGCTAGGCGCTTGAGCCGGGCGCACCCCTGCCGAAGTGACGCGCGTCACTCCTAGCGTGAAAGGACCACTCCACGCGAAGGGACGAAGCCGGTGTCACCTCAAACGCACGACCAGGCGGATCGCCACGATCCGGTCTACGACCACCTCCACGCGAGTGCGGAGTTCACCGAGCTGCGCTCTCGCTACCGCCGGTTCGTCTTCCCTGCCACCGCGGCCTTCCTCGTCTGGTACCTGCTGTACGTGGTGCTGTCGATGTGGGCCGAGGACTTCATGTCCGAGAAGGTCTTCGGCAACATCAACGTGGCCCTCGTCTTCGGGCTGCTGCAGTTCGTCACCACCTTCGCGATCGCCTGGCTGTACAGCAACTACTCGACCAAGCGACTCGACCCGCTGGCCCGCGCGCTGAACGAGCGCTACGAGCAGGAGAAGTGACATGGACGGAAACCAGCTCCTCACCGCAGCCCTCTTCCTCGCCGTCGTCCTGCTGACGATCTTCATCACCTTCCGGGCCAGCCGCAGCACCAGCGGCACCAACGACTTCTACGCCGGCGGCTGCTCCTTCTCCGGCTTCCAGAACGGCCTGGCGATCGGCGGCGACTACATGTCGGCGGCGTCGTTCCTCGGCATCTCAGGCACGATCGCGATCTACGGCTACGACGGCTTCCTGTACTCGATCGGCTTCCTGGTCGCCTGGCTGGTGGCCCTGCTCCTGGTCGCGGAGATGCTGCGCAACTCCGGGCGCTACACGATGGCCGACCAGCTCGCCTACCGGATGAGGCAGCGGCCGGTGCGCACCGCCGCGGCGACCTCGACCGTCGTCGTCTCGATCTTCTACCTGCTCGCCCAGATGGTCGGCGCCGGCCTGCTGGTCAACCTGCTGCTCGGCGTGGAGAGCGAGTTCGTCAAGAACGTCACGATCTTCGTGGTCGGCGGCCTGATGATCTTCTACGTCACCGTCGGCGGCATGAAGGGCACGACCTGGGTCCAGATCATCAAGGCCGTGCTGCTGATGTTCGGCTCGCTGCTGATCATCCTGCTGGTGCTGGCGCACTTCAGCTTCAACCTCTCCGACCTGCTCGGCACCGCAGCCTCCAACTCGGGCAACCCCGACTTCCTGAACCCGGGCGGCAAGTACGGCGTCGACACCACCTCGAAGATCGACTTCGTCTCGCTCGGCCTGGCCCTGGTCCTGGGCACCGCCGGCCTGCCGCACATCCTGATCCGCTTCTACACCGTCCCCACCTCACGCGACGCCCGCAAGTCGGTGCTCTGGGCGATCGGCCTGATCGGTGCCTTCTACCTGATGA
Organism: Nocardioides dubius; assembly: GCF_039528155.1. NCBI lineage: Bacteria > Bacillati > Actinomycetota > Actinomycetes > Propionibacteriales > Nocardioidaceae > Nocardioides > Nocardioides dubius. The sequence continues at coordinate 32,529 of NZ_BAAALG010000013.1, read as the reverse complement.
CGCTGGTCCTCGGGTTCGGCGCGACCGCGATGCTCAGCGAGGGCAAGATGGCTGACGTCGTGGAGTCCGGCGGCAACCTCGCCTCGGTGCTGCTGGCCGAGGAGGTCGGCGGCGGCGAGGGCAGCGCCGGCGGCGCGATCCTGCTGGCCCTGATCGCGGCGGTCGCGTTCGCCACCATCCTCGCCGTGGTCGCCGGGCTGACCCTGACCTCGAGCGCGTCGGTGGCCCACGACCTCTACAACTCGGTCTTCCGCAAGGGGCAGGCCTCCGACGTGGACGAGCTCAAGGTGGCGCGGATCGCGGCCGGTGTGATCGGCCTGATCGCGATCGCCCTGGCGATCCCGGCCCGCAACCTGAACATCGCGTTCCTGGTGGCCCTGGCCTTCGCGGTCGCCGCGTCGGCCAACCTGCCCTCGATCGTCTACAACATGTTCTGGCGGCGCTTCAACACCCGCGGCGCGGTGTGGAGCATCTACGGCGGCCTAATCTCCTCGGTGGGCCTGGTCTTCTTCTCGCCCGTGGTCTCCGGCAAGGTCGCCCCGGACGGCAAGAACCTGGCCCTGCTGCCCAAGGACATCGACTTCTCCTGGTTCCCCCTGGAGAACCCGGCGATCGTCTCGGTCCCGCTGGCCTTCTTCCTCGGCTGGCTCGGCACCGTCACCTCCCGTGAGCCGGCTGCCGAGGAGCGCTACACCGAGCTCGAGGTCCGGGCGCTCACCGGCGCCGGCGCCGAGGGCGCGATCTCGCACTAGCCCCACCCACTCCCGGGACGTCATGCGCACCGAGCCCTTGAGCGCTCGCAACGCATGACGTCCCGCGGGGTTGACACCTTCTTGCAACGTACGAGCCCGCATGGTTGCGACCAGCGCAACGCATCACATCCCCAGGGGCCGACCCACCTCCGATGGGTCTAGGCTGGCCGCGGGCGCGACCATGTGACGACGATTACAGGAGAGAACTCGTGAACGACGCACTGTCCAACCTGATGCATGAGGACCGGCGCTTCCCGCCGCCGGCCGAGCTCGCGGCGTCAGCGAACGTCACGGCCGAGGCCTACGACCGGGCGACCCAGGACCGTGAGGCCTTCTGGGCCGAGCAGGCCGAGCGCCTGGACTGGGGCCGGAAGTGGGACCGGGTCCTCGACTGGGACAACCCGCCCTTCGCCAAGTGGTACACCGGCGGCACCATCAACGCCTCGGTGAACTGCGTGGACCGCCACGTCGCCGCCGGTCGCGGCGACAAGGTCGCGATCCACTGGGTCGGCGAGCCCGCGGACGACACCCGCGACATCACCTACGCCCAGCTCCAGGACGAGGTCTCCCGGGCCGCCAACGCGCTCACCGAGCTCGGCGTCGTCAAGGGCGACCGGGTCGCGATCTACCTGCCGATGATCCCCGAGGCCGTGGTCACCATGCTGGCCTGCGCCCGGCTCGGCGCACCGCACACCGTCGTCTTCGGCGGCTTCTCCGCGGACGCGCTGGCGAGCCGGATCGTCGACTGCGGCGCGAAGGTCGTGGTCACCGCCGACGGCGGCTACCGCCGCAACGCGCCGTCTGCGCTCAAGCCGGCCGTCGACGAGGCGGTCGCCAAGACCGACGGCCTGGTCGAGCACGTGCTGGTGGTCCGCCGTACCGGCCAGGAGGTCGCCTGGAACGACAGCGTCGACGTCTGGTGGGACGACGTCGTCGCGCGGCAGTCGAGCGAGCACACGCCCAAGCTGCACGACTCCGAGCACCCGCTCTACGTCATGTACACCTCCGGAACCACCGGCAAGCCGAAGGGCATCCTGCACACGACCGGCGGCTACCTGGTCGGCACCTCCTACACGCACTGGGCGGTCTTCGACCTGAAGCCCGACACCGACGTCTACTGGTGCACCGCCGACATCGGCTGGGTGACCGGCCACTCGTACCTGGTCTACGGCCCGCTCGCCAACGGCGCCACCCAGGTGCTCTACGAGGGCACCCCGGACAGCCCGCACAAGGGCCGCTGGTGGGAGATCATCGAGAAGTACGGCGTCACCATCTTCTACACCGCACCCACCGCGATCCGGACGTTCATGAAGTGGGGCGACGACATCCCCGCCAAGTACGACCTGTCCTCGTTGCGGGTGCTCGGCTCGGTCGGTGAGCCGATCAACCCCGAGGCGTACGTCTGGTACCGGTCCACCATCGGCGGCGACCGCTGCCCGGTCGTCGACACCTGGTGGCAGACCGAGACCGGCCAGATCCTGATCTCGCCGCTGCCCGGCGTCACCGAGGCCAAGCCCGGCTCCGCGCAGGTGCCGCTGCCCGGCATCGCCGCCGACGTCGTGGACGACGACGGCAACTCGGTCCCCGACGGTCACGGCGGCTACCTGATCCTGCGTGAGCCGTGGCCGGCCATGCTGCGCACCATCTGGGGCGACGACGAGCGCTACAAGGACACCTACTGGTCGCGGTGGCCGGGCGTCTACTTCGCTGGGGACGGCGCCAAGAAGGACGAGGACGGCGACATCTGGGTCCTCGGCCGCGTCGACGACGTGATGAACGTTTCCGGGCACCGGCTCTCCACCACGGAGATCGAGTCCGCCCTGGTCTCGCACCCGAAGGTGGCCGAGGCCGCCGTGGTCGGCGCCGCCGACGAGACCACCGGTCAGGCGGTCTGCGCGTTCGTGATCCTGCGTGACAGCGCTGCCGGCGACACCTCCGACATCGTGGCCGAGCTGCGCAACCACGTGGCCAAGGAGATCGGCGCGATCGCCAAGCCCCGCCAGGTGATGGTGGTGCCGGAGCTGCCCAAGACGCGGTCCGGCAAGATCATGCGCCGGCTGCTGCGCGACGTCGCGGAGAACCGCGAGATCGGCGACGTGACCACGCTGGCCGACTCCTCGGTGATGAGCCTGATCCAGAGCGGTCTTTCGTCCAACGACGACTGACCCCTCAATGTGAGTGGAGGGCTGGGATCCGTCAGGATTTCCAGCCCTCCACTCACATTGAGCCAGGATTACCTATGGCTACTTTCCTTCTCGTCCACGGCGCCTGGCACCAGGGCTCCGCGTGGGACCTCGTCCGTCCACTGCTCACCGACGCCGGGCACCAGGTGCTCACGCCGACCCTCGACCTCGGCCCCGGCATCGGCCTCGCCGACCACGTCCAGGCCTTGACCGAGGCGATCGCCGCCACGCCCGAGCCCGCCACCGTGGTGGCGCACAGCTATGCGGGCATCCCCGCTTCGCTGGCGCTGGCCGCGGCACCGGCCCGCCACCTGGTGCTGCTCGACGCCTGGCTGACGCCGGCCGGCAGCTCGATGCTCGACGTCGCCCCGGAGTGGTTCGCCGGCTGGTGCCGCGACTCCGCGGAGGGCGAGCCGGCAATGCTGCCGGTGCCGTCGATGCGCACGGTCGGCGTCGCCGAGGAGGGCCCCGAGGCGGCCTGGCTCGCCCCGCAGCTCGTGCCGCACCCGTTCGCGACGTTCACGGATCCGGCGCCGGCCGCCTACGCACCGGGGTCGGCCGAGCTGCACGCGATCTTGTGCAAGCCCTCGAAGATGCCCTTCACCGCCTTCGCCGAGGCCGCCGGTGCCACCTGCCACGAGATCGCCAGCGGTCACGACGCGATGGTCACCGCCCCCGACGCCCTCGCCGCCCTCCTCCTGGACATCGCCACCCGCTGACGCCCCTCCTTGGAGATAGTCCCTGACGTTTTCGTGGTTTTCGGCCGGAGAAACCACGAAAACGTCAGGGACTATCCGGAGGGTTGCAGCAACAGGGCAGAAGAAC
>NZ_BAAALG010000013.1:10016-28736 GCF_039528155.1 Nocardioides dubius | reverse complement strand
GCCGGGGCGTTCTGAGAGGAACGGAGGGTGGGTCAGCGGGCGCGACGCGAGAGGCGCTCGATGTCCATGATCACCACGGAGCGGGGCTCCAGGCGCAGCCAGCCGCGCGAGGCGAAGTCGGCCAGAGCCTTGTTGACCGTCTCACGGGAGGCGCCGACCAGCTGGGCGAGCTCCTCCTGGGTGAGGTCGTGGTGCACGTGGACGCCGTCGTCCGCGGTGCGGCCGAAGCGGTCGGCGAGGTCGAGCAGCGCCTTGGCGACACGGCCGGGCACGTCGGAGAAGACCAGGTCGGCGACGACGTCGTTGGCCTTGCGCAGGCGGCTGGCCAGCTGGGTGAGCAGGCCGTGCGACACCATCGGGCGGCCCTCGAGCCACTTGAGCAGGTCGTCGTGCGACAGCGAGGCGAACGAGGCGTCGGTGACGCAGGTGACGGTCGCCGAGCGCGGGCCCGGGTCGAAGAGCGAGAGCTCACCGAACATCTGGCCGGGGCCGAGGATCGCCAGCAGGTTCTCGCGGCCGTCGCCGGAGGTGCGGCCGAGCTTCACCTTGCCGTCCAGCACCACGTACAGCTTGTCGCCGGAGTCGCCCTCGTGGAAGAGCACCTCGCCACGCCGCAGCCGGCTCTCGGACATGGACGATCGCAGAGCGGTCGCCGCTTCATCATCGAGAGCGCTGAAGAGCGGCGCCTGACGCAGAACGTCGTTGTCCACGGGGTTCCTCCATCCGAAATTTGGCCGTACGACACCCGATCCTAACCGTGGCACCTCTCACATCTTCAACCCTCGCCGTCCGACAGCCTCAACCGGGCCTGTCGGGGGCGCCACGTAGGGTGGTCCCCGTGCCCGCGAATGACTCCCGCACGGCCCTTGTCCGCCGTGCCCGCAAGATCAATCGTGTGCTTGCCGAGACCTACCCCGAGGCGCACTGCGAGCTCGACTTCGACAACCCCTTCGAGCTCCTGGTCGTCACCGTGCTCAGCGCACAGACCACCGACCGCAGGGTGAACAAGGCCCGGCCCGCACTCTTCGCCGCCTACCCCGACGCGACCGCGATGGCCGCAGCCGACCGCGCCCACCTGGAGCAGCTGGTCGGTCCGCTCGGGTTCTTCCGGCAGAAGACGGAGTCGCTGCTCAAGCTCTCCCAGGCGCTGGTCGCCGACTACAACGGCGAGGTGCCGGGTCGCCTCGACGACCTGGTCAAGCTGCCCGGTGTCGGCCGCAAGACGGCGAACGTGGTCCTGGGCAACGCCTTCGGCGTCCCCGGGATCACCGTCGACACCCACTTCGGTCGCCTGGTGCGACGCTTCGGCTGGACCAGCGAGACCGACCCGGTCAAGGTCGAGTTCGCGGTCGGCGACCTCTTCCCCAAGCGCGACTGGACGATGCTGAGCCACTACGTGATCTGGCACGGCCGCCGGATCTGCCACGCAAAGAAGCCGGCCTGCGGCGCCTGCCCGGTGGCGCACTGGTGCCCGGCGTACGGCGAGGGCCCGGTCGACCCGGTGGCCGCCGCCGCGCTGGTCCGCACCCAGGGTCCGGCATGAGCGCCCGCCGCGCGACCGTGCGCGCCGTCGTGGCGGTCGCCGCTGGAGCCGCGTTGCTCAGCGGCTGCTCCTCGATCTCCGCGCCGGACATCTCCGGGCCGGGGCGCACCAGCGTCGAAGTAGACACTCCCGAGCTCCGCGCCCTCAAGGCCACGACGAAGATCGAGCCCTGCGCCCCCGGCGACGGCACCCGTAGCGACGATGGTCTGCCCTCGCTCACCCTCAACTGTCTGGGCGGCGGCGACTCCGTCGACATCTCCTCCCTGCGTGGTCCCCTGGTGATCAACCTCTGGGCCTCCTGGTGCGGCCCGTGCGAGCGCGAGCTGCCGATCTACCAGGAGTTCTACGAGAAGCACGGCGACAAGGTCGGCGTCCTGGGCATCGACTTCCAGGACAACCGCCCCGCCGCCGCCCTGGAACTCGCCAAGGGCGCCGGCGTCACCTACCCGCAGCTGGCCGACGCGAACTCCGACCTCGCCGGCACGAAGCCGATGCCCCCGGTGCCCGGCCTGCCCGCGATCGCCTTCGTCGACGCCGAGGGCCGGTTCGTCGTCGACGACGTCCCGCAGCTGGTCTTCCGCGAGATCAAGAGCGTGCAGGAGTTGGAGGAACTGGTGGCGGAGCGGTTGGGTGTCGAGCTATGACCCGTCCCTTCCCCTCCTGGCTGGAGCCGGTTCGCGACGGCGCTGCCACGATCACCGCCGACGACCTGAGCCGCTTCGTGCCCCCGCACGACCACACCGGACGGCGGGGCGCGGTGCTGATGCTCTTCGGCGAGGGCCCGCAGGGCCCCGACCTGCTCCTCACCGAGCGCTCCCACACGATGCGCAGCCACCCGGGCCAGGTCTCCTTCCCCGGCGGCGGCATCGACGAGGGCGAGGACCCGCAAGCCGCGGCACTGCGTGAGGCCTGGGAGGAGACCGGCCTCGACCCGGACGGCGTGGAGATCTTCGCCGAGCTGCCCGAGCTGTGGCTGCCGCCGAGCAACTACGCGGTGGTCCCGGTGCTCGGCTGGTGGGCCGACGAGTCCCCGGTCACCACGCACTCCGTCGAAGAGGTGCACGCGATCCACCGGGTCACGATCAGCGACCTGGTCGAGCCCACCCACCGGGTCACCGTGCGCGCGCCCAGCGGCTGGCTCGGGCCGGGCTTCCTGATCGGCGAGAACCGCGACGTCATCCTCTGGGGCTTCACCGCGGGCGTGATCACCCGCCTCTTCGAGCACATCGGCTGGACCCAGGAGTGGGACACCACCGTCGAGTACGAGCTTCCCGAGTACATGCTGGTAGGCCCGCCCCCGGGCACCCGCGCCACGCCGAACACCAACTTCAAGGAGCGCCCCGGTCGATGAACGTGCTCGACGTGATCCTGATCCTGCTGGTCCTGGCGTATGCGCTGTCGGGGTACTGGCAGGGCTTCATCACGGGCGCGTTCGCCACCGCGGGCCTGCTGCTCGGCGGCCTGTTCGGGATCTGGCTGGCACCGATCGCGCTCGGCGACGCGGAGCCCTCCACCTGGGTGTCGCTGGGCGCCCTGTTCATCGTGATCCTGTCCGCCACCCTCGGCCAGGCCAGCCTGCAGCTGGCCGGCGCCAAGGCCCGTGAGCTGATCACCTGGCAGCCGGCGCGAGCACTGGACGCCGTCGGCGGCGCGCTGCTCAGCGCGTTCGCGGTGCTGCTGGTCGCCTGGGCTCTCGGGGTCGCGGTCTCCGGCTCCAAGATCGGCAGCGTGACGCCGGTGGTCCGTGAGTCCACCGTGCTGGCCAAGGTGGACGCCGCGTTGCCCGACCAGGCCTACACCGCGCTTAACAGCTTCAACTCCGTGGTCGGCACCGGCTTCTTCCCGCGCTACCTGGAGCCGTTCGCCCCCGAGCGGATCGTCGAGGTCGAGGCGCCCGACACCCGCCGGATCATGCGCGACCCCGACGTTCGCGGTGCCCGCCAGGCCGTGATCAAGGTGCGTGGCGAGAACAACTGTGGCCGCGGCGTCGAGGGCAGTGGGTTCTTCTACGCACCCGGCCGGGTGATGACCAACGCCCACGTGGTGGCCGGCGTCGACGACCCGCAGGTGCACCTCGGCGAGGACACCTTCGACGCCGACGTCGTCCTCTACGACCCCGACCTCGACATCGCGGTGCTCAGCGTCTCGGGCGCGGGCGTGGAGCCGCTGGTCTTCTCCCAGGAGTCCGCGAAGGGTGCCAACGTCGCGGTCCTCGGCTTCCCGGAGGACGGTCCCTACGACGTGCAGCCCGGCCGGGTGCGCACCGAGCAGAAGCTCCGCTCGCCCAACATCTACAACGAGGGCTCGGTGATCCGCGAGGTGCTGTCGCTGCGGGCGCTGATCCGCCCGGGCAACTCCGGCGGCCCGGTGATCAACACCGACGGCGACGTGGTCGGCGTGGTCTTCGCGGCCTCGGTCACCGACTCCGAGACGGGCTACGCGGTGACCAGCAAGGCGGTGCAGGGCGCCGCCAGCACGGGCCGTGCGGCCCGCACGCCGGTCTCCACCGGCACCTGCACCAGCTGACGGCGTCGCGGGGGCGACGAGCGCAGGCTCGCGCACCACAAGCGCAAGGTCGGCAGGAACAAGCGCAAGCTCGGCAGGAACAAGCGCAGGCTCGGCAGGAACAAGCGCAGGCTCGCGCGCAACTAGCGCAAGCTCGGGGTCAGCGAGAGGTGAGGGCGCTCTTGGTCGCCTCGGCCTGGGCGATCGCACGCTCCGGCGCGCGCACCCGCTTGACCTCCTTGACGCCGATCGCGCCGAGCACGGCCGCGACCAGGACGTAGAAGCCGAAGACGATCAGGTAGGCCCAGTGCAGGTCCAGGCCGTCACCGTTCCAGTGGATCAGGTAGGCCAGGAAGATCGAGAAGATGATCACGGCCAGCACCAGCATGAAGCCGGCCGCCACGAAGAGACCGATGCCGACGCCGCCGGCCTTCACGCTGACCTTGAGCTCCGACTTCGCGAGACGGATCTCGCTGGAGATCAGCTTCGAGATGTCACGGTGAGCATCGCCGATGAGGCGGCCGATGGTCGGCTCGTCGTCGTTGAACTGCTGCGCCATGCGTGTCACTCCTGTGCTGGTCCTGATGGTCCGCAGCGGACTCTACACGGCAGAGTCCGCTGCCCGACGGGCGTCGCGACGATCAGTCGGCGTAGGGACCGGTGATCGTCGCGCGCCGCTGATGCACGCGATTGCGCGCGCTCAGCAGAGCCGCGGCAGCCAACGCCGCAGTGGCCGAGCCGATCAGCACCGCAGTCTTGGCCGCCTCCCGCTCCGCCCCGGTGAAGGAGAGGTCGGAGACCAGCAAGGAGACCGTGAAGCCGACACCGGCCAGCATCGCGATGCCCAACACGTCCAGCCAGCTGATGTCCGGGTCGAACTCGGCACGGGTCAGCCGGGTCAGCAGCCAGGAGCCGCCGAAGACGCCGATCGGCTTGCCCAGCACGAGACCGAGCACCACGCCGATCACCACCGGGTCGCTGACCAGCGCGCTGCCGCCGCCGATCACCACGCCGGCCGACATCAGCGCGAAGACCGGGACCGCGAAGCCGGCCGACCACGGGTTGAGGGTGTGCGCCACCCGCTCCGCCGGGCTGGTCCGCTCGCCCTCGTCCAGGCGGACCCGGGTCAGCAGGCCGAGCACCACACCGGCGATGGTGGCGTGCACGCCGCTCTCGTGGGTGAACCACCAGGCGCCCACGAAGAACGGCAGGTAGACCAGCCAGCTGCTGACCCGCAGCCGCTGCAGCACCCAGTACCCCGCGCAGCAGGCCAGGGCGATCAGCAGCGAGGTCAGGTGGAAGCCGGTCGAGTAGAAGGCCGCGATGATCACGATCACGATCAGGTCGTCGACCACCGCCAGCGTCAGCAGGAAGGTGCGCAGCTGTCCGGGCAACGAGGAGCCGACCACCGCCAGCACAGCGACCGCGAAGGCGATGTCGGTGGCCGACGGGATCGCCCAGCCACCGGGGCGCCCGTCGTCGGCGAGCACGTTGATGGTGACGAAGATCAGGGCCGGCACGGCAACGCCGCAGACCGCCGCGACGATCGGCACGATCGCATCCGAGATCCGCGACAGCGAGCCGACCACGAACTCGCGCTTGAGCTCCAGACCGGTGACGAAGAAGAAGAGGGTCAGGGCGCCGTCCGCGGCCCACTTCTCCACCGTCAACGGCCCGATCTCGAACTCGCGCAGGTGCTCGTAGGCGTCGCCGAGACTGGAGTTGGCCCAGACGACGGCGACGAGGGCGGCGGTCAGCGCGAGGATGCCGCCGACGGTCTCGCGGCGCAGCAGATCGCTGACATAGAGGGCGTCGCTGCGCTTCGGGTCAGGAAGGAAGCGAAGACGGGTGAGCCGGGGCATGAGGTCCCTTCGGGAGTCGATCGACAGTTCCGTCGCCATCGCGACGAGCCGACCAGACTTCCCGGCACACCGGAGTCAACCTTACGCAGGCCCCGCCAGGTAGGCCAACTGAGCACGCACGCTGAGCTCGGCGGCACCCCACAGCACCGGGTCGACGTCGGCGTAGACCGTCTCGACCACCCGGCGCGGCAGATCCTCGGCCCGCAGGGCTGCCGGGTCGCCGTCCGGGACTAACGCGACCAGCGCCGCCTCCACCTGCGCGAGCCGGTCGCGACGGTGGCTGATGTAGTAGTCGAGGACGGCCAGCGCGTCGTCGATCACCGGGCCGTGACCGGGCCAGATCGCGCTCAGCTCGTGCGCATCCGCCAGCCGGTGCAGGCGATCCAGCGAGTCGAGGTAGGCACCGAGCGAGCCGTCGGGGTGCGCGACCACGGTGGTGCCCCGACCGAGCACCGTGTCCCCGGTCAGCACCGCGCCATCGGCGGGAACCCAGAAGCAGAGCGAGTCGGCGGTGTGTCCGGGGGTGCCGATCACCTGCACCTCCAGGCCGTCGACGGCGATCACGTCGCCGTCGTGCAGACCCTCGGCGCCGAGCCGGTAGGCGGGGTCGAGTGCCCGCACCCCGCAGCCCATCCGCTCCGCGAACTCGACCGCCGCCTCGGAGTGGTCGGCGTGGTGGTGCGTGAGCAGCACCGCCGCCACCTGCCCCGAGAGCTCCTCGACGGCGTCGAGGTGGCTGGCGATCGAGGGCCCCGGGTCGATCACGATCGAGCGCGAGCCACCCGGCTCGCGCAGCACCCAGGTGTTGGTGCCGTCGAGCGTCATGATGTTGGGGTTCGGGGCGAGCACGCAGTGCGCGCGCTCGCCGAACGCTCCGCCGGCCCAGGTCACGCGCGCTGCTCGTTCCCCACGCCGTGCACCAGGTTGCCGACCCGGATGCCCAGCTCGACGATCCGCGGCCGGCTCTCCAGGCGCCCCGAGGCGACGTCGAAGGTCGGCTCGATCATCTCGAACGGCAAGGCCGCAGCGTGCTTCAACGCCTGCTCGGGCGAGAGCGCGTCGTAGAGCTCGCACAGGGTCGCGTAGGTGGGCGGGAGCAGCAGCATCTGCCGCTCGTCGCCGAGCCGGATCGCCTCGCGCACCGTCAGCCACTCGACCTTGTCGGACTCGCTGGAGACGTCACGGGTGATCTGCCCCTGTGGCAGGGTCGCCACGAAGAACCAGGTCAGGTAGCGCTTGGGCTCGAAGACCGGGGTGAGCCAGCCGCCCAGCACCGACAGCAGGTCGGTGCGCAGCACCAGGCCGCGGCGGGTCAGGAACTCGGTGAGCGAGAGCTCGCGGTCCTCCAGGGCGACCCGGTCCGCCTCCCAGTCCTCGCCGGTGGTGTCGGCGACCACCGAGGTGGCGGTGCCCGCCAGCAGCACGCCGGACTCCTCGAAGGTCTCCCGGACCGCGGCGCAGACCAGCGCCTTGGCCTCATCGGGCGTGCAGTCCATCCGCTCGGCCCACTCCTGCGGGGAGGGGCCGGCCCACAGCGACGGCTCGAGCTCGGCATCGCGAGCATCCACGCCGCCACCGGGGAAGACGCTCATCCCGGCCGCGAACTCCATGCCCACGTGGCGGCGCAGCAGGTAGACCTCCAGGCCGCCAGGAGCACCGTCGCCGTCACGCAGCAGCACCACGGTCGAGGCCGAGCGCGGAGCCGCAGGCTCCCGCGCCCCCTCGACGAACTCGGTGGCCTGGGCGATCAGGTGCGGCGGCAGGGTGAGCGTGGGGTCCATCAGACCTCCACCAGGATCTCGACCTCGACCGGCGAGTCGAGCGGGAGCACCGGGACGCCGACCGCGGAGCGGGCGTGCACGCCCGCGTCGCCGAACGCCTCGCCGAGCAGCTCGGAGACGCCGTTGGCGACCTTGGGCTGGCCGGTGAAGTCGGCGGTCGAAGAGACGAAGACGACGACCTTCACGACCCGCTTGACCAGGTCGAGGTCACCGATCTCGGCCTTCACCGCGGCGATCGCGTTGAGGCCGCACTGCCGAGCGCACGCGTAGGCCTCCTCCTCGCTGACCTCGCCACCGACCTTGCCGGTGAGCATCAGCTCGCCCGACTTCATCGGCAGCTGGCCCGAGGTGAAGATGTGGTTGCCGCTGCGCACCGCCGGCACATAGACGGCGACCGGCTTGGCGACGTCAGGGACCTGGAGGCCGAGCGCGGCCAGGCGCTCCTCGACGGCGCTCATCAGCCCTCGATCGGGCGCTTGAAGTAGCCGACCAGGTTCTCCGGGTTCATGCCCGGTGCGATCTGCACGAGCTCCCAGCCGTCCGAGCCGAAGTTGTCCAGAATCTGCTTCGCCGCGTGCGTGAGGATCGGCGCGGTCAGGTATTCCCACTTGGTCATATCGGCACCCTACTCGGCCCGTTGCCGGGCCGATCTCCAACCGTGGGCTGACGCACATCCCGCCCGGGCGCTCTACCCTCGCTGGCATGGCCCGCCCACCTCGCCGTCTCGGCCCGCGCGGCCAGCGTGCCTTCGACGTCGCGCTGGCCGCCGCCCTGGCGCTGCCGGCCGTGCTGGTCTTCCCCTTCGGAGCGATGACCTGGCCGGAGAACCTGCTGTCGTTGGCGATGACGGTGCCCCTGCTCTGGCGCCGCACGCACCCGGTGGCGGTGATGGCGGTGGTCAGCCTCGCCCACTTCCTCCAACTTCAGCTCACCGACCTGCCGATCTACGGCCAGATCGGCTTCCCGTTCGCGGTCTACGCGATCGCCCGCCATGCCACCGCGTTCTGGAGCTGGGTCGGACTCGGCATCTCCCAGCTCGGCGCCGTGCTCGCGTCGATCGACTGGCTGCTCGGCTTCGACAGCCTCGACCTGCGCAACTTCGTCGCCTACCTGGTGCCGCTGAGCCTGGTCGGCCTGGTCTCCTGGCTCTTCGGCAACCTCGCCCGGACCCGGCACGAGTACGTCGCAGCCCTGCTGGACCGCGGCGAGCGCCTCGAGCGCGAGGCCGATCAGCAGGTCGCCCTCGCCGCAGCCGATGAGCGGGCCAGGATCGCCCGCGAGATGCACGACGTCGTCGCGCACGGGCTCTCCGTGATCGTGGTCCAGGCCGACGGCGCGCGCTACGCCGTCAGCGATCCGGTGGCCACCGAGACCCTGACCACGATCGCCGCCACCGGGCGTGAGTCGTTGACGGAGATGCGCCGGATGCTGGGGCTGCTGCGCTCGGAGGAGTCCGGGGTGCGACCGCAGCCGGTGCTCGCCGACGTCGTCCACCTGATCGCTGAGGCCCGGGCGGGAGGCGTCGCCGTCGAGGCCGAGCTGCCGGACCCGCTGCCCCCGGTGTCGGACGGCGTCGGGCTGAGCGTCTACCGGATCGTCCAGGAGGCGTTGACCAACGTGCGCAAGCACGCCGGCCCGGCGGCCCGGGTCAACGTCAGCCTCGCGGTGAGCGCGGAGCAGGTGACGTTGGCCGTGCTCGACGACGGCAACGGCGCCAGCGCCGCCGACGACGGGCGCGGCCTCGGACTGCTCGGCATGCGGGAGCGGACCGGAGCACACGGCGGCACGCTGGCGGCCGGTCCGCGCCCGGGTGGCGGGTTCGCGGTCTCTGCGAGGATTCCCCTGTGAGCGCAAGCGATTCGGCCCCTCGCCCCGATGCCGCCCCGATCCGGGTGGTGCTCGTCGACGACCAGCAGATGGTGCGCGCCGGCTTCGGGATGCTGCTCGGCAGTCAGGCCGACCTCGAGGTGGTCGGCGAGGCCGGCAACGGCGAGGAGGCCTTGCGCCTGCTGGCCGGAACCGCTGCCGACGTGGTGCTGATGGACGTGCGGATGCCGGTCATGGACGGCGTGCAGGCGACTGCACAGATCGCGGCCGGCGGCGACGTGCCCCGGGTGATCGTGCTGACCACCTTCGACCTCGACGAGTACGCCTTCGCGGCGCTGCGGGCCGGCGCCTCCGCGTTCCTGCTCAAGGACGCCCCGCCGGAGGACCTGCTGCGCGCGATCCGCTCGGTGCATGCCGGCGACGCCGTCGTCGCGCCCAGCACGACCCGCCGTCTGCTCGACCACTTCACCGCCGCGCTGCCTGCCGAGCCCGCACCTGCCGTCGACGACGAACGCCTGCGCTGGTTGACCGAACGCGAGCGCGAGGTGCTGGTGTTGATCGGGCGCGGGCTCTCCAACACCGAGATCGCCGAGGAGCTGGTGGTCGCCGAGGCGACCGTGAAGACCCACGTCGGACGCCTGCTCGCCAAGACCCAGTGCCGCGACCGGGTGCAGCTGGTGATCCTCGCCTACGAGACGGCACTGGTCTCGCCCAGCTAGTACGACCACGGTCTGACGTCGCGCGCCTGGCTGCGACCCGGGGATGAGGCGCACTCCCGTCCGCGGACCGACGTCGCGGGGGCCGCCGGCTGGAAGCGTCGGGGCCATGAGCCAGACCCTCTCCCCCGATCCCGTGAGCGACTCGGTCGCCACCCCCTTCGCCGCCCGCGCCCGGGCCCTGACCCGCGTGCATGGCCGTGGCGAGGCAGCCGTGCACGCCTTGCGTGGCGTCGATCTGGAGCTGCCGCGCGGACGCTTCACCGCGATTATGGGCCCGTCCGGGTCGGGCAAGTCCACGCTGATGCACTGCCTGGCCGGCCTCGACCAGGCGACCTCGGGAAACGTGGAGATCACCGGGACCGACCTCTCCGGCCTCGACGACGACGCCCTGACCAGGTTCCGGCGCGAGCAGATCGGCTTCGTCTTCCAGTCGTTCAACCTGTTGCCGATGCTCACCGCCGAGCAGAACATCCTGCTGCCGTTCGACCTGGCCGGGCGCCGGCTGACGAAGGCGGACCGCACCCGGCTCAGCGAGATCGTGGAGGTGCTGGGCATCGCCGACCGGCTCCGGCACCTGCCCAGTGAGCTCTCCGGCGGCCAGCAGCAGCGGGTCGCGATCGCCCGTGCCCTGGTCACCTCGCCGGCCCTGCTCTTCGCCGACGAGCCCACCGGCAACCTCGACAGCGAGGCCTCCGCGGAGGTGCTGGACTTCCTGCGCCGCTCGGTGCGGGAGTTCTCGCAGACCGTGGTGATGGTGACCCACGAGCTCGACGCAGCGGCCTACGCCGACGACGTGGTGGTGCTCCACGACGGCCGGGTCACCACCCAGTTGCGCCGGCCCAGCGCCGAGCAGCTCGCCGCCGCGGTCCGCGGAGGTGCGCGCTGATGCGCACCGTCGTCTACGGCTCGCTGCGCCGCTACGGCCGGCGCTACCTCACTGCGGCGGTCGCGGTGATGGTCGCGGTCGGCTTCCTGGTCGCCGTCAACGCGCTCACCTCCTCGGCCAAGACCGGGCTGAGCTCCGGCATCGCCCTCCCCTTCGCCGACGCCGACGTGGTCGCCTCGGAGCTCACCGGTGACGAGGCGCAGGCACTGATGGCGCGCGCAGAGCAGGAGCACGCGCAGGCCGCCGTCCTCGGCTGGACCCCGCAGCCGGTGCGGGCCGGGCAACGACTGCTCGGCTCCGATCTGGACCTCGGCGTGATCGCCCCCGACCAGCGGTTCCGATGGCAGGAGCTGCGCTCCGGTCGCTACCCCGAGCGCGCCGGAGAGGCGGTGATCGACGTGAACGAGGCCAAGCGGCACCGTCTCGAGCCCGGTGAGCTGCTCACGGTCGGCACCGCCCCCACCACCGTCCGGGTGCGGGTCGTCGGAGTCGTCGACACGCCTTCGATCTTCGTCGCGGCTGCGGTCTATCTGCTCTGGGACGACCTCGCCCCGTGGGCGGACCAGCTCAGCGTCGACAGCGTGCTGTGGTCGCAGGGCACCTCGCCCGAGGCGCAGCTCGAGCAGCTCACCGACTGGCAGCCCACCGCCACGGTGGAACTCCGCGACGACCACGTCGAGGCCCTCAAGGTGGAGATCGACCGGGGCGTGGACATCCTGGCCCTGATCGGACTGCTCTTCGTCGCGATCGCGGTCTGCGTGGCCGTGCTGGTGATCGCCAACACCTTCGCGATCATCTTCGCCCAGCGCGCCCGCGACCTCGCGCTGCTGCGCTGCGTCGGCGCGACCCGCGGGCAGCTGCTGCGCTCGGTGCGGCTGGAGGCGCTGGCGATCGGCGCCACCGCCTCGCTGCTCGGCGTGGGGCTCGGCATCGCCGGCGGCTACGGGCTGGTCGCGGCGATCGATGCGCTCAGTGACTCCTTCACCATGGGCGCCATCGCCTGGAACCCCCTCTGGATCGGTGCCGCCGCCCTGCTCGGCACGCTGACCACCGTCGTCGCCGCCTGGCTGCCGACCCGCCGGGTGGTCCGGGTGCGACCGCTCCAGGCGCTGCGGCCCGAGGCCGCCCAGCCCATCACCGCGCGGGCGGGTGCTCTGCGTCTCGGCTGCGGCGTGGGCCTGCTGCTGCTCGGCTCGGTGGCGCTTGCCTGGGCGGTCCGCGAGCACCAGGTCGAGCCGATGCTGGCCGGTGGGATCACCGTCTTCGCCGGGGTACTCGCGCTGGGCCCCCTGCTGGTCCCGGCGGTGATCCGGGCGATCGGGCGCCTGCTCGCTCCGCTCGGCGGGGCGCCGGCCCGGCTCGCCACCCGCAACGCGGTGCGCAACCCGCGCCGCAGCGCCTCGACGACGGCAGCGCTGCTGATCGGGGTCACCCTCACCTCCGCCGTGCTCACCGGCCTGGCCACCGCCCGCGGCGCGGTCGCCGAGGAGATGGACCGCAGCGACCCGGTGGACGTCGCGATCACCGCGGGCCGCGCTGAGCCGTTGAGCAACGAGCTGATCGCCGCGATCGGCCGCCAGCGCGACGTGCTCGACGTCGACGCACTGCGCGGCACCACGGTTCGCTCGCCGGAGCTGGGCCGGATCGACGTCGCCGTCGCCGGCTCGCAGGCACCGCGCAGCTCCGAGCCGGTGAGCGCCGACGACGACACCGTGCTGATGCCGATCGACCTGATCGGGGAGGCGGGGCTGCCGGAGCGGGTGCGCCTGCGCACCGCGCAGGGATCGGTCCTGCTGCGCACCGAGGTCGGCGACGGCTGGGGCAACATCGCCCTGGTCTCCGCGACGACGCTGGCCCGGTTGAGTGCCGAGCCGACGATCCGCGCGGCATGGGTGCGGGCGCGCGACGGGGCCGACGCCGAGGACCTCACCGGTGACCTCACCGCCCTGGCGGCGAGCGAGGACGCCGCGGTGGCCAGTGCGCTCTCCCAGCGCGGCTACGTCGACCTGCAGCTCACGGTGCTGACCGCCGCGATCGTCGGCCTGTTGGGCATCTCCGTGCTGATCGCCCTGGTCGGAATCGCCGGAACGCTGGGCCTCTCGGTGCTGGAGCGCACCCGCGAGCACGCGATGCTGCGCGCGGTCGGGTTGAGCCGCGGCGGCCTGCGCAGGCTGCTCGGGTTCGAGGCGGCCCTGCTCTCGGTGACCGCGACCGTGATCGGGGTGGCCCTCGGCCTGGCCTTCGCCTGGGTGGCGATCCGGACCGTCGTCACCCCGGCCGTGCCCGGAGTGACGATGACCTGGCCGGTCGGACAGCTGGTCGCCGTGGTGGCGATCTCCGCGGTCGCCGGGCTGGCCTCGTGTGTGCTGCCGGCCCGCAGGGCTGTCCGAATCACCCCGATTGCCGGGCTCGCTCAGGAATAACGGTCCCGGCCTCGCCAGTGCGGGGCTAGGGTTGCGCAGCGTGAGGACCGAGAAGGCGGAGGCGGACTGGAGCCGCGTCCAACTGCACATCGTCACGGGCAAGGGCGGCACCGGGAAGTCCACGGTGGCCGCCGCGCTCGCGCTCAGCCTCGCCAGCCAGGGCCGCAACGTCCTGCTGTGCGAGGTCGAGGGCCGGCAGGGCATCGCCCAGATGTTCGACGTCGAGCCGCTGCCCTACGAGGAGCGCAAGATCGCGACCGGTCTGCCGACCCCCGGGCAGGCCACCCCGGGCAGCGTCTTCGCGCTGCACATCGACGCCGAGTCAGCACTGCTGGAGTACCTGGCGATGTACTACAAGCTCGGCCGGGCCGGCCGGGCGCTCGACAAGTTCGGCGTGATCGACTTCGCCACCACGATCGCCCCCGGCGTCCGTGACGTGCTGCTGACCGGCAAGGTCTACGAGGCGGCGAAGGAGGGCCGGAAGAAGGGCACCTCCTCCAAGCAGGGCGCGCACTACGACGCGATCGTGCTGGACGCGCCGCCGACCGGCCGGATCACCCAGTTCCTCGGCGTGAACTCGGAGTTGGCCGGGCTGGCCAAGGTGGGTCCGATCAAGGGCCAGGCCGACACCGTGATGACGCTCTTCCGCTCCCCGCGCACCCGGGTGCACCTGGTCACCGTGCTGGAGGAGATGCCGGTCCAGGAGACCGCCGACGGCATCGCCGAGCTTCGCGCCGCCGAGCTTCCGGTCGGCGCGGTGATCGTGAACCTGGTCCGGCCCCAGGACCTCACCCCCGAGCAGCTGAGCGCGATCCGCGAGGACACCGTGGATCGCGAGCGGATCGCCGCCGATCTCCTCCAGGCAGGCATCGGCGCCGACGACGAGCTGATCGAGAGCCTGCTCACCGAGGCCCGCGACCATGCCGAGCGGCGTGCGCTCGAGGACTCCCAGCGCCGCGTGGTCGAGCAGTTGGACGCGCCGTCGTTCGAGCTTCCCCGGCTGGCCGGCGGGGTGGACCTGGGCGGGCTCTACGAGCTCGCCGGCGCCTTGAGAGAGCAGGGGCTGCGATGAGCAGGACGCATCCGCGGGTCGGCCCGCTGGCCAGCGACGGGAGCACCGCGCTGGCACTCGACGTCGACGCGCTGCTGGACGATCGCGGCACCGAGATCATCGTCTGCTGCGGCTCCGGCGGCGTCGGCAAGACGACGACGTCGGCGGCGCTGGCACTGCGCGCCGCCGAGCGTGGCCGCAAGGTCGTGGTGCTGACCATCGACCCGGCACGGCGGCTGGCCCAGTCGATGGGCATCGAGTCGCTGGACAACACTCCCCGCCCGGTGCCCGGCGCAGGCGCGGACGGCGGCAGCCTGGACGCGATGATGCTCGACATGAAGAGCACCTTCGACGAGGTGGTGCTCAGCCAGGCCAACCCGGAAAAGGCCAAGCAGATCCTGGAGAACCCCTTCTACGTCGCGCTGTCGACGTCGTTCGCGGGCACCCAGGAGTACATGGCGATGGAGAAGCTCGGTCAGCTGCACGCCTCCGCGCAGGAGTCCGGGGCCTGGGACCTGATCGTCGTCGACACGCCGCCGTCACGCTCGGCACTCGACTTCCTGGACGCCCCCGAACGGCTCTCCAGCTTCCTCGACGGCCGCTTCATCAAGCTGCTGCTGACGCCGGCGCGCGGGCCCGCGCGGCTGATGAGCGCCGGCTTCTCGATGATGACCAACGCCCTGTCGAAGATCGTCGGCGCCTCCGTGCTGCAGGACCTGCAGACCTTCGTCGCCGCGTTCGACACCCTCTTCGGCGGCTTCCGGCAGCGCGCCCAGAAGACGTTCCAGCTGCTCCAGGCCGAGGGCACCGCATTCCTGGTGGTCGCCGCCCCCGAGCCGGACGCGCTGCGCGAGGCCGCCTACTTCGTGGAGCGGCTCAGCGGCGAGCGGATGCCGCTGGCCGGCCTGGTCGTGAACCGGGCCAGCGGTGCTCCGGTCTCCCGGCTGAGCGCGGACAGCGCGGTGGCCGCGGCCGAGCGGCTGCTCGCGGACGACGACGACGCCAACGACCTGAGCGCCGGCCTGCTCCGGCTGCACGCCGACCGGGTCCGGATCGTCGAGCGGGAGGCACGGTTGCGCCGCGGCTTCGCGACGAGTCACCCGAACGTGGCGACCGCCGTCGTGCCGGCACTGGCCAGCGACGTGCACGACCTGGACGGGTTGCGCACCATCGGCACCCTGATCGCCGAGCAGGGCTGAGCCCCAGTGAGGGCAGCACGGAAGGCCATCTGCCCCCTGGCAGATGGCCTTCGTGGTCAGTCGAGCGTCAGATCGCGACCTGCTGGTTGGCCTTGGCGGCCTCCAGCACGGTGCGCCACGATTCGACGTTGCGACGGCGCAGCAGTGCCCGGCGCTCACGCTCGGTCATGCCGCCCCACACGCCCCACTCGATTTGGTTGTCTAGTGCCTCGGCCAAGCATTCCGTGCGCACGGGGCATCCCCCGCACACCTGCTTCGCCTTGTTCTGCTCCGCGCCGCGAACGAACAGGTCATCTGGTTGCCCCTGCCTGCACGCTGCGGACGGTGCCCAATCTTCTACCCACATGCGATGTCCCCACATCCGGGATTGGTGAGTCCCACCTGCGAAACTCCCCACCGGCCAATCCCGCCAACAAGGTAAGTGCCTGCCGATGTGATCTGGCAGACACGAAACAACTACATTCAATAGTCAATTTGGACTATGTCCAATGGCTCGTCCACAAGGTGGGATGAACCGGTCCCGTACGCTTGAGGCCATGTCGTCGTCGCAAGAACCACGCGAGAGCTTCGCCAGCATCGCGGGCTCCATGCTCCTGGTGTCCGCCATCCTCGGCGTCCTCGTCGCAGGCCTCGCCATCCCGTTCGCCGGGGTGGCCGGGATCGCCGCCCGCAACGCCGCGGACTCCATGCAGGACCTTCCTGCCGACATGGAGGAGCAGGCGCTGCCGCAGCGCACCCGGATCCTGGCCGCCGACGGCAGCCCGATCGCCACCATCTACGACGAGAACCGGGTGAACGTGCCGCTGCGGCAGGTCTCCAAGGTGATGCGTCAGGCGATCCTCTCCATCGAGGACTACCGCTTCTACCAGCACGGCGCGCTGGACCTGAAGGGCACGCTGCGCGCCCTGATCACCAACCAGGCCGCCGGCGCCACGGTGCAGGGTGGCTCCTCGATCACCCAGCAGATGGTCAAGCTGACCCTGGTCCAGCAGGCGAAGACCGACGAGGAGCGCCGGGCGGCGATCGACGACACCTTCGCCCGCAAGATCCGCGAGCTGCGCTACGCCATCGCCTACGAGCAGAACCACTCCAAGGACTGGATCCTCGAGCGGTACCTGAACATCGCCTATTTCGGGGACGGCGTGTACGGCGTCCAGGCCGCCGCGCGGCACTACTTCAGCGTCGACGCCCGCAAGCTCAACCTGCAGCAGGCAGCCACCCTGGCCGGCCTGGTGAAGAACCCGGTGGGCTACGACCCGACCCGCTACGGCGACCGTGCGGTCACCCGGCGCAACACGGTGCTCGACCGGATGGCCGAGCTCAACGTGATCCCGCAGGAGAAGGCCGACAAGGTCAAGGCGCGCAGCCTCGGCCTGAAGATCACCCCGAACCGCAACGGCTGCCTGGTCTCGGCCGCGCCGTTCTTCTGCGACTACGTGATCAACTACCTCAAGCAGGACCCGGCCCTCGGCGCGACCGCCGACGAGCGCGAGCAGCTGCTCAAGTCCGGCGGCCTGACCATCCACACCACGATCGACCTGCGCTTCCAGAAGGCCGCCACCAACGCGGTCGAGGGCCACGTCTACCCGCGGGAGAACGCGATCGGCGCCCTCGCCCTGATCGAGCCGGGCACCGGCGACGTGAAGGCGCTGGCGCAGTCGCGCCCGATGGGCACCCGCAAGGCGGCCGGCGAGACCTTCATCAACTACACCGTGCCCAAGGAGGACGGCGGCGCCCGCGGCTTCCAGGGCGGCTCGACGTTCAAGGCCTTCGTGCTGGCACAGGCGATCCGCCAGGGCGAGTCGATGAGCGAGATGCTGCCGGCCGCGGACCCGATGACCTTCCGCGAGTCCGACTACCTCACCTGTGGCGACGAGCCCTACGGCTACGGCTCCTTCTCGGTGCCGAACTCCACCGGTGACGGCCGGCCCAAGAACATGTACTCCGGCACTCAGCAGTCGGTGAACACCTACTTCCTGGGGCTGACCCAGAAGACCGGCATCTGCAAGCCGTTCAAGCTGGCCCAGGACCTCGGCGTCAACCTGACCAACCCGACCGGCGGCCCCGAGGGCAGCGCCGAGCGGACCCCCAACTTCAGCCTCGGCGTCGCCGACGCCACCCCGCTGGAGATGGCGGAGGCCTACGCCACCTTCGGCGCCCGCGGCATGCACTGCGACTCGCGCCCGGTCACCAAGATCGACGACGCCAACGGCACCGAGGTGAAGAGCTACCCGAAGACCTGCCTGCAGGCGCTGCCCAAGGCCGTCGCGGACGCCGTCAACGACGTGCTGAAGGGCGTCACCGCCCCGGGCGGCTTCGCCCAGTACATCGCCCCGTCGCAGCCCTCGGCCGGCAAGACCGGTACCACCAACAGCGCGAACTCCGTGTGGTTCGTGGGCTACACCCCGAACCTGGCCGGCGCCTCGATGATCGCCGGTGCCGACGCCAACGGCAGCCCGTCGTCGCTGATCGGCAAGGTCGTCGGCGGCCGCACCCTCTACGACGCCTCCGGATCCGGCACCGCCGGCCCGATGTGGGGCGAGACCTTCAAGGCCGTCGAGCAGTGGTTGGACGACGAGACCTTCGTGCCGCCGTCGGCCGACGAGGTCACCGGCGTCCTGGTCAACGTGCCCAGCGTCGCCGGACGCAGCGTCGACGAGGCCACCGCCATCCTGGAGGGCGCGAACTTCGAGGTCGCCGTCGCCCCCGGCATGGTCGACTCCGGCTACGGCCGCGGCCTGGTCGCCTACAGCTCGCCCGGCAGCGGCGTGCCGAGCTCCAGCGGCGACACGATCACCCTCTTCATCTCCGACGGCACCCCGTACGTGAAGCCGAAGAAGGACAAGAAGGGCAAGAAGAACAACGGCCGGGACCGCGGCCGAGGCCGCTAGCCGTACCCGGCCAGGACAAGGACGAGGCCCCCA
>NZ_BAAALG010000013.1:0-9994 GCF_039528155.1 Nocardioides dubius | reverse complement strand
GGGGCCTCGTGCGTCGCGGCTCAGGCGGAGAGCTGGCGGCGGACCTCGGCGGCGACCGCGCTGCCGTCCGCGCGGCCCTTCACCTGCGGCGTCACCACGCCCATCACCTTGCCCATCGCCTTCATCCCCTCACCGGCGGCGCCGACCTTGGCGATCGCGGCGGTGATGATCTCGGAGACCTCGGCCTCGGTGAGCTGCTGCGGCAGGTAGTCGGTGAGCACCTCGAGCTCGGCGCGCTCCTTGGCGGCCATCTCCAGGCGCCCGCCGTCCTCGAACGCGGTGGCGGCCTCGCGCCGCTTCTTCGCCTCGGTGGAGAGCAGACCCACGATGTCGTCGTCGCTCAGCTCCACCTGCGACTTGCCCGCCACCTCGGCATTGGTGATGGCGGTCAGCAGCATCCGCAGGGTCGAGGAGCGCAGATCGTCGCGCGCCTTGATCGCGGTGGTCAGGTCAGCCCGGAGTCGATCCTTCAAAGCGCTCATGTGCACCATTGTGGCAGCCTTGGGGAATGTCCTTCTCCCGGTTATTCGGCGCGGCCACGTTGGCCGGCCTGGCACTGACCGGGTATGCCGCAGCCGAGGCCCGCGCCTACACGCTGCGCCAGGTGCGGCTTCCGGTCCTGCCCGCGGGCGCGCGACCGATCAGGCTGCTCCAGGTCACCGACCTGCACCTGACGCCGAACCAGCGCGCCAAGCGGGAGTGGGTGCGGGGCCTGGCGGCGCTCGAGCCCGACCTGGTCGTCAACAACGGCGACAACCTCGCCCACCGAGACGCGGTGCCTGCGGCCCTCGACGCGCTCGGCCCGCTGCTCGACCTCCCCGGGGTCTACGTGTTCGGCTCCAACGACTACTTCGAGCCGGGGATGCGCAACCCGTTGCAGTACCTGTTCCCCGACACCGGACGACGGCACACGCAGGTGCCGCAGCTGCCCTGGCGCGATCTGCGCGCCGGCTTCGACGCGGCGGGCTGGACCGACCTCACCAATCTGCGCACCTCGCTGACGGTGGGCGAGCTGGAGATCGCCTTCGCCGGCGTCGACGATCCGCACCTGCGCTACGACGACCTCTCGGCGGTCGCGGGCCCGGCCGACGCGACGGCCGACCTGCGCCTTGCCGTCGCCCATGCGCCGTACCTGCGGGTTCTCGACCAGTTCGCTCGCGACGGGTACGACGCGATCCTCGCCGGGCACACCCACGGCGGGCAGGTATGTCTCCCGTTCTACGGTGCGCTGACCACCAACTGCGACCTGGAGCCGGCGCGGGCCAAGGGGCTGCACCGGCACCCTGCCGCATCCGCGGACGGCGATCCGGGCTCGTCCTGGCTGCATGTGTCGGCGGGACTGGGCACCAATCCGTACCTGCGACTGCGGGTCGCCTGCCGCCCGGAGGCGACGCTGATGACGTTGGCTCCGCGCGCCTGAGCGGGCCCCGATTTCTGCGCCCGCCCTTGCTCCGGTATGCTCCTTCCTTGTTCACCGGTTGACCTTTCGGTTGCCGGTGATCGGGCTGTGGCGCAGCTTGGTAGCGCGCTTCGTTCGGGACGAAGAGGCCGCAGGTTCAAATCCTGTCAGCCCGACAGATGAGACCCGGCGAATCCACTGGATTCGCCGGGTCTCGGCATTTCCGGGGCTGCGCACTCGCCCTCGCCGAAGTCCTACGAGACCATCGGATCTGCCGCGTCGAGGAATTCGTCGCGTTCGGCTGTCGTATTCCGGCGTTCCGCGACGACCACTGGGCACAGGCCCGACCGGGGCCGAGATGAAGGAGCTGAGATGAAGTACCTGATCCTGATGCACGTGAACCCCGCCGTCCTGGAGAGCCTGAGCCCGGAGCAGACCCAGGCCCTGCACGACGGCCACAACGCCTTCATGACATCCACCAAGGAGAACGGCGAGTTCGTCAGCACCCAGGCGTGCGCCGACCCACGCCGGTCCAAGGTGATCCGCGCTGTCGACGGCGCGCCCCAGGTCAGCGACGGGCCGTTCGTCGAGGCCAAGGAGTTCCTGGGCGGCTTCTACCTCGTCGACGTCGAGAACGAGGAGCGGGCGCTCGAGCTCGCCGGGCAGATCCCCGACGTGCACGTGCCGGGGCTCGCCGTCGAGGTGCGTCCGGTGATCTTCGCCGACCTCGGTGACGGATGAGCCCTCTCGCCGACGATCAGGGTCTGTGGCGCGAGCTCGCGCCACAGACCCTGGCCCGGTTGGTCCGTCGCTACGGAGCCGACCAGTTCGACCTGTGCGAGGACGCCGTCCAGGACGCCTTGGTGGAGGCACACCGGGCCTGGGCCGACGATCCTCCACACGACCCGCTCGGCTGGCTGGTGACCACGGCACGACGTCGCTACGTCGACCGGGTGCGCAGCGACCTGCGACGCCGGGAGCGCGAGGAGCGGGTGGCATGGTTGGAGGAGCCGCTGACGGACGCCGTCACCCGCCACAGCGACGACGCCCTGCTCCTGCTGCGCCTGTGCTGCCATCCGGCGCTTCCGCGCGCGGGCCAGGTGGCACTGACGCTGCGGGCGGTGGCCGGCCTCAGCACCGCCCAGATCGCCACGGTCTACCAGCTGCCCGAGCCCACGATCGCGCAGCGGATCACCCGGGCCAAGCAGCGGTTGCGGGAGCATCGGTCCTCGCTGCGTGCCGACGCCACCGGCGAGCCGAGTGCCGCCGTCCTCGACGTGCTGTACCTGATGTTCACCGAGGCGCACCACACCACCTCCGGGGCACCGGCCCGCGACGCCGACCTGGCTACCGAGGCGATCCGGCTCACCCGGCTGCTGGTCGCCGCGCTGCCCGGCTCCACCGAGGCGCGGGGGCTGCTGGCGCTGATGCTGCTCACCGAGGCGCGGCATCCGGCGCGGGTCGGCTCGCGAGGGCAGCTGATCCCGTTGGAGGAGCAGGACCGCGGCCGCTGGATCGCGCCCATGCTGCACGAGGGCCTGGCGCTGCTGGAGCAGGCGACCCCGGGCGCCACGCCGGGGCCGTTCCTGGTCCAGGCCTGCATCGCGGCACTGCACGCCTCAGCCCCCAGCACGCAGCAGACCGACTGGTTGGAGATCCACGCGCTGTACGCCGTTCTCGACGACGTGACCGGCGCCCGCAATCCGACCGTGCGGTTGAACGCCCTGGTCGCGCTCGCCATGCTCGAGGGCGAGGAGACGGCGCTCGCGGCCCTCGCGGAGCTGGCCGAGACCCACCCCACGCTGCCGCGGCTGGAGTCGGTGCGCGCCCACCTGCTGGCGCGTGCCGGGCGGGCCTCCGAGGCCGCCGTCGCCTATCGGCTGGCGATCGCGGCGACGGTCAACGCGGCCGAGCGGCAGTACCTGTACGAGAAGCTGCATCGGCTCCAGAATCCCCGCGAGTGAGGCGTCCTGCGTGGCAGACTTCGGCGCATGGCTGACAAGGACCGTCCGGACGACGCCCCGCAGCTGGAGCTGCCGAGTCTGGGCTCGATGTTCCGGCGCAAGAAGAAGGGCGGCGTGACCCCCGCACCGGCTCCCGCCTCCAGCGACAAGCCGACCGCCGAGGACTTCCAGCGCCTCGTGCAGCCCGCGCGCGCGGAGGAGGCGGCTGCTGCGCCTGCTGAGGGCGCGTCCGTCGCTACCTCTGCTGAGTCTGCTGGTGCTCCCGAGTCTGCCGCTGCATCGGAGCCGGTCGAGACTGCCGCGCCCGAGCCCGTCGAGGCATCCGAGCCGGTCGGCGCTGCCGCGCCTGCGGACGTCGCCGCAGCCGAGCCTGTCGAGACTGCCGCCCCCGAGCCTGCCTCCGCAGCCGAACCGGTCGAGGCTGCCGCCCCCGAGCCTGCCTCCACAGCCGAGCCGGTGGAGCCTGCCGCGCCCGCGGAAGGTGCGTCCGTCGCCAAGCCTGCGGCCGAGCCCGAGGCGCCCGTAGAGGCCGCCACCGCCGAGACAGTGGCACCGACGGTCGCCGACGCTGAACCGGAAGCGGTCGCCCCTGCGGCCCAGGCCGCTGAGCCCACCGTTGCCTCGGAGGCTGCGGAGACGAGCACGCCGTCAGCCGACGCTCAGCCGGAGCGGGTTGCCGAGGCCGAGCCGGTTGCCGAGGCCGAGCCCACCGTCGTCCTGGAGGCCCCCCAGCGGCCCTCTCGCGGCCTGTTCAGCCGTCGCAAGCCGGCCGAGCCGGCTGCCGACGAGCCCGTCGAGGCCGTCGAGGCCGACGTCGAGGAGACCGCGGTGCTCGCCACCGCTCCGCTGGAGACCGTCGCGGCCGAGCGCCTGACCAAGAACCAGGCAGCCGGCCGCAGCGCGGACCACAGCATCGCCGACAACCTCGCGGCGCTCGACGCCGAGGAGGCGGCTGCCGCCGTCCCGCCCCCGCCGGAGACGGTCGAGGACGACGGCTCCGCCGACGACGGCTGGCGCTTCCTGAGCCTGCCCGAGGTCAGCGGACCGATCGCCGCCGGGATCACCGGCGCCGTCGTCGGCCTGATCGGCGTGGCGCTGACCTACTTCGGCCTGGCCGGATGTGAGGCGATCAAGGGCACCAGCTCCTGCGGCGGCTCTGGGATCGGCGTGCTGATCCTGATCCTGATCGCCCTGGTCGCGATCGGCAGCCTGCTGCTGACCGCCTGGAAGGTCACCGACCCGACCAGCACCAGCTTCCTCGCCGTCGGCCTGCTCGCGGTGATCTGCCTGCTGTTCCTGATCGACGTCATGCTCTCCCCCGCGATGATCGTCGTCGTCCCCGTGATCACCGTCGCGACCTACCTCGCCTCCCACTGGGTGACCACCAACTTCGTCGAAGACGAGTAGCCCGCCGAAGAGAGATAGTCCCTGACGTTTTCGTGGTTTTGATGCCCAGAAACCACGAAAACGTCAGGGACTATCTGGTTGGTGCGCCCCCTAAATGGCGATCGTCCCTAACGTTCTGGTTGCTGCCGACGGCGTGTCGGCAGCCAGAACGTTAGGGACGATCCCTTGAAGCGGGTCAGCGGGCTGCGAGCAGCTCGGCGATCTGCACGGTGTTGAGCGCGGCACCCTTGCGGAGGTTGTCGTTGCTGATGAACATCGCCAGGCCGCGACCGGCCGGGGCACCCTCGTCGGCGCGGATCCGGCCCACGTAGGACGGGTCCTTGCCAGCCGCCTGCAGCGGGTTGGGGATGTCGGCCAGCTCGACGCCGGGAGCAGTGGCGAGCAGCTCGCGGGCACGCTCCGGGGAGATCGGCTCGGCGAACTCGGCGTTGACCGCGAGCGAGTGGCCGGTGAAGACCGGGACCCGCACGCACAGGCCGGAGACCAGCAGCTCGGGGATGCCGAGGATCTTGCGCGACTCGTTGCGCAGCTTCTGCTCCTCGTCGGTCTCGTTGAGACCGTCCTCGACCAGCGCGCCGGCGAACGGCAGCACGTTGTAGGCGATGTTGCGCTTGTACACGCCCGGCTCACCCAGCGACACGGCCTCGCCGTCGTAGGCCAGCTCACGGGCCTTGTCGCCGGCGGTGGCGATCTGGGTCGCCAGCTCCTCGACGCCGGCGATGCCGGAGCCGGAGACGGCCTGGTAGGTGGAGACCACGAGGCGGGTAAGGCCGGCCTCGTCGTGCAGCACCTTCAGCACCGGCATGGCGGCCATCGTGGTGCAGTTCGGGTTGGCCACGATGCCGCGCGGGATCGTGTTCAGCGCGTCCGGGTTGACCTCGGCGACGACCAGCGGGACGTCGGCATCCTTGCGGAAGGCCGATGAGTTGTCGACCACGATCGCGCCCGCGGCGGCGAACTTGGGAGCCAGCGCCTTCGAGGTCGCGCCACCGGCCGAGAAGAGCGCGATGTCGAGGCCGCTCGGGTCGGCGGTGGAGGCGTCCTCGACGGTGACCTCGCGGTCACCGAACTGGAGCACCTTGCCCGCAGAGCGGGCGGAGGAGAAGAACCGGATCTCGTCGGCCGGGAAGCTCCGCTCCAACAGGATCTGGCGCATCGCCACACCCACCTGGCCGGTCGCCCCGACAACACCGATGCGCACGCCCATGATCAGCGCCCCGTCCCGCCGTAGACCACGGCCTCTACTTCGCTGGCGTCGAGGTCGAACGCCGTGTGAGCAGCGCGGACCGCGCGCTCCACGTCGTCCTCGGCCACGACCACCGAGATCCGGATCTCCGAGGTGGAGATCATGTCGATGTTCACGCCGGCCTCGGCGAGCGCGCCGAAGAACTGGGCAGTGATGCCCGGGTTCGAGCGCATGCCCGCACCGACCAGGGAGAGCTTGCCGACCTTGTCGTTGAAGAGCAGCCGCTCGAAGCCGACCTGGTCCTGCAGCTTCTGCAGGGTGGCCATCGCGGTCTGCGCGTCCGTGCCCGGGAGGGTGAAGGAGATGTCGGTGAGGTTCGTCGACGCCGCGGAGACGTTCTGCACGATCATGTCGATGTTGATCTGTGCGTCAGCGAGCGCGGTGAAGATCCGCGCGGCCTCGCCCACCTTGTCGGGCACGCCGACGACGGTGATCTTGGCTTCGCTGCGGTCGTGCGCGACACCGGCGATGATGGCCTGTTCCATGGTGTTTCCCTCCGTGGGGTCCTCGACGACCCAGGTGCCCTCCAGCTGGCTGAAGGAGGAACGCACGTGGATCGGGATGTTGTAGCGACGGCCGTACTCGACACACCGCAGGTGCAGGATCTTGGCGCCGCTGGCGGCGAGCTCGAGCATCTCCTCGAAGGAGACCTTGTCGAGCTTGTGCGCGGCCGGGACGATCCGCGGGTCGGCGCTGAAGACGCCGTCCACGTCGGTGTAGATCTCGCAGACGTCGGCCTGGAGCGCGGCAGCCAGGGCCACCGCCGTGGTGTCGGTGCCGCCGCGACCGAGGGTGGTGATCTCCTTGGTGTCCTGGCTGACGCCCTGGAAGCCGGCGACGATGACGATGTGGCCGTCCTCGAGCGCGGAGGAGATCCGGCCCGGCGTGACGTCGATGATCTTCGCCTTGCCGTGCACCGAGTCGGTGATCACGCCGGCCTGCGAGCCGGTGAAGGAGCGGGCCTCGTAGCCGAGGTCGGCGATCGCCATCGCGACGAGCGCCATGGAGATCCGCTCACCGGCCGTGAGCAGCATGTCCATCTCCCGGGCCGGCGGCAGCGGGCTGACCCCGCCCGCCAGGTCCAGGAGCTCGTCGGTGGTGTCGCCCATCGCGGAGACGGCCACGACGACGTCGTTGCCCTGCTTCTTGGTCTCCACGATTCGCCGGGCCACCCGCTTGATCGCGGCGGCGTCGGCGAGGGAGGAGCCGCCGTACTTCTGCACGACAATGCCCACGGTTTACCTCTCGGTGGCTTGAGAACTCGAAAACGCGGGTCGTGGGATACACGACCCCCGTGGCCGAATCCTACCGAGGTCCCGAACCGGTCTCCTCCAGCATCTCACCAGCGGCAGCCACGTGCTCCTGCTCGACCTCGAAGTCGGTGTCGAGGCGGTCGTGGGTGAGGATCGACTGCAGCGCGCGGAGCACGCCACTGGCTTCGCTCCCCCAGCTCGCCACGTAGGAGAACTGCCACCACCACAGGGCCTCCGCGACCCGTCCGGCCCGGAAGTGCCGCAGGCCGTGGGCGAGCGCGGTGGCGATGGAGGTGACGTCGTCGGAGATCACCGAGGAGACCACCTCGACGTCGCCGTAGGTGTCGAAGACCTCGGAGTAGACGTCGACGCCGTCGAGCATCCGCGCGAAGCGGAGCCGGAGCGCGTCGAGGTCGGGATCAGGGCCGGCGTCGGGCTGGAACTCCTCGGCCGGGGTGAAGTCGGCCTGGACGCCGAGCCGGGCGCCGGCCAGCAGCACCTGGGAGATCTCCAACAGCAGCAGCGAGATCGCCCGGCTGCCGTCGTTCTCCTGCGCGATGGCCTGCACCGCGACCAGGAAGCTCTCGATCTGGTCGGCGATCTGCTGTGCGAACTCGTCCAACTCGAACTCGGCGGTCATTCCGCTGCCCTTCTCCCGGCGAATGCACGTCCCAAGGTGACCTCGTCGGCGTACTCGAGGTCGCCTCCCACCGGTAGTCCACTAGCCAGCCGCGTGATCCGCAACCCCAACGGCTTGAGATTGCGGGTGAGGTAGGTCGCGGTGGCCTCGCCCTCGAGGTTCGGATCGGTGGCCAGGATGACCTCGGTGATCTCGCCGTCGGCGAGGCGGGTCAGCAGCTCGCGGACCCGGAGCTGCTCGGGCCCGACGCCGTCGATCGGCGAGATCGCGCCGCCGAGCACGTGGTAGCGCCCACGGAACTCACGGGTGCGCTCGATCGCGACGACGTCCTTGTACTCCTCGACGACGCAGATCACCGAGCCGTCGCGCCGCGGGTCGCGGCAGATCCGGCACTGGTCGTCCTCGGAGACGTTGAAGCAGGTGCTGCAGAACTTCACCCGCTGCTTGACCTGGATCAGGACGTCGGCCAGGCGGCGGACGTCGACCGGGTCGGCCTGCAGCAGATGGAACGCGATCCGTTGCGCGCTCTTGGGCCCCACCCCCGGCAGCTGGCCGAGCTCGTCGATGAGGTCCTGGACGATGCCTTCGTACACGTGGTCCCTCAGAATCCGATGCGTGGCTGGTCGGGGCCGTCGCCACCGCCACCCAGGGCACTGCCGAGGTCGCCGAGCCCACCGAGGCCACCGGCGAGCGGCGCCATCTTCTCCTTGGCCAGCGCCTCGGTGCGCGCCTTCGCGTCGCGCCAGGCGGCGACCAGGAGGTCGGCCAGGTCGGAGAGGTCGTCGACGTCGTTGCCGTCGAACGAGCCGGCCTTGATCGAGACGCCGAGCAGGTCGCCGGCGCCGTTGAGCTTGACGGTGACGGCGCCGCCGGCGACGGTGCCCTCCACCTCGGCCTCGGCGAGGCTCGCCTGGGCGGCCATCAGCTGCTGCTGCATCTGCTGTGCCTGCTGGAGGATCGAGCCCATGTCGAAGCCTCCCTCACCGAACGGGTTCTGGGTCATGGTGTGCCTCCCGGCTCAGTCGTGCTTGATCTCTTGGATGACGGTGGCGCCGAGGGTCCGCTCGATGAGCTCGCGCCCGGCCATGCCGGACTCCTCCATCTCGGGGTCGTCGCTTCGCACCTCGGCATCACGGTCGAAGGAGGTGGACTCGGCGACCGAGGGGCCCTCCCCGGCTGAGCGGGTGGCGCTGATCGCGGCCCGCGCGGCTGCGGTCGGGTCGTAGCCCGGGTCCTCCGGCGGCGGGGGCTCGTTGGCCCAGCTCGGCGGCTCCGGCGGCGCCTCGGGGGGTGCCTGGTGACTCGGCGGCTCCGCCGCGTGCTGCTGGGGCGGCTGCGCCTGCTGTGCGGGAGCGGCGGCGGGGCGATTGACCGCGGGAGCCTGGTCGCCGACCCGGGCGCCCGGATCGACGATCGCCTCGATCCGCCACTGCCGACCGATCACGTCCTGGGCGGCCTGCTGGACGATCTCGACGCTGCCGCCGTTGACGAAGGACTCGCGGGCGCCGGAGTTCACGAAGCCGAGGGTCAGGGTGGCGTCGTCGACCGCGACCACCTGGGCGTTCTCGGTGAGGTGGATCCAGGTCACCCGGCGCCGGCCCTTGGTCGAGTTGACCACGTCGGGCCACAGCTGGCGGACCTCGGCCAACGAGAGCCCGGACGACGTCGGCGCGCCGGCAGGCGGCTGCTCGGCGGCGGGAGGTGCAACTGGGGCGGGAGGCGGCGTCGGTGCCTGCGGGGCCTGAGCAGCGGGCGGTGCCTGCGGGGCCTGGGCGACGGGAGCCGGCGCGGCCGGCGCAGCCAGCCCGGAGGATTCGGGATGTTCGGCGGCCGGATGTCCGGCTGCCGGTGGCGCGGTGCGCAACTCCGGTCGGTCGTGCTCCGGCGCGAGCTCGGGACGACGCAGCTCCGGTCGGTCGGCGAAGTCGGGTGCTGGGCTTGGCGCGCTGGCACCGGAGGATCCGGTGGAGCCGGGTGCCGCAGCGACCGGCCAACCGTCGTCCGCGACCGGCGCAGGCGCGGCCGGAGGAGCCCAGGGGTCGTCGGCCGGTGCGGTGGCCGCAGGCGTGGCCCAGCCGGCGGTGC
>NZ_BAAALG010000012.1:199978-202447 GCF_039528155.1 Nocardioides dubius | reverse complement strand
ACCGCGGCGCAGACGTCGAGAACAACGTCGACAGATTCACCAACGTCCGACCACCCGGCGGCTGCACCACCAACACCGGAACCGGAAGCCCCACCCGCCGCAACGCCCGCAACACCAACCCCGACGACACCCGCGCCACCACCGGCACCCCGGCCTCATCCACCCCCGGCACACACCCCGCCACCGTCAACGCCTCCACCACGAGCCCACACCCCGGATCGGTCACACACGACGGGTCGCTGGAGTCGCAGGCAGGCTCAGTGCCTCCAGATTGTTCGACCGGGCCCACCTCCGATGCGTTCGAGGCGGGGCTGTGCTGCTCCTCTCGGGCGCCCTCGATGGCGCCGACCATGAACTCGCCCGCACCAGTGCCAACGGATTCGTCGGCGACCGCCGCCGCAGACCCCATGCCGACGAGAACGATCGCAAGAGATACAACTGCCCGGGCCTTCACACGAAGCTCCAACGTGTGACCCGCCAAGCACCGCCCGATTCTCCAGGGGCTTGGACCCCCAACACAACATCCGTCTGCGCACCGGCATGCCGCCGAACCTCATCTCCTGCGCTGTTCAGAACGCGTTGAGGGGTGCTGTCGACAACCAGCCGTAGAGCGAACCGCCCACCTCCCAGGCCTTCGACTGAACGGACGCGAGCCACCGAGTAGTCACCACCAATTACCGTCTGCCCTTTGCGCGCGAGCCTCTCCAGGGATTCGATCCCGCCTCGGCATGCCGAGCACCCCGCGCCGCTCACCGCCCGCAACGGCTCCAGATCCCCCGTCGCCTGCGCGTAGTTCACCAACACGAAGTAATGCCGCACGAACGCCTCCGCGCCCGCCTCATCCGCCGACCTCATCGCTGACGGCGGCACCGGCACACCCACCGACGGTGGTGCCTCTGACGACTCCGAACCCGACGGCAACGGCACACCGGGCGAACCACTCACCGACGGCGACCCTGGCCCAGAAGGCTGCTCGGCCTCACTACCCGAACAACCACCCACCAACAGTGCTGTCGCAAGCAGCAACACCACACCCGCCACCACACCGACCAACGCCAACGGCCAACCCGTCGACCTACCTACCCACGCCGCGCCCGAACTACCGCGTCGCACCATCCGCCTGGACCTTCCGAGAGACGTCGCCCCAAGTCAACGCTCCCCACGAGAGTAAGCACCCCCGACGCCCACCGAAACCCCTCCACCCCAACCTGTGCACAACCCACACCCCTCCGACACCCCAGCCACCCCACCAGCGCGGACACCCACACCCACCAGAACCACCCACCGCCACGACCGCCCAGAACACCCCCCAACCACCCCCGACCCACGGCTTCCAACGCCGCCCGCCGGTTTCTGTCGGACGTCACTCGTAGCGTGATTCGTGTGCTCGGGAACCCACTCTGAGCCGCCCCTCTCGGAGGCGCACATGCCACGCATCACTCCCCCATCCGATCCACCCACCGCGACGGTTGCGCAGGACGCACTGGCGTTGAGTCAGCAGGCGATCTGCCAAGCCACGTTGGCGATCGAGGCCGCACTGGACTCGTGTAGCGACGCGAATCCGATCTACCTCAGCACTGCCG
Organism: Nocardioides dubius; assembly: GCF_039528155.1. NCBI lineage: Bacteria > Bacillati > Actinomycetota > Actinomycetes > Propionibacteriales > Nocardioidaceae > Nocardioides > Nocardioides dubius. The sequence continues at coordinate 200,864 of NZ_BAAALG010000012.1, read as the reverse complement.
AGAAGGAAGCGGTGCTGCTGCGGATGCCGGTGTTGCAGGCCCGGTTGACCGAGTTGAACTACCGGCTCCTGGCGTGTTCCTTCGACGTGGCCGACGCCCACGGCGCCCGCAATGTCGGCGACTACCTCGCCCACGAAACGCACCAGGCCCACGGCACCATGGCCCGCGAGCTACGGATCGCTCGCGAGCTCGACAGCCGGTGGATGCACCTGCACGCCGCACTCCGCGAAGGGCGCGTCAACCTGGCCCAGTCGGTGGAGATCACGCGGTCCTTGAATGCATTGCCGGATGATCTCGATGCCACCGTGGTTCGTGACGCCGAACGGACCCTCGTGGAGCACGCCGAGGAGTTCGGGCCCAACGACCTACGCCGGATGGGCAAACGCATCATCGACATCGTCGCCCCCGACATCGCCGAAGCCGTCGAAGGCAAACGCCTCGCCGACGAAGAGCGCTCCGCCCGCGAACGGCAACAGCTCACCTTGAAGCCACAAGGCGACGGCACCACCCGCATCAGCGGCCTGCTCACCGACGGCTGCGCCAACCGCCTCGCGACTGCGTTGAACGCGATCACCAACCCACGCCGCGACCACCTCACCCCCGCACCCTGCGGCTGCGCACCCGACACGGACGGCACCTACGACGAGTCGTGCGGGGATCTGGAGTGCCCCGGCCACGATCCCCACCACGGCACCTTCGACGATGCCCCCGGCGGAAGGCGTGACGACACGACCGGCACAGAACGCTCCTCGACATCTACCGGGCATGCCAGCAACCCCCGCACCTGCTGCGACGGGACCGCTGCCGCCGGCGGAAGCGACGGCAGCGGCGGCGACACCAAGCCGAACCCCGTGCGGAAGCTCTCCACCCCACAACGCAACGCCCG
>NZ_BAAALG010000012.1:194688-199899 GCF_039528155.1 Nocardioides dubius | reverse complement strand
CATCAGCCTCGACGCCCTGCGCAACGAGACCGGCACCGCCACCCTGACCACCCAAAGCGACGCCTGGCACGACCGGATCTCCGCCGGCGAAGCAAGACGCCTCGCCTGCAACGCCGGCATCATCCCCGCCGTACTCGACGGCCAGAGCCAACCCCTCGACCTCGGCAGAACGAAGCGCTTCTACAGCGCACCCCAACACAGGGCACTCGCCCTCATGCACCCGTACTGCCTCGCCGAGAACTGCCGAATACCCGCCACCTGGTGCGAAGCACACCACAACGACCCCTGGTCGCTCGGCGGACGAACCGACCTCGCCGACGGCAGCCTCCTCTGCAGCAAGCACCACCACTACATCCACGACCCTGCGTACACCGTCGAATACCTCGCCCACGGAGGCATCCGCTTCACCAGACGCAGGTAGGCCGACAGTGCCGCTCGGCACCACCCGGTGCCGCTCAGCGGTGCCCCTCGGCTCGGCAACCGCCCTACCCGCGGGGCTCCAACCGCACGACGACCGACTTCGAGGTCGGCGTGTTGCTCCCGGCCGCCGTCGAGTCGAGCGGAACCAGCACATTCGTCTCTGGGAAGTAGGCGGCGGCGCAGCCGCGCGCAGTCGAGTACGCCACCACCCGGAACGACTCCGCGCGCCGCGCGGCGCCGCCCGGCTGATCCGGCACGCCCACCAGATCGACCATCGCGCCGTCCGCGACACCCAGCTCGATCAGGTCGTCGGGGTTCACGAAGACCACCCGACGACCCTTGCGAATCCCGCGGTAACGGTCGTCGAGTCCATAGATCGTGGTGTTGTACTGGTCGTGCGAGCGCACTGTCTGCAACAGCAGATGCCCCGCAGGCACCTGGAGCACGGCCAACTCGTTGGCGGTGAAGTTCGCCTTGCCGGTCGTCGTCGGGAACTGGCGCTCGTCACGCGGACCGTGCGGCAGCACGAATCCGTCCAGGTCACGGATCCGGGTGTTGAACTCCTCGAACCCGGGGATCACCCGCGAGATCCGATCGCGCACCGTGTCGTAGTCGCTGGCGAACCCTGCCCACATGCCGTCCTCGTCGCCGAGCACCGCAGCACCGAGACGGCTGATGATCGCCACCTCGCTCAGCAGCTCCGGGCCGGCCGGCGCCAGGTGACCGCGCGAGGCGTGCACCGCACTCATCGAGTCCTCCACCGAGACGAACTGCTCCCTACCGGCCTGCTCGTCGATCTCGGTCCGGCCCAAGGTCGGCAGGATCAACGCCCGCTGGCCGTGCACCACATGCGAGCGGTTCAGCTTCGTCGACACGTGCACCGTCAGCGAGCAGCTCCGCATCGCCGCCTCGGTGACCTCGGTGTCCGGCGTCGCCGCCACGAAGTTGCCGCCGAGCGCGAAGAAGACCTTCACGTCGCCGTCCCGCATCGCGCGGATCGCCTCGACCGTGTCGTAGCCGTGCTCGCGCGGCGGTGCGAAGTCGAACTCACGCGCCATCGCGTCGAGGAACTCCGCCGACGGCTTCTCGTAGATGCCCATCGTCCGGTCGCCCTGCACATTGCTGTGGCCGCGCACCGGGCACACCCCGGCCCCCGGCCGACCGATGTTGCCGCGCAACAGCAGCAGGTTGACCGCCTCGCGGATCGTCGGCACCGAGTTGTGGTGCTGGGTCAGCCCCATCGCCCAGCAGACCACGGTCCGCTCGGATGCCGCCAGCAGGTCGACGAGCTCCTCGATCTGGGCCGGCTCCAGTCCGGTCGCCTCAGCCACCGTCGCATCGTCCAGTGCCGCGACGTGCGCCCGGTACTCCTCGAAGCCGTGGCAGTGCTCGGCGATGAACTCCTCGTCCAGCAGCCCCGGCCCTCCCGCGGCACGATCAGCGGCATCGCGCTCCAGCAACCGCTTGCCCGCCGCCTGGAAGAGCGCCAGGTCACCGTTGAGCCGGATCTGCAGGAAGAGGTCGCTCAACGTGGTGCCGCGCCCGACCACCCCGGAGGGCTTCTGCGGGTTCAGGAACCGGATCAGCCCGGCCTCCGGAAGCGGGTTCACCGACACGATCTTGGCGCCCGCATGCTTCGCCTTCTCCAGTGCCGACAGCATCCGCGGATGGTTCGTCCCCGGGTTCTGGCCGGCGATCACAATCAGGTCGGCGTCGTGGATGTCCTCGAGGCTGACGCTGCCCTTGCCGATCCCGATCGTCTCGGTGAGCGCCACGCCGCTGCTCTCGTGGCACATGTTCGAGCAGTCCGGCAGGTTGTTGGTGCCCAGCTTGCGCGCGAACAGCTGGTACGCGAACGCGGCCTCGTTGCTGGTCCGGCCACTCGTGTAGAACGCCGCCTGATCCGGCGAGTCGAGCGCCGCCAGCTCCTCGGCGATCAGGGCGAAGGCGTCGTCCCAGCTGATCGGCCGGTAGCTCTCCGCATCGCGGTCCAGCAGCATCGGCGACGTCAGCCGGCCCTGCTGTCCCAACCAGTAGCCGCTGCGCCAACTGAGGTCGGAGATCGGGTGACGCGCGAAGAAGTCCGGGGTGATCCGCCGCTCGGTCGCCTCCTCGGCGACCGCCTTCGCGCCGTTCTCACAGAACTCCGCGGCATGCCGCTCCTTGCCCTCCGGCCACGCACAACCGGGGCAGTCGAAGCCCTTCTTCTGATTGATCTTGAGCATCGTGCGGGTCGCCCGCACCACGCCCATCTGATCGTGCAGCTGCCCCAGCGAGTGGGCGACGGCCAGCGGGCCGGCCGCGTGATCGGCCGGCGGGCCGACCTTCAGCTGGGAGTTGTCGAAGTCATCAGCAGGAGGGCGGCGGGTCACCCCACCACCCTAGCCCCGCGCCGGGGACGGCCCGTTTGGGCCGCACGCCTCAGGGCTGGTCGTTGGGGGCGTCGCCGTCCCCACGCTCACCCTTGACCGGGTCGCCGTAGACGCCGGCGGCCTTGGCCCGCTCGGCCTTCTTCAGCTGACGCACCAGGCTCCAGCAGAGCAGCGCGACCGCCACCGCGAGACCGACGAAGATCCACAGCGCCGTCCAACCGGCGACCACGTCCTTCGCCTCCGGGGGCGAGTCGGCGGAGATGACCAGGGCAAACAACGACGTCATGCCTCCATCCTCTCAGCCGGCACCGGAATGCCGGCGAAGAGGTCGTCCTCCGGGGTGGAGGCCGGGACGTGGCTCACCACGAGCTCGTAGTCCTCGGTCGGCCACACCTTCTGCTGGATCTCCAGCGGGACGGCGAACCAGTGGCCGTCGGGGTCGATCTGGGTGGCGTGCGCGAGCAGTGCCTGGTCACGCACACCGAAGTACTCCCCGCACGGCACCCGCGTGGTGATCCGGGCATCGTGCTCCGGATCCTCCTTCCACTTCGCCAGCCGCTCCTCCCACGGCGACTCGAGACCGGCGGCACGCATCGCGTCGACGATCGCCACGGTGCGCGGACGGTTGAAGCCGTGGTGGTAGTAGATCTTCTGCACCTGCCACGCCTCGCCCAGCTCCGGGGCGAACTCCGGGTCGGCGGCCTTCTCGAATGCGTACATCGAGACCAGGTGGCACTGGATGTGGTCGGGGTGCGGGTAGCCGCCGTTCTCGTCGTAGGTGGTCATCACGTGCGGACGGAACTCGCGGATCAGGCGGACCAGCGGCAGCGCGCCCTCCTCGACCGGCACCAGACCGAAGCAGCCCGCGGGCAGCGGCGGCTTCGGGTCGCCGTCGGGCCAGCCGGAGTCGACGAAGCCGAGCCAGTCCTGGGTGACGCCGAGGATGTCGCGCGCAGCGTCCATCTCCGCACGGCGGACCTCCGCGATGTTCTCCCAGACCTCGGGACGGTCCATCTTGGGGTTCAGCACCGATCCCCGCTCGCCGCCGGTACAGGTCACCACGTGCACGTCCACGCCCTCGGCGACGTACTTGGCGGTGGTGGCCGCTCCCTTGCTCGACTCGTCGTCGGGGTGGGCGTGCACGTGCATGAGCCGGAGGCCGGCGCGCGGCAGAGAAGACATGCGGTTGATTCTAGTGGCCGGGCCCGCGCCGTCCCGACTCGGCGAGGTGGTAGGGCGCATGGGAGAATCACCCGTTGTGAGCGTTGACTTGGCAGATCGGTACGGCACCAACCGCGGCGGACGCCGGGTGGTGTTGATCGCCGTCACCGTCGCCATCTCGATCGTCTTCCTCGGATGGCTCGGATGGGCCGCCTGGTTCGACGGCACCGCCAACGCCAAGTCCCAGCTCCAGGGCTTCAGCATCGACGACGAGCACTCCACCACCGTGCGGGCGCTGGTCTCCATCGAGGACGGCGCCGAGGACGTGCACTGCCGCGCCCGGGCCCTCGCCGAGGACAAGTCCGTGGTCGGCGAGCTCCGCTTCACCCCCACCGACGGGCTGAACGTCCAGGAGCTGACGACGGAGCGGCTTGCGGTGAGCGTCGACTGGATCGGCTGCACCAGCGAGGGTCAGTCGCGCCCCCAGTGACGCCGTCGCGTCGCTGAGCCCGCGCGCTGCGGGCGGCAGGGCGCGCCTCGGTGAAGCAAGTGCCTCCGGCGTCCCCGTTTGCTAGCCTTGCAACTTCACACTTCGCGCAGGGCCGTGCCGTCTGCCGTGGAAGGTCGGCACGAGTGCCCCACTTCCTCGGTTCCGTATTGCCGGAACCAGCCCGGAGTTGAGACCCGACCACGTGGGACCAACGGCGGTACCCGCACGGCAAGCAGGAGTAGTCATCATGACCGAGCAGAAGACCATCTGGCTCACCCAGGAGGCTTTCGACAAGCTCAAGGCGGAGCTCGACCACCTCAAGGGGCCGGGCCGTCAGGAGGTCATCGAAAAGATCGCCGACGCACGCGATGAGGGCGACCTCAAGGAGAACGGCGGCTATCACGCGGCACGCGAGGAGCAGGGCAAGATCGAGGGCCGGATCCGGCAGCTCGAGGACATGCTGCGTCGCGCCGAGGTCGGCGAGACCCCTCCCGACGACGGCGTCGTGGAGCCCGGCATGGTCGTCACCTACAAGTTCGTGGGCGATGACGACGACGAGGCCGAGTCCTTCCTGCTCGGCGCCCGCGAGATCGCGCCCGAGGACCTCAAGGTCTACTCCCCCGAGTCCCCGCTCGGCGCGGCGATCCACGGCAAGTCGAAGGGTGACACCGTGAGCTACGAGGCACCGAACGGGAAGACCCTCCAGGTGGTCATCCTCGACGCGAAGCCCTTCAACGGCTGATCCGACGCTCGTCTGAGCAGTCAGAC
>NZ_BAAALG010000012.1:138993-194669 GCF_039528155.1 Nocardioides dubius | reverse complement strand
CGGTCACCGGGCGGCCCTTTCGCGTTGCCGGGACTCGACAGGCGCGAGCACCGGGATGGGATCACTCGAAGACGCGGTAGCCGCGGCCCCGCAGGTGCGCGAGCACCAGCCGGGCATGCTCCTCGCTGCGCGTCTCCAGCTGCACGTGCACCTCGACCTCGTCGAGGTTCAGCGACGGCGAGGTGCGCTCGTGCACCACCTCGAGGACGTTCGCCTGCTCGGTCGCGAGCTCGGTCATCAACTGGGCCAGGCCACCGGGGACGTCGGGGATGCAGACCCGCAGCGCCAGGTAGCGACCGGCGGCGGCCATGCCGTGCCGGATCACCTTGCCCAGCAGCAGCGGGTCGATGTTGCCGCCCGAGAGCACGGCGACGACCGGACCGGTGAAGCTGCCCCGGTGCTCCAGCAGCGCCGCGACCGCGACCGCGCCGGCGGGCTCGACGACCAGCTTGGCGCGCTCCATCAGCGAGAGCAGGGCGCGCGAGTTCGACTCCTCCGAGACGGTGAGGATGCGGTCCACGTACTGGCTCACCGCCCGGAACGGGACGTCGCCCGGGCGCCCGACCGCGATCCCGTCCGCCATCGTGGACATGGAGTCCAGGCTGATCGGCGCCCCCTGCTCCAGCGACGCCGGGTAGGCGGCGGCACCGGCGGCCTGGACGCCGACCACCTCGATGTCGGGGCGCAGCGACTTGATCGCGATCGCCACCCCGGCCAGCAGGCCGCCGCCACCGGTCGGCACCAGTACGGTGGCCGCCTCCGGGGTCTGATCGAGGATCTCCAGTCCGAGCGTTCCCTGCCCGGCGACGATGTCCGGGTGGTCGAAGGGGTGGATCAGCACCGCGCCGGTCTCGCTCGCGTACTCCTGGGCGGCGATCAGCGCCTGATCGACGTAGCGGCCGTGGAAGACCACCTCGGCGCCGTAGCCCCGGGTCGCCTTCTCCTTGGGGATCGGCGCGCCCTCGGGCATGAAGACGGTGGCGCGGATGCCGAGCAGCTGGGCGGCGAGCGCCACCCCCTGCGCGTGGTTGCCGGCCGAGGCCGCCACCACACCGCGGGCGCGCTCCTCCGCGCTGAGCCCGGCGATCCGGGTGTAGGCGCCGCGCACCTTGAACGAGCCGGTGCGTTGCAGGTTCTCGCACTTCAGGTAGGCAGGCGCACCGGTGACGCTGGTCAGCCAGCGCGACTCCTCCATCGGCGTCCGGATCGCGACGCCCTCGAGCAGCGTGCGCGCCGCCTCGATCTCTCGCAGCCCCACCTCGACCGGATCGCGGTCGACATCGTGCTGGCTCATCTCACTCCTTCTCGGTGGTGTCCTCGTCGTCGCGCACGGCGGTGGCCGTGATCGCCTCCTCGAGGGCTTCCTCTTCCTGCCGGGTCGCCTCTTCGCGCTCGGGATGCTCAGCCAGTGCCAGGTCCTGGTCCAGCTTCGCCTCAGGATCATCGTCGCCGACCGGGGTGAAGGCCGCCAGATGCTGGATCACGGCGTTCATCACCGCCGCCAGCGGGACCGCCACCAGCGCACCCGCCACACCGGCCACGATCACGCCACAGGCGATCGCCACGATCACCGCGAGCGGGTGCACCGAGACGAACCGGCCCATCAGGAACGGCTGCAGGACGTGGCCCTCGATCTGCTGCACGACGATCACGCCGAGCAGCATCAGCAGGGCCACCCACGGGCCCTGGGCGACCAGGGCGACCAGGACCGCGACCGAGCCGGCCAGGGTGGCGCCGATCATCGGCACGAAGGCGCCGAGGAAGACCAGCACCCCGATCGGGAAGACGAAGGGGACGTCGAGGACGGCCGCGACGATCATGATCCCGATCGCGTCCACCATCGCGACCACCACGGTGGCGCGCACGAACTGCACCAGCGAGGTCCAGGCGATCCGGCCCGAGGAGTCGACCCGCTCCCGCGCGGCCCGCGGGAAGAGGCGCACCGCCCAGGACCAGATCCGCTCGCCCTCGGCGAGGAAGAAATAGGTGGCGAAGACGACGATGAAGAAGCCGGCGACCAGATGGGTCAGTGCGGTGCCGAGCTCGGTGACGTGGCTGAGGATCTGCGGATCCTGGGACCGAGCGGTGATCTCGGCCTGGGCCTTGGTCAGCCACTCGTCGATCTGGGAGTCGCTGGCGTGGAGCGGACCGTCCTTCAACCACGTGCGGATCTTGTCGAGTCCGTCCACCACCTCGTCGGCGAGGTCGTAGGAGCCGGCGATGATCTCCCGGCCGACGAACGTCAGCAGCGCGCCGACGGCGGCGATCCCGGCGATCAGCACCATCAGGGCGCCCAACGCGCGAGGCACGCCGATCCTGGACAGCCCCCGCACCAACGGCGCCGCCAACGCACTGATCAGCATCGCGATCACCAGCGGCAGGGTGACCACCGCGAAGTAGGCCAGCAGCCAGAGCAGGGCGAGCAACGCGAAGCCGATGATCACGCCGCGCCAGGCCCAGGCGGCCATCAGGTCGAGGGCCCAGGGCACCTCGGCGCGGCTGAAGTTCGAGCGCCCGCCCTGGATCACGGCCGGCTCGTTGCGCCGCTCCCGCCCGGCCGACCACTGGTGGGCGATCTGCTGCGCCAGCCGCTCGGCGAAGGACTCGTTCTTGTTCGCTGCCGAGTCGTCCGCGTCTTTGGTCACGGCCTCAACCTATGTCACCGCTCCGACACCACGTGGGCGTGGTCGAGGACGCCGCGGACCAGCGCAGCGGCGGCCTGCGGATGGGCAGCTGCGAGCAGTCCCGCGGCGGTGAGCAGCACCTGGTCGTCGACGACGAGCAGAGGGCTCTCCGGCAGCCGCGCGGAGGCCGGAGCGACGAGCGCGGCCGCCAGGATGCCGTGCGCGTTCGAGGCATCGGTCTCGCGCAGCACTCCCCCGGAGCCGATCAGGACGGCGGCGGTGCGCAGGTCCGGACCGCGCCCCTCGCTCTCGGGCGATCGGACGGCGTCAGGGGTGTGCGGGTCGAGGCGCGCGATCCCCGCGCCGCCGGCATGACGGCCCAGCGCGAGCCGGATCGCAGCCGTGGCGAGCCGACGCTCCTCCTCCGCCTCGGCGGCGCTGAGCGGCAGCCAGTCGGGGTCGGCACGGCGACGCTCGGCGGGAGGCAGGATCGTCTCGTCCAGCAGTCCGGCGGCGATCCCCGCGTGGGCGGTCTCGACCGCGGACCAGCGCATCCCGAGGTCGCCCTCCACGGTTCGGGTGAGCGGGGTGGTGGCGACCACCTCGCGGGCCAGGCCGGCGTCCTCGGGGTCGACCTCGACCACGCTGTAGACGTCGGTGGTCGCGCCGCCGACGTCGACCAGGACCAGGTCGGTGCGGCCCGCGGACCCGTTGTGGGACAACAGCTCCATGCCGGTGAGCACGACGTCGGGGGTGGCGCCGACGAGCATCGCCGCGAAGCGCGGGTCGCTGCTCAGGTGCTTGCCGCCGATCACGTGCCGCAGGAACATGCCGCGCACGGCCTCGCGGGCCGGGCCGGGTTGCAGGGTGCCGATCCGGGGCATCACGTTGGCAGCGGTGACCACCGCTCGCCCGTCCAGCGCCGCGACGGCGGCCGGCTGGGCCTCGACGTTGCCGGCGACCACGATCGGCCCGCCCCAGCTGGCGCGGGCGATCTCCTCGGCGGCAGCGACCAACGGCGCCGGGTTGCCGCCGTCGGTGCCGCCGACCAGGAGCACCAGGTCCGGTTGCGCGGCGTCGATCCGGTCGGCGAAGGCGGGATGCTCGGCCGCCGCGACGACGTCGATCACCTTGCCGCCGCTGCCCAGCGCGACCCGGTGCCCGGCCTCGGCGGTGACCAGGCGCTCGTTGCCGACGACCAGGATCCGCAGGCCTCCGCCGGCGCTGGAGGCCGCGTAGACCGGGGCCTCCAGCGCCCGCGGGTCCTCGGCGGCCAGCGCGTTCCGGCAGGCGTCGAAGCCGTCGATCAGGTCGGTGTCGATGGTGGTGCGATGACTGGTGCGCGCCACGATCCGCGCCACTCCGAGGTCGACCAGCACCGCCTTGGTGAAGGTCGATCCGTAGTCCACGCAGAGCGCGACGCCCTGCTCACGGGCGGCGGGGCTCACCCGAGGGCTCGCTCCAGATCCGCGATCAGGTCGTCGGCGGTCTCGATGCCGACGCTGAGCCGGATCAGGTCCGCGGGCACCTCGAGCTCGGTTCCGGCGACGGAGGCGTGGGTCATCCGGCCGGGGTGCTCGATCAGCGACTCCACCCCGCCGAGGGACTCGCCCAGGGTGAAGACCTCGGCCCGCTCGCAGACGGCGAGCGCCTGCTCCTCGCCGCCGGTGACCCGGAACGAGATCATCCCGCCGAAGCGCTTCATCTGCTTGGCGGCGACGGCGTGGCCCGGGTGCTCGGCAAGACCGGGGTAGATCACCTGGGAGACCTTGGCGTGGCCGGTGAGGAACTCCACGATCCGCTCCGCGTTGTCGCAGTGGCGGTCCATCCGGATGCCGAGCGTCTTCAGGCCGCGGTGGGTGAGGAAGGAGTCGAAGGGACCGGCGACCGCGCCGATCGAGTTCTGGTGGAAGGCGATCTTCTCGGCCAGCTCGAGGTCACGCACCACGAGCGCACCGCCGACCACGTCGGAGTGCCCGCCGACGTACTTGGTGGTGGAGTGCACGACGATGTCGGCACCCAGGGTGAGCGGCTGCTGCAGGTAGGGCGAGGCGAAGGTGTTGTCGACGACCAGCAGCGCACCCGCCTCGTGCGCGACGCCCGCCAGAGCCTCGATGTCACCGATGTTGAGCAACGGGTTGGTGGGGGTCTCGACCCAGACCAGCTTGGTCTCGCCGGGCCGGATCGCGGCACGCACCGCGTCGACGTCGGAGACCGCGGCCGGCGAGTGCGCCAGGCCCCAGTTCTGCTCGACCTTGTCGAAGAGCCGGAAGGTGCCACCGTAGGCGTCGTCCGGGATCACCGCGTGGTCGCCGGGGCGGCACAGCGCCCGGATCAGGGTGTCCTCGGCGGCCAGACCGGAGGCGAAGGCGAAGCCCCGCTCCCCCTCCTCGAGGGCAGCGAGCACACCCTCGAGCGCGGTCCGGGTGGGGTTCGCGGAGCGGCTGTACTCATAGCCGCCGCGCAGCCCGCCGACGCCGTCCTGCTTGTAGGTGCTGGTCGCGTAGATCGGCGGGATCACCGCGCCCGTGGTGGGGTCGGGGTCGTAGCCGGCGTGGATCGCACGCGTCTCGAACCCGGACTTGGCCTTGTGCTCAGAGGTGCTCACGAGGCGAGCCTACTCGGACGCGCAGGCAACGATCCCCTACGAACCGCATCGAGCAGCGCCCCCGACCCACGACGGCGGGTCGGGGAAGGATCGGCGCGGCCTCGGCGTTGTGGAAGGGTGCGAGGATCGTTGTCGCACCCACCCACGTCTTCTTGGAGGCACCGTGTTCGGCCGCAAGCCACTCGTCGTCCCGACTCCCGACCAGGCGCTGCCGGGCCGCCCGGATCGCTGGTTCCAGCTGGCGGAGCGGCACCTGGTGCTCGATGCGCCCCTGGTCACCGAGGAGGTGCCGGACGGCCTGGAGGTGGCGATCTTCGGGCTCGGCTGCTTCTGGGGCGCCGAGGAGATCTACTGGGCCAAGCCCGGCGTCTGGTCGACGTCGGTGGGCTATATCGGCGGCTCGACGCCGAACCCCTCCTACGAGGAGGTGTGCAGCGGGCAGACCGGGCACACCGAGGCGGTGCGGATCGTCTTCGACCCGGCCGTGATCTCCTACGCCGAGCTGGTGAAGGCCTTCTTCGAGGTGCACGACCCCACCCAGGGCATGCGCCAGGGCAACGACATCGGCACCCAGTACCGCTCCGGCATCTACACGACCACCCCCGAGCAGGTGGCGACGGCGACCGAGCTCACCCAGGTCTACGGCGACGAGCTGGCCCGCCGCGAGATCGGCGCGATCACCACCGAGATCCTGCCCGCGCCGCAGTACTTCTACGCCGAGGACTACCACCAGCAGTACCTGGCCAAGAACCCCAACGGGTACCGCTGCCACGCGAACACGGGCGTCGCCTTCCCGAGCTAGCGGCTACGCGCCGGTCACGCCGTCCAGTCCCTCGCGGATCAGGTCGGCGTGACCGTTGTGGCGGGAGTGCTCCTCGATCATGTGCAGCAGGATCCAGCGCAGCGTGAACGGCTTGCGGGTCCGGTGACTCACCCGAGCGCCCCGGGTCTCCAGCCCGTCGGCCGCTACAGCCCGGGCGATCCCCTCGTCCGCAGCCCGGACGGCATCGTCGAACAGCGTGAGCAGGTCCTCCGGCGAGCGGCCGCGCGCCCAGGTCATCTCCCAGTCGCGATCGGCCTTCCAGTCGGCGACGTCGAAGGGCGGATGCGGCTCCTCGCCATGCAGCATCACCCGGAACCAGTGCACCTCCACCAAGGACAGGTGGCCCAGCAGACCGCCGAGCGTCAGCGCAGACGCTGTCGAGCGGGTGTCCAGCTGTGCCGCGTCCAAGCCCGCACACTTCCAGCGCAAGGTGTCGCGCTGATGGTTGAGAAAGCCGAGCAGCGTCTCCAGCTCGGCTCCCGTCGTCGGCGCCTGAGCCCGTTCGGATGCGTCCATGCCCCGACGCTAGCGCGCGGCACGGCCGTCGAGCCCTACTTGCCGCGCGTCGCCCAGACGTGGCCCCACGGGTCGACCTGGAGCAGATAGCGCTCGTCGCGCACGGTCATCACCCGGTAGATCCAGATCGCGGCCCAGATGCCGCCGGTGATCAGCGTCATCGCGGCGTGCGGCAGGTGCCCGATCTTCGGCTTGAAGGCCAGCACCGCGCCGTCGCGGTTCTGCACCACCACCTGCGCCTGGTTGTTGAGCGCCTGGTCCTGCACCGCACGCTCCAGCGCCCGGGCGCGGATCTCGTCGTCCCGCTCCGGATCGTCGCTCAGCGGTCGCGGGTCCGCGAGCCGCTGCAGCCGCAGCGAATAGAGAGCCGACAGCCAGGAGCTACCGCTCCAGCGACGCCAGCGCTCGCCGTCCCAGCGATACTCGCCGGCCGTGGGCGCGCCGAGCTTCTTCCTGGTACGCCGCTCGAGGGTGCTGGTCCGCATGCCGACCATCCTAGGTGTCACGAGCGCCGCTCCGCTGCGGATCGTTCCGGTCGCGTTCACCGTGCCCACACGCGGCCGCAACCGAGCGGTCGGCGTCGACCCGCACGGTGGGCAACCATGGGGACGACTGCGCGACGCGCATCCACGATCGCACTGCTCGGCGCCACCGGTCTGCTCTACCTGTGGGGGCTCGACGAGTCGGGCTGGGCGAACGCCTACTACTCCGCCGCCGCCCAAGCAGGTGCGGAGTCCTGGAAGGCGTTCTTCTTCGGCAGCCTGGACGCCGGCAACGCGATCACCGTCGACAAGACGCCGCTCGCGCTGTGGCCGATGGCCCTCTCCGTGCGCCTCTTCGGACTCTCCAGCTGGTCGGTGCTGGTGCCGCAGGCTCTCTTCGGCATCGCCTCGGTCTACCTGGTGCTGCGGGTGGTGCGCCGGGCCAGTGGCTCCCAGCGGCTCGGACTGCTGGCCGGAGCGATCATGGCGCTCACTCCCGTTGCTGCGTTGATGTTCCGCTACAACAACCCCGACGCCCTCCTGGTCCTGCTCCTGCTTGGCACCGCCGTCGCGACGTTGCGCGCCATCGAGGAGAGCCACCGCGAGCTGGGCCACCCGACCCGCTGGCTCGCGCTCGGTGGCGCCCTGCTCGGGCTGGCCTACCTCGCCAAGATGTTGCAGGCGTTCCTGGTCGCGCCACCGCTGGTGCTCGCCTACCTGCTCTTCGCCACGGGACCGGTGCGGCGGCGTCTGCTCGACGTCGGTGCTGCCGCAGCCGCCACCCTCGCCGCCGCCGGTTGGTGGGTGCTCGCCGTCGCCCTGTGGCCGGTCGACGCACGTCCCTGGATCGGCGGATCCCAGCACAACTCGGTGCTCGACCTCACCCTCGGCTACAACGGCCTCGGCCGCCTCAACGGCAACGAGGAGGGCTCGATCGGCTCCGGGCATTGGGGCCAGACCTCCTTGGTGCGGCTGCTCTCCCCCAGCAACGGTGGACAGGCCGGGTGGCTGCTGCCGACGGCCCTGGTCCTGCTGGTCGCCGGTCTCATCCTGGTACGGCACCGTCCGGAGCGCGCCGGAGTGCAGGCCGCCCTCACCCTGTTCGGCTCCTGGCTGGTGCTGACCGCCCTCGTCTTCAGCCTGATGCGCGGGATCTACCACTCCTACTACGCCGTCGCCCTCGCGCCGGCACTCGCCGTGGTGATCGCACTCGGCGGGCGCGAGCTGTGGCAGGCCCGTGACCGCGCCGGGTGGCGGCACCTGCTGGTCGCCGTCGTCGCAGGCACGGGAGTGTGGTCCTTCGTCCTGCTGGCCCGCAGCCCGGACTTCCTGCCCTGGCTGCGTTGGCTGGTGCTCGCCGTCGCCCTGGTCGCCGCCGCTCTGGTCGCCCAGCCGCACCACCGCGCGCCTCGCGCGGCGCCGCTCGCGCTGGGCCTGAGCCTGGTGGTCGGGTTGACCGGGCCGGCCGCCTACTCGCTGGCCACCGCCGCACTGCCGCACGAGGGCGCGGTGATCACCGCCGGTCCCGACGGCCGCGGCAGCGACCTCCCCCAAGCCGGCGAGCGCCTGGCCGAGGCGCTGTCGAGCGCTCCGCTGCTCCCCGACGATGCGCCGCCACGCGACGCCACCACCCGCGAGCTCGACCACCTTGCCGAGCAGCTCGGGATCGACGTCTACCGCACCACCTACGGTCCGGCCGGCAGCCTGTTGCATGTGAGCACTCCCTCGCACCGCCTGATCCGCGTACTGCTGAGCGGGCGTCGGGACCGGAGGTGGCTGGCTGCAACGGTGGGCGCCAACGCCGCCGCCGGGTTCCAGCTCGCCACCGGCCGCCCGGTGATGGCGATCGGCGGCTTCAACGGCACCGACCCGCTCCCCGACCTGGCCACCTTCCAGCTGCGCGTGCAGCGCGGCGAGATCGGCTGGTTCGTCGGCGGCGGGGTGCTGGGCCCGCAGACCGGCGGGTCCCAGGCGGCACGCACGATCACCGCCTGGGTGGCCGCGCGCTACCGTCCGCTGCGCGTCGACGGCGTTCTGCTCTACGACCTGACCCGGCCGCCGGAGCCGTTGGCCCGCTGAGGCCTCACTCCACCCAGAAGCCGCGCTCGCCCCACCAGCCGCCGGACCGGCGCGCGTCGGGGGTCTCCCCTGCGCCGCCACGGGTTCCGCCGCCCGAGCCACGACGCGCATCCCGCGAGCCCAGGTAGGAGTCGACGACGGCGACACCGAGGTCATCGAGCTCGGGCGCGACCACCGCGCCATCGACCTTGCGAGCCAGCGAGTCGACGAAGCGGGCCAGGCCCGGGTCGTCGCCGAGCCGGAAGATGGTGGTCTGCGCGCCGAGGCGCCGCGCGTTCTCCAACTCCTGCACGGTGTTGGCCAAGGTCAGCGGGTGCGGCGGGTAGGAGAACCAGGCCTCGCCGTCACTGCCCAGGTGCGCGGTCGGCTCGCCGTCGGTGACGATCAGCAGCACCGGTTGGGCGTTGGGGTGCTTGCGGAAGTGCCGGTTGGCGAGCAGCAGACCGTGGTGCAGGTTGGTGCCCTTGGCCCACATCGCATCCAGCGCGGTCAGCTGCTCTACCTGCATCACCTCGGCATAGCGGCCGAAGCCGATCAGCTCCAGCGCATCGCCGCGGAAGCGAGAGCGGACCAGCTGGTGCAGGGCGAGCGCCGTCTTCTTCATCGGCACCCAGCGGCCGTCCAGCGCCATCGAGAACGAGGTGTCGACCAGCAGTGCGACGGCGGCCTGAGTGCGGGCCTCGGTGTCGACCACCTCGACGTCGTCGATGGTGAGCCGTAACGGCATCGTCGGCCCGCCCTCGCCCGAGGAGCGGACCACCGCGTTGAGCACGCTGCGGGTCACGTCCCAGGGCGCGGTGTCGCCGAACTCCCAGGGCCGGGTGGCGCCGCTGAACTCGCCGGCCGCGCCCGAGCGCTGCACGTCACGTGCGCCTTGGCGACCCGAGATCCGCTCCGCGACGTCCCGCAGCAGCGACTTGCCGAGCTGTCGCATCGCCTTGGGAGACAGGCGATACTGCCCGTCCGAGCCACGCTTGAGGTAGCCGTTGTTGCGCAGCGCCTTCTCCAGCTCGGCGAGCTGGCGCGCGGAGACCGCGGCGTCGTCTCCGAGCTGGCGGGCGAGCGCGTCGAAGTCGACGTCGTCCATCCGCGCGCCCGCATACGACTGCTGCAACTGCTCCGCCAGCTCGTCGAGCTCGGCCAGGTCCTGCAGGGCTCCGGTTCCGTCGCCGAGGCCCAAGCCCTCCTCGCCGGAGAACTCCGCGGAGCCGCCCCAGTCGAGGCCGGGGCGCGCTGCCTGCAGGTTCTGGTCGAGGCGATCCAGCTGCGCGGCCAGCTCCGGCGAGCCGAACGCCTGGGCGGATAGCTGCATCAGCTCGGCGCGCTGCTCCGGCGTCATCGAGTTGAGCATCCGCTGCGCGGCGGCCGAGCGCTGCGCCAAGGTGTCGAGCAGCTCGTCGAGGTCGCGCGGGCTCTCCGGGAAGAAGTCGCCGTGCTTGGCCATGAACTCGTCGAAGTCCTCGGGGGTGTCCTCGCCCCGGTTCCGCTTCTCCAGCAGCTCGTTGAGGTCGCCGAGCATCTCGTTGATGGCCGCGCGATCCTGCGCGGTCGCGCCCTCCATCGCCTGCTTCATGCCGGCGAAGCGCTGGTCGAGGATCTCGCGCCCGAGCAGATCCTTGATCTTCTCGTAGTCCTCGCGTGCCTGACGCGACTTCCACTGGTACTGCGACAGCTCGCTGACGGCGGCGGCGGTCGAGGCCGGCAGGTTCTCCAGCTGCATCTCCGACAGCGTGCGCTCGTCGTCGTCGAGGTCGACGTCGCGGGCCAGCTGCTTGCGCTCCTCCAGCACCGCACGGTCGAGCAGCTCACGCACCTCGTTCATGGTGCCGTCGAGGTTGTGCCGCTTCAGCAGCTCCTGGCGCTTGGCGAAGACCCGCCGGGCGAGATCCTCCAAGCCCTGCTGGTCGTTGCCGCCGCGACGCAGGAACTCCCGCATCGCCCGCTCGGGGCTGTAGCCGGCCATCACCTCTTCGCCGATGGCGTCCAACGCCTCGCCGATGTCCACCGGCGGGGCGAGCGGGTCCGGCCCGCCGCGGTACTTGCCGTAGCGGGAGCGGTGCCGGTCACCCCGGGTGGTCATGAGTAGACGGTCTCTCCGGAGTCGCCGGTCTCCTTGGAGATCTTGCGGGCGAGGAAGAGTCCCTCCAGGGCGAGCTCGATGGCGCTGGCGCGCTCGGCGTCGGTGCTCGCACCGAGCTTGGCCGCAACCTGGTCGTAGATGTCGGACTCGCCTTCGCCGGACGGCGGCAGTGCCGGAAGCGCTGCCAGCAGGTCGGCGGCGCTGACCTGCTCGCCGGTGGTCACGGTGGCGCCGCTGCTGAGCGCGTCGACCAGCGCTGCGAAGTCGATGCCGCGCAGGCGGGTGCGGCAGGTCTCGGCGGTGGCGACCCTGAGCAGGTGCTCCAGGATCTCCAGCTCGCGGCCCTCCTCGCCGTTCTCGAACTCGATCTTCCCGGCCAGCACGTCGACTGCGGTCTGCAGGTCGACGACGCGGGCGACCGCGTCGCGCTCACCGAGCACGGTGGCCCGGTGCAGGGCTGCCGCGGCGATGGTCTCGGCGCCGGCGATCGAGAACCGGGCGGAGACGCCGGAGCGCTGGTCCACCGACTGCGACTCGCGCAGGGCGCGGGTGAACCGGGCGAGCACCTCGATCAGGAAGTCCGGGACGTCGGCGACCAGGTCGGCCTCCTGGGCGATGACCGACATCTCGGCGTCCAGCTCGAGCGGGTAGTGGGTCCGGATCTCGGCGCCGAAGCGGTCCTTGAGCGGGGTGATGATCCGGCCGCGGTTGGTGTAGTCCTCGGGGTTCGCCGAGGCGACGACGAGCACGTCCAGCTCGACGCGCAGCACGTAGCCGCGGATCTGGATGTCGCGCTCCTCCATCACGTTGAGCATCGCGACCTGGATCCGCTCGGCGAGGTCGGGCAGCTCATTGATCGCGACGATGCCGCGGTGACTGCGCGGGATCAGGCCGAAGTGGATCGTCTCCAGGTCGCCCAGCGAGCGGCCCTCGGCGACCTTCATCGGGTCGACGTCGCCGATCAGGTCCGCGACCGAGGTGTCGGGGGTGGCCAGCTTCTCGCTGTAGCGCTCGCTGCGGTGCCGCCACTCGACCGGGAGGTCGTCGCCCAGCTCGGCGGCGCGGCGCACCGACGTCGGGGTGACCGGCTCGTAGGGGTGCTCGCCGAGCTCGGAGCCACCGATCACCGGCGTCCACTCGTCGAGCAGGCCGACCATGGTGCGCAGCAGCCGGGTCTTGCCCTGGCCACGCTCCCCCAACAGCACGACGTCGTGGCCGGCGATCAGCGCCCGCTCCAGCTGCGGGATCACCGTGGTCTCCAGACCGTGCAGGCCGGGCCACGGATCGCGGCCCTCGGCCAAGGCGGCGAGCAGATTGCCGCGGAGCTCCTGGCGCAGCGTGCGGAACTCGTGGCCGGAGGCGCGCAGCGCGCCGAGGTTCGTCGAGGCGGGGCGTTCGCTGATCGTCACCTCGCCAACGCTACCCGGCAGCCCCGCATCCGGACGGCGCTCTCAGCCAGCGAGCGGGCCACTGCCTCACCACGTGGGCATTCGTAGCGATAACCGCAATTCCTGTTGTCGAAGATTGTCACCTACGTTATAAGTTTCGCCCACTGGCCCTAAAACTCGACGAATTCCATTGACACGACCCCGCGTCAGGCTTTCACTGCTGGGATAGCAACTCCCACTACAAGAAGGTCATCCCATGCATTTGCCCATCCGAACAATGTGCATCTCCTTAGGCGCACTGGCCGCGATCTCACTAGCCCCGCCAGCACTCGCAGGAACGAATGTGTACGCGCCGCACTACGAACACGGCAACCCGAGTTGCTATCAGAATCTCCGCAACGGGGGCCAGTTCTATCACTCCAACGACACGGTGCAATCCATCGACAACTGCGCCGATGGGTGGGGGTCCAAGATCGAAGCAACGATCGTCGTCACGGGTAACACCAAGTTTTGCTACAACATCAAGGGCTCCGGGACGTCCACAACGTGCGACTACAACTTCGTCGAAGGCCGGGTCGGGATGTTGCGTGCGTGGTCCGTCGACAACGACATCGAAAAAGGTGCCGGCGACTGGTATGCGTTCCTGACCTGATGAGCGCTCGGATACCGCGGGTCCTGATCGCCGGAGCGTGTACTGGCATGGTTGCTGCACTCGGTTCCTTGGCCGGGTGCAGCAGTGGGGGCGACGGCTCGAACTCCACAGAGTTCCAAACGCCCGACACTGAGAGCGTCCGACGCGCCGACTCGAGCATCAGGCTTCCCTTCGAGGACTACCAGCTCTCGCGTGCCGATCGCCGCCGGATGCAGGAGGGGACAGCACATCTCATCGACAAATGCATGCAGGGCCGCAAACAGACCGGCTATCTCCTCACCGGTTCCTACCTGGACAGCATGCCAGGAATCGAGAATTTCAATCCGCTCAATTGGGGTGGACCTTTTGGAACGCTACCCCTGAAGCATGCTGAAAAGTACGGGTACAAACCGGCTCCGGGCGGCCTCTCCTCTCCCGGCTCGGGGTTCTATCTGCCGTCGCCTGCAGATGTGGGGATGGGGATCTCAGAGCCCGGCGACCATAGCGACCTGCTGAATTCCTTCCACGGCCGCCCGGACGGCACCGGGCGCAAAGGCTGTGTGCAAGAGATCGAGGACCGTCTCGATGCCCCCGTTGACGACATCAGTCGCCTCGAAGCCGACCTCAACCAGCTGGCGCGCGAACACCCCAGCGTCGCGGGCGCGATGGCGTCGTGGCGAGACTGCATGACCGAGGCGGGGCATGAGTACGACACGGTTTGGAGTGCGAGCCTCGAGTTCAACTCATCGCCCACCTCGCCCAGGCAGATCGAGGTTGCCGTCGCGGATGTCACCTGCACCGAGCAGAGCGGCTGGGCGGACTACTTCTACTTCGTCCTCGCGGACTACCAGCGTCAGTCGATCGAGCAGGATCCTGTCGTCCTGGAGTCAGCGTTGAAGGCCGAGCAGAAGCGCTTCGCCGCCGTCGAGCGAGAGCTCGCCCGTGAGCGGTAGACGACGCGTGCCGCGAGCCGCCCTCGTCGTTGCCGCCATCGTCGTCGCTACGGCTGCGGGTTATCTCTACGGCGGCCAGGTCCGATCCCCGCAGACCGCACTGGCCGAGGCGGAGGACCGCTCGCGCTCGACGCTGACCGCCGCCGTCCGCAACGGGAGGCTGACCGGGACCGAGACCTTCGAGGGCACCGTGGAGTGGGCCTCCAACCTGGAGATCGCCCCCACGGCCCAACGATCGGGCTGGGTGCAGGAGGTGACGCGGACTCCCCGCGCCCGGGGCGATCTCCTCCAGCACGGCGAGGTCATCCTCGAGATCGCCGACCGCCCGTTGATCGCGTTGCGCGGCCAGGTCTCCATGCTCCGCGACCTTCGTCCCGGCGACACCGGCCCCGACGTCCGTCGGCTCCAGGAGGGTCTACGGGATGCGGGGTACTTCCCCGGCGCGACCGACGGCGAGTTCGGCACACTGACGCTGGATGCGGTCCGACGGCTCTACCGGGCAGTGGGCCACGACCTGCCTGGCGAAGCGCCACCGGGCAAGCGCGGGAAGGCCGGCCGTGAGCTGCCCTACCTTCCGGCGTCCGAGATCGCCTTCGTCCCCACGCTTCCGGCGCGCGTCACCCGAGTCAGCACTGTGGGCGACCGGATCGACGGCCCCGTCGCGACGCTCGGTCTGCACGGCATCGTCGTCCGGGTGAACGTCCCGACCGACCAGCGCGCCACCTTCACCGGCGACGGCGGCGATGAGCCACGCATCACCGTCCGGATCGGACGCCGGGAGCGAACGCGCGTCGTCCTCGACGGCGTCTCCGCGCCGCGCGAAGCCGATGGCGAGAAGAAGGTGACGGTGACGCTCACCCAGGGTCAGGGGCAGCTGGACGTCGACGACGTCGGAAGGAAGGCGGAGATCTCGGTCTCGGAGAGGGCCTCACCGACAGGGCTACTGGTCCCGATCTCGGCGCTCTACCGAGCCGCGGACCTCGGCTCCTTCGTCGTCGCCATGCGCGACGGCGACGAGACGCGCATCGCGGTCACCGTCGAGGCCACGCGTGACGGCGTCGCCATGGTCACGCCCACGGTTCCGGGCGCTCTGGACGTCGATGACCGCGTCGTGATCGGCACCGGGAGCCCGGATGGCTGACTCCCAGCGCGGCGAGGAGCCTCCGGTCCTCCTCGCCGACAACCTGCGCCGCAGCTTCCCCGGGCCGCCGGTGGTCGAGGCGCTGCGCGGTGTCGACCTCCGCGTCGAGGCTGGAGAGCTCGTGACGGTCCAAGGACCCTCCGGCTCAGGCAAGTCCACCTTGCTGCAACTCCTCGGGCTCCTCGACACCCCCTCCGCGGGCAGCTACCGGCTGGCCGGGCGCGAGGTCACCTCGCTGACCGAACGAGACCGCAGCTGGCTCCGCGCCTCGTTCATCGGCTTCGTCTTCCAGGCCTTCCACCTGTTGGAGTCCCGCTCCGCCGAGGACAACGTGGCCGTAGGCCTGATGTACCGCGGGGCGTCCGCACGCACGGTCCGCGACCAGGCGCGTGGCGCCCTGAGCCGGGTCGGAATGGCGGAGCGAGGAGGTCAGGCCGTGCACACCATGTCGGGCGGCGAACGACAACGGGTCGCCATCGCCCGAGCACTGGTCGGCCAACCCCGAGTGCTGCTCTGCGACGAGCCGACCGGCAACCTCGACACCACCAACAGCGCCGCCATCCTCGACCTCTTCTCGCAACTCAACGCGCAGGGCTCGACGATCGTTCTGATCACCCATGACCCGGACGTCGCGCTGCTCGGCACCCAACGGCGCCGCGTCGTCGACGGGGTGTTCGTATGAGGAGGCCTCGGGAACGAAGCACGATCAACCTGCTGGTGCTCGCCCGTGAGGCGTTCCAAGGAGTTGCCAGCCAACCGCTGCGCTCCGCCCTGACGGCCCTCGGCACCTTGGTGGGCGTCAGCTCGGTGGTCGCCGTCCTGGGCCTGACCGCCACTGCCAACGCGCAGATCACCACCACCTTCTCGGAGCTGTCGTCGACGTTGGTCACCCTGGAGCCCTCCGCCGCAGCCCAGGCGCCGGGCTTCGACGTCGAGGCGGAGGAGCAGGTCGGCGCGCTGCAAGGGGTCCGCGCCGCGGCGGTCATCTCCGCCGTGAGCGTGGACGCACCGCTGGTGCACGCCGGCATCGAGGACCAGACCGTCGAGGCACCTCGCGTCAGCGGCGTCACCACCGGGTACTGGTCGGTCGTCGAGGCGCCGCTCCTGCGCGGCCGGTTGATCGACGATGCGCTCGAGACCCAGCCGGTGGCCGTGCTCGGCGAGCGCACCGCGCAGCGACTAGGCATCACCGACCTCACCCGACAGGTCCTGATCGAGCTCGAGGGCCAGCCGTTCCTCGTGGTCGGGATCGTCGGCCCGGCCCGCCGCGACCAGGTCGCCGCCGGCGAGATCCTGATCCCCCAGCCGTACGTGCGGGAGTGGGCCGAGCCGGGCACCTTCACCGAGCGCATGCTGATCACCACCGAGATCGGTTCCGGTCAGGCCGTCGCGGACCAGGCAGCCATCGCCGCCTCTCCCCTGCGCCCCGATGCGGTCACTGTCCACTACCCGCAGCGACCTCGGGTGGTCGATGACGCCGTCTCCGACGAGCTGGCACGCCTCTTCGTCCTGCTGGCAGCAGTGACCATGCTCGTCGCCGCTGTGGGCATCGCCAACATCTCCCTGATGTCGGTGGTGGAGCGCCGACGCGAGATCGGGGTGCGCAGGGCGCTTGGGGCTCGGCGCAGGCACATCGTCGGGCAGTTCCTGATCGAAGCCGCGCTGCTGGGTGCGGTGGGCGGTGCCGCAGGTGGTGCCGTCGGCCAGTTCGCGGTGATCGGTGTGAGCATGTCGAAGGGCTGGACCCCCACCCTCGATCCCGTGCTCACGCTCGCCGCCGCGCCGCTGGGGCTCCTCGTCGGACTCCTGGCGGGGACCTTCGCCGCCACCCGGGCTGCCCGCGTACCACCTGCTCTCGCTCTCAAAGCCGCCCTCTGACCACCGGAGAGAGCACCTGGGAGGCCGTCGAGCAGGCCGCCAGCGGCAATCACCCGGTGACGAAGGTCGGCGTCGGCTTCGAGCGCGAGTGAGGCACCGTCACAGCCTCAGGTGCATCACATGCAGACCCACCATGCCGTGGCTGCGGGAGTCGAAGGCCTCGGGCACGGTGCCGACGATCGCGAAGCCCAGCGAGCGCCACAATGCCACGGCCGCGGTGTTGGTCTCCACGACGGCGTTGAACTGGATCGCCCGGTACCCCTGCTCGCGGTGCCAGGCCACCACATGCTCGCCGAGCAACCGGCCCACGCCGCGGCCACGGGCGGCCGAGGCGACCATGAAGCTGGCGGTGCCGACATGCGCACCGCGGCCGGGCCGGTTCGGGCCCATCTTGGCGCTGCCCAACACCTGCTCGCCGTCGACCGCCACCACCGCATGCCCCGGCGAAGGCTCGAGCCACAACGCCTGAGCCTGCTCGCTGGTCAGCTCCTCGGGGTAGGCGTAGGTCTCCCCCGCCCGGACGATGTCGGCGAAGAACGGCCAGATCTGCGGCCAGTCCGCGGCCGTCGCCGTGCGGATCCGTACCTCGCTCACCAGTCGCTCTGCTCGATCACGCAGTACGGCAGGCCCCACGGGTCGCGCAGGATCAGCCACCCCTCGTTGCTCTCCACCACGGCACCCAACGCCTCCTGGCGCGCACGCTCCGCGGCCAGGTCGCTGGTCCGGCCGTCCAGGTGGGCGCGGGCCACGCTGGTGGGCTCGCCCAGGCGCTGCACCATGATGCTCACCGGCAGCCCCGGCGCCTCGAACCACGCGAACTCCGGATGCCGCTCGGAGCTGCCCGCCGTCCAGCCGGTCAGCTCCGACCAGAACTGCAGCTCGGGTCGGAACCGCGCAGCCGGCAGGTCCAGGCAGATCTGGTCGATCGCGGTGCGATGCCCGCCGACGTCGGTGACCGGCGGCCGGGACAGCCGCTCGGAGACGAAGCAGAAGGCGATCCCGCCGGGCGACGTCAGCGAGACGTAGCCACGGTCCTCCACCTCGACGGCGCCCAGGGCGATCGCCTCATCAGCTGCCGTGCGCGGGTCGCGGACGTGCAGGTCAAGATGCACCCCGCCTGGCCCGTCGGCGACCTTCTGCACCCGCAGGATCGGGTCGCCCTCGACGGGCAGCAGGCTGGCGAACTCGCCGTGCACGCCCCGCCACGGCGAGAGCCGGGTTCCGGTGGCAGCCGCCCAGTAGTCGGCGGCAGCGTCGGCGCCCTCGGCAGGCAGGTCGCGGAAGATCGTGATCCAGTGCGGCGTCACCATGCCCGCCACACTAGTGTGCCGAGTTGTGCAGAGCAGCAACTTTTCGTCGCCGTGCCCGTGCGGCAGCGGCCAGGCCTACGACGGCTGCTGCGGCCCCCTGCTCCGCGGCGAGCGGTGGGCCGAGACGGCCGAGCAGTTGATGCGCTCGCGCTATACCGCCTTCAGCCGCGGCGACGCCGACCACGTCTTCCGGACCTGGCATCCGCGCACTCGGCCCAGCGATCTCTCCCTGGACGACGACGTCACCTGGCTCGGGCTCACCGTGCTCGACACCGCCGACGGCGGCCCGGACGACGAGACCGGCGAGGTCGAGTTCGAGGCCCGCTGCACCGTGGCCGGCCGCACCGAGACGATGCACGAGCGCAGCCGGTTCGCCCGGCGCGCCGGTCGCTGGCTCTACCTCGACGCGCTCTGATCGCGCCAGCTGGTGCGGATCGGCTCCGGCACGGCCTCTCCTGCGGTGAGCTCCGCCAGCACCGCCGTCAACCGCTCGGCCTGATCCGGGCGGACGCCGATCCGCAGCGTCACGTGCTCGGCATACGCCGCATCCATGACGTCGAAGCCGCGGCTCCGCAGCTCGCTCTCCACCCGCCCGGCCTCGGCGTGGGAGACCACCACCTGCTGCTCGACGACCAGCAGCCGCTCCCGGGTCCCGGCCGCCTCCAGACCGGCCCGCACCGCATCGCTGTAGGCGCGCACGAGACCCCCGGCTCCCAGCAGCGTGCCGCCGAACCACCGGGTCACCACCGCCACCACGTCGCTGACCTGATGCCCGCGCAGCACCTCCAGCATCGGCGCACCGGCGGTGCCGGACGGCTCGCCGTCGTCCGAGGATCGCTGGACCCCCGCGTCCGGCCCGAGGACGAAGGCCGAGCAGTGGTGGCGCGCATCCCAATGCTGCTTGCGCAAGCGCTCCACGACCGACCGCGCGGCCGCCTCGTCCGCGACCCGCTCGATGGTGCACAGGAACCGGCTGCGCTTCACCTCGATCTCCGCCTCGGCGTTGCGCGCAACGGTGAGATAGCGATCGTGGACGGTGGGCTCAGTCAACGTTTGACAGCTCCGCCCCATCGGGGTGCTGCTGCACCTGGAATCCCCCGCCCAGCAAGGCGTCCACGGCCCGCAGCCGCGCCTCGGTGACGTCGCTGACCGTGGCATAGCCGGCGAGTGCCGCGCTCGATCCGGGCTGGGTCGGCTCCGGCGAGTTCACCAGGATCGCGCGGCGGTTGCCGCCGTCCGCGGCGTTGGCCAGCACCGTGGCGTGACCGGTCGTGCCGCTGCCGGCGAAGAAGTCGAGCACCACCGCATCGGGTCCGAAGCAGTCGAGGACCCGCCGGATCAGGCCGGTCGGCTTCGGGGAGGCGAAGACCGGGCCGAGGATCTGCTTGAGCTCGGCGACCGCGGTGTCGGTGGAGCCGACCTCCTCCGCGAGCCAGATGGTCGGCAGCTTCTTGCGGCGCCCCTCGTGCAGCCAATCGCGTTGGTACACGTCGATCCGCTCCCCCAGCTTGCCGCGCACCGTGCGGCACACGACGTCGTCGGGGCGCGCCTGCACCAGTGGTGCCGACCAGCGCCAGACGGCGGGCGCGCCGTCACCGAAGACCGGGCGGATCTCCTGCGCCCCGTCGAACGGCTCCGTCGAGACCCGCCCCGTTGCCACCTCGCCCCACAGCGGATAGTGCAGCGTCGGTGCCGTGAGCGGGTTGAACTTCTTGTTGGTGTTGCGCAGCGGGAGGTGCCGGTAGCGCCGGCCGTCGGCGAACTCCAACGGGAAGTCGCTGGGCTTCACGGTGTGCGCCGACGTCGGGTCCAAGGTGCAGCGCGCGGCGTCACGGGCGTAGATCAACAGGTACTCGTGCGAGGTCGCGAAGAACGGGCCGAGCTGACGGCCCTTCGGGTTCAGGTTGACCACCACCTGCGCCACGAAGTTGCGCTCGCCGAACACCTCGTCGAGCAGCAGCCGCAGGTGCGCCACCTCGTTGTCGTCGATGGAGACGAAGAGCGCCGCATGCGCTGCCATCACCTCGCGGGCGGCGACCAGTCGAGGACGCATCATCTCCACCCACATCCGGTGCCGCTCAGCACCGGTGCCGTGCCGGTCGTGGTAGGCGAAGCCGTTGCCGGTGTTGTAGGGCGGGTCGATGTAGACGACGTCGACGCTCTCGCGCGCCAGGGTCGGCAGCACGTCGAGGTTGTCGCCGACGATCAGCGTGTTGGTGGCCCCCATCGACGTCACACCGGTCTCAGAGCAGGAACCAGGCGCCGACCAGCGACGGGACCAGGCCCAGCAACAGCCACGGCGTCACCAGGCTCGCACGGTGGATGGCACGGCCGGCCGCCACCGAGAGCAGGCCGAAGACCGCGCTGATCACCAGCAGACCCCACCGCGACGCCTGGTGCGACTCGTCGATGCTGAGCGCCAGCAGGATCATGCCGACCACGAGGTGCAGGATCGTGGTGACCGCGAGCACCGACATCACCCACTGCTGCACCTGGCCGATCGACATCGCGTCGCGACGCGGCGCAGGCTGCAGGTTGTTCGGGTCCATCAGGTGGCGTGGACGCCGCTTCGTGGGCTCTGACATGCCTCCATTGTCGCCCGCCGTCGCCGCCGCGGGCGCGCGGGGCGCGCCAGGTCAGCGCTGGTAGCGCAGGAAGAGGTAGTCGTCGCTCTCGTAGACGCTGCCCAGGCGGAGCCGGGTGGGCTCGTCCAGCGTCGCACCGTTGGTGATCCGCGACTCCGACCCACCGCCCAGCACCAGCGGCGAGACCGCCCAGCAGAGCTCGTCCACCAGGTCCCCGGCGAAGAGGTCCGCGAGCAGGCGCGGCCCACCCTCGCTGAGGATCCGCGGCAGACCGAGAGCGTGCAGCTGGGCGACGGCGTCGGCCAGGTCGATCTCCTCATCGCCGGTGACGATCACATCGGCGACCTCGGCGGCGGCGTCCACCTTCTCCTGCGGAGCCGAGCCCGAGGTGATCACGATCGGCCGCACCGGGGCCTCGGTGAACGCGCTGGAGGTCAGGTCCAGGTCCATCTGGCGGGTGACCACGGCCAGCCGGGCCGCCGGAAGCTGTCCGGCTGCCGCTCGGACCGGTACCGCCTGCGGCGCGCAGCGAACCGGGCCGTAGCCCTCGCCGCGGACCGTTCCGGCGCCGACCAGCAGCACGTCGGCCAGCGAGCGGAGCACCCGCAGCAGCACCTGGTCGGCCGGCCCGGTCAGGGTGCCGACCCGGCCGCCCATGGTGGCGGCGCCGTCGACGCTGCTCACCATGTTGGCGCGCAGGTGCGGCTTCGCAGGGAGTGCGTAGGCCTCCAGGGCCTCGATCTCGTCGCTCTCGGGAAGGAGTCGTCGCAAGGTCAGCACACCCTGATCGTGCCATGCAGGTGGAGAATGGGAACGTGCCCCTGTCCTTGCCCTGGCCCCTGCCGAACCATCTCGCGCTGCGCGACGAGCTGATCCAGGCCTGGTCGACCGAGCGTGGCTACCACGACCTTCGCCACCTCCACGAGGTGCTGGCCGCGCTGCATGATCTGGGCGCCGGCGACGACATCGCGGTGATCTTGGCGGCCTGGTTCCACGACGCCGTCTACGACGGTGCGCCCGACGCCGAGGAGCGCTCCGCGCAGCTCGCCGAGCAGCGGTTGGCCGACGTCGAGGGGGTGGACGAGACCGAGGTGGCTCGGCTGGTCCGGTTGACCCTCGACCATCGCCCGGCTCCCGGCGATCGGCGCGGCGAGCTGCTGGTCGACGCCGACCTGCACATCCTGGCTGCGGGCAAGGCGCGCTATGCCGAGTACGTGGCCGGCGTCCGCCAGGAGTACGCCGAGGTTCCCGAGCCTGCGTTCCGTGCAGGGCGCGCCACCGTGCTGTCGGCCCTGTTGGGCAAGCCCCACCTGTTCCACACCGAGGCCGGCCGACACCGCTGGGAGAAGGCGGCGCGCGCCAATCTGATCCGCGAACTCGCCGTGCTGCAAGGCGATCGGCCATGACAGGATTCCTCGGGTGACCATCCTGATCGACCCGCCCAGCGTGCCGTGGCGAGGACGCCTGTGGTCACACCTCGCCTCCGACACGTCGTACGCGGAGCTGCATGACTTCGCCGCCGCGATGGGCATCCCCGAACGCGGCTTCGACGGCGACCACTACGACGTGCCGGCCGAGCATTGGGACGCCCTGGTGGCCGCCGGTGCCGTGCCGACCCGCTCCCGGGATCTGGTCGCGGCACTGCACGCGGCAGGACTGCGCCGCCGCAAGCGCCGCCGCCTCGACGCGTCGTAGACACGAGCTCGCGGGGCGCGGGATGCCGGGTTCGGTTCTGTGTCGGAGCCCCATGCTCTGCTGGTTCCATGATCGAGATCGACGCCACGCACACTCCGTATGAGGTCAGTGACCTCGATGCGGGGTGTCTGCTTGCGGTGATCTCGGAGGACCGGACTCGCTCGTTGAAAGCGGCGCGCCGGCAACTGCGGCTGGCGCACCAATGGTGTGTGGTCAACCCGGTTGTTCCTGGTGGTTCCTCGGCTTCGTGGTGTGACGATGCTGCGTTCGCGTCACTCGATCTGGACGACTTCCTCGGTGGCGAGGGCACCCCGGGGGTGGCGGCATTCGCGGCTGAGGAGTTCGCGGCGGCTTCGGGTGTCTCCCGTTATGCGGCGCTCTCGTTGTTGGCGGATGCGTTGGATCTGCACCACCGGCTGCCCTTGTTGTGGGCGCAGGTCGAGCTGCTGGAAGTCCCCGGTTGGAAGGCCCGCCGCGTTGCCGAACTCACCCGCAAGCTCTCCCGGGAAGCAGCCGCCTGGTTCGACCGAACCCTCGCGGACGGCGAGCGGTACGGCTGGCCCACCATCGAACGGGTGCTGGCGATGGCGGTGGCGAAGTTCCATCCCGAGTTGGTCCGCGACAAGAACGGTCCGTTGACCAAGGCCGACTGGGACGTGCAGTTGAACCACCGGTACGGGCCGAACGGTGCCGCCTCGGGAACCTCCACCTTGGACGTCGTGGGTGACTCACTGGACCTGGCGCGGTTCCACGACCTCGTCTGTGACGAGGCGGAGAAGCTGGAGCGCGCCGGAAACACCGACACGCTCGGTCAGCGCAAGGCCAAGGCCCTGGGCAGCATCGCGGAGCAGCAGGGCACGCTGGAATTCGAGGCCGCGGTCGACACGGGCGGCGCGGGAAGCGAGCCTGTGGCGCAAGGGCGTCGCGCGGGCCGTGGCCTGCGGGTCTTCGTGCACACCACCCTCGCCGATCTCTTCGGCACGGACGACCTGGCTCTCGCCGACACCGACCGCCTCGGCCCCGTCCTCATCGAGCAACTCACCGACTGGCTCCAACGCCACGGCTCCATCGCCACCATCACCCCGGTCATCGACCTCAACCGCACCGGCGCGGTCGACCGCCACGACCCACCCGCCTGGATGGCTGAACAGGTCCGGCTGAGGGATCAGCATTGCGTCTTCCCACACTGCACCCGATCCTCAGCAGACGCCGACCTCGACCACATCGACCCCTACGACGCCGGTACCAACGAACTGCGTGGCCCACCCGACCAAACGAACCCCGAGAACCTCGCCCCGTTGTGCCGCCGTCACCACCTCGCCAAGACCTTCGCCGGCTGGCACTACGTCCGCAACAAAGACGGCACCTACACCTGGACCAACAAGCACGGCCACACCTGGCTCGTCACCCCACTCGGCACCATCCAACTCGAGTAAGCGACAGAGCAGCCCGCACCTCCGGCAGCCACCCGGCCACCGGAGGAAGCGGCGCGCCCAGGACCGATGGGCCCCGTCAGGCGCGGGAGATGGTGGCCCGTCGTGCGGCACGACGCAGGGTGGCCAGCACGGCCGGACCGAGCAGGGCGATCGCCACCGCGTTGGTGATCGCACGGCCGGTATCCCAGCCGCCGGTCGAGGTCAGCAACGTGTAGATGAGGAACCGGTGCAGGTTCTCCCCCACCGGAGCACCCGACACGTAGGAGAGCTCGGTCTGCTCGTGTCCGGGCACCTCGACGCCGAGGATGAACGGCCAGCCCCACATGTTGAGCAGGATCCCGTAGACGTAGGCCGCCACGATCCCGTAGACCACCAGCATCACGATCTCGCGACGCCCGCGCAGCCGGCGCGGCAGCAGTCCGGCGCCGAGCCCGACCCACCCGGCCACCAGCATCTGGAACGGCAGCCACGGCCCGACCCCGGCCGTCATCAGCGCCGAGGCGAACAACGACAGACAGCCGAGTACGAAGCCGAAGGCCGGCCCGAAGACCCGCCCGCCGAGGATCAGCAGGAAGAAGACCAGCTCGAGTCCGGCCGTTCCCGCGCTCAGCGCTCGCAGCACGGCGTTGATCGCCGCAAGCACCCCGAGCACGGCCAGCACCCGAGCATCCATGCCGCCCTCGCTCATCTCCGCGAGCACCACGACCAGGATGATCGGCAGCAGCGCCAGGAAGAGGAACGGCGGGTCGGCGCGCTGCGCGTCCCCGACGTCGAGCAGCAACGGCCAGAAGATCATCATCAGGCCGGCCACCGAGGCCAGGCCGAGGACCAGCGCGGTGCGCCAGCGCAGCGGCAGCGCGACCTCGGTGCTCATGCGGAGCCCGCCAAGGCGTCGGCGACCTCGCGCACCTGCAGCCACTCGGGGCCCAGCACCTTCATCACCTGGGGCGCGAAGGCCGGCGACTCGGCCACCACCTCACGCACCGGGCCGTCGGAGACCACCTCGCCCTCGGCCAGCACCACCACGTCGTCGGCCACCCCGGCCACGAACTCGACGTCATGGGTGGCGACCAGGACCGCATGTCCGTCCGCGGCGAGCGCACGCAGCGCCCGGGTCAGCGCGGCCTTGGCCGGGTAGTCGAGGCCACGGGTCGGCTCGTCGAGGAGCAGCACCGGCGGCTGCGCGGTCAGCACGATGGCCACCGCCAGCGCCAGTCGCTGGCCCTCGGAGAGGTCCCGCGGATGCATCGCGTCGTCGATGCCGGGGGCCATGCTCTCCAACAGCGCGCGGCAGCGGCCTGCGGCCCCCTCGCTCGCACCGCCGGCACCCGTCGCCGCGCCGGCCGAGACGTCCGCTGCCTCGCACTCCTCGGCCACCGTCTCCAGGTACAACAGGTCCGCCGCGGTCTGCGGGACCAGCCCGACCCGCTCGCGCCGGCCGTCCTTCTTGAGCTCGTGGGTGTCGGCGCCGGCCACCGCGAGCGTGCCCGAGGTGCGGCGCAGCCGGCCCTGCAAGGTCCACATCAGGGTCGACTTGCCGGAGCCGTTGCGCCCCATCAGCGCGGTGACCCGGCCCGGGTGGAGCCGCATCGAGACCTCACGCAACGCGACGTCGCGGCCATGTGCGACCACCAGGCGCTGCGCGACGACGCTCGGCTCCCCCGTCGGCGACGAGGCGAATGCCGCAGGCGGGGTGAGCCGTCGTCGTAGCTCCACGCTACGCCTGCGCGCATCGCGCACCGTCAGCGGTAGCGGCGACCAGCCGGCGATCCGGCCGAGCTCGACGATCGGCGGAGCGATCGGGGCCTCGGCCAGCACCTCGGCAGGCTCCCCCACCAGCACCGATCCGTCGCGTTGCAGCAGGCACATCCGGTCCGCGAAGGGCACTACCCGCTCGAGCCGGTGCTCGGCGATCAGCACCGAGACCCCGAGGTCGTGCACCAGCCGGGTGATCGTGGCCAGCACCTCCTCGGCTGCGGTCGGGTCCAGTGCCGAGGTGGGCTCGTCGAGGACCAGCAGGCGCGGGTGGCAGGTCAGCACCGCGCCGATCGCGACGCGCTGCTGCTGTCCGCCGGAGAGGGTCCGCAGGTCACGGTGGCGCAGCTCCGCGATGCCCAGAAGGTCCAACGTCTCCTCGACCCGGCGACGCATCGTGGACGCCGGCAGGCCGAGCTGCTCCATCCCGTAGGCGAGCTCCTCCTCCACCGTGTCGGTGACGAACCAGGCAGCCGGGTTCTGACCGACGTACCCGATCACGTGCGCGCGCTCGCGGGCCGGGCGCTCGATGATGCTCTCGCCGTCGAGCAGGACGTCGCCTCGCAACGTGCCGCCGCTGTAGTTGGGAACCAGACCGGCCACCACTCCGAGCAGGGTGGACTTGCCGACGCCGGTCGGCCCGGCCAGCAGCATCAGCTCGCCGTCCTCGACGGTGAGGTCGATGCCGTCGAGGACGGTGCCGTCGTCGTAGCCGAAGCTGATCGTGCGCAGCTCGATCATGAGCGGCTCCCTTCGAGGTCGTCCACGGTGCGCTCCCGCTCGTCCACGGTGCGCTCCAGGTCGGCGCGGCGCGCGCGGCCGGCCGCGGTCAGCGGTGGCGGTGCCGCGAAGAGCGGCACGATCGCCACCAGCAGGCCGCACAGCGCGAGCATCGAGATCTCCGGCATCGAGGTGACGCCGGGATGGGCGATGGTCGGCTCCCACCGGGCCACGCTCCACCCGATGGCGCCGGTCAGCACGCCGGAGCCGGCGACGACCAGCTCCGGCAGGCGCCAGCGGTCAGGCCGGTAGCGCGACCGGCCCACCCGGCGTCCGGCGAGGATGAAGCCGAGCAGCGCGAGCGCCACCCCGCCGGCGAGCATCGGGGTCGCCAGCCAGCGCGGGGCGGTCAGGTCGAGGAAGGCGTAGATGCCGACGCAGACCCCGAGCAGGCCGGTCAGCATCAAGGCCCCGGTGGCCCGGCGCTGGGCACCGGTCACGCCGGCTGTGCGGCCGTAGCCACGGGTGTCCATCCCGGCGGCGAGCGCCAGCGACCGCTCGAAGGCGTCCTCGAGGATCGGCACCAGCAGCCGCCGCAGTCCGCGGACCCGGCCGGGCGGACCGCCGCGAAGGTCCTGAGCGGCCTTGACCCGGGTGGCGCTGTCGGCCAGCTGCGGGATCACCGAGATCGCCACCACCATCGCGGTGCCGATCTCGTAGAGCGCGGGCGGCAGCGACTTCATCAGCCGCTTCGGGTTGGCCAACGCGTTCGCGGCACCGACCGCGATCAGCAGCGCCGCCAGCCGCATCCCGTCATAGAGACCGGCCAGCAGCGACTCCCGGCTGACCGCGCCGAAGAGCCGGATGCCCGCCGCCCAGTCCGGCAGCGGGATCTCCGGCAGGCGGAACAGGATGTGGCCGTCGTCCACGCCGCCGAGGACGATCCGGAACAGGATCCGGATCACGATGACGATCAGGCCGAGCCACAGGTAGAGCTTGAAGGAGCGTGACCAGAAGCCGTCGGAGCGGCAGCTGACCACCACGATCCACGCCACCGCCACCAGGGACGCCAACAGCAGCGGGTTGCTGGTGCAACTCGCTGCTGTGGCGAGGCCGATCGCCCAGATCCACCAGGCGACCGGATGCAGCTCCCGAGGGATCCGCACGCGACGTGGAGCGCTGTTCACGCGATGCGACGCCTCCAGGCGACGACGCCACCCACCGCTGCCACCACCACGACGAGTCCGACCGGCAGCCAGATCGGCAGCCCGCCGTCGTCATCGGAGTCAGCGGCTCCCTCGGCC
The DNA here is from genome assembly GCF_039528155.1 of Nocardioides dubius. Lineage (NCBI taxonomy): Bacteria > Bacillati > Actinomycetota > Actinomycetes > Propionibacteriales > Nocardioidaceae > Nocardioides > Nocardioides dubius. The sequence goes on along the minus strand of NZ_BAAALG010000012.1, from coordinate 166,661 downwards.
TTGCCGTCGGCCGGGGGGCCCTGGGTGATCTCCTCCACCGCAGGAGCGTCGGGGTCGACCGTGGCGGTCGGGTCCTCGGCGAGCTCGGTGGTCGAGGCGCTGGCGCTCGGCTCGGCGCTCGGCTTCTCGGTCGGCGCCGCGCTCGGGCTGGCACTCGGCGTCGCGGAGGCGGTCGGAGTGTTGCTCGGCTTGGCCGGCGCGGCCTTCTTCGTCGGCTTCGACGACGGCTTGGGCGTGTTGCTCGGCTTCGGCTTCGGGGGCGCGACGCGCGGCGTCGGGCTCACCCCCGGTGCCGCGGCGCGGCCGCTGCCCTCATGCCAGGAGAAGGCGACGTAGCCCCCGTTGGGGACCCGCAACGAGCCGGCACCCTGCGAGGCGTAGTTCCAGGTGCCTGACTTCCCGTCGGACCACCACAGGCTCCAGTACCTCGTGGCGGGGGCCGCGTCCACGCAGCTCTCGCCCTGATCAGCACTCGGCACTCCGGTGACCCGGCAGACGAACCCTTGGCTCCGGCTGGCGTATTGCAGCGGGAATCCGGCGCTCGGGAAGATCGCCGAGGCACGCTGGTCGCCGCCGTCAATCGCACAGCCGGTGCTGACGCCACCGCCGAGGCCGTTGTAGTCGACGACCACCGTGACCCCGCTGGTGCCGCCGCAGGCCGCTGCCTGAGCAGGCGCTGCGGCACCGACGACGCCGACCAGTCCCGCCGCGACCGAGAGTGCCCCGGTCGCGGCGAGTCCGACGAGCTTGCGCAGGATCACTTGACGGTGACCTTCTTGGCGCCGGTCCGGTTGGCGAACTGACCGGTGACGACGAGCTTGGTCTTGCCCTTCTTCGCCTTCACCTTGAACGTCGCCTTGAAGACGCCGTTGCTGTTGGCCTTGCCCTTGGCGACCTTCTTGCCGGCGAGCTTGACGACCACCTGCTCGCCCTTGGCGAGGCCCTTCACCTTGATGGCCTGCTTGGAGCCACGCTTCAGGGTGTTCTTGGCCAGCGGCTTGAGCTTCTTCGCGCTGAGCACGGTGATCTTTGCCGAGGCAGCGACACCGATCGAACCGAGCGACACCGTCTTGGTGCTGGTGCCCACCTTCAGGCTCACCTTCTGGGTGCCGCCGTTGGCGACGAAGCCGTTCTGGGTGGCGCCGCCGTCGACACAGGCGCGGGCGCCGGCCGGCACACCAGCGACGGTGGCGGTGACCGTCGAACCCGACTTGGCGAACGCCGGCACCGTGATGCTGGGGCTGCGGGTCGCCTCAGGCGCCCAGGCCAGGACCGGGAAGGCCTGCGCGGTGGCGCCTGCCCACTCCCAGGCAACGTCGTCGATGCCGAAGCCGAGGCCGTCGGTCAGTCCGGCATCGGTGAACGCGATGGCGCCACGGTGTGCCTTGGCGGCGCCGTCGCAGTCGGTGCCGGTGAGCTGCCGGCCACGGACCCAGGTCGCCGCCTGGGTAGCCGCGCTCTCCTGGCCGCGCACCCCCAGTGCCCATCCGGCGAGGCCGACCGTGTTGGTGTTCGGTGCCGGCTGGGCACCGCCGTCGGCCTCTTCAGCGGGGAACGAACCGTCAGCCAGCTGCTGCTCCAGCAACCAGGCCTCGGCCTTGTCGAGGGCGGTGGCGACGGTCGGGTCCTCGGCGGCGAGGTCGTCGAGCAGGATCAGCACGAGGGCGGTGGTGTCGGCGCCCGGAGTGGTCTCGGCAGGCGATGCGTCGTCGCAGCTCTGGTTGGTCGCTGCTGCATCGGTGTTGAAGTACAGCCGGAAGTAGCCGTCGGCACACTGCTGGTCGAGGAGGAACGACTGGACCGTCGGCAGCAGTGCGTCGGCAGCCGTCGTGTCGGCGGCAGCCAGTCCGCGGACTGCCCAGGCCTGCCCGAAGGTGTTGGCGTAGTTGCCGTACGGGTCCGGAACGCCATCGGCGAAGGCCTCGTCAGCGAGGCGTCCGGCGCTCGGCCCGGCTGCGGTGGTTCGGTCAGCGAGCAGGTCGACGAGGTCGAGCTTCGGGGTGACCGTTTCCCCGCCGTAGGCGGAGACGTCGTCGCCAGCCTCGGCGGCGACCGCCAGCGTCTTGGCGATCGCACCGGAGCTGATGCCGGTGTAGTGCACGTCGTTCCACGTGTAGTCGGAGTTGATGTAGCCAGGTGCCTGGTCACGGAACGCGCCCTCGATGGCGCTCCGGCGTGCCTCGGTGCCGTCCAGGGTGCCTAGGCCGACATACATGTCGGCCTGTTGGCCGAGCCCCAAGTACTGGGTGTCGAGCCAGGTCAGAGCAGCGTTCGCTGCGGCGCTACCAGCGGTGCTCGGCGCAGCCTGCGCCGGGGCGACGCTCAGCGTCGCAAGCGCGGTGGTGGCGAGCGCGCCACCCGCAATCGTCGCGCCGAGGCGGCGAGAGATCGACTTCATCGGGGTTCCTTCCCGCTGCGATGAACGGGAGGCCCTGGGCTCAGGGTGCCTGCCCGCTGCTTTCCACGACAGCGTTGATGTCAGGACGCGTCACAGGGGGTGCTCCGGCTGCTTCACGGGGAAGGTCACGGTTGCGGGTCAGCGCCGGAGTCTCACCGGCTTCCCCCGCCTGTAGGCGTGTTCTTGATTGAGCCCTCACGGTACTACGAGCGCGCTGCGCCCCAGAATCGAGCGCGGAACGCAAGATGGCGGTCGATCACTGTCACAGAGCGACAGTGATCGACCGCCATCCTCACGGCGTGGCCGAACAGCTCAGCCGAGCTTCTCCAGCACCAGCTCGCGCACGCGACCGGCGTCGGCCTGGCCGCGCATCTCCTTCATCACGGAGCCGATCAGCGCACCGGCGGCCGAGACCTTGCCATCGCGGATCTTGTCGGCGATGTCGGGGTTCTCCGCGATCGCCTTGTCGACGGCTGCGGAGAGCGCGCCCTCGTCGGAGACGATCTCCAGACCACGGGCCGCGACGATCTCCTCAGGCGTTCCCTCACCGGCGAGCAGGCCGTCGAAGACCTGGCGCGCCAGCTTGTCGTTGATCGTGCCCGCCTCGACCAGCGCCTGCACCGCAGCCACCTGGGCCGGGGTGACCCCGAGCGCGGAGACCTCCACGCCCTGCTCGTTCGCACGCCGGGCGAGCTCGGTCAGCCACCACTTGCGGGCGGCCTGCGGGGCCGCGCCCGCGGCAACCGTCTCCTCGACCAGGTCGAAGGCGCCGGCGCCCACCGTGTCGCGCATCTCCAGGTCGGAGAAGCCCCACTCGGCCTGCAGCCGGGCACGACGCAGCCAGGGGAACTCGGGCAGCGTGGCGCGCAGCTCCTCGACCCACTCGCGCGACGGCGCTACGGGGACCAGGTCCGGCTCCGGGAAGTAGCGGTAGTCGTCGGCGTCGGACTTCGGCCGGCCGCTGGTGGTCACCGAGGTGTCCTCGTGCCAGTGGCGGGTCTCCTGGAGGATCTTCTCCCCCGCGCCGAGCACGGCGGCGTGGCGCCGCATCTCGTAGTTGACCGCCCGTTCGACCGAGCGCAGCGAGTTCACGTTCTTGGTCTCGGTGCGGGTGCCGAGCGTGCCCGAGCCCTTCGGCGACAGTGACAGGTTGACGTCGGCGCGGATCGAGCCCTGGTCCATCCGGGCGTCCGATACGCCGAGGGCGACGATCAGCTCACGCACCGCGGCGACGTACGCCTTGGCGACCTCCGGAGCCTTGGCGCCCGCGCCGAGGATCGGCTTGGTGACGATCTCGATCAGGGGGATGCCGGCCCGGTTGTAGTCGATCAGCGAGTAGTCGGCGCCCTGGATGCGGCCGGTCGCGCCACCCACGTGGGTGGCCTTGCCGGTGTCCTCCTCCATGTGCGCGCGCTCGATCTCGACCCGGAAGGTCTCACCGTCGACGTCCACGTCGAGGTAGCCCTCGAACGCGATCGGCTCGTCGTACTGCGAGGTCTGGAAGTTCTTCGGCATGTCCGGGTAGAAGTAGTTCTTCCGCGCGAAGCGGCACCACTCGGCGATCTCGCAGTTGAGCGCGAGGCCGATCCTGATCGCGGCCTCGACGCCCTTGGCGTTCACCACCGGCATCGCGCCCGGCAGGCCGAGGCAGGTCGGGCAGACCTGGGTGTTCGGCTCGCCGCCGAACACCGTGGGGCAGCCGCAGAACATCTTCGAGTTGGTGTTCAGCTCGACGTGGATCTCCAGACCCATCGCCGGGTCGTAGCTCTCCAGCACCGTCTCGAACGAGGGAAGCGTGTTGGTCATCGGGCCACCTCCGCGGCACCCTCGGCCTCGAGCCGAGCGTCGAGCTTGTCGAGACCCAGCAGCGGGCCTCCGAGTTGCTTGGTCACCAACGCCTCGACCGCGGCGCCGACCCGGTAGAGCCGGTCGTCGGCCATCGCCGGAGCCAGGATCTGGAAGCCGACCGGGAGGCCGTCCTCGTCGGCCACGCCGGCCGGCACCGAGATGCCGGGCACGCCGGCCAGGTTGGCCGGGATGGTGGCGAGGTCGTTGAGGTACATCGCGATCGGGTCGTCGAGCTTCTCGCCCAGCGCGAACGCAGTGACCGGAGAGGTCGGCGAGACCAGCACGTCGACGTCGGCGAAGGCGGCGTCGAAGTCACGCTGGATCAGCGTGCGCACCTTCTGGGCCTGGCCGTAGTAGGCGTCGTAGTAGCCGCTGGACAGGGCGTAGGTGCCCAGGATGATCCGGCGCTTCACCTCGTCGCCGAAGCCGGCGTCACGGCTGGCGCGCATCACCTCTTCGGCGCTCGGCGCGGCGACGCCCTCGGGCAGCACCCGCAGGCCGTAGCGCATCGCATCGAACTTGGCGAGGTTCGAGGAGGCCTCACACGGCATGATCACGTAGTAGGCGGCCAGCGCGTGCTCGAAGTTCGGGCAGGACACCTCGACGACCTCCGCACCGGCGGCGACCAGCAGGTCCAGCGCCTCGCGGAACTTGGCCTCGACGCCGGCCTGGTAGCCCTCGCCGGAGAGCTCCTTGATGACGCCGACGCGCAGGCCGGTCATGTCACCCAGGGCACCCTGGCGGGCGGCCTCGGCGAGCTCGCCGACGGGGGCCTCGATGCTGGTGGAGTCGAGCGGGTCGTGGCCGCCGACGATCTCGTGCAGCAGTGCCGCGTCGAGGACCGTGCGGGTGACCGGACCGACCTGGTCGAGCGAGTTGGCCATCGCGACCAGGCCGTAGCGCGAGATCGAGCCGTAGGTCGGCTTCACGCCGACGGTGCCGGTGACCGCGCCGGGCTGGCGGATCGAGCCGCCGGTGTCGGTGCCGAGCGCGAGCGGTGCCTCGAAGGCGGCGACGGCGGCAGCCGAGCCACCGCCGGAACCGCCGGGGATCTTGTCCAGGTTCCACGGGTTGCGGGTCGGGCCGTAGGCCGAGTGCTCCGTGGACGAGCCCATCGCGAACTCGTCCATGTTCGTCTTGCCGAGGATCGGCAGGCCGGCGGCCTTGAGCCGCTGCACCACGGTGGCGTCGTAGGGCGGGATCCAGCCCTCGAGGATCTTCGAGCCGCAGGTGGTGGGCTGGCCGATGGTGGTCAGGACGTCCTTGACCGCGATCGGCACTCCGTCCAGCGCGCTCAGCGGCGCACCGGCGGCGCGGCGCGCGTCGGAGGCGGCGGCCTCGGCGAGAGCACCCTCGGCGTCCACGTGCAGGAAGGCGTGCACCCCGGCGTCGGCGTCGCCGTCGACGCTGGCGATCCGGTCCAGGTGGGCCTGGGTCAGCTCGACCGAGGTCACCTCACCGGCAGCAAGTGCCTCGGCCAGCTCGGCCGCGGTCTTCGTCAACCAATTGCTCACTGCTCGTCCCCCAGGATCTTCGGCACGCTGAACCGCTGGTTCTCGCTCTCCGGTGCCATCGCCAGCGCCTGCTCGGCGCTCAGGCTCGGCGTGACGACGTCCTCACGGAAGACGTTGGTCAGGGGCATCGGGTGCGAGGTGGCCGGCACGTCGTCGCCCGCGACCGCGCTGATCGACCGAACCGAGTCGAGGATCACCGAGAGTTGCGGGGCAAGGTGGTCGAGCTCGGCGTCAGAGAGGTCGATCCGGGCGAGGTTGGCCAGGTGGGCCACTTCGTCACGGGTGATCTCAGCCGGCCCGCTCGCGTTAGCGGGAGTCTGGGACATGACGGCGATTCTAGTGCTGGGCTCCGACACCCATCGAATGCCCGTGCCCGGGTGTACGTTCATCGATTGTGACCACTTCGGCGACGACCACCGATCTGCCTGCCGACTACAAGCCGTGGCCGGCTCTGTGGGCGATGGTGATCGGCTTCTTCATGATCCTGCTCGACACCACGATCGTCTCCGTGGCGACGCCCGCGATCATGGAGGGACTGGACACCGACGTCAACGCGGTGATCTGGGTGACCAGCGCCTATCTGCTGGCCTATGCGGTGCCACTGCTGGTCACCGGGCGGCTCGGCGACCGGGTCGGGCCGAAGAACATCTACCTGGTCGGCCTGGCCATCTTCACCCTCTCCTCGCTGTGGTGTGGCCTGACCGGCTCCATCGAGGGCCTGATCATCGCCCGGGTCTGCCAGGGCCTCGGCGCCTCGATGATGTCGCCGCAGACGATGGCGGTGATCACCCGGACCTTCCCCGCGCACAGCCGCGGCCAGGCGATGGCGCTGTGGGGCGCCACGGCCGGCGTCGCGATGCTGGTCGGCCCGCTGCTCGGCGGCGTGCTGGTGGACAGCGCCGGCTGGGAGTGGATCTTCATCATCAACGTGCCGGTCGGCATCGTGGCCGGCATCCTGGCCTGGCGACTGGTGCCGAGGCTGGTCACCCACAACCACAGCTTCGACCTGCCGGGCGTCGCGCTCTCCGCGGTCGCGCTGTTCTGCATCGTCTTCGGCATCCAGGAGGGCGAGAAGCACGACTGGGGCCGGTTCAGCGAGATCGACGCCCCCGGCTGGCTGGAGCCGCTGGTCTCGGTGCCCGGCCTGATCGGGTTCGGCGTGGTCGTCTTCGCGATCTTCATCTGGTGGCAGGGCCACAACGAGCGCGAGCCGCTGGTTCCGCTCTCCCTCTTCCGCGACCGCAACTTCTCGCTGGCCAACCTCGGCATCTCCACGGTCTCGTTCGCGATCACGGCGCTGACCCTGCCGTTCATGTTCTACGCCCAGGGCGTGCGCGGGCTCTCCCCCACCGAGTCCGCCCTGCTGCTGATCCCGATGGCCGTGCTCTCCGCCGGTCTCGCTCCGGTGGTGGGCCGGCTGGTCGACACCTTCCCTCCGCGCTGGATCACCGCCTTCGGCTTCGGCGCCGGCACCGTGGCGGTCTTCGCGCTGGGCCGGGCGATGACGCCGGACTCCCCCACCTGGCAGCTGCTGCTCGCGCTGGGCCTGCTCGGGGCGTCGAACGCCTTCCTCTGGGCGCCGCTGAGCGCCACCGCCACCCGGAACCTGCCGATGTCCGCGGCCGGAGCGGGTGCAGGCGTCTACAACACCACCCGCCAGTTCGGCGCGGTGCTGGGCAGCGCCGGGATCGCGGCCCTGATGCAGAGCAGGCTCGCAGCCGAGCTGCCCGGCGCCGGGTCGGGTGCCTCGGAGGCCGACGTCAGCAAGCTCCCCGAGGCCGCCCACGAGGGCTTCGCGGCGGCGATGTCGACCTCGATGCTGCTGCCCTCGGCGATCCTGGTCGTGGGTCTGGTCGCCTCGCTCTTCTTCGCGACGCCGACCCACGCCCGCAAGGAGGGCTAGCCCTCCTCGGCCTCGCTCTCCGTCTCGGCCGCGGGCTCGGCGACGGCGTCCGGGCCACCAGCCAGCAGCCGCTCGAAGCCCTCCTCGTCGAGGATCCGCAGCCCCAGCTGCTCGGCCTTGTCGGCCTTGGAGCCGGCGTTGTCTCCGACGACGACGAAGTCGGTCTTCTTCGACACTGAGCCCGACGCCTTGCCGCCGCGCACGATGATCGCCTCCTTGACGGAGTCGCGGGTGTAGTTGACCAGCGACCCGGTGACCACCACGGTCAGCCCCTCCAGGGTGCGCGCGACGCCCTCGTCACGCTCGTCGGCCATCCGCACGCCGGCGGCCGCCCACTTGTCGATGATCGCGTTGTGCCAGTCGGACTCGGGACCGTCGAACCACTCGCGCAGGGAGGCGGCGATCACGCCGCCCACGCCCTCGGTCGCCGCCAGCGCCTCGACGTCGGCGTCGCGGATCGCCTCCATCGAGCCGAAGGCGGTGGCCAGCGCTCGCGCCGCGGACGGGCCGACGTGCCGCACCGAGAGCGCCACCAGAACCCGCCAGAGCGGGACGTCCTTGCGGGTCGCCAGATTGTCGAGCAGCTTCTGACCGTTGGCGGTCAGCTGCCGGCCCTCCTCCCCCTTCTTGGCGGCACGGGTGAACAGCTCCGTGCGCACCAGCGCGTCAGCGTCCAGGTCGAAGATGTCGCCCTCGTCGGTGAGCACCTCGGCCTCCAGCAGCGCGGCCGCGGCCTCGCTGCCCAGGCCCTCGATGTCGAAGGCGCCTCGCCCCGCGACGAAGTAGACCCGCTCCAGCAGCTGGGCCGGGCAGGAGCGGTGGTTGGGGCAGCGGCGGTCCTTGTCGCCCTCCTTCTGCTCCACCAGCTCGGTGCCGCAGGAGGGACAGTGCGTCGGGGCGACCCACTCGGGCAGGCCCTCGGGCCGCAGGTCCGGCACCGCGCCGAGGATCTCCGGGATCACGTCGCCGGCCTTGCGCAGGATCACCGTGTCGCCAGGGCGGACGTCCTTGCGCTTGACCTCGTAGAAGTTGTGCAGCGTGGCGCGCTCGACGGTGGAGCCGGCCACCTTGGTCGGCTCCATCACGCCGAACGGAGTGACCCGACCGGTGCGCCCGGTGTTGACCTCGATGGCCAGCAGCTTCGCGTTGACCTCCTCCGGCGGATACTTGAAGGCGATCGCCCAGCGCGGCGCACGGCTGGTGGAGCCCAGACGCCGCTGCAGCGTGACGTCGTCCACCTTGACCACGACGCCGTCGATCTCGTGCTCGACATCGTGGCGGTGCTCCCCGTAGTGCTCGATGAACTCCTGCACCTCGGCCAGCGTAGGCAGCACCTTGATCCGCTCGGAGGTGTGCAGGCCCCAGGCCCGGAGCGCCGCGTAGGCCTGCGACTGCGAGGCGGGCTCGAAGCCCTCGCGGAAGCCGATGCCGTGGCAGATCATGTCCAGCGCCCGGCTCGCGGTGATCTCCGGGTTCTTCTGCCGCAACGACCCGGCGGCAGCGTTGCGCGGGTTGGCGAAGACGGGCTTGCCGGCGTCCAGCTGCTGCTCGTTGAGGCGCTCGAAGGCGACGACCGGCAGGAACACCTCGCCGCGCACCTCGACCCGGCCCGGCACCGGGAACTCGGCCGTTCCGGTCAGCCGGTGTGGGATCGAGGCGATCGTCCGCACGTTGGCGGTGACGTCCTCACCGGTCGATCCGTCACCGCGGGTGAGCGCCCGCACCAGCTCGCCGTCCTCATAGAGGAGGTTGATCGCCAGGCCGTCGATCTTCAGCTCGCAGAGCAGCTCGGGGGCGGCGATCCCGTCCCGGAGCAGGCGCCCGTACCAGGTGTCGAGCTCCTCGTAGGAGAAGGCGTTGTCGAGGCTCTCCATCCGCTGCAGGTGGTCGAAGGAGGCGAACCCGGCGGCGACGACGCCACCCACCTTCTGGCTCGGCGAGTCGGGAGTGCGGAGCTCGGGGAACTTCTCCTCGAGCGACTCCAGCTCGCGCATCGCGGCGTCGAACTGGCCATCGTCCATCGTCGGCGAGTCGTCGCCGTAGTAGCGCTGACGCGCCTCCTCGATCCGTTGGCTCAGCTCCGCGTGCTGGGAACGGGCCTCGTCCGGTGCCGAGCGCACCTCGTCGCTGCTCATGGCTCTATCTTGCCGTGTGCCTCCGGCACAGGACGGGTTGCCGTCGCTGTCAGAATCGCGGGGTGACCTCCGTCAGCCTGACCCGCCGCAACGTCGCCGGCCAGCGTGCTCTGATCCTGATGCTGCACGGCGGCCAGGAGATCTCTCGCGAGCCGGTCGAGCACTCCAGTGGACCGTGGCGGCGCAGCCTGGTGATGCAGCACGCGATCACCCGCCGGGCGCACGCTGCCGGCGTCGGCACCTGGCTGCTGCGCTACCGCGAGCGGGGCTGGAACGACGACGCCGCGCCCTCCCCCGTTCCCGACGCGCGTTGGGCGCTCGATCAGGTCCGGCGCGAGCTCGGCGAAGTGCCGGTCGTCCTGGTCGGCCACTCGATGGGCGCCCGCACCTCCGTGCACGTCGCCGACGACCCGCTGGTGCAGGGCGTGGTGGCGCTCGCTCCCTGGCTCCCGCCGGAGGACCCGGTGACCCCGCTGATCGGCAAGAGCCTGGCCGCCGCCCACGGCAGCACCGACCAGATCACCTCCGCGAAGGCCACCGCCCGCTTCGTGGAGCGAGCCCGCGCACACGGCGCCAGCGCCGAGTTCCACGACATGGGGCCGGTCGGCCACTACATGCTGCGCCGGGTCCGCGCCTGGAACGAGTTCGCGATCAGCCGCTCGCTGGCGCTGCTGCCGCGGTAGTCACCTGGCCTAGACCTTTCTCAGACACGCTCCAATTTTGGATAGAGTGTGGCTTTGGGCCTGGAGGGGCCCGCGTCGCTCGGGAGACACCTACGTCACCGTCATCCCGCCACGCATCGGAGAGACCCCATGTCCCTACCCCGTCGCGCCCAAATCCGCCGCGCCCTGGCCGCAACGGCAGCCGTCGCCGTCTGCGCAACCGGCGCCACCGCCCTCGCCACGACCGCCACCGCCTCGCCGGCAACCCCCAGCCCGACGGCCGACGCGGTCGGCGTCGACCTCGCGGAGAACTTCGACGCGTTCCCGAGCCCCGGCTGGACCGTTACCAACAACAGCTCCCCCGTCGGCTCGATCTCCTGGTTCCAGGGAACGGCCACCGACGCCACGCCGACACCCGGCCCGTTCAACTCCCACCAAGGCGCCAACAACTCCTACGCCGGCGTGAACTTCAACTCGACGGGGAGCACCGGAACCATCAGCAACTGGCTGATCACGCCGCTGATCACCGACCTCAGCGCGGGCGACGCCTGGTCCTTCTACACCCGCAAGCCGACGGTCGGCGCCGGACAGACCGACTACCCGGATCGGCTCGAGGTCCGGATGTCGACCGGCGGATCCTGCAGCCCGGGCTCCGGCGCGTCGGCGGTCGGCGACTTCAGCACCCTGCTGGTCTCGGTCAACCCGACCCAGGTCGCCGGCGGCTACCCGCAGGCCTGGACGCAGTTCTCCGGCAGCATCCCGTTGGGTGCGCCCACCACCGGCTGCCTGGCGTTCCGCTACTTCGTCACCGGCGGCGGCTCGCTCGGCACCAACAGCGACTACATCGGTGTCGACACCTTCCGCTACACCCACCAGTCCGACCCGACCGTCCCCGATACCGCTCTCACCAACATCGCGCGAACGGGACACGGCAGCGTCAGCGCAACCTTCACCGCCACTCCGGGCTACGCGATCGCCGGCTATGAGTGCAGCCTCGACGGTGCTCCGTTCGCCGCGTGCACCAGCCCCTTGCACATCACCGGACTGAGCCACGGATCGCACGACCTCTCCGTGCGAGCGCGCACCCACGCCGACATCGTCGACCCGACCCCGGCACAGCAGACCTTCAGCGTCGACACCGTCGCGCCCGACGTCACGCTGAGCGACGCCCCCTCGGGCACGATCACCAGCGACGCGACCAGCGTCTCCTTCTCCGCCGACGAGGAGGCCACCTTCGAGTGCCGCCTCGACGACGGCGACTGGGCCGCCTGCACCAGCCCGGCCTCCTTCACCGGGCTGGCCGACGGCGAGCACACCGTTCATGTGCGCGGCACCGACACCTCGGAGAACATCGGCACCCCGGCCAGCTCCACCTTCACCGTCGACACCACTGCTCCCACCGTCACCCTCACCGACGCACCGACCGGCACCCTCGACGTCGCGCACGTCGCCCTCACCTTCACCAGCGACGACCCGGCCGCCAGCTACGAGTGCCGCCTCGACGACGGCGACTGGGCCACGTGCACCAGCCCTGCCTCCTTCACCGGGCTGACCGACGGCGCGCACACCATCGCCGTGCGCGGCACCGACCCCCACGCCAACACCGGGGAGCCCGCGGTCAGCGCGTTCACGGTCGCGGTGCCCGCGCCCCCGAGCACGGCGATCCCCACGCTCACCAAGATCACCCTCAAGGCACCCGCCTCCATCCGCTCCGGCAAGAAGCTGACCGCGACGATCCGCGGCATCGTCCCCGGCACGAAGCTCACCGTCCGTTGGGCCGGCAAGACCAAGCGGATCTCGATCGCCGCCACCAGCAGGAGCACCACCGTCAAGGTCAAGCTCAAGGCACCCAAGGTCAAGAAGGTCAAGCGGACCAAGCTCACCGTCACCGCCACTGCCGGGAGCAAGAAGGTCACCGCCACCAAGAAGGTCAAGGTCAAGCCCAAGCGCTGACCCCACCCTGCGTGCGCCGTCCGGACCCCCGGGCGGCGCACGTCGCATTTCCGGACGGCCCAGAAAAGGGGTTGCCGCGCCGCCGACCCGGTCCTACCCTGATTGAAACGAAACTGTTTCGTTCCAATCAGAGCAGGAGTCATGTCCCCCGCACCCGCACAGTTCGACAAGGAGTCCGGCTCCGCGCGTCCCCGCATCGAGGGCGACCGGGAGCAGGAGATCCTCTCCGCCACCCTCCAGGTGCTCAGTGAGGTCGGCTACGACCGGCTCACCATGGATGCGGTGGCCCAGGCAGCGAAGGCCTCCAAGGCCACGCTGTACCGGCGCTGGCAGAGCAAGGCCACCCTGGTCATCGACGCCCTGCTGGCACAGAAGGGCGTCGAGCACTTCGAGCCCGCCGACACCGGCACCCTGCGCGGCGACCTGCTCGCGATGTTCTGCGGCTTCGGCGGGATCACCGAGCAGAAGCCGATCGCCCTGCTCGCCGGTGTGCTCACCGCGATCCATCGCGACGAGGAGCTGGGCAGCCAGTTCCGCGAGCGGTTCATCGGCCCCAAGATCGCCGCCTCACGGGTCATCTACGACCGTGCCCGCGATCGCGGGGAACTCCGCGAACAGGTCGACCTCGACCTCCTCGCACCGGCCCTGGCCGGCATCGTCCTGCACCGCGTCTACCTGATGGGCGAGGAGCCCACCCCCGAGCTGGTCAGTGCCGTCGTCGACCAGATCATCCTCCCTGCTGCTCTGCACCAACCTCACGAACAGGAATCCTGATGACCGAGAACATCACTGCCACCGAGCAGCCGAGGCCCGAGGCGACCCGCCACGGGTGGGCGCTGGTGCTGATCTGCGTGGCGCAACTGATGGTGGTGCTGGACGGCACGATCGCCAACATCGCCCTCCCCTACATCGGCGACGACCTCAACATCGGCGACTCCAGCCTGCAGTGGATCGTCACCGGCTACGCCCTCACCTTCGGTGGCCTGCTGCTGCTCGGCGGCCGGCTCGGCGACCTCTACGGCCGCCGCCTGATCTTCATCGCCGGTGTCACCGTCTTCGCGATCGCCTCGCTGCTCGGCGGCCTGGCCACCAACGAGGCGATGCTGCTGGGCTCGCGAGGCCTGCAGGGCGTCGGCGCCGCGCTGGCCGCCCCCTCGGCACTCGCCCTGATCACCACCACGTTCCCGGCCGGCCCCGAGCGCAGCCGCGCCTTCGCGGTCTACGCCGCGATGTCCGGCGTCGGCGCCGCGGTCGGCCTGATCCTCGGCGGCTGGCTCACCGGCTCGGGCTTCGACGCCTTCGGCACCCACGTCGACGGCTGGCGGCTCACCTTCCTGATCAACGTGCCGATCGGCATCGCCGCAGCACTCCTTGCCCCGCGCGTGCTCAAGGAGTCCGAGAAGCACACCGGCTGGCTCGACGTGCCCGGCGCCGTCACCGCCACGATCGGCCTGCTCTCCATCGTCTTCGGCCTCTCCCGCGCCGGCGAGGAGAAGCACGGCTGGGGTGACACCTGGACCATCACCAGCCTCGCCGTCGGCGTCGCGCTGCTGGTCGTCTTCGTGCTGATCGAGCGTCGCGTCGAGCACCCGCTGCTGCCCTTCCGCGTGGTCATGAACCGGACCCGCGCCACCAGCTTCGCCGCGATGATGCTGCTGCCCGCCGCGATGTTCGCGATGTTCTTCTTCCTCAGCCTCTTCGTGCAGAACGTGATGGAGTACAGCCCGATCAAGGCCGGGCTCGCCTTCTTGCCGTTCGCCTTCGCGATGGTCTTCTCGGCCGTCACCTGCTCCAAGCTGATCAACCACGTGGCGCCGCGGGTCCTGGCCGGCACCGGCACCCTGATCGCCGCCTTCTCGCTCTTCATGTTCAGCCGGATCGAGGTCGACGACAGCGCCACCAACATCGCCCAGCTCGCCGCGAACGGCGGCAACCTGGGTGAGAGCGTCAACTACTGGACCGACATCTTCCCCTGGGTGATCACCATGGCGATGGGCATGGGCGCCACCTTCGTGACCGTCACCCTGACCGCCGTCCACCACCTGCGCACCGAGGACTCCGGCATCGGGTCCGGCGTTCTGAACACCACCCAGCAGGTCGGCGGCGCGCTCGGCCTGGCGGCGCTCAGCACGGTCGCGGTGCACGTGGCCAACAACTGGACGCCGTCCGGTGCCGCGCCCGCCGGCGCCGGCTCCGAGCAGCTCCCGCCCCGGATGATGGAGCTCTTCGGCTACGCCGCCTTCACCGACGGCGCCACCACCGCCTTCCTGGTCGGGGCCGGGATGGCGCTGCTCGGCTCGCTGGTCATCTGGACCTTCCTCGACGTCAAGCACACCGAGCTGGCGACCGATGGACCCAGCGCCGGCGTCGGCCACTGAGCAGCTGACGTAACCGCGATGCGGCGCATGTCGTTGACCCGCCATGCGCCGCATCGTCGTCACTCTGCTGACCCTGCTCGCTCTGCTGGCCGGGCTCACCTCCAGCCCCGCCAGCGCTGAGGAGAAGCTCCCGGTCCCGTGGAGCTTCCTGCCCACCGCGGTCACCGGCGGGGCTTCCCTGAGCTTCAGCGCACCGGGCACCAACGACTGGTCCTGCAAGCCGACCAAGGCGCACCCCCGCCCGGTGGTGCTGGTGCACGGCACCTTCGGCAACGGCAACACCAACTGGCAGACCTACGGCCCGCTGCTGAAGAACGCCGGCTACTGCGTCTACGCGCTGACCTACGGCCAGCTCAGCAAGGAACTGCCGCTCAGCATCCTCGGCGGCTTCGGCAGCATGAAGGCCTCCGCACGCCAGCTCAAGCAGTTCGTGGCCAAGGTCCGTCGCCACACCGGCGCCGCCAAGGTCGACCTGGTCGGCCACTCACAGGGCACGCTGATGCCCCAGTACTGGGTGCGCTATCTCGGCGGGCGCAAGCACGTGCGCAACTACGTCTCGCTGGCGCCGCTGTGGCACGGCACCCGGGTCGCCGACGTCACCGCACTGCTCAACCCGATCTTCGGCGGCGAGGACGCGTTCCCGGCCTGCACCGCCTGTGCCCAGTTCGGCACCGGCTCGGCGTTCATGAAGAAGATCCGCACGGGCAGGGTGGCCAGCAAGGGCATCCGCTACACGAACATCATGACCCGCTACGACGAGCTGGTGATCCCCTACACCAGCGGCCGGCAGAAGGGGATGCGCAACCTGGTGGTCCAGGACTACTGCGCCACCGACCTCTCCGAGCACTTCGAGATCGCCGCCGACCCGATCGCCGCGCGCCTGGTGCTCAACACCCTCGACCCGAAGCGCGCCAAGAAGGTCGGCTGCACCGTGGTGCTGCCGTTCATCGGCCCGCTCGGCGCCGACGCCGTATAGCGTCAGAAAGTCGCAGCAGCCTCACGGCAGGCACGCAGCGCGGCGCGGACCCAGGTCGCGTCGGCGCCGGCCAGCCCGCAAGTCGGAGTGATCGTCATCGCGGGGGTCGGCTCCAAGCCGAGCATGTCGAGGAAGCGGCTGACCCGCTCGGCGGCCTGCGCCTTGGTCGCGGCAGGCCCGGCGGACGTCGAGCCGACGGCGCCGAGCAGCACCCGCTCCCCCGCCTCGATCGCCTCGGCCAGCTGGTCGGCGCGGACGGCGTCCACCAGGGTCAGGTCGACGGCGACGCCACGGGCACCGGCACCGCGGACCAGCTCGATCGGGAACTCGGGGGCGCAGCAGTGCACGATCGGCACCGCACCGGCGTCGGTGACCGCACCGAGCACCCGGGCCAGTCCCGCGGACGCCTCGGGCAGGTCGATGCTGCGGTGCCGGCCGTAGCCCGACGCGGTCGGGATCTGGGCCGCCAGCACGGCAGGCAGCGCCGGCTCGTCGATCTGCACGATCAGCTCGCTCACCGCGGGCAGCCGCCGGCGCAGATCCGCGACGTGCTCGCGCAGCCCCTCGGCGAGCGACTCGGCGAGCTCCCGGCGGGCGCCGTGGTCGGCGAGCACCTTGTCGCCACGCGGCTTCTCCACCGTGGCCGCCATCGTCCACGGACCGATCAACTGCACCTTGAAGACGCCGTCGTACTCCTGGGCGAGCTCCTCCAGGGTGTCCAGGTCACGGGCCAGCAGCGAGCGGGCCCGGCGCTGGTCGATGCCGGGGCTGCCGGTCAGCCGCCAGCCGGCGGGCTGCAGATCGGCGGCGAGCTCGGCCAGCAGCGCGGCTCCGCGCCCGGTCATCGAGGCGATCGCACCACGCCCCGGAAGCTCCGGCAAGTGGGCGAGATCGGGCAGCTCGCCCAGCACCACCCGCAACGCCTCCGCGAAGGCGGACGCGTTCTCCTCCTCGGCGGCCAGCGGCTCGCCGCCCGGCATCGATCCGATGCCGGTGGCCACGACCTGACTCACCGCAGCGCCTCGCTGCGGGCGGTCGCCGAGATGGTCGCCGAGCCCACCACCCGGGTGCCGTCGTAGATCACCGCGGCCTGCCCGGGGGCGATCCCCTCGGCCGGGTCCAGCAGCTCGATCTCCACGGTGCCGGCCTCGGCATCGGTGACCGTGACCACGGCGCGGTGCTCATCACCGTGCGCGCGGAGCTGCACCGTCGCGTCGAGCGCCGAGGGCACCGTCCCGCACCAGCGTGCCCGGATGCCGCTGATCCGGTCGATCCGCAGCGCCTCGCGCGGGCCGACCTCGATGGTGCCGGAGACCGGCTCGATGGAGAGCACGAAGCGCGGCTTGCCGTCGGGTGCCGGGCGGCCGATGGCCAGCCCCTTGCGCTGTCCGATCGTGTAGGCGGTGGTGCCGCGGTGGGTGCCCAGCACCTCGCCACTGGTGGCGTCGACGATGTCGCCGCCCCGGTTCGGCATCCGCTCGCCGAGCTTCTCCTCCAGCCAGCCGGCGTTGTCGCCGTCGGCGATGAAGCAGATGTCGTGGGAGTCCGGCTTGTGCGCCACCGTCAGGCCCCGGCGCTCGGCCTCGGCCCGGATCTCCGGCTTGGTGGTGTCACCGAGCGGGAAGAGCGAGTGCGCCAGCTGGGCCTGGCTGAGCACGCCGAGCACGTAGGACTGGTCCTTGCCGTGGTCGATGCCGCGGTGCAGCTCGATCAGTCCGTCGGTGCCGGTGGCCAGCTGGGCGTAGTGCCCGGTGACCACCGCGTCGAAGCCGAGCGCCAGCGCGCGGTCCAGCACCGCCGCGAACTTGATCTTCTCGTTGCAGCGCAAGCACGGGTTCGGGGTGCGCCCGGCCGCGTACTCGCTCATGAAGTCCTCGACCACGTCCTCGTGGAAGCGATCGCTGAAGTCCCAGACGTAGAACGGGATCCCGATCACGTCGGCTGCGCGTCGGGCGTCGTTGCTGTCCTCGATGGTGCAGCAGCCGCGGGCACCGGTGCGGTACGACTTCGGGTTGCGCGACAGCGCCAGGTGGATGCCGGTGACCTCGTGCCCGGCATCGACCGCGCGCGCCGCGGCGACGGCGGAGTCGACCCCGCCGGACATGGCCGCGAGGACGCGCATCACCAGCCACCCACGGCGCCGCGGGCCTCGCTGGCCGCCCGGGCCCGCTCGACGACGGCCGCGATCGCCTCCACGACGGCGTCGACGTCGGCGGGGGTGCTGGTGTGCCCGAGGGTGAACCGGAGCGAGCTGCGGGCCTCCGCCTCGGTGCAGCCCATCGCGAGCAGCACGTGCGAGGCCTGCGGGACGCCGGCATTGCAGGCAGATCCCGTGGAGCACTCCACGCCGCGCGCGTCGAGCAGCATCAGCAGCGAGTCGCCCTCACAGCCCGGGAAGCGCAGGTGGGCATGGCCGGGCAGCAGCTCGGCGCCGCGCCCGCTGACCTCCACGTCGGGGACCGCAGCGACCACCCGGGCGACCAGGTCGTCACGCAGCGCGGCGATCCGGGCGGCGTTCGCCGCCTGCTCCTTGACGCTCTGCTCCACCGCGACCGCGAAGCCGGCGATCGCCGGCACGTCGATGGTGCCGCTGCGCACGTCACGCTCCTGGCCGCCGCCGTGCAGGATCGGGGTGACGGTCAGCTCGCGGCGCAGCACCAGGGCGCCGACGCCGAACGGCCCACCGACCTTGTGCCCGGTCAGCGTGAGCGCGTCGACGCCGCTGGCTGCGAAGTCCACCGGGACCGCCCCCACGGCCTGGACCGCGTCGGTGTGCACCGGGATGCCGTGCTCCTTGGCCAGCGCGACCACCTCGGAGATCGGCTGCAGGGTGCCGATCTCGTTGTTGGCCCACATCACCGAGATCAGGCTCACCGATGCCGGGTCCCGCTCCACGGCGGCACGCAGCGTCGCCACGTCGAGCCGGCACTGGGCGTCGACCGGCAGCAGCTCGACGTCGACGCCACGCTCGCTCAGCCACTCCAGCGGATCGAGCACCGCGTGGTGCTCGACGCTGCTGGCCAGGATCCGGGTGCGTCGCGGGTCGGCGGCCGAACGGGCCCAGTGGATGCCCTTGATCGCCAGGTTGTCGGCCTCGGTGCCACCGGAGGTGAAGACCACCTCGCCGGGCCGGCAGCCGAGTGCGGCGGCGATCCGCTCCCGCGACTCCTCGACCACCCGCCGGGCGTCGCGTCCCGAGGCGTGCAACGACGAGGCGTTGCCCACGCGGGCCAGCTGAGTGGTGAGTGCGGCCACCGCCGCCGGCAGCATCGGCGTCGTCGCGGCGTGGTCGAGATACACCCGGGTGGAGTCGGTCATGACAGCCTCAAGCCTACGTCGTCAGCTCACAGCAGCATGAGGTCGTCGCGATGCACGACCTCACGCTCGTAGGCCTCGCCGAACTCGGCGACCAGCTCGGGCGACGAGCGCCCGAGCAGCTTGGGGATCTCCTCGGAGTCGAAGTTCACCAGCCCGCGGGCGATGGCGACGCCGTCCGGACCGACCACGTCGACCGGGTCCCCGGCATGGAAGGTGCCCACCACGCCGGTCAGCCCGGCGGCGAGCAGCGACGCGCCGCGCTCCACCAGCGCGCGCACGGCGCCGGCGTCGACCTGCAGGGAGCCGACGCCCTCGGTGGCGTGCGCCAGCCAGAGCAGGCGCGCGGAGCGGCGCTTGCCGGTGGCGTGGAAGAGCGTGCCGACGCCCTCGCCGCTCAGCGCGGCGGCGGCGTTGTCGGCGCAGGTGAGCACGACCGGGATGCCCGCCTCGACGGCGATCCGGGCAGCCCCCACCTTGGTGACCATGCCGCCGGTGCCCACCGCGGAGCCGACGCTGCCGATGTCGACGCCGTCCAGGTCGGCCGGCCGCGTGACCTCGGTCAGCCGGCGCGCGCCGGGCGTGCCGGGCTTGGCGGTGTAGAGGCCGTCGACGTCGGAGAGCAGGACCAGCAGGTCCGCGTGCACCAGGTGCGCGACCAGCGCGGCGAGCCGGTCGTTGTCGCCGAAGCGGATTTCCGAGGTGGCGACCGTGTCGTTCTCGTTGACGATCGGCAGGGCGCCGAACTCGAGCAGCTTGTCGAAGGTCTGCGAGGCGTTGCGGTAGTGCGCGCGGCGGGTGACGTCGTCGACGGTGAGCAGGACCTGCCCGGTGGTGATCTGGTGCCGGGCCAGCTCCTCGGTGTAGCGGTGCACCAGGAGCCCCTGGCCCACCGAGGCAGCGGCCTGCTGCGCGGCGAGCGCGCGCGGGCGCCGGGTCAGGCCGAGCGGCGCCAGGCCGGCCGCGATCGCACCCGAGGAGACCAGGACGACCTCGGCGCCGCGGGCGCGCACGCCCGCCAAGACGTCGGCCAGCGTCCGGATCCGCTCCGGGTCGATGCCACCCGAGGGGGTGGTCAGCGACGACGAGCCGATCTTGACGACGATCCTGCGGGCGTCGAGCACCTCGCGGCGCAGGCTCCCGCTCACGTGAGTGCGTCCGGGTCGCTCTCGTTCCAGTCCGGGTCCTCGGCCGAGCCGATCTCGTAGGCCATCGGGCCGCTCTGACCGGGGCTGTCGTCGAGGCGCCGGGCCACGTCGGCACGGGTCTCGCCCTCGGTGCGGTCGTCCATCGCCTCGTCGATCTTGCGGCGACGCTTGGCGGCCGGGCGCTGCTCGTCGAAGCGCTGGTCCTCGCCACGACGTCCGAGCATCTCCACGCCGGCGTCGATCCCGGGCTTGAAGTCGAAGACCACCGAGTTCTCCGGACGCCCGATCAGGACGGCGTCGCCCTCCTCGGCGCCGAGGCGCACCAGGGCGGTCTCCACGCCGAGCCGGTTCAGCCGGTCCGCCAGGAAGCCGACGGCCTCGTCGTTGCTGAAGTCGGTCTGGCGCACCCAGCGCTCGGGCTTCTCGCCCCGCACCCGCCAGCCCTCGTTGGTCTCGGTGATGGTGAAGTCCGCGCCGCCGTCGGCACCCGCAGGGCGCAGCACGATCCGCTGGGCCTCGACCTGGGGCTGCTCGGCGCGCGCCGCAGCGACCAGCTCGCCCATCGCGAAGATGAGCTCCTTGAGGCCCTCGCCGGAGGCGGCGCTGATCTCGAAGACCCGCAGGCCGCGCTCGCGCAGCTCGTCGACCACGAAGGAGGCGATGTCACGACCGTCGGGGACGTCGATCTTGTTCAGCGCGACCAGCCGCGGACGGTCCTCCAGACCGCCGTAGCGGGCCAGCTCGCCCTCCATGATGTCGAGGTCGTCGATCGGATTGCGGCCGGGCTCGATCGAGGCCGTGTCGACCACGTGCAGCAGGGCCGCGCAGCGCTCGATGTGCCGCAGGAAGTCGTGACCCAGGCCGCGGCCCTCGGCGGCGCCCTCGATCAGACCGGGCACGTCGGCGACGGTGAAGGTGGTGTCGCCGGCGCGGACCACGCCCAGGTTCGGGACCAGGGTGGTGAACGGGTAGTCGGCGATCTTGGGCCGGGCGCGCGAGATCGCGGCGATCAGCGACGACTTGCCCGCGCTCGGGAAGCCGACCAGGCCGATGTCGGCGACAACCTTGAGCTCGAGGATGACCTCGAGCTCGTCGCCGGGCTCGCCGAGCAGCGCGAAGCCGGGCGCCTTGCGCTTGGCCGAGGCCAGCGCGGCGTTGCCGAGGCCGCCGCGGCCGCCCTGGGCGATCACCATCTCGGTGCCGATGCCGACCATGTCGGCCAGCACGTTGCCCTCGGTGTCGGAGACCACGGTGCCGTCCGGGACCGGGAGCACCAGGTCGGCGCCGTGGGCACCGTTGCGGTGGGCACCGGCACCCTGTCCGCCGTGCTCGGCACGCCGCTTGGCGTTGTGGTGGTAGTCGATGAGCGTGGTGACGTCACCGGTCACCCGCAGGATCACCGAGCCGCCGGGGCCGCCGTTGCCGCCGTCCGGGCCACCGAGCGGCTTGAACTTCTCGCGGTGCACCGACGCCACGCCGTTGCCTCCGCGTCCGGCGGCGATGTGCATCCGGACCTGATCGACGAAGGTGGGAACGGCCATGGGGTGATCCTTTCTGGCGGCGCTCTACCGGCGGTAGGGCCACAAACGCGAAGGCGCCCCTAGATTCTAGGGACGCCTTCGACGAATACTGAACGTGCGGGAGGCTCAGGCCTCCGGGACCACGTTGATGACCTTGCGGCCACGACGGGTACCGAACTCGACCGCACCGGCGGCCAGAGCGAACAGCGTGTCGTCGCCACCGCGACCGACGTTGCTGCCCGGGTGGAAGTGCGTGCCGCGCTGGCGGACGATGATCTCGCCGGCGTTGACGGCCTGGCCACCGAAGCGCTTCACGCCGAGGCGCTGAGCGTTGGAGTCGCGGCCGTTCTTGGTGGAGGCTGCACCCTTCTTGTGTGCCATCTCTTCAGTCCTCTTCTGTCTGGAGTGAGCTCGCCGAGGTCCGCATCAGGCGGAGATGGCGGTGACCTTCACCTGGGTGTACTTCTGACGGTGACCCTGGCGCTTCTTGTAGCCGGTCTTGTTCTTGTACTTCTGGATGATGATCTTCGGGCCCTTGGTGGCACCGAGGACCTCAGCCGTGACGCTGGCCTTGCCGAGCTTGGCGGCGTCGGCGGTGATCGCCTCGCCGTCGACCAGCAGCACGACCGGCAGCTCCACCGACTCGCCAACCGCGGTGGTCACCTTGTCGATCTCGATGACGTCGCCCACGGCAACCTTCTGCTGAGTGGCGCCTGCGCGCACGATCGCGTACACCGCGGTCTCCTTCGTCGAAAATCCTGGCAGAAAACTCTTGGTCTGCGGCCAACAGTCCTCCCGGACCGAGCCATGCAGAGAAAAGGCGCGAATTCACACGCCGAGGGTCAATAGTACGGTCCCGTCCGCACTGAGGCAAAACGACGGCGCGAATGCGACGAGCGCAACACGACGACGGTGGCCGGAGCCACCGGAATCACCCCACGAAGGAACGTACCCGGTCATGGTAGCCCGGCGACTCCAGCAGGAACGAGTCGTGCCCGTGCGGCGAGGAGAGCTCGGCGAAGTCCACGGCGACGCCGTGCGCGCGCAACTGCTCGACCATCCGCTGCGACTGCGCGGTGCTGAAGCGCCAGTCGCTGTCGAAGGAGGTCACCTGGAACCGGGTCGAGGTGCGGGCCAACGCCTCCGCGGTGGCCGCGTCGGCGAACGGATCGAAGTAGTCCAACAGACGCGAGAGCGCCAGGTAGGAGAGAGCGTCGAAGCGCCCCAGGAAGGCGTCGCCCTGGTGCTGGAGGTAGTGCTCCACCTCGAAGTCGGGCGCCATCTCCATCTGCTCGCCGACCGTCGTGCGCCGCCGCCCGAACTTGGTGGCCAGCGCCTCGGGTGAGACGTAGGTGATGTGCGCCATCATCCGCGCCACCTTCATCCCCTGGTCCGGGCGGACCCCGTGCTCGCGATAGCGGCCCTCGCGGTAGTCCGGATCGCCCATGATCGCCTGGCGGGCGACCGTCGAGAAGGCGATGTTCTCGGTGCTGAGCTGCGAGCTGGCCGCGATCACCACGGCGCGCTCGATCTGCTCGGGGGCGTCGCAGACCCACTGCAGCACCTGCATCCCGCCGAGGGAGCCGCCCACCGCCGCGTAGAGGCGCTGGACGCCGAGACTGGCCACCAGCCGCCGGTGCACCGCGACGACGTCGCTCATGTGCAGCAGCGGGAAGTCGGGCCCGTAGGCGCGACCCGTGGCCGGATCGTTCGACTGCGGGCCGGTGGTGCCCGAGCAGCCACCGAGCAGGTTCGCCGAGATCACGAAGAAGCGATCGGTGTCGATCGGCTTGCCGCGCCCGATCATGTTGTCCCACCAGCCGCGCCGCTTCTCCCCCATCCGGAGCCCGGCGGCATGCGCGTCGCCGGTCAGGGCATGGCAGACGAAGATCGCGTTGTCGCCGGTCGGCGACAGCTCGCCGTAGGTCTCGTAGGCGACCTCGACGTCGTGGAGCTCGGCACCGCTACGCAGCCGCAGCGGGTCGCCCTCGGCGAAGAGGACGGCCCGCTGCGTCTCGACGTAGCCCAGAGGATGGGTCACGTTGGTGGAGTCACCTTGCTAGTCGCCTCACTTGGAGGCGGCGAGAGCCTGGTCGAGGTCGGCGATCAGGTCGTCGACGTTCTCGATGCCGATGCTCAGGCGGACCAGGTCCTCGGGGACGCCGGCAGCCTCGAGCTCCTCCGGGGTGAGCTGCGAGTGCGTGGTGGTGGCGTTGTGCACCGCCAGCGACTTCGCGTCGCCGATGTTGACCAGGTGGCTGAACAGCTCAAGCGCCTCGATGAAGCGCTTGCCGCCGTCGCGCCCGGACTTCAGGCCGAAGGAGAGCAGGCCGCCGTAGCCGCGCCCGGTGGAGATCCGGTCGTAGACCGCCTTGTCGGGGCTCGACTCCAGGCCCGGGTAGGAGACCCAGGCGACGGCGTCGTGGCTCTCCAGCCACTGCGCGACGGCGAGGGCGTTGGTCGAGTGACGCTCCAGGCGCAGGTGCAGCGTCTCCAGGCCCTGCAGGAAGAGCCAGGAGTTGTGCGGGGTGATCGCAGCGCCGGTGTTGCGCAGCAGCACGGTGCGGGCCCGGATGATGAAGGCCAGGTTGCCGACGGCCTCGGTCCACACCACGCCGTGGTACGCCTGATCGGGGCCGGTCAGGCCCGGGAAGCGCTCGGAGTGCGCGGCCCAGTCGAAGTTGCCGGAGTCGACGATGATGCCGCCGATGGAGGTGCCGTGGCCGCCGATGTACTTGGTGGCCGAGTGCACGACGACGTCCACGCCGTGCTCGAACGGGCGCACCAGGTACGGGGTCGAGGCGGTCGCGTCCACGATGAAGGGCAGGCCCTGGGCGTGCGCGGCCTCGGACCAGGCGTCCAGGTCGGCGACGTTGATCTTCGGGTTGCCGACGGTCTCGCCGAAGACCAGCTTGGTCTTCTCGTCGACGTGCTTGGCGAGCTCCTCCGGCTTGTTCGGGTCGACGAAGCGGACCTCGATGCCGAACTGCGGCAGGGTGTGCGCGAAGAGCGCGTAGGTGCCGCCGTAGAGGGTGGAGAGCGCGACGATGTTGTCGCCCGCGTAGGTCAGGTTGAGCACCGCATAGGTGATCGCGGCCGAGCCCGACGCCACGGCGAGTGCGCCGACGCCGCCCTCGAGCTGGTTGATCCGGTCCTCGAAGACCGACTGCGTCGGGTTCATGATCCGGGTGTAGATGTTGCCCGGCTCCGACAGCGCGAACAGGTTCGCGGCGTGCTCGGTGTCGTTGAAGACGTAGGAGGTGGTCTGGTAGATCGGCACCGCGCGGGAGTTCGTTGCCGGGTCGGGCTGCTCCTGGCCGGCGTGGACCGCGAGGGTTTCGGGACGGTAGGTCATCGACTCAACCTTTCAGTGCGCGAACGCGCATGCAAAGACTAGTGATCCAGTAGAGTTTTGGAGAAGCCTAGTGAGTAGCTGGGGACGCCGGCAGGAAAATCCCACATAATGGCGCCCCCGCTCCCCCGTCTCACGAGCTCCGGCCGGACTCAGCGCTTGCGCGAGCCCTTCTTCTTGATCGGCACGTGCAGCTCGGCCTGCTCGCCACCCGTCTCCTCCGAGCGGGCGGCGGCCTCGTTGCGACGCCCCCGCGAGCGGGTGGTCACGGTGACCGTCGGAGCCGCCGTCGGTGCCGCCGGCTGCTCGGCCTGCGTCACCGGGGCCACCACGATCGGCTCGGAGGCCTTCGGGGTGACCACGCCGGAGCTGCGCGCTCCACGACGGCTGCGGGTCAGCTGGGTGGTGGTCACCGAGGCCTGCTCAGGCTCGGCGACCTCGGGCTGCTGCGCCTCGGTGGCCTTCTCCGGCTGCGCCTGCTCGGCCGGGGCCGGCTCGGCCTGAGCCGGCTCGGCGGGAGCCTGCTGCTCGGCAGCCTTCTCCTGCTGGGCCGGAGCCTGCTCGCCCTCGGCGGAGCGGTTGCGACGGTTGCGACGCGACGAGCGGGTCGAGGTCTGCACCACCGGTGCGGCTGCCTCGGCGGCGGGCTGCTCGGTTGCCGACTGCTCCGCAGCAGGCGCAGCAGCGACCTCGGCGTCGGCCTGCTCGGCGGCCTCCGGGCGGGCCACTGCGGCAACGTCCTTCGGCGACGGCGGCTTCGGGGCCTCGTGCTGGTGGTCGTTGCGCTGCTGCTCGTTGCGCTGCTGGTCGCCGTCGCCCTTGCCCTTGCGGTTGCGGCGGTTGGAGCGCTTCGAGTCGTCGTCGGAGCGCTTCGGCTCGATCGGCATGTCGTGCAGCATCAGGCCGCGGCCCGCGCAGTGCTCGCAGCTCTCGCTGAACGCCTCCAGCAGACCGGTGCCGATCCGCTTGCGGGTCATCTGGACCAGGCCCAGCGAGGTGACCTCGGCGACCTGGTGGCGGGTGCGGTCGCGGCCCAGGCACTCGACCAGGCGACGCAGCACCAGGTCGCGGTTGCTCTCCAGGACCATGTCGATGAAGTCGACGACGATGATGCCGCCGATGTCGCGCAGCCGCAGCTGGCGGACGATCTCCTCGGCCGCCTCCAGGTTGTTCTTGGTGACGGTCTCCTCGAGGTTTCCGCCGGAGCCGGTGAACTTGCCGGTGTTGACGTCGACGACGGTCATCGCCTCGGTCCGGTCGATCACCAGCGAGCCGCCCGAGGGCAGCCAGACCTTGCGGTCCAGGCCCTTGGCGATCTGCTCGTCGATCCGGTAGGCGGCGAACGCGTCACCGCTGGTCTCGCTCGCCTGGTAGCGCTCGAGGCGGTCCTCGAGGTCGGGAGCGATGTGCGAGACGTAGCCCTGCACGGTGTCCCAGGCGTCGTCGCCGTCGATGACCAGCTTGGCGAAGTCCTCGGTGAACAGGTCACGGACGACCTTGAGGGTCAGGTCGGGCTCGCCGTAGAGCAGCTTCGGAGCGCTGCCCTGCTTGGACTTCGCCTCGATGTCCTCCCAGCGCGCCTTGAGCCGCTCGACGTCCTGGGTCAGCTCCTCCTCGGAGGCGCCCTCGGCGGCGGTGCGCACGATCACGCCCGCGGAGTCCGGGACGATCTCCTTGAGCAGGCTCTTCAGGCGGGCCCGCTCGGTGTCGGGCAGCTTGCGCGAGATGCCGGAGGTGGTGCCGTCCGGCACGTAGACCAGGAAGCGTCCGGCCAGGCTGATCTGGCTGGTCAGGCGGGCGCCCTTGTGGCCGATCGGGTCCTTGGAGACCTGGACCAGGATCGGCTGTCCGCTGGAGAGCACGGACTCGATCTTGCGCGGCTGGCCCTCGCGGTGGCCGAGCGCCGACCAGTTGACCTCGCCGGCGTAGAGCACCGCGTTGCGGCCCTTGCCGATGTCGACGAAGGCGGCCTCCATCGAGGGCAGCACGTTCTGCACGCGACCCACGTAGACGTTGCCGATCATCGAGTTCTGCGACTCGCGCGAGACGTAGTGCTCGACCAGGACCTTGTCCTCGAGGACGCCGATCTGGGTCAGCTCGCCGCGCTGGCGGATCACCATCACCCGCTCGACGGCCTCGCGACGGGCCAGGAACTCGGCCTCGCTCACGATCGGCGCGCGACGGCGACCGGCCTCGCGGCCCTCGCGGCGACGCTGCTTCTTGGCCTCCAGGCGGGTGGATCCGGAGACCGCGGTGATCTGGTCCTCGCCGGTACGACTCTGGCGGACCTTGGTGACGGTGTTGGCCGGGTCGTCGGAGCTGTCGTTCGAGCCCTCGCCGGCACGGCGGCGGCGACGACGGCGCCGCGAGCTGGTGCCCTCGCCCTGCTCGTCGTCGGAGTCGGAGTCGGAGTCCTCGCCCTCGGCGGCCTCGCCGGCGCCCTCGCCCTGCTCGTCGCCCTGCTCGGCGTCGGCGTGGTCGTTGGACTTGCGGCGGCGGCGTCCGCCACGACGGCGGCGACGCCGGATTCATGGGTGCCGCGCCACCGCAGGGGGACCAGGTGCAC
>NZ_BAAALG010000012.1:82780-138892 GCF_039528155.1 Nocardioides dubius | reverse complement strand
CCTCCTCGGCGTCCTCCTCGTCGGCGTCGCCCTCGGTGGTCTCT
Source organism: Nocardioides dubius (assembly GCF_039528155.1). Taxonomy (NCBI): domain Bacteria; kingdom Bacillati; phylum Actinomycetota; class Actinomycetes; order Propionibacteriales; family Nocardioidaceae; genus Nocardioides; species Nocardioides dubius. The sequence continues at coordinate 138,848 of NZ_BAAALG010000012.1, read as the reverse complement.
GCTTCGGCTGCCTCGGTGGAGTCAGCATCGGTGGCCTCGGCGGGCTGCTCGGCGTCGGCAGGCGCCTCGGCGACCTCGGCGGTCTCCTCGCCGGCCTCGTCCTCGGCAGCCTCGTCCTCGACAACCGGCTCGACCGGGGCCGACTTCGGCTTGCGGGCGGCACGCTTGCGGGCGGGCTTCTTGGCGGGGGTCTCGTCCTCGGCGGCCGGTGCGGCCTCGGGAGCAGCGACAGCCTCGGCCTCGGCGGGAGCCACCTCAGCAGCGGGCTCGACAGGCTCGGCGACAGCCTTCTTGCGGCTGCGGGTGCGACGGGCCGGGGCAGCCTCGGGAGCGAGGAAGAGCGGGACCTCCGCTCCTGCCTCAGCACCGGGCTCGGCAGCGGCCTCTACCGGAGCGGGCTCGGCTGCGGGCTCGGCGACCGGCGCGGCCTTCTTGGCGGCGGCCTTCTTCGCCGGCGCCTTCTTGGCGGTCTTCTTCGCGGCGGCCTTCTTGGCCGGCTTGGCCTCGTCGGCCGACACCTCGGCGACGACGTCGGCGGGCGCTGCGTCCGCCGGGGCGGCGTCGGCGATCAGCGCAGCCTGCGCGTCATCGGCGGCGACGGCCTTCTTGGCCGTGGTCTTCTTGGCGGCGGCCTTCTTCGCCGGCGCCTTCTTGGCGGTCTTGGCAGCAGCCTTCTTGGCGGTCTTCTTCGCGGCCGGAGCCTCGGCAGCGGCCTCGGCGGCCGCGTCGTCGGCAACGGGGGCCTGCTCGGCGGCAGGAGCCTCCGCCGTCTTGGCGGCGGCCTTCTTGGTGGTCCGCTTGGCAGGAGCCTTCTTGGCTGCCTTCTTCGCCGGAGCCTTCGGCTCCTGCGCCACCTCGTCCGTGCCGGTGGTTGCGGGGGTGTTGTCGTCGTCGAGCATCTGCTCTCCTCGGCGCCGCGACCTCACGATCGCGACACCTGGTCATTGCCGGAGTGCCTCAGCACACCGGACTCAAGCCTTCGGGTGGCGGCGACCTCCCCCGCCATGCGTCGCCTGCCGGGCCGGGGGCACAACCGCGGTCGCTGGGCCTGATGGTGCTGCTGTCACCAGCACCGGGCCGCGTCGCGGTCAGCTACCTCTGCTCGGCGTGCGTGCCGGAACCTGGCTGGTCCGGCGGGAACGTCGTCGGGTCTGTGTGCGGCAAGCCGCGTCACATTGACCTGATGGGGAGTATCGCACACCGGCCAGCGAACTGGTTCATTCTCCCGAAGTCAGCGGGTCGCCGACCGTACCGTCCTCGGCGAGCGGCCCCTGCGCTGCCCGGGTGAGCAGCACCTGGGTGCCTGCGTCCAGCCCGGCGATCGCCCGCAGACCGGAGAGCACGTCGTCGGGACGCACGCTCGGCGTGCCGTGGCGCAGCACCAGCTCGAGCCGGACGCCGGCCCGGTCGGCCGGCTCGGTGACCGCCAGGCTGACCACCGCGGCGCGGCAGTCGAAGGTGCGCAGCCCCTTCTTGGTCATCCGCTCGACCTCGACGCTCTCCGCGGCCAGGAAGGCCGCGACCGCGTCCCGGGCGGCCGTCGGGTCGACGACGATGTCCAGGCTCCAGTGGCTCGCCTCGAGCCGCTCGCTCAGCGAGCCCCCGGCCGACTCGACCACCTCCAGCACGTCCAGACCGGGCGGCAGCGCCTCGGCCAGCTGGGCCGCGACGTCGGCCGGCACGACGACCTGGGCGAGCGCGATCTCCAGGTACTCCGCCTCGCTGGCCGATCCGGTGGGCGCAGCGCCGGCATAGGAGATCCGCGGGTGCGGGTTGAAGCCCGAGGAGTAGGCCATCGGGATCCGGGCCCGGAAGACCGCCCGCTCGAAGGCCCGGCTGAAGTCACGGTGGCTGGTGAACCTCAGGCGTCCGCGCTTGGCGTAGCGGATCCTCAGACGCTGGACGGGCGGGGCCTGCTGCTCGGGTTGTTCACGCACCCGTGAACGATACCGAGCCCGGGTCGCTACAGCGCCTTCGCCGCCTCCGCCATCGCCGGCGAGACCCAGATCGAGGAGATCCGCACCCCCTCGCACCAGGCGCTCAGCCGCTCGGCCTCGGCGCGGAAGGCGCGCTGCGCCCAGGCCGGCACCGCCTCGTCGAGGTGCACCCGGACCACGCCGTCGGCGTCCTGGATCCAGGTGCCGACCACCCGGCCGTCGAGCCAGGCGGTGGCGCCCGCGTTCCCGACCCGGTCGAAGTAGCGCGGCTGGCGCTCGTCCAGGTAGAAGCCGCGGCCCTTCCACCCCATCGTGGTCGGATCCAGCGACGGCAACAGCGCCACCCAGGGCTCGACCTCGGGCGTCGGCGCGAGGTCGTCGGGCAGCACCCAGCCGGTGGCGCCGCCGTCCAGGGTGACGGTGAGGGCCTCGACGTCGGCGAGGGCGCGGCGCACCGCGGCCTTGGTCGAGCCGAGCCACCAGACCAGGTCCTCCTCGGTGCCGGGGCCGAAGCTGCGCAGCCAGGCCCCGACCAGCTCGGCGTAGCCCTGCTGCTCGGTGACCGGCTCGAGCGGAGCACCGATCCAGGACTCCATCGACTGCCAGGTCGGCCGGTTCAGGCGCCAGTGGTGGTGTTGCCGGGCCCGGACGATGCTGCCGTGAGCGCTCATCGCGGTGAGCACCCGCGGGGCGATCGGCTGAGCGCCGCCGTAGCTCTTGCCGGGCGCGTAGTCGATGGTGCCGGCGACCTCGGGCAGCAGCTCGCGGATCTGGGGCGCGGTGAACTCGCCCCCGTCGGCGAGCAACCGGCTGACCGCCGCCTCGGCGGTCTGCACCCAGGCGTCGCCGTCCGCACTGAGGCCCGCCTTCTCCACGTCGCGTGCGATCGCTCGGCGCTGTTGACCGACCAGGCGGTGCCCGGCACTGCCGACCACTGCCGGCATCAGCTCGACCGGCACCCCGAACAGCGTGCGGCGCATGGCCATCTGCCGGATCACCGAGCGCTTCTCGTAGAGCGCCCGGTCGACGTCGGCCGGGCTCAGGCCGGGCACCCGCGCCGCCAGGGCCAGGTAGATCGTCGAGCTGTCGGTGGCGTGCAGCACGGTGAGCGCACGCGTCGCCTCCTCCACGGAGCCGGCCTGCGCGTCCCGGGCCAACGCGTGACGGAGCGCCAGGCGCGCGCGCCTCTGCTGATCATCGATGTGCACCACATCCCACAGCATGCCTCAGCACCCCGGTAGCCTGCTGCCCACGCGCAGTCGGCGCAGCCCAGGCAATGGCCGGCGCTACGGAGAAGGGGGTCTCGCGATGTCGCATCAGCCTCCCCTGCCTCCGCCCGGATCCAACCCGTACGGCGATCCTGTGCCTCCCCAGCAGCCGGGACAGGCGCCCTACGTCCCGCTCCCGCCGGTGCAGCAGCCGTTGTGGCAGGGGCAGCAGGCACCGATCGAGGGGCAGCCGTGGCCGAGCCAGCCACCGGTGGCGCCGCGACGCCGGCGTCCCTGGTTCCTGCCCGCCGTCGCCCTGGGCGTGCTGCTGCTGGTGGCCCTGGGCGTGGTGCTCGCGGTCGTGCTGACCCGCGACGACGCCCCGGAGCCGTTGCGGGTGGCCGATCTGGAGGTGGGCGACTGCATCGCCTCGGAGGCGATCGCCCAAGGCGACCTCGCCGTCGACGACCTCTCCGTGGTCTCCTGCTCCGCCGCGCACCACGGCGAGGTCTACGCGACCTTCGACGCCTCCGACGACGCCCTCGACCTGGATGCGGCGGGCCGCCTGTGCAGCACCGAGCTCACCGCCTCCGGTCGCTCCCTGGCCGAGGTCACCGCCGCCGGCCAGGAGCTCAGGCCACTGGCCGCCGACGACGACCTGCGCGCCGGCACCGCCGTGGTCTGCTTCCTGCGCAACAGCGACGGCAGCCCGCTGACCGGCTCCCCCGCGCGCGACACCGACTCCAGCACCACCCCGTCCAGCACCAACCCGACCAGCACCGAGGAATGACATGACCCAACCTCCCTCCTACCCGGGCTCGGGTGACGACGCCGGGAACGGCCAGCCCAACGAGTGGGGCAACCCGCAGCCGTCCGGCGACCAGCCCGCGGGCGAGCAGCCGGCCTCGGGCGACCAGCCCTGGAACCAGCCGCCTGCGCAGCCGGGCCAGTACGGCCAGCCGGAGCAGCCCGGTCAGTACGGCCAGCCGGGCCAGTACGGGCAGCCCGGTCAGTACGGGCAGCCGGCCTACGGCCAGCAGTACCCGGGCGGCGCGCAGTACCAGGGCTGGCAGGGCGGCAACGACGCCCAGGCCCCGAACGACGGCGTCTCGATCACCGCATTCGTGCTGAGCCTGACCTGCTGTCTGTCCCCGATCGGCTTCATCCTCGCCTTCTTCGGCCTGTCGCGGACCAAGGACGGCAAGCGCCGGGCGCGGTGGGCGGCGATCGCCGCGATCCCGATCAGCGTGCTGTGCACGGCGCTGCTCGTCGGCGTGGTCGCCCTCGGCTTCTGGGGCTGGAACCAGGTCGTCACCCTCGACAACGCCGAGGTCGGCCAGTGCATCGAGACCGACGAGGAGACCGACGGCGACGAGACCACCGTCTCGATGATGAAGAGCGACTGCGACGACGACCACGACGCTCAGATCGTCTGGGTGGGCACCTTCCAGGATGCGGCCGACAAGGTGGGCGCCAGCACCATCCAGGAGGTTCAGGCCCCGGGCGAGGAGAGCCTGTGCCGAGCGATGGCCGATCCGGCTCTGGTCGCGGCTGTCGACGACTCCTTCACCTGGAAGACCGTCACCGAGGACCCGTCGGACCCGGAGCTCGACGACCGCCTGGTCTGCTACATCGAGAAGACCAACGGCGACGACATCACCGGCAAGATCGGCTGACCCCGGTCACGCGCCCGATGAGGGGCGGGGAGAGCATGGACCGTGTGTCCGTCTCCCCGCCCCTTCGCACGTCCCGCACCGAGTCGATCCTGATCCTGATCGGGATCCTCACCGTCTCCCTCAACCTGCGCCCGGCCGCCGTCTCGGTCGGCCCGGTGCTCGAGGAGGTCACCGAGGGGCTCGCGATGTCCCACACCGTGGCCGGTCTGCTGACCTCGCTGCCGGTGATCGCCTTCGCCGGCTTCGGCGCCCTCGCCCCGGCCGCGGCCAGCCGCTGGGGCGTGCACCGGGTGACCCTGCTCGCCCTGGTCGGCGTGATCCTCGGTCTGGCCGGGCGGGCATTGGTGGACTCCTCGCTCCCCTTCCTGGCCCTGTCGATGCTCGCCCTGGCCGGGATGGCCGCCGCGAACGTGCTGCTGCCCTCGCTGGTCAAGCTGCACTTCCCCGACCGGGTCGGCCTGCTGACGGCGGCCTACACCACCGCGATGGCGATCGGACTGACCGGCGCCCTCACCCTGACCGTGCCGATCGCCGAGACGTTCGGCGGCTGGCGGGTCGGGATCGGCGTCTGGGCCGGGTTGGCCGCCGTCTGCGCGCTGCCTTGGCTCTTCCTGCTGCGCCACGACGCGGCTCCGGGCACCGCACACCGCGGGGTACGGCTGGCCGACGTGGCCCGCACCCGGCTGGGTTGGGCGATGGCCTTCTTCTTCGGGTTCCAGTCGCTGCAGGCCTACGCCATCTTCGGCTGGTTCGCGCAGCTGTGGCGCGACTCCGGCTACTCGGCAGCGACCGCAGGGGCGCTGGTCGGACTGCTGGCCGCGGTCAGCATCCCGCTCTCGCTGTGGATCCCGGCCGCTGCCGCCAGGCGCACCAGCCAACAGGGCATCTTCGCCGCGATCATGGTCTGCTACCCGGTCGGCTACGTCGGGCTGATGCTGGCGCCGCACTCGTTGGCCGTGCTCTGGGCGGTGATCGTCGGGATCGGCGCCTGCACCTTCCCGCTGATCCTGACCATGATCGGGCTGCGCAGCCGGACCCCGGCCGGCACCGCCGCACTCTCCGGCTTCACCCAGTCGGTCGGCTACCTGCTCGCCGCCGTCGGCCCGTTCGCCGTCGGTGCGCTCTACGACGCGACCGGCGGCTGGACGGTGCCGCTGTGGTTCCTGCTGGCGATCGCCGTCCCGCAGTTCGCCTTCGGCATGTACGCCGCCCGGCCCCAGTACATCGAAGACCAGCTCAATGTGACCTGAGCGCTGCAATTCAGGGCAATTCCCCGCGCTGAGGTCACATTGAGGGCGGCTTACCATGGCGGGGCCAGCCTGCAGCAGCGGGCCGAGCGCGCGTACTTCGGGATGTTCGCCGTCTCCCCCACCCGCCAGGGCGACGGCGTCGGGCGCCAGGTGCTGGCCCACGCCGAGGAGCACGCACGCGCCGGCTGGGCCGCCACCCACCTGGAGATGACGGTGATCCGGCAGCGCACCGACCTGATCGCCTACTACGAGCGACGCGGCTACCGCGACACCCGGCAGCTCTCCCCGTTCCCCTACGGCGACGAGCGGTTCGGCATCCCCCAGCGCGACGACCTCGAGTTCACCCTCCTGGAGAAGCCACTCACCTGACTCCGCGCCTTGCCCAGGCGGCTCTCCACAGCCGCGTCCCGAGCGCCGACGTCCACCGACCGACCCTGCTTGCCTGGGCGGCGAAGCCCGGGAGTCGCCTGGGCTCTAGACGACGTCACGGATGTGTATTACATTGCTATACGGAACGAGATTCGATGTCGACCTGCTAGCACCACAGCCGTTCGAGATCGATACGCAGGCGGCTCATCTCTTCAAGCACCCGCACCTCGGCCTCCACGACGTAAGCGACGTGTGGATCAGCGATCCACTCTTCTATCCAGCCCAACCACCCGCTCACTGGCTCATGGTCGCTGAAGTGCACGGAGTGGTTCTCGTCGTGCCGCTCGCACCTAGCCGGCGCGGCGATCCGACGCGATGCCGCCCGATCGGTTGCTACCTCGCCAGCAAACGGCTCGCCCAGACCTACCGAGGTGATCGCCATGAGCTCTGATCCGATGCCCCGCATGACCCCCGACGAAGAGAACGCCTACTACGCCGACCCGGAGCACCAGCGCCCTACTGGCGCGCCGATCCGCCGCAAGGCCCGCATGGGCGCACCGGTGCCGATCAGGTTTCCCGAGGAGCTCCTTGCAGAGGTGAAGCGTCGCGCCGAGGCCGACGATCGCAGCGTCTCCTCGTGGATCCGGCGCGCCGTCGAGCGTGAGCTCCAACGAACCACCTGACTGGAGAAGCCACTCAATGTGACCTGAGCGTCCGAAATTCCCAGGAAATCCAGCGCTGAGGTCACATTGAGTGGTCAGACGACGGAGAGTGGGAGCAACTTCTGGCCGGTGGGGCCGATCTGGATCTCGGTCTGCATCTCCGGGCAGACGCCACAGTCGTAGCACGGGGTCCAGCGGCAGTCCTCGACCTCGATGTCCTCGCCCTCGGCCGCGGCCAGCGCGTCCTCCCAGTCGCCCCAGAGCCAGTCCTTGTCGAGGCCGGAGTCGAGGTGGTCCCAGGGCAGGACCTCGTCGTACTCGCGGTCACGCGTGGTGAACCACTCCAGGTCGACGCCGGTGCCGGCCAGGGCCCGCTCGCTCGAGGTGACCCAGCGGTCGTAGGAGAAGTGCTCGCTCCAGCCGTCGAAGCGGCCGCCGTCGCGCCAGACCTCCTCGATGATCCGCCCCACCCGGCGATCGCCGCGCGAGAGCAGGCCCTCGACCATGCCGGGCTTGCCGTCGTGGTAGCGGAAGCCGATCGCGCGACCGAACCGCTTGTCCGCGCGGACGGCGTCGCGCAGCTTCTTCAGCCGCGCGTCGGTGGTCTCGTGGTCGAGCTGGGCGGCCCACTGGAACGGCGTGTGCGGCTTCGGCACGAAGCCACCGATCGAGACCGTGCAGCGGATGTCGTTGTGGCCCGAGACCTCGCGCCCCTTTGCGATCACCTTCTTGGCCAGCTCGGCGATCTGCATGACGTCGTCGTCGGTCTCGGTCGGCAGACCGCACATGAAGTAGAGCTTCACCTGGCGCCAGCCGTGCGAGTAGGCGGTGGCCACCGTGCGGATCAGGTCCTCCTCGGTGACCATCTTGTTGATCACCTTGCGCATCCGCTCCGAGCCGCCCTCGGGAGCGAAGGTCAGACCCGAGCGACGCCCGTTGCGGGAGAACTCGTTGGCCAGCGAGATGTTGAAGGCGTCGACCCGGGTCGAGGGCAGCGAGAGCGAGACGCTGGTGCCCTCGTAGCGGTCGGCCAGGCCCTTGGCGACGTCGCCGATCTCGGTGTGGTCGGCGCTGGAGAGCGAGAGCAGGCCGACCTCGTCGAAGCCGGACTTGCGGATGCCGTTCTCGACCATGTCGCCGATCGTGTTGATCGAGCGCTCGCGCACCGGCCGGGTGATCATCCCGGCCTGGCAGAACCGGCAGCCCCGGGTGCAGCCCCGGAAGATCTCCACCGAGAAGCGCTCGTGGACGGTCTCGGCCAGCGGCACCAGCGGCTTCGCCGGGTACGGCCACGCGTCGAGGTCCATCAGCGTGTGCTTGCGGATCCGGGCCGGTACGCCCGGACGGTTCGGCTCGACCGAGGCGATCTGGCCGGTGGCCTCGTCGTAGGAGACGTCGTAGAACTTGGGCACGTAGACCGCGCCGCTGGAGGCGAGGCGGAAGAGCAGCTCGTCGCGCGGGGTGCGCTCGCCGAAGTCGGCACCGGCCGCGATCTCGCCCTTCCACTCCCGTGCGACCTCGGAGATCCGCAGCACGATCTCCTCGCCGTCGCCCAGCACGGCGGCGTCGATGAAGTCCGCGATCGGCTCCGGGTTGAAGGAGGCGTGGCCGCCGGAGAGCACGATCGGGTCGGCCTCGGTGCGATCGACGGCGTGCAGCGGGATGCCGGCCAGGTCGAGCGCGTTGAGCATGTTCGTGTAGCCGAGCTCGGTGGAGAAGCTCAGCCCGAAGAAGTCGAAGTCACGCACCGAGCGGTGCGCGTCGACGGTGAACTGCGGGATCGGGCCGTGCTCGTCGCCCTCGCGCAGCACCTTCTCCATGTCCGGCCACACCGAGTAGGTGCGCTCGGCGACGATCCAGTCGCGCTCGTTGAGCACTTCGTAGAGGATCTGCACGCCCTGGTTGGGCAGGCCGACCTCGTAGGCGTCGGGGTACATCAGCGCCCAGCGCACGGTGGGACCGCCGTCACCGGTGGTCTCGGCGCAGTTCCAGTCCTTGACGGTCGAGTTGAGCTCGCCGCCGACGTACTGGATCGGCTTCTGCACGGTCGCCAGCTTCGGCTCCAAGCGGGCGAACAGCGACGCCGGAGCAAGACGGGGATCGTTACCGGTGGTGGTCACGGAGATACACCTCAAGGCTGGGAGTGCAAGACGACTACCAAGCCTACGTCGCACCGAAGGGCCCTCAAGAATCCAAGGACGCGTGGCCTACGGTGGACGTCGTGTCCCAGCCTCACATCCCTGCCCTGGACGGCCTGAGAACCATCGCGGTCTACCTGGTCCTGGTGTTCCACGCGGGGGTGTCCAGCTTCGACGGCGGCTTCGTCGGCGTGGACCTCTTCTTCGTCCTCTCCGGCTTCCTGGTCACCGGCCTGATCCTGGCCGAGGTCGAGGAGCGCGGCGGGCTGCGGCTCGGCCACTTCTACGCGCGCCGGGTGCGTCGCCTGCTGCCGGCGGCGCTGGTCGTCATCGTCGCCACCTCGGCGATCTTCATGCTGGTCGCCTCCGCGGTCCAGCGGCTGCCGTGGACCGGCGACGCCCAGAGCGCCCTGCTCTACTTCGCCAACTGGCGCTTCATCCACCAGGAGGGCGACTACTTCGGCGCCGACGTCGACAAGTCCCCGTTCCTGCACTTCTGGTCGCTGGCGGTCGAGGAGCAGTTCTACCTGATCTTCCCGCTGGTGGTGATCGCCCTGGTCTGGCTGCGCAAGCGCTGGCGCCCGGCCCTCGCGGTCGGCCTCTCGGTGCTGTTCCTCGCCTCCTTCGCCGCCCAGCTCTACTGGGCCGAGCACGACCCGTCGCACGCCTATTACGGCACCGACGCGCGGCTGTACCAGCTGCTGGCCGGCGCGTTGGCGGCGCTCAGCCTGCGCGCCGTGCGCCGCAACCGGGCCCAGGACGCCGGCAACCGGCTGCGCCCGGGCGTCGGCTGGGTCTTCCTCGCCATCCTGCTGGTCGCCGCGACCGACCTGGTCGACTTCACCCCGAGCACCCGCGGCATCCTGGCCACCCTCGCCACCACCGGCCTGGTGCTCACCCTGGCCGAGCAGAAGGACCGCAGCCTGGCCTGGCTGCTGGGCCGCCCGACCGTCGTCTACCTGGGCCGGATCTCCTACGGCACCTACCTGTGGCACTGGCCGGTGCTGCTGCTGATCCCCTACTGGCTCGACCTCCCGGCCTGGGGCATGGCGCTGCTGACCTTCGCGGTGGCCAGCGGCCTGGCCGCGCTGAGCTTCGAGATCTTCGAGCACCCGCTGCGCACCGGCCGCTGGCTGCGCCGCTTCGGCTGGCGCACCGTGGTGGTCGGCGTCGCAGCGTCTGCGGTGCTCGCCGTCACGGCGGTCCCCGCGCTGCTGGACTCGCACCGCGCCCCGGCGACGGCGAGCACCACCGAGCGGCCCTCGCTGGAGCTGGCGGGCGCCGGCGACGAGCCGATCCCCACCGACCTCGACTGGGCGGCGTACAGCGCCGAGGTGGGTGCCGCGAACGCCTACTGCACGCTCGAGGAGACCGACGTCTGCACCGAGCACGAGGAGCCCACCGGGCCCCGGGTGATGCTGGCCGGCGACTCGCACTCGCTGATGCTCACCCCGACCCTGAAGGCGCTCGCCGAGGAGCACGGGTTCAGCCTCTTCCGCAGCTCGGTCGGCGGGTGCTCGTGGCAGCGCGGCGTCACCAAGCCGGTGCACGCCGAGGCCAAGCGCGAGCAGTGCGGCGAGGCCCGGGCAGCGCTCTACGGCGGCCTGATCGACGAGCTCGACATCGACACCGTGCTGCTCACCCAGCTCCCCCGGGGCAACGACCTGGCCGACCTCACCGACGAGGAGCTGATCGGCGACGCGCTGGTCGAGCGCACCGTGCGCGAGAGCCTGGACTACTTCGCCGCCGAGGGCGTCCGGGTCGTGGTGCTGGCCTCCGCGCTGGTGCCGAAGGCCTCGATCGGCGACCCCCTGGAGTGCCTGGCCACCTCCACCCTGATCAGCCAGTGCCGGGTGCCCGCTCCCACCTCTGCCCCGTTGATCGACTCCTTCTATCGCACCGCCGACGTCCGCTCGGACGCCGTCACCGTGGTCGACATCAACCCGGTGATGTGCACGCACTGGCCGGTCTGCGACGCCCTCGACGCCGACGGCCACCCGATCTGGCGCGACGCGCTGCACTTCCTGCCCAGCGCGCTCAGCAAGCGCAGTGCCGAGATCTGGGACCTCCTCGAGGCCACCGGCGCCTTCGCCTCCTAGCAGCCCCGAAGCCGTCCGGAGCCGCCAGGACGGCCCACGTAACCCCTTTGTGACAGCGACGTTGTAACAGTAATCCTGTCGTCGTTCTCATGAGGTCTCGCGCCATGGCTCCGCTCGACTCGTCCCTCCCGCCCGTCACCCGTCGCGGCATGATCGCCGGAACCGGCGTCGCAGCCGGCACCCTGGCCCTGGCCCAGACGCCGGCGCTCGCCGTCCGGCCCGGCCGCAAGGTCGCCGTCCTGGGCGGCGGGATGGCCGGCCTGACCGCCGCCCACGAGCTGGCCGAGCGCGGCTTCAAGGTGACCGTCTTCGAGCCCAGCGCGTGGGGCGGCAAGGCCCGCAGCATCCCGGTGCCGAACACCGGGCGCGGCGGACGGCGCGACCTCCCCGGCGAGCACGGCTTCCGGTTCTTCCCCGGCTTCTACCACCACGTGCCGAACACGATGCGCCGCATCCCCTTCGGCCGCGGCACCGTCGGCGATCACCTGGTCGACGCGACCGAGGGCAAGTTCTACCGGGCAGGAGGCCGCGCGGACGGCTTCATCTTCGGGCTCGGCCCCGACCCGGAGCAGCTGCTGACCGTGGACGGTCTGCGCAAGTACCTCACCGACACCCTCGGCGGCAGCACCGTTCCGCCCCACGAGCTGGCCTGGTTCGTGACCCGGCTGCTGGTCTTCCTGACCAGCTGCGAGGAGCGCCGCTTCAAGCAGTGGGAGCACCGCAGCTGGTGGGACTTCGTCGGCGCCGACTCCCGCTCCGGCGAGTACCAGACGGTGCTGGCCTCCGGCCTGACCCGCAGCCTGGTCGCCGCCCGCGCCGACATCGCCAGCACCCGCACCATCGGCAACATGGGCGAGGCGTTCATCATGAACATGATGGGCCGCGGCAACGACGGCGCGCTCGACCGCGTGCTCGACCTGCCCACCAACGAGGCCTGGATCAACCCGTGGATGCGGCATCTGCGCAGCCTCGGGGTGCGCTTCGTCAAGGGCCAGCGCCTGGTCCGCTACGAGGTCGAGAAGGGCCGCATCGAGGCGGCCGTCCTGCGCGACGCCAAGGGCCGGCGGCACCGCTTCGAGGCCGACTGGTTCGTCAGCGCGATGCCGGTCGAGCGGGCCCGCGAGACGCTGACGCCGGCCGTGCTGCGCCGGGCACCGCACCTGCGCCGGCTCGACGCCCTCAAGCCGGACTGGATGGTCGGCATCCAGTACTTCCTGCGCCAGCCGATCGATCTCACCCACGGCCACATCAGCTTCATCGACTCGCCGTGGGCGATCACCGCGCTCACCCAGGGCCAGTTCTGGAAGGGGCGCCGGATCAGCCGGGACTACGGCGACGGCAAGGTCCGCGACATCCTCTCGGTCGACATCTCCAACTGGAGCGAGCCCGGCATCCTCTACAAGAAGCCGGCCAAGCAGTGCACCCCGGCCCAGATCGCCCGTGAGGTGCTGGCCCAGATCCGCGCTCACGAGACCGCCGGGGCCCAGCTGCCGGACAGCATCATCCACTCCTGGTTCCTCGACCCGGGCATCGCCTGGAACGCCAAGCGGGGGCGCAACACCAACGCCACTCCCCTGCTGATCAACACGGTCGGCTCCTGGGACGACCGCCCCGAGGCGCGGAGCGGGATCGCCAACCTGCTGCTCAGCGGCGACTACGTGCGCACCAACATCGACCTGGCCACCATGGAGGGGGCCAACGAGTCCGCCCGCGCCGCCGTCAACGCCATCCTCGACGAGCGCGGCTCCCGCGCCGAGCGGGTGCAGATGTTCCAGCTCTATCGCCCGCAGGAGTTCGAGGCGTTGAAGATGGTCGACGAACAGCTCTACAAGGCAGGTTTGCCGAACGCCCTCGACCTGCCGCTGTAGCCGCGACGTCGCAACGCTGACGAACGAGTTGGCCCCTCAAACCGTGATTTGAGGGGCCAACTCGTCAGGGACTATCGGTCGGGGGAAACGCTCCGGTGAGGTGTCGGGGGCGGTGCCAGACGTAGGGCGCCAGGTCGGTGACCCCGGCGGCGCCGAGCACCTCGGCGTCGAGGAGCATCCGGCCGGTCACCTGACCGGGCGGGCGGGCGAAGACCTCGACGGCGGCGTCTCCCATGATCTCGGGGAGATACACCTTCTGCCGCCGGGCCGGAAGGAAGACTCCCCCGGGGTCCCGTAGCGGCGCGTGCGGCCACAGGCAGTTGGCCGAGACGCCGGCATCGGCATGCTCGGCGGCCCAGCCGAGGGTCAACGCGGTTGCCGCGTACTTGGTGGCCAGGTACGGCACGCTGGAGCCGAGACCGCCCTCCTCAAGCTCGATCGGCGGCGAGATGGTCAGGATCTGGCCATGCGCTGCCCGACGCAGGTAGGGCAGCCCGGCCCGGGTGAGCAGGAACGTCCCCCGGATGTTGACCTCCACCATCAGTTCGAAGGCCGCCAACGGAGTGTCAGTGGTGCCGTCAAGACACATCACGCTCGCATTGTTGAGCACCAGATCGAGACGGTCGAACCGGGCGATGGCCGCTGCCACCGCCCGGTCCGCTCCCGCCCCGTCCCGCACATCCCCCCGTACCAGCAGGAACTCGCGCCCCCATCCCTCGATCCGGGCACGCAGTTCCTGCTCATGCCGGTCCGACTCCCCCGCAGGGAGTTCCCGCGCCAGCAGCACCACATCGGCACCAGCGCGGGCCGCCGCACAGACAATGGCCTCCCCCACACCGCGGGTACTGCCCGAGGCGAGCAGGACCATGCCCCGCAGCGGTGCCGACGTCAACGCGTTACAGCCTGCTGGGTGCTGACGCCGGCGAACTCGAGCGCCTCGGTCCAGCTGGCCCGATTCACGATCAGCCGTCGGTACTTCATGATCTGGGTCGGCCGGTCGACGCTCAGTACGCCGACCAGACGGTCGCCGCGACGGTAGAGAGCCAGGAAGCGGTCGTCGTCCTGCTCGGCGCTGACCACCCGCACCTCGTCGGCACGCGGGATGCCGACGAACTGGATCCGGTGGTCGTACCAGTCCGACCAGAAGTACGGCACCGTCGAGAGCGCTTCGTCGCGGCCCGGCTCGATCGCGTTGCGCGCCGCACACGCCCCCTGCTCCGCAGCGGTGGTCCAATGCTCCAACCGCATCACCTCACCGTCGAACAACGGGTTCGGCCAGTGCATGACGTCGCCGGCCGCATAGACACCGGGGACTCCCGTCCACAACGACTCGTCGCAGACAATCCCGCCATCACGTTCGTGCAGCCGGACGCCGGAGCCGGCCAGCCAACCGGTGTTCGGGATGACGCCTATGCCGACCACGACCAGATCGGCAGCGACCGTCGACCCGTCCGAGAGCCGGACCGCGGTGACGGCACCGTCGCGTTCCTCGAAACCGGTGACCGTGACGCCGCAACGCAGGTCGGTACCCTGCTCCCGATGCAACTGAGTGCAGGCCTCGCCGATCTCGGTGCCCACCGACCGCGACAGCGGTACGTCGAGCGCCTCGACGATGGTGACGTCGAGGCCACGTTTACGTGCGCCGGCCGCGACCTCGGAGCCGATGAAGCCGGCGCCCACCACCACAGTGCGGGCGCCGGCGTCCAACGCGGCACGGACGGAGCGGGCGTCGTCAAGCGTGCGTAGTGGGTGCACGCCGCCCAACTCCTCCGTGCCGGGCCAGCGCCGGGCGGTGGCGCCGGTCGCGATGACCAGCGCGTCGTAGCGCACCTCGGCGTCACCGACCCGAAGTACCTGGCGCTCGGCGTCGAGGCCGGACGCCGGAGTCCCGAGCATCAGGGTGACCCCGAGCTCGTCCCGCAGATGGTCCGCGGTGCGGAACCAAGGCTCGCTCGGCGTCTCGTCGGCCAGGTAGGCCTTGGACAACGGAGGTCGGTCGTAGGGCAGGTGGGCCTCGTCGCCCACCAGCACCACCTCCCCGTCGAACCCCGCGCGACGGGCCGCCTCAACCGCCCGAAGCCCGGCCAGCGAAGCGCCTACGACCACCAGGCGTCGCACCATCGCTCAGTCCTCGACAATCCGGATCGCCTCGGTGGGGCAACCCGCCACCGCTGCTTGCGCGGCTGCACGGCTGTCTGCGGTAGGCCGCTCCACGAGCAGCGACAACGAGCCGTCCTCCTGAATCTCGAAGAGATCCGGCGCCTCCGCCTCGCAGATGCCCAGACCGGTGCACCTGCTGTAGTCGATCTCCAAACGCATCTGAGATCGTTCCTTCCTTCTCGTACTGGTGGTCAGCTGGTTTCCGGCGTGAACGTGACAGGCATCCGCTTCACACCGCGCATGAAGTTCGTGCCCAGCAGTTCGGGCTCGCCGGCGGCGAAGTCCGGGATCCGGGTGAGCAACTCACGGAACATCGCCCGCAGCATCGACTTGGCGAGCTGGTTGCCCAGGCAGAAGTGGATACCGCCGCCACCGAAGCCCATGTGCGGGTTGACCTGCCGGCTGAGGTCGAACGTCTCCGGCGCCTCGAAGACGTCGGCGTCCTGGTTGGCGGAGGGGTAGAACATCACCACCTTGTCTCCGGGCAGGATCTTGCGGCCGCCGAGCTCGGTCTCCTTGACGGCGGTGCGGCGGAAGGTCATCACCGGCGACGCGAAGCGGATGAACTCGTCGATCGCCGGACCGATCCGGCCCTCGAAGTCCTCCATCAGCCAGGCGCGCTGCTCGGGGAACTCGGTCATCGCCTTCACCGTCAAGCTGGTGGTGTGCTTGGTGGTGTCGGTGCCGGCCACCGCCATCAGGATGAAGAAGGCACCGATCTCGAAGTCGTCGAGCCGCTGGCCGTCGACCTCGGCGTTCATCAGGCTGGTGAACAGATCGTCGGTGGGGTTGGCGCGACGGGCCTCGATCATCTCCTCGGCGATCTCATGCAGGATCGAGCAGGCCTCGACCTGGACCTCGTCGGCGGACCGCTCGCCCAGGATCTCCGGATCGGCCCAGGCCACCACGTCGGCCGCAGCGGCTGCGGTCTGCGCACGCAGGTGATCGGGCACCCCGAAGAGCTCGCAGAACATCCGCACCGGAAGCACCTCGGCGCACTCCGAGACGAACTCCACCGAACCCTTGGCGGCGATCGCGTCGACCGTCTCCTTGGCGGCGACCAGGACCTTGTCCTCGATCCGCTTGATCTGCTTGGGGGTGAAGGCCGCACTGACCAGCGCCCGCAGCTTGTCGTGACGCGGCGGGTCCATCGCCAGGAACGACTGGGACATCTCCAAGAAGATCGGCGGCAGCATGTCGAACAGCACGCCCTGGCCCGAGATGAAGGTCTCGTGGTCCCGGCTGACCTGGGCGATGTCGGCGTGCTTGGTCAGCGCCCAGTAGCCGGGATCGTCCGGGTCGGGGGTGACGGCGTCCTCGACGGGTCGCTGCCAGGAGACCGGGTCCGTCTCGCGCAGCACCTTGAAGATCTGCTCGCGCTCTTCGGAGGGCTTGGCCCAGAACGCCTTGGTCGAGATGTCGACGGCGCTGTGCTCCGGCTTGTCGACGTTGGTGGCGGCGAGGAAGGTGACTTCGTCCTCATCCTCGAAAATGTCAATGCTCATCGGGTACTCCTCAGTGTCAGTCAGCGTGGCTAAGAAGGGCGTCGTAGGGACGACGCTCGCGGCGACCGGAGAGGTCGAGGTAGACGTCCTTGACCTCGGTGAACGGGTCGAGGGCGTTGGGGCCGAGTTCGCGGCCCAGACCGCTGGTCTTGTAACCGCCGAACGGCACCTTGACGTTGATCTGATGCGCGTCGTTGATCCACACCGTGCCGGCCTGGATCTTGGGCGCCATCTCCAACGCACGCTCGTTGTCCGAGCTCCACACCGAGGAGGCCAGGCCGTAGTCGGAGTCGTTGGCGATCTGCAGGGCCTCGGCCTCGTTCTGGTAGCTGATCACCGAGAGCACCGGGCCGAAGATCTCCTCGCGGGCGATCCGCATGCTGTTGTCGACGCCGGTGAAGATCGTCGGCTCGATCCAGAAACCACCCTCGAAGCCGTCGACCTGCGGCACGCCGCCGCCGAGCACCAGGTTGGCGCCCTGCTCCTTGCCGGACTCGATGTAGCCGAGGACCCGTTCCTGTTGCCGGCGCGAGACCAGCGGCCCCATGTCGGTCTCCCAGTCGCGGGTGTCGCCGACCTGGATGGTGCGGGCGCGCTCGATCAACCGCTCCACGAACTCGTCATGGCGCGAGGCCGGGACCAGCGCCCGGGTCATCGACATGCAGACCTGACCGGAGTAGAGCATCGAGCCGTAGAGCAGGCCGTCGACGGTGAGGTCGAGGTCGGCGTCGTCGAGCACGATCGCCGGTGACTTGCCGCCCAGTTCGAGGGTCACGCCCTTCACGTTGTCGGCCGCGCTACGCATGATCTGCTGGCCCACCGCAGTGGAGCCGGTGAACCCGATCTTGCCGACGCCGGGGTGCTCGGCCAACCGCTGCCCGGCCTCCGCGCCGAGACCGGGGACGACGTTGAGGACACCGGCCGGAAGCCCACACTCCAAGGCGATCCGGGCGAACTCCAGCGTGCTCAGCGGGGTCCGCTCGTCGGGCTTGATCACCACGCTGTTGCCCACCGCGAGGGCCGGCCCCATCTTCCATAGGCCCAGTAGCAGCGGGAAGTTCCACGGCGCGATGGCACCGACCACACCGATCGGCTCACGTCGCACGGTGCTCTGCCCGAGGCTCGGGAAGCTGGCCCGCGGCATCGGCTGCTCGAACTGGTAGTTGGCACCCAGCTCGGCGAAGTGGGTCAGGTGCGGTGCCACGTAACCGATGTGGAAGCCGGTCGCCTGACGCACGGTCGCGCCGTTCGCCATCAGCTCCAGCTCGGCGATCTCTTCGAGCCGCTCGCCGACCTTGTCGGCGATCTTGAGCAGGACCTCGGTCCGCTCGCCGGCGGTCGCACGCGACCAGTCCCCCGCGTCGAAGGACTTCTGCGCCGACTCCACGGCGAGGTCGACCTCGGCTGCCCCTGCCTTGGCGGCGGTGGCGGTGACCTGGCCGGTCGACGGATCGATGATCTCCAACGTTGCCGAGGTGTTGACCTCTTCGCCGCCGATGATCAGCGGAAAGTGCGGAAGCTCGCTCATCGCCGTCACTTCCCCGGGTCGAGGACGATCTTGGTCGCCTCGTGGTTGTGGAACATCTTGTAGGCCTGGGTGACCTCGCTGAGCCCCATCCGGTGGCTGATCAGCCGCGACGGGTTGAGCTTGCCGACGTTGACCAGCGCGGTCACCTCGTCCATGTAGTTGACGATGTTGGCAACGCCACCGGTGATCGAGATGCCCTTGAGCCACAGTTCGCCGAACGGCAGGTTGATCGACTCCTCCAGGTAGACGCCCGGAATCGAGATGTGGCCACCGGCACGGGCCAGCCGGCACGCCGAGAGCAGGGCGGACTCGTGACCCACCGCGTCGATCACGATGTCCGCGCCGCGCCAGTCGGTGAGGTCGTACACGGCGTCCTGCGGGTCGCCCTCGTCGGCGTTGACGCCGATCGCACCGATCGCTTCGGCCTCCTTGAGACGTGCGGCGACCTTGTCGACGACGACCACCTGCGCAGCGCCCAGGGCGACCGCGCTCATCGCGGCACAGAGGCCGACCGGTCCGGCGCCGACCACGGCAACGGTGTCGCCCGGCGTGAAGACCCGGCGGACGGCCTCGTACCCGGTGGTCATGATGTCGCCGGTGAAGAGGTGGTCGTCGTCGGTGCCGGCACCGATGGTGGGGATCTTGCGCATCGACAGGTCGGCGTTGGGCACCACCACGTACTCGGCCTGGCCGCCGTCGAGGCCGCCCAGGGCGATGCCGAGGCCGAAGATCCGCGACCCGATACAGCGGGCCGGGTCGCCCTTGCGACACGAGAAGCAGTGTCCGCAGTTCACCACGCAGGAGGCGACGGCGCGGTCACCCACGGTGAACTGGCCGACGGCCGAGCCGACCTCCACCACGGTGCCGAGGAACTCGTGACCCAAGATCACGTCGTCCTCGATCTCGATCCGGCCCTCGTAGGGGTGCAGGTCGGTACCGCAGATCGCGGTCTTCTCGACCTTGAGGATCACATCACCCGGGTCCGTCATCTGCGGACGCGGGACCTCCGCGTACTCGACCACATGCGGCGAACGCAGGATCGCAGCCTTCATCAGTTCCATCGTCGTCTCCCTTGCGCCACGCCTCAGGCGTTGGCGGCGTCCTTGTCAGCGACGAGAGCCCGGTAGATCGGGAACAGCGACTTGGCCAGCGGGACGAGCTTGAGGATCTTGTTGACCGGTCCCTTCGCCTTGACCTCGCCCTTGGCCAGGCCGACGGCGAGGTTGTACTCACCGCGCCAGAACTTGTCGCCGGTGTCGGACTTCATCAGCAGGGTGACCGTGGCCGGCTCGGACTCGTCGCCGACGGTGACGGTCATCTCCGGCTCCTTCATGACGACGTTCATCACCACGTCGGGGTCCGAGTAGTAGACGCGCAGCACCATGTCGGTGGCCTTGAACTTAGGGCCGATCTCGTCGTGCGCAGCAGCGGCGCGGAACACACCGCCGATGTACTGGTCGACCTCGGCAGCGTCGTGGAAGTAAGCCATGGTTCTTCTCCTGGGGTTAGGTGTCGGGTAGGTCGTGGAAGGTCAGGACGTGGGCTGGAGGTAGGTCTCCAGGACCTTGCGCTTGAGCAACTTGCCGGTCGGGGTGCGCGGCAGTTCGTCGACGAAGTCGAGGCTGCGCGGGCACTTGTAGCGGGCGATCCGGCCGCGCACGAACTCGATCAGCTCGGCGGCCAAGGCTTCATCGGCGACGACGCCGGGAGCCGGTTGGACGACGGCCTTGACCTGCTCGCCCATCTCGTCGTCGGGGATCCCGATCACGGCGACGTCGGTCACCTTCGGGTGCAGGGTCAAGACGTCCTCGACCTCGCGCGGATAGATGTTCACTCCGCCGGAGATGATCATGAACGCCTTGCGGTCGGTCAGGAACAAGTAGCCGTCGGCATCGACGTAGCCGAGGTCTCCGGTGGTGGTCCAGTTCTCGTGCTGCGGGTGCCGCGCCTCCCGGCTCTTCTCCGGGGCCCGGTGATATTCGAACGGCGGGATGTCACGTTCGAAGTAGACCGTGCCCACCTCGCCGGTAGGCATCTCGGCGCCGGACTCCTCGTCGCAGATCCGGATCACCCCGAGGCCGGCCTTGCCGACCGATCCCGGCTTCTCCAACCACTGCTGGGGATTGATCAGGGTGATGCCGTTGGCCTCGGTCGAGGAGTAGTACTCGTGGAGCACCGGTCCCCACCAGGCCATCATCTGCTGCTTGACCTCGACCGGGCAGGGGGCCGCCGCGTGGATGACGGTGCTCAGCGTCTCGTGGCGATAGCCGGTGCGCACGCTCTCGGGGAGCTTGAGCATCCGGACGAACATCGTCGGCACGAACTGGGCGTGCGTGACGCCGTACTTCTCGATCGCGGCGAGGGTACCCTCGGCGTCGAACTTGCGGGTCATCACCACCGTGCCGTTGAACATGTGCACGATGCCGCCGAAGCGCAAGGGGGCAGCGTGGTAGGTCGGTGCCGGCGAGTAGTAGACGGTGTCGGCGTCGAAGCCGTACATACCGCCGAAGACGGTGGCGAACGGGTCGCCCGGCTCGTGCACCTCGCGGTCCGGCAGCGCCGGCTTGATCCCCTTGGGACGACCGGTGGTGCCTGAGGAGTAGAGCATGTCGGCGCCACGCGGCTGCACGGCCAGCGGCTGGGCACTGACGCTCGCCAGCGCCGCCTCGTAGTCCTGGTATCCGTCGAGGTCACCGCCGACGGCGAGCCGAACCTCAACGTCAGAAGGCGAATCGGTCAGGTACGCGGCGATCTCGGTGAACTCGGCGGAGGTGATCAGCACCCGCGCGCCGCAGTCGGCGACGATGTAGGCCGCCTCCTCCGCGGACAGGTGGTGGTTGACGCCGGTGACCAGTAGTCCGGAGCGCAGAGCCGCCCAGTAGATCTCGAAGACCTCGGGGCTGTTCGGGGCGATGAACGCGATGTGGTCGCCACGGCGCAGGCCTGCTTCGTGACAGAACCGCGCCAGCCGTGCCGACCGCTGCTCCAACTCCGCGTAGCTGCGCGTCTCGCCGGTGTCGGCCATCACGATGGCCAACTTGTCGGGGTTCGTTGCGGCGTGAGTGCCGGGGTACATCGTTCCTCCTCGGGGTAGAGGCGGCCGGGCCCTGAGTGAGGGCAGAGGGCCCGGCCGACGTCCCTAACTGTGTCCCGGGTCACCCACCCCGAACATCTCCCCTGGGGGGCGATTGCGTACCCCCATCGGAGCGACGCGGCGCAGACTCAGAAGGCAGCGGAGCCCAATGCAGCAAGGCCGACGGCCAACAACAGCGTGCCGGCGCCGAGACAGGCGAAGGCTCCACGTCGATACACCCTCGCGCCATGTTCGCGGTCCTCGGGCGTGCGCCACTGCGGCACCAGATCGCCGCCTGCGCGTAGCGCCCAACGCCCCAACGCGAGCAGGACACTGCCCAAGCTGCAGGAAAGCACCGCCGAGACGAGCAACGAGGGGTCCATCAGTCGCCCTTGCAGACGTCCGAGCCGCCCTGGGGGTCGGACATCGAGGCCGGCAACGCCAGCGGGTCCTTGGGCCGATAATCGTCGGCGTAGGTCACGTCGGCCTCTTCCAGCCGCTTCGCCAGCCAGTCGCGCCAGTTCGTCGACTGGGCCTCATAGAGCAGCAGCTGTGCCAGTTCGCCCTGGACCGCCTCGAAGGCCGGATCGGTGGAGGCGACCACCTTCCGGACCATCCCGATGTTCCAGCCGTGGCTCGAGCGCAACGGCCCGAACACCGTGTTCGGCTTGGCCTCGAAGGCCGCCGTCGCGTAGTCCCCCTCCAGGTCGGCGCTGGTGACCAGGCCCAGGTCTCCGCCATTGGCCGCGGTACTGGTGTCCGCGCTGCGGGTCCGGGCGACCTCGGCGAAGCCACTGCCACCCTTCAGCGCGCGCAGCACCGACTTCGCCTCGTCCTCGGAGGTGACGACGATGTTGCTGATCCGGCGTTGCTCGGGTGAGCGCAGTTGGCAGCGACGTTCGTCGTAGGCGGCCCGGACGGCGTCCGCGCCAGGGGCCACCACATCGGCCGTCACCTCGGCGAAGAGCTTGGTGAGCAACAGATGACGGCCCACCTCGTCACGCACCTGAGCCTCGGACGTGCCCTGCGCGGCCAGCGCGGCGACGAAGGCGTCGCGCCCCTTGGTGCCTTCACCGAAGTAGGTCTGCACGTACTGCGCGGTCGCTTGTTGGGCGTTGCGCTCCGGGATGGACAGATCCATCTCGTCGGCGGCTTCGTCGATCACCTGGCTCAACGCCATCGCCTGGGCGGTGTCTCGCCAGAACGCCGCCGCCTTGTCGTCGTCGGTAGGGACCTCGACCCCGTAGAGCGCACGCAGCAACGAGGCCCGCGCCTCGACGTCCTTGATCGTGACCACCTCGCCGTCGATCCGGTACGCGGCGTCCTCAGGCAACTGGTCACGCTGCCAGAACCACCATCCCGACCCCGCGACGAGCACGGCCACGACGATCACGATCGCGCCCACCTGCTTGCGGGGCAGGCTCGACAGCTTGGTTCGGATCAGTTCACGCACAACAGCTCTCCCTTGTCGAGGGGCTCGGCAGTCTCGTCCGAGCCGGAGTGATGGTCGGGCAGCTCGGGCGCCACGCTGGCGCGCACCACTACCCAGGACGCCAACGCGGCCAGGGCGACCGCCCCGGCAAGCAGCGCACCGAAGCCCCGTACCGCGGCAAGGCCGGAGCTGAGCAGCACCAGATAGCCCACAGCGCTGGTGGCCGCGACCACGCCGACCGCGCGTCGCAGCGTGCGGCTCCCGGTGCGGATCGCCTCGGCCTGGACCACGGTGAACTCACAGCCCACCGCGACGGTGAGTGCACCCAACCCGACGGTGACCGGATTGAGCGGGATGCCGAACAGGTACAGCAGGGCGAAGCCCCAGCCGGTCGCCAGCACCGCCGACCAGACCGCCCGCGCAGCATCGCCACGTCGGGTCAGACCCAGCGCTAGGACCAGCCCGGCAACGGCGATGCCGGCCACGTTCGCCAGCAGCCGATCCGAGGAGATCAGGTCCTGTGCGTGCAGGGCGACGATCGGTAGTCCGGTGATCTCCAGGTCGTAGCCGGGCGGCGGCAGGGCCAGCGTCCGGTCCAGGTCGCGGGTCACCGCCCGGAGCGCATCGAGGTCGCCGACATCGGTACCGAAGCTGAGCACCGCGGTCCGCCGGTCGCGGGTGACCGCGGAGTCGAGCAGGTAGGCGGGCAAGAGCCGCGCCGCGGCCTCGATCTCGTCCACCGTCGGGTTCCGCCCCAGGAAGGAGAAGAGGCTCACCGGCGAGGTGACCGGCGCCAACACATCGCCATGTTCGAGGACGATCGCCTCGTTGGCATCTCGCAACCAGGTCAGCGCCTCGGGGCTGAGCACGTCGGGTCCGCGCAGCACCACGTCCACCTCACCGGAACTACCGATCACCTGCTGCACGTGCTCGGCATCGCGGTAGACGCTCAGGCCACCGGCGAACTGTTCGACGTCGGTCTCCAGGCCCAGCGCCGGGAGTGCCCACCAGCCGCCGACAGCAACGACGGTCAACGCACCCGCGAGCACGCGAACCGCCGTCTTCCGGCACGGCACCTCGACCACGGTGTTGTCAGGTTCGGGTGCGTTCGGCGTCGCGGCGCCGTCGGCCAACCACGGCCGTAGCAGCACGCCCAGCCCGGCGGCGAGCACGATGCCAACAGCCAGGGTCAGGCCGAGGTCGTGGACCAGCGGTAACGGCGAGAGCCCAAGCGTGGCAAGGCTTGCCGCCGACGCCGCGGCCACCACCAGCACCGTGCGCCGCCGAGCGCCCATCGCGAAGTAGGTCGGGTAGTAGCAACCCATCCCGAGCAGCACCGAACAGAACGCGACCACCCCCAACGAGACCGGGCGTCCGGTCCAACCGAGGAATGCGACGGCGCCGGCGACGGCCAGCAGAGTGACCGCAAGCGGCGCCAGCCTGCGACTACGGCGCAGCCAGGTCGCGGCGAAGAGGCAGAGACCGACGCCCGCCACCGCGAGCAACGCCAGCCGTGGACCTTCGCCGATCGCGGTGTCGGAGATCGCGGAGATCAACACCGGCACCCCAGTAACGGTGACCTCCGTGTCGGGGAGCTCGGCCCGCTCGACGTCGGCACGCACCTGCTCCACCAGGGCTGAGGCCTGCGCGGCCGACGTGCCCTCCGCGGGGCGGACCAGGATCGCCACACTGCGCCGGTTCGGCACCAGGAAGTGCCACTGCGCCCGGATGTTCCCGGCCTCGGTGCGCACCACCTGGTTGATGAAGTCGGGGTTCGAGAGGGTCGGTAGTCCGCCGGGCATCGCCTGCACCAGCAGCGGTCCGTAACGGAGGTCGAAGGAGGATCGCGCCTTGGCGGCGGCCCGTTCGAGATCAGCCCGGCTGCCTCCCGCCGCCTTCGCCTCGGCCTTCGCCTTGTTGATCTCCAGGTCGCGGCGACCGACCAGCTGGGTGAGCAGGTCCTGGGCCCGGCCCGCCACCTGGTTGAGCAGGGTGGCCGGCCCGTAGACCGCGGCGACGTCGCCGAGCGCCGCCAACTCGCCCTCGAGCCGGAAGAGTTCCTCGACCCGGTCGGCGTCCAGCCCCTCGCCCTCGGTGCTCTCGACGAGAACCACGATCGGGTCGCCGCCGAACTGCCGGGTGACCTGGTCGTAGGCGGCCACCTGGTGATCGTCGGCCGGCAGGAAGCTCTCCAGGCCGGTCTCCAGGTGGGTTCGGGACAGCCCGATCACCAGCAGCGGCAAGGCCACCAGGCCGAACAGGATGACCCCGATCGACCTGGTGGTTGGACGCTTGCCCATCATCGCGGCCGACTCACTGAACCGGTTCCCGCTCGACGCGCGGATAGGTGCCGCTGTACGGCGCCAGCGAATCCAGCGACCCTGGCCGCGGCAATGGGTTGTTCCGGTTGAGCGGTCCGATGTGGGTGTTGATCGGCGAGTTCTTCAAGCTCTTCTCATTCGCGATCACGGTGATCCGGAACCAGTGCCCGTTGGCGTCCTTCTGGCTCAACGTGCCACTGAAGTTCGCGAAGAACGCGGCCAGGTCCTTCCCGTACGGCTCGAGGTAGCCGAGCATCGGGTTCAGGTCACTCATCAACGTGGTGGCCGGCGGGACGATGTTCCGGACGCCGGTGCTGAAGGTCGGAACCTGGTCGGTGGTGGCCGGTGCCTGCTTGAGCACGCTGGTCAGCGCCGGCAGCGTGGCCCGGAGGTCGCGGGTGGTGGCCGGGAGCTCCTCGACCGCCTGCGCCAGCGCGGGTGCCGCGGCGTCGAGATCGGCAACCACCGGCAGCAGCGCGTCGCCGAGCTCGGTCAGGTCGTCGCTACTGCTGCGGGCACTGCTCATCACCGGCGGAAGCGCACGCAGCACCGCGCCGATCTCCTGCTCCTGCCCGGCCGTCGCCTCGCTGAGCGCCTGGGCATCGCCCACCAACGCTGCGATCTGCCCCCGGCGGGTACTCAGCGCGGCGAGCACCCGCGAGGAGCTTCGGGTCAGCTCGGTGAGGTCCTTGCTCTGGTCCGAGATCGCGTCGAGCACCGTCGCGCCTTCCCGCCCGAGATCTCCGAGGCCGGCGAACGCTGCCTCGTAGTCACTGCTGCGGCCGTCGGTCGCTTTGCTCAACGACTGCACGCTCTTGCGCACCGCAGCCCGGGTCGGCGCATCCAACGACTCCAGCACGTCGTTCAACTGCGTGGCCGGCTTCGCCGCTCCCTCCGGCAGGGTCGAGCCGCTGGCCAACACCGCGCCCTCACCGTCGGTGATCTCCAGGAACGACTCCTCCACCAGGCTCTTGGCCCGGACCTGCATGGTCGCGCCTTCGTGCAGCGGTGCCACCTCGTCGTCCAGCTCCACCACGACTCGGGCGTGGTCGCCGCGCTCCTCGACCTCGGTGACCTTGCCGACCTTCACGCCGGCCACCATCACGTCGGAGAAGTAGACGACGTTCGCGACCTCGGGAACGTCCATCGCGATCGTGTAGCCGTCCTGGCTCACCACCGGGATCCGACCACCGGAGTTGATCCAAAGGAACCCGAAGACCAACGCACACAGGGTGCTGAAGGCCACCACCACACCGAGGCGGGTGCGCGGGTTCAGCGCTTCCTTACCGTCGTCGCTCATCGCGCCACGTCCGTCCTGAGAGTTGGGGTGTTGATCGCCGCGCTCATCCGAGCGGTCCGTCCACGTCGGAGGTGCCGAGGCCGGCGAGCAGGTTGGTCGGGAACGTGGTCGGAGTGACCACGGCCATCGCGCGCAGGATGCCGCCGTTGGCGTCACGCATGCTGGTCACCGATCGGGTGTTGACCATGAAGGCGCCGAGGTCGGGCAGGTACTTGGTGAGCACCTTGGTGATCGGGTCGAGCCGCGCGCCGATCCGAACCAGCCCGGGGGTTGCCGTCCGCAGCTGGGTGGTGAACGGGCGCAGGTCCGCGATCACCGGGCGGGCCTTGGCCATCACCGGTTCGGCGAGGTCCACCGTGGTGTCCAGTTCGTCGACGGTGGAGGTCAGGTCCCGCAAAGCGCCCGGCAGTGCCTCGCTGCTCTCCTTGACGCTGCGCAGCGTCGGGTCGAGCTGCTCGGTCAACGCGGCGACCTCGCTGGTGGCGCCGTCCAGCTTGGCGACCAGGTCGGGCAACTGGGCCAGCGACGAGTCGAGCTCAGACTGGCCATCGGCCACCACCCCGAGCGTCGACTGCAAGGAGTCGGCAAGGTCGGTCAGACGCTTGTCGTTGTCACCCACTGCGGTCGAGACCTGGCCCAGCGAGCTCACCAACCTGCGCAACGCATCGCGCCGGGTGGCCAACTGCTCCACCACCGGCTGCAGGTCGCCGAGTACCTCGGTGGTCGCGTCGAGACCGGCCGGAAGCTTCGCCGGCGCACTCGCCAGGGCGTCGTCCGCCTCGCTCAGCAAGGTGGTCAGCGCAGCCCGCGAGCCGTCGTCCAGTTCGGCAAGGACCTCGTCCACCTGCACCGGGCGCACCGTGTTGGTGACCGGCAGCGTGTGGCCCGATGCCAGACGCTTTCCGGGCGGACCTCCCGGAGCGATGGTCACGTACATCTCGTTGAGCGGGCTCTTGGGACGCAGCACCAGCCGGGCGTTGTCGTAGATCTCGACGTCCGGTTCGAGGCTCATGGTGAGCTCGGCGCGGCCGTTCTTGTTCACCTCTCCCCCGGAGATCTGGCCGACGATCACGCCGGCCATCCGGACCTCCTGGCCATTGCCGGGCGAGACGCCGGGGGCGGCTTCGAACTCGGCCGAGAGCAGGAACTTGTCCTGCCAGGGGGCGTCGAAGCGCTGGTTGCCGAGGATGAAGCCACCGGCCACCAGGGCAAGCGCGATCAGCGCCCCGATCACGCTGACGTTCTTCTTCAGCCCCGGCTCGGAGCGCACCCGCTCCAGGTTGCGCCGCATGCGGTCACGAAGGTTCATCGCTTGGACTCCTGGATCCGCGAGATCAGCTTGTCGACGGCGCCGCTGTTGGGCTGCGCCTCACTGCCCGCGTTGTTGAGCGGGGCCAACGTCTCCAACGGGACGTCCGGGTAGTACCAGGCGGTGAGCACCTTGAAGAGCTGCTCGGTGCTCAGTGGCAGGCCGCCGAGGCTGCCCACCCCGACGCCCGGCTGGACGCCGACGATGTGGCCGTTCGCGTCGAACATGTTGCTGGCCCGCGACAGGTTCGTGATGGTCAGCGCGATCTCCTCATACATCGGCCGATCGCTCTTGCTCAGCGCGTAGTTACGGTTCCCGACGTAGTCGTCGTACAGCCAGGTGTTGATCGGGCCGTTGACGCGATCGATCACCGGGCCCTTCACGTCGCGCACCACACTGTCGAGGCCCTGGGCGCTCGGCACCAGGTTGCGCACCACCGGCAACGCATCGGCCACCACGCTGCGCAGGTCGGTGACCACCGGGCGGGCCTTGACCAGCACCGGATCGACCTCCTGCAAGGTGCGGGTGAGTTCCTGGGCCACCGGACGAGCCTCGGCGGCGGTGTCCTGGAGCAGTCCCAGGGAGGAGTCCAGCCGGGCCAGCGCGGTCCGGGTCTGGTCCAGGGTGCCCGGCAGTCGGGCCACCGTGCTGGCGAGCTCAGGACTGCGTCGGGCCAGGACTGCCGTGGTGGTGTCGAGGTCCTCGACGATCGCAGCGAGCTGTCCGGGCTTGCGGTTGAGCACCCGGGCGGTGGACTCCAGGCCTTGGACCACCTTGGTCAGGTCGGTCTCCGGCTTCTCGCCGCGGGCCGCCTTGAGTACGCTCGCGGCCGGAACCAGCGTGTCGTCAGCGTCGCTGAGCAGCCGGTCGACCGCGGCGCGACCGTCCTCATCCAGGGTCGCGTTGACCCGATCCAGGGTGCCGGTCAGGCCGTCCAGCGCCTCGGGCTGCAGGGTGCGCGCGACCTTGTCCAGCTCGACGGCGACCTCGGTGCGGGCAACCGGAATCTCACGCGAGGCGAACGATCCGGGATCACCCCCGGCAGCCAGGTCGACGAAGTAGGAGCCGCCCAGCAGCGTGGTCGCCCGGATCGTCGCGGAGGGTTCGGAGCCCAACGTGCGCAGCACGTCCTCGTCGACCTTCAAGGTCACCTTGGCGGTGCTGTCGCTCTCCTCCTCGACGCCGACCACCTTGCCGACCGGAACGAAGCCGACCTTGACCTCGCTGACGTGCGGACGCAGTTTGTACTGCCGATCGAAGTGCACGGTGACCTCGTCGCCCGACATCATCGCGCTGGAGATCCGGTCCTTGTTGAACAGCGCCCAGCCGATCACCAGGGTTCCGACCAGCATCACGATGCCGATCTGCGCGGAGCTGAGCCGCCGCTTGTCTCTCGTCGCGCTCATCGCAGCACCTCCAGGGGATTGGTCGCGTGGGAGTCGACCGTGCCCGGGGCCGGGTAGGCCTCACGGTGCGTGGTCGGCGTCCGGACCGGGACGACGCCGGTGACGATCTCGGGCGTGACCACGGGCGAGACCCGCAGCCAACGTCCGTTCTTGTCGCCGATGCTCATCCCGTTGCCGGCTCGGTAGAAGAAGTTGATGACCTCGTCGAGGTAGGGCACCAGAGACTGCAAGGGGTTCCTCGCCCGGTCCAGGGCAGTACCGGCCTGGCCGACCAGTCCGTGTGTATCGCGCAGCATCGGCGTCAGGTCGACGACCGCAGTCTCGAGGCTCTCGCTCACCTTCGGCAGCGTCCGCAGCGGAACGACCGCCTCACGCAACAGCCCACGCAGACTCGGGGTCGACTCCCCCAAGCGCTCCGCGGCCGGCCGCAACCTGCGGGTGGCCGAGGCGGTCAGTGCCAACGGCTTCTCCAAGGTCTGCAACGCGGTCCGGGCCTCGGACAACGTCTCCGGCGCCTGCTGCAACACCTCAGCCAGCGGCTTTCCGCCGTCGGCGTTGACGGCGGAAAGCGTGGTGGAGAGGTCGCGGGTCAGCGCCGCCAGCTCGGCGGACTGACCGTCGAGCGTTCCTGCCAGAGTGTCGGCGGCGTCGAGCATCCGGCTCAGGTCGGCACCGTCGTCGGCGGAGAGCGCGCGGGAGACCTCGGCGACGTCGTCCAGGATCGCGGGCGCGGCACGAAGACCGTCCTGACCGTCACGGCCGCGACCGGCCAGGCCGCCACCGACCTCACGCAACGTGGTGCCGGTCGCCTCGCGGGTCTTGGCGTCGAAGGTGTCGAGTACCTGGTCGAGCTCCGTAGACGACCGGGTCTGGGCCCGCGGGATGGTGGCGCCCTTGCTCAGCTCCCCCGCCTTCTCGGTACCGGGGATCAGCTCCACGTACTTCTGACCCAGCGCCGAGCGCGCACCCAGGCTGACCGTCGCGTCCTTGTAAACCGGCCGATTGCCGTCGAGGCGCATGTCCACCACCGGCGAACCGTTCTCCAAGGCGATGTCCTCGACGAACCCGGCGCGGACCCCGGCGATCCGGACCTCGTCACCGGCCCGCAGCGGCCCGGTGTCGGCGAAGCTGGCCTTGATCTCGTTACGGCTGGCCCCGGGGACATAACCCGGCACCCCGTTCTTGGCGGTGACGGCGAAGACGAGCATCGCGATCAACGCGATCACCGTCAGCGCGCCGACGCGGACCGAGACCTTCTGCGCCGCTTGGCGGCGGGCAACGGCACCCATCTCACTGGCCTCCCAGCAGGTACTGCAGGGCGTCGCGCTCCTGCTTGTCGGACAGTCCGGTGACACCACCACGGGCGTCGGTCTTCGGTGCGAGCAGGGAGCCCGGCAGGCCCAGCAGGCCGCCCAGCAACTGGTCGGTCAGCCCGTCGTCACCCAACAACCCGGTAAGCAGGTCCTTCGGCGGCTTCGAGTCCTTGGTGGACTCCGTGACGTGCGGACGCGGGGTACCCAGCTCGGCTGGCAGCAGGCCGAGGGCGGCACCGTCATCGAGCACGACGCCGGCCCGGAAGTAGTGGCCGAGACCGTCGCGTCCGTTGGTGGTCAGCGCCCAACCACGGACGAACTCCATGATCATCGTCATCTCCGGCGCGACCCGTGCCGTGATCGCATCCACGTCGTCGAGGTCCGAGGCCAGGTCCGGGCCGAGCTGGCGCAGCAGCGCGGCGACCGGCTGCGCCTCGTCGAGCAGCTTCTGTGCCTTGCTCAGCACCGGATTCGCCGCACGCAACGCCGGGTCGGCGGCCGCAGCGAACTCCTCGAGTTCGCCACTGACCTCGGCCAGGTCATCGGTGAGCGGCCGCAACTTGCGCAGCGTCGGCGTCGCCTCCCCTGCCGCGACCTCCAGGTTGCCGACCGCCTTGCGAGCCGCCGTCAATGTGCTCGGCAGCTCGGCGACCATCGCCTTGAAGGCGGTCTCATTGGCGGCGGTGGTGTGCAGCAGTGACTGGGTCGAGGCCACCAGCTCCTCCAGCGACTGGCCCTCGTCGACCGCCAACCCGCCGGCGACCTTCTCCAACGACGTGACCAGGCTGTTGATCGTGGCGTTCTGCCCCTCCAGCACCTCGGTCAGTCCCTTGGTGTCCTTCATCGCCGGCAGCAGTGCCTTGACGACGTCGTTCACCGCGGCGCCGTTGCCGTCCAAGGACTGACCCAGGGTCGCGACCAAGGCGGCCAGTGCGGAACTGGTGTCCTCGTCGAGGACGTTGAGGACCTCGTCGAGGTCGGTAGCCGCCGTCACCTTCTCGGTGGCCAACTCCGCGCCGTCGCTCAACACAGGCTGGTCCGGCGAACCCTGGTCTAGCTCGATGTAGCGCTCGCCGAGCAGCGAGACCGGACGGATCGTGGCGCTGGCATCCCGGTGTACCGGAAGGGCGTTGCGGTCCAGCTCCATGGTCACCCGCGCGCCGCGCCGGCTCTGCTTGATGGTGGCGATCTTGCCCACCAGCACGCCCTTGATCCGCACCTCATTGCCTTCCAGCAAAGGGCTCGCGTCCTCGAAGTCTGCGACCACGATCAGCTTGTCGTCGTTACCGTCGGCGAAGACACCGGAGGCGAACGCGCCGCCGGCGATCAGCACGATCGCCATCGTGCCGATGATCCGGGCGCGGTGATCGCGCCATCTGAGCTGACTCATCGCATCTCATCTCCAGCAGCGTCGGTCCAGGGCTGATCGACGATCGCGCCCGGGGCCGGGTAAGGGTCGTAGGTGATACCCGGCGGCACGATGCCCGGGTTCTCGTTGAGGCTGGTGGCACTCGCGCCGAGGGACAGTCGCGCGTAGTTGCCATAGGAGTCGTAGTTCGCGAACGCCGAGGCCCACAGGCTCGGGTACGCCACGATCTCCGGGGTGTAGGGACGCGCGAACTCGATCGGCTCACGCAGGTTCTTCACCGCGGTGGTGAGTGACGGCAGCGTCTGGTTGGTGACGCCGACCAGACCCGGAGTGATCTGCAGCAACGTGTCGAGCGACGCCAGCGCGGGCTTGAGGTCTGCGGTCAACGGGCGCAGGTCGCGCAGCACCGGAGCCAGGTTCTTGGCGACCGGCTTCAGCTTCGCGGTCGCCGGAGCCAGATCGTCCAGCAGCGGCACGGCTTCGTCGGTCGTCGCCGGCACCAGGTCGAGCGTGCTGCGGGCCTGGTCGAGGGTCGCCGGCAGCGCCCGCAGCGTCTCGCGGACTTCGCCGCGGCGCTCCGCGAGACGGTCGCTGAGGGTGGCGAGCTGGGTCACGATCTGCGCCACCTCGCCGTCCCGGTCCGCGACCACATCCAGCGTCGTGTTGACCCGCTGGATCAGGTGCCGGATCGCCGGACCATCGGTGCCGAGCGCACGCAGGATCTCCCCCAGTGCCTCCAGCGTCGGACCCGCACCCCCGACCGTCTTTGCCAGGTCCTTCTCGTTGCCGTCGAGGGTGGTCGAGAGCCGTTTCGTCAACGACTGCAGGGTTTTACGGGTCGGTGCGTCCAGCGCGTTGAGCACCTGGTCGAGCTCAGTCGGCTTCGGTTGCCGCCCGGGCACCGTGCCGCCGTCCGGTACCTCGGCGTTCTTCTCGGCGCCGTCGGTGATGGACAGCACCCGCTCGCTGAGTGCTGCCTTCCAGTCGACGTCGATCTGCGCGCCGGCGTGCAACGGTGCGTGCTCGGGATCAAGCGCGAAGGAGACCTTCGCACGGCCGTCCACCACCTCGATACCGGTCACCTTGCCGGCCTCGAACCCGTTGACCAGGACCGGTCCGCCCTCGACCACGTTGGTGGCCGAATCCAGGGTGACCGTCGCCTGGTAGTCGTCGTCGCCGAGCGACCAGAGACCGCCCACCAACGCGAGCGCCGCGATCGGAACTCCGACCTTCAGTGCCTTGCCTGCCACGTCGCCGCCCTCAGTCCATGCCCAGCGGACCAGCGGACTCGCCGCTGAGGAACTGCCGGACGAACGGGTCGTCGTGCTCGAAGGCCTCCTCGGCCGGCCCGTAGTGGACGGTTTTGCCCTTCCAGATCAGACCGACATAGTCGGAGACCTTGCGGGCGGTGCGGATGTCGTGGGTGACCAGCAGATAGGTGCCGCCATGTTCGGCGTGCATCTCCAGGATCACGTCGTTGAGCAAGGAGGTACGCACCGGATCGAGGCCGGAGTCGGGCTCATCGAAGAAGACGATCCTCGGCTCCATCACCATCGCCCGAGCAAAGCCGGCGCGCTTGCGCATACCGCCGGAGACCTCGTTGGGGTACTTGTGCCAGGAACGCTCCAGACCCACCTCGGTGAGCCGACGGGTGACGATGTCCTGGATCTCGTCCTCGTGCTTGTCGGTGTGCTTGCGCAGCGGGAACGCCGTGTTGTCGAAGAGGTTCATCGACCCGAACAGGGCGCCGTCCTGGAAGAGCACCCCCATCTTCTTACGAACGTCGTAGCGTTCCTGCTCGGTCATCGACCACAGGTCCTGACCGAAGATGGCAACTTCGCCGGCGTCCGGTTCGAGCAGGCCGACCAGGTGCTTGATCAGCACCGACTTGCCGGTGCCCGAGGGGCCGAGCACGGTGGTGATCGCGTTGTCCTGGAAGTTGAGGTTCAGGCCTTGCAACACCTTGAAGCTGCCGAAGGTCTTGTGGACCTCCTTGACCTCCATGCTGTAGCTGGCCGGCGTTGCCTCGCCGGTGTCCGACGGGTCGAGGTGCCGCGGCGCGGGCTCGTTGACCTCGATGCGGTTGCCGCTGAACTTGTCGAGAATGCTGGTCATGGTCGGCTCCGTTGTCAGTTGGCGATCGGGGCGTTAGGGCTGAGGCCCCAGAAGAGTTGGGTGGTGAGTACGCCAAGGACATGGATCAGAACCATGTTGATCATCATCGATTTGGCGGTCGCTCGACCGACTCCGACCGGACCGCCGCTGGCGTTGAAGCCGTAGTAGCAGCCGACGAAGACGATCGTGGTGCCGTAGGAGAGCACCTTGATCTGCGAGTAGAGGAAGTCCAGCGGGTTCTGGTAGAGCCAGAAGATGTAGAGATAGCCACCTGGGGAGACACCGCCCAGTTGAACCACGGTGACCAGGTACATCGTCACGTACATCACGGCCAGGCCCACCGTGTACAGGAACGGGATCGCGATCCACGCCGCCAGCACCCGGGTGCCGACGAGGTAGGCCTTCGACTTGATTCCCATCACCTCGAGGGCGTCGATCTCGTCCGAGATCCGCATCGAGCCGAGTTCGGCGACCAGGCCACAGCCCACCTTCGCGGCGAAGATGTAGCCCCACATGTACGGCGACATCTCGCGGATCGAGCAGAACGCGTTGAAGATGCCGGAGTAGAGCGGAGCACCGATCTGCTTGAGGGTGTAGCTGGCCTCCAGACCACAGACCGTGCCCATCACGCCCTGCATCACCCAGATGATCAAGCCCGAGGAGATGATCAGGATGCCGGCCTGATGCAGCACCTCGCTGCTGTAGAGCCGGACGTCCTTGAAGGAGCGGATCGTCTCGCCGGAGAACTTGACGATGTCGCCGGCAACAGCGAAACCGTCACGGATCTGGGCCTGCACCTTCTCCACCGGTGAGAGCTTCGGCCCTGTCGGCACAACGGTTCCAGGCCGCGGGTAGTCATCCTCGGCGGCCACTTCGGGGCTCGCCCCATCACGTGTCGAAGTCATCAATGCCCCTTAGCGGTAGACCTGGATCTCGGGGGCAAGGCCGAGCAGGATCGTCGTGAACACGAAGTTGAAGCTCCAGATCGCGGCGAAGGCGATCACCACCGCCTGGTTCACCGCGCGCCCCACCCCAGCCGGACCACCGCTGGCCCGGAAGCCCTTGTAGCAACAGACGACGCTGATGATCAGACCGAACAACGTCGTCTTCAAGACGCTGGCCCAGATGTCGGTGGTGGTCGCGTTGGCGAAGAAGTTCGCCTGGAACGCGGCACTGGATGCGCCCAACTGCAAGGCAGCGAGATAGCCGCCCAGCACGCCGAAGGCCAGCGCGAAGAGGTCCATCAGTCCGGTCATCAGCGTCACCGCAATGACCCGCGGCAGGATCAGCGCGCGGACCGGGTCGATGCCAAGCACCTCCATCGCGTCGATCTCCTCACGGATCCGGCGCGCGCCCAGGTCTGCGGTGATCGCGGTGCCCATCACGCCGGCCACCACCATCGCGTTGATCCACGGCGCGAACTCACGCACCGAGGCCATCACGAAGAAGGAGCCGAGCCGCTCGGGGATGCCGAACAGCAGGTAGATGTTGCCGGCCTGCAGACCGGGTGCGCCGAACCCGAAGGCGACACAGGCGAACATCATCGGAACCCAGCAGAGCTTGACGGTGTCGAACATCTGGTCGCGGACGTCACCCCAGTAACCACGGGGTTCGCGCACGGCCGAGCTGATCACCTGGCCCAGGAGTTGGATCATCTCGCCCACTTCCTGAAGCGGCCCCAGAGCGCGCCGGGTGGCGCCGCTCGGTGCCGGAACAGCGGCCGGCTTCTCGGTGGGAGTGGTGGTCATAGTCCGCCCATCGTTGGTGATCTGGAACACAGTGATCGTGCCGCGAGCGGGAGGGACGGAGCATCCAGCCAGGGGGGTATTTGCCTACCCCTTTCGGGGCTACTCCGACTGGCGACGGCGGTGGAAGGCACCCATGAAGGCGCCGACGACGACCGCGGTCAACGAGGTGAAGAAGGCCTGGTCGACGGCGAGAGTTCCCGCAGCCGAGACCACCAACGGAAGCACCAACAGGTAACTCGCCACGGCCGCCGTCATGCAGTCGCGGACAGACCCGGCACTGCCCCGGTGCGGCCGAGCCGCCAACGCGAACGCGAGCACCGCCACCAACGCCAACCAGATGAATCCCAGCGGGCGGCTCAGCACGCCGACCCAGGGCTGGACCGCACCGCCGATGAGCAGCACGGTGAGCCCACGCGAGGCGCCGCGGACCACGAAGACCCAATCGATCGGGGTCCGCTCCGGGCGCGAGGCGGCGAGCTCAGCAGACACGACCGGCGTCCGTTCCAGCTCGACCGAGTCGATCTGCCCAGAGGTAGTCCTGCACCCGCGGCACCAGGACCGGAGCCGCCCCCAACACGGTCGCGGCCATCACCACCAAGGTCAGCCAACTCCCGGTCAGCGCCAATCCCAGGACGGCGACCACGCCGACACCGACCAACGGCGTCAACGCCCACCCGTGACCCAGCCCGACCAGAACGGAGAGCAGCACCACTGCGAGCGCGAGCACCATCGGCACTACGGCCGGGTTCTCCCCCACCCCACTGGCCAGCAGGTCACCGCCGATGAAGCCGCCACTGGGCTGCACCACCCGGTTCGCGCCGATCGCGACGCTGACCAACACCCACGCGGTGAGGTACCAGCCGAAGCCTGCCAGCATCAGCCAGCCGATGGGTCGCGAAGACGCTCCTTGTGCCATGGCAACGACGCTAGGTCGAGCGGCCCCTCGGGGTCGTGCCCCCAACGGGAGAGAAGAGTCCCCCGCTGGTGGCGACTCTGGCCCCGACACCCGGGGCGGACGTTGCATTCACCACATTCGACATGTGTAATCGATCACAGGGAGAGGAACCGGATTCGGCACGCGGGAGTGACGTTTCCGGGTCAAAACCGTTGTGGTGGCAGTACCGTGACGAGCGGCAAGATTGTGAGACCCCGCATGACCAAGACCCTTCCGGACCGCCGCGGCGGCCAACGCTCCGTCCTCGACCGAGCACTCAGCGACACCGAGCGCAACGACTTGGAGCACCTCCTCGACCACGCTGGTTCGCTGCTCCTCGACACCGTTCCCAGCCTCACCGAGATCGACGACTTCGCGGCCGCGAACGCCGCCCTTTCCGCAACCCGGACCAGCGTTCTGAAGGCGCTTCAAGGTGACTCCGACGCCCTGCATCAGGTCGTTGAGACGCCGTCGATGTTCGACCTGATCGGCCAGATGGGCAACGCCGAACAGATGGTCCGCGACGCCGAGACCCGGTCTCGCAACTCCGCCGTCAGGATCGCCTGGGAGACCCTGGCTGAGCTCCAGGACGTGCTCTCGGTGCCGCATCTGATCAAGCTCGGCACCGAGGCCGTCTGTCGCCTCGGCTTCGACCGGGCGATCGTCTCCCAGGTCAACGAGTCCACCTGGATGACCGAATCGATCTACGTCGACGGCGACAGCGAGTGGGCCGACGAGATCCTGGCCGCTGGCAAGCAGCAGCCGCAGATGCTCGCCCCCGGGCTGCCCGAGCTGGACATCGTGCGCCGGCGCCGACCGATCGTGGTCACCCACGTCCAGGAGCGGACCCAGGTCCACAAGCCGGTCGCCGACGCCTCGCGTTCACGCTCCTACGCTGCGGCGCCGATCATGCCGCGCGCCAAGGTGATCGGCTTCCTGCACGTGGACCGCTACTTCCACCGCGGCGAAGTCACCCAGTTCGACTGCGACCTGCTGGGCCTCTTCGCGCAGGGCTTCGGGTTCGCCCTGGAACGGGCGATGATGGCCACCGAGATGGAGGCGATGCGGGCCCAGATCCGAGCGCTGGCCACCGACCTCACCTCGATCGCCGCCGATCCCCAGGGGTTCGGCCTCGATCTGCAGCCCCGTCCTGCTGATACCGCCCCGCAGGCCTGGCATGCGATGACGCCCGTCCGGGTGCCGACCCAGAGCCCGACCTTCGACGGCACCGATGACCGCCTGACCCGGCGCGAGCAGGAGGTGTTGAAGCTGATGGCCGAAGGCGAGACCAACCAGCGGATCGCCAGCCGGCTGATCATCTCCGAGGGCACCGTGAAGTCGCACGTCAAGCACATCCTGCGCAAGCTACGTGCCGCGAACCGTGCCGAGGCCGTAGCGCGTTGGCACGGCGCGCAACCGCGGTAGCCATCGCGCCGACTCCTCCCGACGAGGGGTGAGATTCACTCCGTGGGTGGATTCGGCTCCCCTGCCTGCGGTGCGACGATCTCGCTACATTGTCCGAGCAGAGGAGCCGCCACGTGCGTCTGGGAATGATCATCGACTACGCCGGCGGCTTCGCCGAGACAGCAGACCTTGTGGTCGCCTACGAACAGGCCGGCTTGGAACTGGCCGCCATCGCCGAGGCCTACTCGTTCGACGCCGCCAGCCAGCTGGGATATCTGGCGGCGCGGACCGAGAAGCTGGAGCTGGCCTCGGCGATCCTGCAGATCTACTCGCGGACGCCGGCGCTGCTGGCGATGACCGCAGCCGGACTCGATCAGGTCTCGAACGGCAGATTCACCCTGGGCCTGGGTGCATCCGGTCCGCAGGTCGTGGAGGGGTTCCACGGGCTCCCCTACGACGCACCGCTGGGCCGCACCCGTGAGGTGATCGAGATCTGCCGCAAGGTCTGGCTCCGCGAGCCGCTCGAGTACGACGGCAAGTACTACCGGGTGCCGCTGCCCGAAGGTCAGGGCACCGGCCTCGGCAAGCCGCTGAAGCTGATCAACCACCCGCTGCGTAACAGGATCCCGATCTCGGTAGCGGCGCTCGGCCCGGCCAACGTGTCGCTGGTCGCCGAGCTCGCGGAGTCCTGGCAGCCCTTGTTCTTCCACCCCGGCCACTACCGCAAGGCATGGGGCGACGCCCTGGACAAGGGCTTCGCCAAGCGCGATCCGGAGCTCGGCCCGCTCGACGTCATGCTGCAGGTCAACTTCGCGGTCGGCGAGCCCGACCCCGCGCATCTCGCCGCGATCCGCAAGCAGATGGCGCTCTATATCGGGGGCATGGGCGCCAAGGAGAAGAACTTCTACAACCAGCTCGCCTGCCGCTACGGGTACACCGAGGAGGCAGCCGAGATCCAGGATCTCTATCTGGCCGGGCGCAAGCAGGAGGCGGCCGATGCGGTGCCGGCCGATCTGGTCCGCGCCGTCTCGTTGCTGGGTACCGAGCAGGAGATCGCCGAGCAGCTCCGCGAATTCGCGGACGCCGGCGTCACCACGCTGCTGTTGAACCCGCTGGCCGCGTCCCCGGAGCAGCGGGTCGCCGATGTGGCCACCTTGGCGCGGCTCAAGCGCGAGGCCGGACTGGCAGCGCCGACTTCGTAACGCTGACGAACGAGTTGGCCCCTCAACGTGTGATGTGAGGGGCCAACTCGTCAGGGACTATCTGGAATTCAGCGGCGGACCAGGTGCCGGGTCGGCGTGGTGAAGGCGGTCGGGATCGCCGACGACGAGCGCAGGTGGATGTTCTGCAGCACGCCGACCGCGAGCATGGCGGCGAACATCGACGAGCCGCCGTAGGAGACGAAGGGCAGCGGCACCCCGGTGACCGGCATGATGCCCAGGCACATGCCGATGTTCTGGAAGGCCTGGAAGCCGATCCAGCAGGCGATGCCGGCAGCGGCCACCCGGCCGAACATGTCCTCGGCGCGGACCGCGATGGCCAGCGCGCGCCAGACGATGACCCCGAGCAGCGCGATCACCAGGCCGGCACCGAGCAGGCCGAGCTCCTCACCGGCGACGGTGAAGATGAAGTCGGTGTGCTGCTCGGGCACGAAGCCGGACTTGGTCTGCGAGCCGTCGAAGAGGCCTTGGCCGAAGATCCCGCCGTTGCCGACCGCGATCCGCGCCTGCTCGGTGTTGTAGCCCGCACCTCGCGGATCGAGCGCCGGGTTCGTGAACGCCATGAACCGATCGATCTGGTACTGCTTGAGCACCCCGGCCGAGATGGCCAGCGCCGCCACGGCGATGCCGCCGGCGAGGAGGCCGCCCACCCAGCGGCGTGGAACCCCGGCGACGGCGAGCATCCCGAAGACGGTCGCGGTCAGCACCAGCATGGTGCCGAGGTCGGGCTGCAACAGGATCAGCGCCGCCGGCAGGCCGGCCACCGCCAGCATCGCGGCGACGTCGACGACGCCGACCGGGCGCGACCAGGCGGCCCGCTCCGAGACCAGCAACGCCATCCCGACCACCACCGCCAGCTTCGCGAACTCCGACGGCTGGATCGACATCCCGCCGATCATCAGCCACGAGCGCGAGCCGTTGATGGTCGTGCCCATCACCAGCACCAGGACGAGGCCCAGCGCCGAGGCGGCATAGATCGCGGGCACGATGATCCGCAGCCAGCGATGGTCGGTGGCCATCACCATCACCATCAGCACGACGCCGATCGCGACGTTCACCAGCTGCTTGGCCAGGTAGGCGGTGGAGTCGCCGCCGGTCAGCGCCTCGCGGCTGCTGGTCGCCGACCAGACCAGCAGGGTGCCGATCAGCACCAGCAGTCCGACGGCGCCCATCAGCACCCAGTCGAGTCCGTGTCGGCGGTTCACCGCTTCGCTCCCTTGCTCGGCGGCAGGATCGCACCGTCCGGGGCGAAGACCGGCAGCTCGTCGCCGGCCACCACGCCGGGGATCGCGGCATTGCCGCGCTTGGCCTCGGTGCCGGTGACGCCGTAGAGCGCCTCCCAGATCTTGCGGATCGCCGGGCCCACGGTGCCGGAGCCGGTGCCGCCCTGGGTCACCATCATCACCACGACGTAGTCGTCGGAGTAGGAGGCCACCCACGAGGTGGACTGCTTGCCGTAGACCTCGGCCGAGCCGGTCTTGGAGCGGATCGGGATCTCCTGGAGCGGGAAGCCGGTCATCCGCCACGACATCGTGCCCCGGGTGGTGACGCCCCTCAGCGCGGTGTCGATGTAGTCGAGCACCGACTTCGGCAGCTTCACGCTGCCCTGCTTCTTGGGCTTGATCCGCTTCACCACGTTGCCCTCGGGGTCCACGATCGCCTTGCCGATCCGCGGCTCCCACAGGGTGCCGCCGTTGGCGAACGCGGCGTAGGCCCGCGCCAGCTGGAGCGGAGTGACGATGGTGTCGCCCTGGCCGATCGCGAAGTTCACCGCGTCACCGGCCCGGTAGGCGAAGCCCTCGATGCAGAACTCGCGGGCGAAGCGACGCAGGAAGTCGCTGGCGTCGGCCGGCGGCTTCTCGCTGATGCCGCAGTAGTAGTCCTTCTGCGACTCGTAGTAGGAGCGCTTCCACTTGCGGTCCGCGATCCGCCCCGACGCCTCGCCGGGCAGGTCGATCCCGGTCTCCTTGCCGAAGCCGAACTTCTTGGCCTCGGCGACGAGCGGGTCCTTGGCGTTGACGTCGGCCACGTCGCTGCCCAGCCGGCGCCAGAAGTCGTAGCCGATCCGGTAGAAGAAGGTGTTGCAGGAGACCTCGAGGGCCCGGTCGAAGCCGATCGAGCCGTAGGCGCCCGACTCGTAGTTCTTGAACGCCCGGTTGCCCACCTGGAACGACGAGGAGCAGGCCAGCCGCGTCGACGGCGAGTAGCCGTTGGTGAGCGCGCCTGCGGTCATCATCGGCTTCCAGGTCGAGCCGGGGGCGAACTGCCCCTGGGTGGCCCGGGAGAGCAGCGGGGTGCCGGCCTTCTCCGAGTAGAGCCGCGACAGCTGCTTCTGGGTGATCCCGCCGGCCCAGACGCCGGGGTCGTAGGTGGGCGCGCTGGTCATCGCCACGATCCGGCCGGTGTCGGCCTCCATCACCACCGCGGCGCCGGAGTCGGCGACGTAGTTGCGACCGGTCACCGTGTCATGGGTCGCGCGGGCGGTGGCGATGGTCTCGGCGAGCTGGTCCTCGACCACCGACTGCACCTTGGCGTCGATCGAGGTGACCAGGGTGTCGCCGGGACGACCCGCGTCGACGCCGTTCTCGCGCATCACCTCGCCGACCGAGTTCACCTCCACCCGCTGGTAGCCGGGCATGCCGCGCAGCCACGCGTCGTACTGCTTCTCGATCCCGGCGCGACCGACCTGGGAGGCACCGTTGACGGAGGTGTCCTCCTCCTCGGTGGCCAGGTCGATCTCGTCCTCGGTGATCGGGCTCAGGTAGCCGAGCAGGTGCGCGGCGTTGATCCCGTACGGCGAGGGGTAGGAGCGCACCGACTGCTGCTGGACGACGACGCCCGGGTAGTCCTCGGGCTGCTCCTTGATCCGCAGCGCGACCTTCTGGTCGACGTCCTCGGCGACCGGGACCGGCTGATAGGGCGAGCCGTTCCAGCAGGTGCCGGCGACCGCGCCGTCGGTGCCGCAGTTGAGCAGTCGCGCCTCGAGCTTGGCCACCTTCACCTTGAGCACCTTGGCGACGCTGGCGAGCAGCTGCTCGTCCTGGTCGTCGGGGAGCTTGCCGAGCGTGGTGCGATCGATCGAGACCACCCAGATGTTCCGGTTCGCGACCAGCGAGCGGCCCTGGGCGTCGACGATCAGGCCGCGGTCCGGCTGCAGCACCACCTCGCGGATGGACTGTGACTCCGCCTTGGCCTGGTAGACCTCGCCGCCGGCGACCTGGAGGTACCACAGCCGCACCAGGAGGGTCGCGAAGAGGCTCACCACCAGCGCCTGGATCACGATCAGTCGCAACCGGCTGCGCTGCGCGCCCGCGCTCACCATGCCACGTACCGGGGCGGCTCGATGCGGCGGAAGAGCGCCATCGTCGGCGGCACGATCAGCAGGGTCAGCGCGACGTCGAAGACCATGCCGATCCCGATCACCTGCAGCATCTCCACCACACCGGTGGTGCCGTCGTCGAGGAGCAGGCCGGTGATCGCGAAGATCGAGGTGCCGACGAACGAGGCGGCAGCGACCGTGCCCAGCATCATCGGGACGGTGATCCGGGAGTCCTGGCGCACCAGGCCGGCCACGAAGCCGACCAGCACCAGGGCGAGCGCCCAGCGTCCGGCCAGGTGGTCGGCGGGCGGGGCGAGGTCGATGAGCACCCCGGCCGCGAAGCCGATCAGGGCACCGAACTGAGGCCCGCGCACCAGGGCTGCGGCCACCACGACCAGCAGCGCCACGTTGGGCACGACGCCGTCCCAGGCCAGGTGCGAGAAGACGGTCACCTGCAGCACCACCGCGACGATGACGGCGAGGACGGCACCGCCGGCGCGAACGAGGCTCATCGGCTCCCCTCCGCGTCGAAGATCACCCGGTCGCTGCTGGTGCCGCCCGGCACCACCACGCCGACCAGGTCGAGCGAGCTGAAGTCGACGAACGGCTCGATCCGCGCCACCCGGCTGGTCTCACGGGGGCTGCTGATCACCGAGACCACCTTGCCGATCGGGACGCCGGCGACGTAGGGGGCGCCGTCCTTGCTGCCCCAGGTGGTCACCACGTCGCCCTTGGTGGCGATCACGGTGTCGTCGATCAGCTCGAGGTCGAGCAGGGCGTCGTCGCCGATCTCGCCGCGGCCCTTGAGGAAGCCGATCTCCATGCTGGAGGCGAGCCGGCCGCCGACCACCGAGTCGGTGTCCAGGACCAGCAGCACGGTGGCGGTGGTCCGGGTCACCCGGATCACCCGCCCGACCAGGCCGCGGGAGTTGACCACGGTCAGGTCGGAGGTCAGCCCCGAGGAGCTGCCGGCGTCGATCGTCACCGTCTGCGAGAAGGACTGCCGCGGGCCCACCCCGATCACCTTGGCGGGCAGCAGCGAGTAGCCGATGTCGGTGGCGGCCTTGGCCAGCCCGTCGTACTCGGCGAGCCGGTTGCGGTCGAGGTCGGCGGTATTGGCCTCGCTGCGCAGCCGGTCGTTCTCGGCCTGCAGCTCACGGACGTCGTCACGCAGGTCGGAGCGGGTGCGGAAGAAGTCGGGGATCGCCGCGAACGGCTCCACGACGGCGTCGCCGACCGACTCGGCCGGGCCGACGACCTCGCCGACCGCGCGGCGCGCGGCGTCGAGGGGACCATCGGCCTGGTGGTCGAGGACGATCAGCGTCACGCTGGCCAGCACCAGGGCGATCAGCACGGCACGGGCGGAGCGGTCCTGCTCCGAGCCGGCGACCTCGCGCTTCCAGCGTCGCTCGCGCCAAGGACCGGCCATCAGAA
Organism: Nocardioides dubius; assembly: GCF_039528155.1. Classification (NCBI taxonomy): domain Bacteria; kingdom Bacillati; phylum Actinomycetota; class Actinomycetes; order Propionibacteriales; family Nocardioidaceae; genus Nocardioides; species Nocardioides dubius. The sequence continues at coordinate 94,751 of NZ_BAAALG010000012.1, read as the reverse complement.
CCGCCGTCGGTCGGCGACCAGCACCTGCTGCAGGGCGTCGAACTCCTCGACGCAGCGGCCGGCGCCGAGCGCCACCGAGCTGAGCGGCTCGTCGGCCACGTGCACCGGCATCCCGGTCTCGTGGCGCAGCCGCTCGTCCAGGCCACGGAGCAGGGCGCCGCCACCGGTCAGCACGATGCCACGGTCCATGATGTCGCCGGCCAGCTCGGGCGGGGTCTGGTCGAGCGTGGTGCGCACGGCGTCGACGATGTTGTGCAGCGGCTCCTCGAGCGCCTGGCGCACCTCGGCGCTGGAGACCACGACGGTGCGCGGCAGGCCGGAGACCATGTCCCGCCCGCGGACCTCGGCCTCGGGCTCGGTGGGCAGCGGGAAGGCCGAGCCGAGGGTCATCTTGATCTCCTCGGCGGTGCGCTCCCCCAGCATCAGGGAGTACTCCTTCTTCATCCACGCGATGATCGCCTGGTCGAGGTCGTCGCCGGCGGTGCGGATCGAGAGCGAGGTGACGATGCCGCCGAGCGAGATCACCGCGACCTCGGTGGTGCCGCCGCCGACGTCGACGACCATGTTGCCGGTCGCCTCGTGCACGGGCAGGCCGGCGCCGATGGCGGCCGCCATCGGCTCCTCGACGATGTAGACCCGGCGGGCGCCGGCCTGGTAGCCGGCCTCCTTGACCGCGCGCTGCTCGACCGGGGTGATCCCGCTGGGCACGCAGATCACCACGCGCGGCTTGGCGAGGTAGCCACGACGGTGGACCTGGCGGATGAAGTGGCGAAGCATCGCCTCGCAGCTGTCGAAGTCGGCGATCACGCCGTCCTTGAGCGGGCGGATCGCGGTGATGTTGTCCGGGGTCCGGCCGAGCATCCGCTTGGCCTCGTGGCCGACGGCCAGGATCTCGCCGGTGCTGGTGTTCATCGCCACGACCGAGGGCTCGTCCACCAGCACGCCCTTGCCGCGCACGTAGACCAACGTGTTTGCGGTGCCGAGATCGACGGCCATGTCTCGACCGATGATGCTGTTCGCCATCGGATTACTGCCCTTGCTCGTACGTCGTGGGGGAAGGTCACGCAGCGCTGCACCGGGGTACAGGTCGCCATCTCCGAGGTTAGGAGCGCCAACCCCCCGGATCGGGGAGGACACGCCCAGGCTGGCGACGCGACGCGCCTCACCAGGAGCAGTGCTGCTCCGGGCCGTTCAGGACGGCGTCGCGGTCCAGGCGCAGGACGGCGGGAACGGTCTCCTCGTCGGGGTCCAGGAAGTACCGGGCGCCCGCCTCGCTGACGGTCCAGATGTCGCGCCCCACGAACTCGACGTCCTCAGCGCCGGGCACGAAGGCGAGCCGACGACCGTCGGGTGCGTGCAGCTCGGCACAGTGGGTGCCGGTGCTGGTGAACCAGATCCCGCCCGGGCCGGTGGCGATCCCCTGCAGCCGGCGCGGCACGCCGCGCCAGCGCACCGGCGCCGGCACCGCGCCGTCGGCCGCCAGGATCTCGGGGATCGAGAACCAGGCCATCCGCGCCGAGCGGTCGATCCGGAACCGGCCGATGCCCAGCCGGTCGCCGTCCACGACCAGGGTCGAGCCCTTCACCTGCGGCGGCAGGGTCCAGACCCGGCGCACCGGGTCGCCGTCGAAGAGCCGGTCGGCGTCGAGCAGCCAGAGCCGGTTCGACTCGACCAGCCAGAGCCCGGCGGGGCTCGCCTCCATCCCGCCGGAGTGGCGGCAGAAGGTGGGCGCGCTGCTGTAGACCGGCGCCTCCCAGCGGGCCAGGAAGCCGACCGTGCGCCCGGTCCTCGGGTCGAGCTCCAGCAGTTGGCACGGGTGGTCGCCGAGCCGCGGGCTCCTGCGCTGGTAGCCACCGACCAGGACCCGCGAGCCGATCAGCTCGATCGACTGCGGGATGAACCAGTCGTCCATCCCCTCGACCCAGTAGCCGGCGCAGACCGCTGCGGCCACCGGGTAGGTGCGCATCGTGTGCGGCCCGTACCCGGGCTCGGGACCCCTGACCTCGGACCGGGTGACGCCGTCGCAGCGGCCGGCGGCCACCGATGGCGGGTCGGCCGGGTCGATCGGATCGGCACCCGTGCCGCTGCCGGCGCAGCCGGCCAGCCCCACGGTGACCAGCAGGGCGGCCAGCCGGCGCCGGTTCATGCTCAGAGGTTCGGGAACCAGATCCCGATCTCGCGCTCGGCGGACTCGGGCGAGTCGGAGCCGTGCACCAGGTTCTCGCGGTTGGACATCGACAGGTCGCCGCGGATCGTGCCCGGGGCGGCCTTGCGGCCGTCGGTGGCGCCGTTCAGGCCGCGGACCACCTCGATCGCCTCGTCGCCCTCGAGCACGGCGACCACCAGCGGACCGGAGGTCACGAAGGTGCGCAGCGGCGGGTAGAAGTCCCGCTCGACGTGCTCGGCGTAGTGCCGGTCGGCCATCTCACCGTCGATGGTGCGGTGCTCCAGCGCCGCGATGGCGAGCCCCTTGGCCTCATAGCGGGCCAGGATGTTGCCGACCAGACCCCGGCGAACGGCGTCGGGCTTGAGGATCACCAAAGTGCGCTGCGTCATGGCCCCGACCCTACCGACCCGCCCGATCGGCGCCCACGCTGGCTCGGCCCCGGGCTCACTCGGCCGGTGAGCTGGCCGCGGGCGGCACCAGGTTCTTGTCGGGCTCGCCACGCTGCGCCCAGGCGTCGCGCTCGTCCTCGGGGACCTCGACGCACTGCCCGGCGAAGGAGATCAGCACGAAGCCGTCCTCGGGATAGAGGTTGAGCCCGGTGGCGAGGTCGTCACGCACCCCGTCCACCCCCTGCTTGTCGGAGTCGTCGGCGACGCTCACCTCGAAGCCCTCGTCGGTGAGCACCGTGGTCAACGCCGTCAGCGAGTCGACGGAGAGCCCGGTGGCGTCGATCCGCCCGGCCACCCGGTACTTGAAGTCGCGGTAGGTCCACTGGTCCGCGCTGGTGCAGCCGGCCCAGCTCCCGCGCAGGAAGGTGAGCGACCCGGTCACCGAGTCGGCCAGCGCCGGGGCTACCTGCAGGGCCACCTTGCGCACGTCCTCGCGCTGCTCCTCCAGGGTGCGGGCGGCGTCCGGGGCGGCGGTGCCGCCGTCGTCGCCTTCGTCGTCTCCGCAGGCCACCAGCACTCCCATCATCGCCACCGTCGCCAGCACCAGTCCGGCTGCTCGCCTCACGACTCGTCTCCTCTGGTGTCCTCGACTTCAGGGGTTCGGTCCCACTCGGGATCGACGGGACCGCTGTACCAGGGGTCGTACTTGTGCTCGGCCTGCTCGACGTCGTCGTAGTCACCATTGAGGATCTGGGCGAGGTTGTCGAGCGACTCGCTGTCGTGGTCGAAGTACTTCGAGTGGTCGTTGAGCGGGTTGAGGCCGTCGCCGCGGTCGGTCGCCTCGGCCTCGAAGCGGTTCGCGCCGAAGTCGTCCTCGGCCGGATCGCGACCGAGGCCCAGCTCCACGTTGCCCTTGTTGACCCACCCCTTGTCGCCCAGGTCGGCCACCGGGTCGCGGCTGTTGCTGCCCACCCAGACATGCTCCTCGCCGACGCCGAGGTCCGAGGCGTGCCCGGCGCTGTCGCCCGGCCCGGGACTGCCCAGCAGCACGATGTCGCCGACGTCGAGGCCCTCATCGGTCGCCGCGGTGCCGGTGGTGGTGGAGCCGTAGCTGTGGCCCACGGCGACCAGGTGCGGGTCGTCGTCACGGATCGCGTTGATCCCGTCGAAGGTGTCCGCGAGCCGCTCCCCGCCGTTCTCGGCCATGTGCTCGAATCCGACCCCCAGGCTGTCGCCGTCGTCGGGGGCGTCGTAGCCCATCCACGCCACCACCGCGGTGCTCTGGCTCGGGTCGTCGGCACGCGCCGCCTCGTAGAGGTTGAGCGCGCTCGAGGTCTGGCCGGGGATCTTGGTGCCGTCGTTGGTGAGGCCGGGGGTGATCACCGCGACGTTGTCCGCGGTGTCGAGGTCGCCGGCCACCACCGCGACGCGGCCATCGCCGTCGAAGGCCGTCGGGTCGTAGATGTAGAGCTGGCTGGTGACCGGCTGACCGGTGACCGGGTCGTCACGGTCGGCCACCCGCTCCAGCGCGTCGCGCGCGGCCCGGGCGTTGGTGAGGTGCTCCTCCTCGGCCCCGGTGAGCTGGTCGCGCGACTCCAGCAGCTCCAGCATCGCGAGGTCGCGTGCCAGCGCGGTGCTGTTCGCCTCGTCGCGCACCGAGGCGGGGATGCCGTCCAGGTTGCCGACCGAGCCCGGCGACGCCGCCAGGATCGCCTGCTGCTCGCTCTCCGAGAGGCTCTCCCACCACTCCCGGACGACGTCCGGCCCGGCGTCCGCGCCGGGCTTGCGGGCCAGCGCGGCGTCGGCCGGATCGGGCACCCCCTCGTAGCGCGCCTTCACCTGCTGCCAGCTCAGCATCCCGTCGAAGGCGGCCACCATCGCGTTCTCCTCGGTGGCGATGCCACTGACCCAGGTGGCCACGTCCTCGTCGAAGACGCCGATCTGGGTGGCCAGCGCGTCACAGTCCGCCTGGAAGTCGGCGACCTGGTCGGCCGGCACCATCGGCGCGCTCAGCCGCAGGCCGTTGAGCTGTCCGACCAGCGACCCACGGCGCGAGACCAGGTCGACCCGCTCGGTGACCAGCTCCTGCATCCGCTCGGCATGGCTGGCCGAGCGCCGGGCGACCTGTCGCAGCGCCAGCGACATCGCGTCGGCCCGCTCCCCCAGCGGCTTGATCTGCTGGTGGTAGGCGACGGCGTCGTCCCCGCTCCAGGTCGCGATCGGCGCGGTGCCGGCGACGAAGGTGCCGAGGTCGTCGACCTGGGTGGAGGCGGTGAGCAGGTCGGCGGCGAAGGCGTCGATCGCGGCCGGGTCGCAGACCAGCGCCGGGATGGTCCGCGGGTCGGCCGGCAGCGTGATCACACTCATCGCTGCTCCACCAGGGCCGCGTGCAGCTGCTGGGCGTCGAGGTCGTAGAACAGCTGGTCGGTGGCGGTGACGTCGGAGTCGAACCAGGCCTGGATGCTGCCGCGCAGGCCGTCGGCGAACCCCTCGGCGTCGGTGGCCAGCGTGGTCAGGTGGCCGCGCCACGCCGTGCCGAAGCCACTCGCCGCGGCGGTGACCGGGCTGCTGAAGCCGGCCGTGTCGGCGTCCGCGATGACCTGCGCCGCCGAGGTGACGTCGACGTTCTGCTGGTCCCACTCGCCGGCCCGGACGCCGACCTCGACCGGGATGGTGGGCATCAGGCCCTCCCCAGCAGGCGGGCTGCCAGGTCGGTGCCGACCCGCAGCGCCGGGGAGGTCACCCGGACCACCAGCACCTCGGTGGCCTGCGCCCAGGTGGCCTGCACCCGGACCAGGTCGAAGGTCGCCGAGACCCGGACGACGGGGCCCTCGGTGCGGCGGGTCCGGTCCGCCGCGCTCTGGATCAGGGCCAGGATCTCGGCCCCGGCGGGATCGGGGCCGCTGTGCTTGAGGCGGACCTCGACGGTGTCGGGGGTCGGCCCGGCCACCACCTCGGCATGCCGGTCCGGGGCGAGCCCGAACGCCGGGCGGTAGCCCTCGACCAGCTCGACGATCTCGGCCACCTGCTCGGCGGTGGCGTCGAAGACCGGGGTCGCCAGATCCGGCTCCGGATCGCCCGCCGCGGCGGGCAGCAGCACGATGTCGAGGTCAGGGTGTCGGGCCGCGACCACCGACCAGAAGGGGTCGTCGAGCACCTGGGTCCGAGAGTCCATGACCAGGCTCTACCCCGGCGGATGGGGCGCAAACCCCCGGTGCCCGCCCTGTGCACGACCGGCGCACGAGCGGGCGGTCAGCTCACTGCTCGGCGGCCCACTTCGCCCAGGCCTCGGCGCGCTCACGCTCGATCTTGCGGCCCAGGAAGATGGCCGAGCCCCACAGCAGGGCGAACAGCGCACCGAGGAAGAACATCGTCGGCACCACGAAGCCGAGCAGGATCGCCGCGACCTGGATCGCGGTTCCCGCGTGGTAGGCCCACTCGGCGCGCAGCATGCCGGCGACCACGAAGCAGGCCACCGCGAGCCCGAGCCCGATGCTCAGCGCCACCGCGGGCTCGACGTCGGCGAGGGTGATCATCACCGCCGAGCTGAGGCCCAGCATGATCGCCTCGAGGGAGAGGATCGCCGCGCACATCGCCCGGCGCGGGGACTTCTTGGCCTCGGCGGGAAGCTCGACGCCGGTCGGCTGGTCGGTGCTCATCGGTCGTTGCCCTTCAGATCGGTGCGCATCACGTCGCGGCCCTTCAACATCTCCCGCGCCTCGCCGACGGTGACCACCGAGCCGGTGACCAGCACGCCGCCGGAGCCGATCGAGTCGCCGTAGGCCTGACCGTCCTCGGCGAGGGTGGCCGCCAGGTCGATGGCGTCGGCGAGCGACTCCACCACGGTGACCCGGTCCTCGCCGAAGATCTCGCGCGCCATCTCCCCCAGCTGGGCGGCGGGCAGCGAGCGCGGGGTCGAGTTCCGGGTCGCGATCAGGTGGGTCATCTCCGGCTCGAACGCGGCCAGCACGCCTTCGACGTCCTTGTCGCCCATCACGCCGATCACGCCGATCAGCGGGGAGAAGGCGAAGGACTCGACCAGGCTCGCGGCGGTCGCCGCGGCACCGGCCGGGTTGTGGGCGGCGTCCAGGACGACGGTCGGGCTGCGCCGGACCACCTCCAACCGGCCCGGCGAGTCGACCCGGGCGAACGCCTCGCGGACCAGGTCGTCGCTCAGCGGCTCGTCGCCGCCGAAGGCCTCGACCGCGGCCAGCGCGACGGCGGCGTTCTGCGCCTGGTGCGCGCCGTAGAGCGGGAGGAAGAGGTCGTCGTAGCGGCCGTGCAGTCCTTGCAGCGAGACGGTCTGGCCACCGACCGCGGGGCTGCGGCCGACCACGCCGAACTCGACGCCCTCGCGGGCCACGGTGGCGCCGACCTCGGCGGCCCGGGCGAGCAGCACCGCGGCCGCCTCCGGCGACTGCTCGGCCAGGACGAGACGCGAGCCGGGCTTGATGATCCCGGCCTTCTCGGTCGCGATCGCGTCGACGGTGTCGCCCAGGTACTGGGCGTGGTCGAGGCCGACCGGGAGGACCACCGCGACGTCGCCGTCCGCGATGTTGGTGGCGTCCCACGAGCCGCCCATGCCGACCTCGATCACCGCGACGTCGACCGGCGCATCGGCGAAGGCCGCGAACGCCATCCCGACGATGGTCTCGAAGAAGGAGAGCGGGTGCGGCTGGTCGGCGTCGACCAGGTGCGTGTACGGCGCGACGTCGTTGAACGCCCGGACGAAGGCCTCGTCGTCGAGCGGCTCGCCGTCGATGCTGATCCGCTCGCTCATCTTCTCCACGTGCGGGCTGGTGAAGCGCCCGGTGCGCAGCTCCTGGGCGCGCAGCAGGGAGTCGATCATCCGCGAGGTCGAGGTCTTGCCGTTGGTGCCGGTCAGGTGGATCACCCGGTAGCTGCGCTGCGGGTCGCCCAGCAGCTCGGCGAAAGCGGCGATCCGGTCCAGCGACGGCTCCAGGCGCGTCTCGGGCCAACGGGAGAGCAGCGCATCCTCGGCCTCGGCGAAGGTGGCCGCGGCGCGACCGTGCTCGGAGAGCGGGGGGAAGTTTTCAGTCATGACCCGGTCAGTCTAGTTGGCCCGAATACGATGACAGTAACGCTGTCATCGTCATAGATTGCCGGCATGACCCAGCTCACCGATCGGTTCCGGCGCCTCCGGGACGCCCCCGCACCGAGCACCGACGACCTCGACGCCCTGTGGGCCGACCTGCCCACCGTCGGCGTGGCGGAGATCCTCGGCCACTGGACCGGCGGCGACTTCGCGACCGGCCACCCGATCTCCACGGTGCTCAGCAGAGCCCGGTGGCACGGCAAGTGGTTCGACTCCGCCACCGACGTCACCCCGATCGTCTGCCGTGGCGAGGACGGCACCCTGCAGGCGAACGAGCGCGCCGCGGGCGGCGGCGCCGCGAGCCTGTGGAACGTGGAGTTCCGCGGCGAGGTCACCGCGACCATGGTCTACGACAAGGTCCCGGTCCTCGACCACTTCAAGCAGGTCGACGCGGACACCCTGGTCGGGATCATGAACGGCAAGCTGGAGAGCACCTACGGCATCACCGACCTGTACTACTTCTGGCTGGAGCGTGAGAAGTGAAGACCACCGTTGCCCTCTCCCCCGCGCCCGGCTCCGACTTCGCGCTGACCGAGGTCGAGCTCACCGAGCCGCGTGCCGACGAGATCCTGGTCAAGATCGCCGCCACCGGCCTGTGCCATACCGACCTGTCGGTGCGCGACACCCTGCCCGCGGAGATGTTCCCCCGGGTCTTCGGGCACGAGGGTGCCGGCGTCGTCGAGCAGGTGGGCGCCGAGGTCGAGGGGATCTCCGTGGGCGACCACGTGGTGCTCTCGTTCCGGGCCTGTCGCGTCTGCGGCCAGTGCCACCGCCAGGGCGTGGGCTACTGCGAGTCGACCGTGCTGCTGAACTACCTCGGCACCCGGATGGACGGCTCCACCACCTACCAGCACGACGGCGCACCCCTCTTCGGATCGTTCTTCGGCCAGTCCAGCTTCGCCCAGCACGCGATCGCCTACGCCGACAACGCGGTGGTCGTCGACAAGGCGCACGACCTGCGCCGGATCGGCCCCTTCGGCTGCGGCTTCCAGACCGGAGCAGGGACGGTCCTCAACGTGTTGCAGCCGGGCAGCGACGACGCGCTGGTGGTCTACGGCGCCGGTGCGGTCGGGCTCGCCGCCCTGGCCGCGGCCCACGGCGCCGGGGTCGGCACCCTGGTCGCCGTGGACATGATGGACTCCCGCCTGGAGGCCGCCGCCGGCTACGGAGCCGCCGTGGTCAACCCCGCCGAGCTGGACGGGGCGTCCGTGGTGGAGAAGGTCAAGGAGCTGACCGGCGGCGGCGCCAGCCACGCCCTGGACACCACCGGGGTGGCCGCGGTGATCCGCGACGGCGTCTCCGCGCTGCGGCCGCGCGGCGAGCTCGCGGTGCTCGGGCTCGGCGCACCCGAGCTCACCCTCGACGCCGTCGACGTGATGATGAACGGCAAGGTGCTGCGCGGCTCGGTGGAGGGCGACTCCGACCCCCAGGAGATGGTGCCGCGGCTGCTCGCGCTCGCCGCGGCGGGCCGCTTCGACGTGGACCGGCTGATCAGCACCTACCCGTTCGCCGAGATCGGTGCCGCGATCGCCGACTCCGCCTCCGGCGCCGCCGTCAAGCCGGTCCTCACCTGGTAACGAGGAACCGGGTTTCTTGACCACCCGAGGACGCCAATAGAATCGGGTCTATGACTGAGAACCCCGCCCAGAGCGACCTGTCCCCGACGACGCCCGCAGACGCGCGCGCCGTCGTCGTACCGGACAAGCCGGCTCTGGAGGGCCTGGAGACCAAGTGGGCCGAGCAGTGGAAGGCCGACCAGACCTACCGGTTCGACCGGACCCAGCCGCGGGAGAACGTCTACTCGATCGACACCCCGCCGCCCACCGTCTCCGGCTCGCTGCACGTGGGTCACGTGTTCTCCTACACCCACACCGACGTGATCGCCCGCTACCAGCGGATGACCGGCAAGACCGTCTTCTACCCGATGGGCTGGGACGACAACGGCCTGCCGACCGAGCGCCGGGTGCAGAACTACTACGGCGTGCGCTGCGACCCGTCGCTGCCCTACGACCCCGACTTCACGCCCCCGGCCAAGCCGGACCCGAAGAAGCAGATCCCGATCAGCCGTCCCAACTTCGTCGCGCTCTGCGAGGAGTTGGTGAAGGAGGACGAGAAGGCCTTCGAGTCGCTGTGGCGCACGGTCGGCCTCTCCGTCGACTGGGCCGAGCACTACACCACCATCGGCGAGAAGGCGCAGACCGTCAGCCAGCGCGCCTTCCTGCGCAACTTCGCGCGCGGCGAGGCCTACCTGCAGGAGGCCCCCACGCTGTGGGACGTCACCTTCCAGAGCGCGGTGGCCCAGGCCGAGCTGGAGGCCCGTGAGTACGCCGGCGCCTACCACCGGGTCGCCTTCCACAAGCCCGACGGCACCCCGATCCACATCGAGACCACCCGCCCCGAGCTGATCCCGGCCGTGGTCGCGCTGATCGCCCACCCCGACGACGAGCGCTACGCCGAGCTGTTCGGCAGCACCGTCACCTCGCCGGTCTTCGGCGTCGAGATCCCGGTGCTGGCGCACCCCGCCGCCGAGCCCGACAAGGGCGCCGGCATCGCGATGTGCTGCACCTTCGGCGACCTCACCGACGTGATGTGGTGGCGCGAGCTGCAGCTTCCGGTGCGCACCGTGATCGGCCGCGACGGCCGTCTGCTGCGCGAGACCCCGGAGTGGCTGGGCGCCGAGCAGGCCGCGGGCGCCTACGCCGACCTGGCCGGCAAGACCACCTTCAGCGCCCGCGAGGCGATGGTCGCCAAGCTCCGCGAGAGCGGCGACCTCGACGGCGAGCCCAAGGCCACCACCCGGATGACGAACTTCTTCGAGAAGGGCGACAAGCCGCTCGAGATCGTCGCCACCCGGCAGTGGTACATCCGCAACGGTGGCCGCGACTCCGACCTGCGCGCAGCCCTGGTCGCCGACGGCGAGCAGATCACCTGGGTGCCGGCGCACATGAAGCACCGCTACGACAACTGGGTCGGCGGCCTCAACGGCGACTGGCTGATCTCGCGTCAGCGCTTCTTCGGCATCCCGTTCCCGGTCTGGTACCGCCTCGACGCCGAGGGCGAGCCGGACTACGGCACCCCGCTGCTGCCGACCGAGGCGCAGCTGCCGATCGACCCGTCCACCGACGCCCCCGAGGGCTTCACCGAGGCGCAGCGCGGCAAGCCCGGCGGCTTCATCGGCGACCCGGACGTGATGGACACCTGGGCCACCTCGTCGCTGACCCCGCACATCGCCGGCGGCTGGGAGAGCGACAACGACCTGTTCGAGCGGGTCTTCCCGATGGACCTGGCCACCCAGGCGCACGACATCATCCGGACCTGGCTCTTCTCCCGCGTGGTCCGCGCGCACCACGAGAACGGCGTCGTGCCCTGGACCCACGCGCTGATCTCCGGCTTCGTGGTCGACCCCGACCGCAAGAAGATGAGCAAGTCCAAGGGCAACGTCGTGGTCCCGACCGAGATCCTCGACAAGTTCGGGGCGGACGCCGTCCGCTGGCGCGCCGCGATGGCTCGCCCGGGCCTGGACTCCCCCTTCGACGAGACCCAGATGAAGGTCGGCCGCCGACTGGCGATGAAGGTGCTCAACGCCTCCAAGTTCGTGCTCGGCAGCGTCGGTGCCACCACCGTCTCCCCCGCGCTGATCGCCAACCCCGTCGACACCGCGCTGATGGGTCGCCTGGCGCAGGTGGTCACCGAGGCCACCGACGCGTTCAACGCCTACGACTACACCACCGCGCTCGAGGTCACCGAGCGCTTCTTCTGGCAGTTCTGCGACGACTACCTGGAGCTGGTCAAGGAGCGCGCCTACGACGCCGAGGGCGGGATGGCCACCGAGTCGGCCCGGGCCACCCTCGCCACCGCGCTGCACACCGTGCTGCGCCTGCTGGCGCCGTTCCTGCCCTACGTCACCGAAGAGGTGTGGTCGTGGTGGCAGGAGGGCTCGATCCACACGGCACCGTGGCCGCGGGCCACCGAGCTGGGCTCGGCCGCCGCCAGCGACCCGGCCATGCTGGTCTCCGTGGCCGCAGCCCTGGCCGGCGTGCGCGGCGCCAAGTCGCAGGCGAAGGTCTCGATGAAGACCGAGCTGAGCCGCGCCGAGTTCGTCGGCAGCCCGGCCCAGATCGCCGCGGTCGGCCAGGCCGAGACCGACCTGCGCAACGCCGGGAAGATCGTCGGCGAGGTCGTGCTCACCCCGGCCGAGGACGCCGAAGAGCTCAGCGTCACGGTGGAGTTCGTGCCCACCGAGGAGAGCTGAGCCAGCAGGCTCGAGAACGACGAAGCGGCGCCGCCCACCAGGGCGGC
>NZ_BAAALG010000012.1:69153-82701 GCF_039528155.1 Nocardioides dubius | reverse complement strand
GCCGCGATCCGACTTGTGGCCGCGGTTCGAGTGCTGGCCGCGGGAGTCGTGGCCACGGGAGTCGTGGCCACGGGAGTCGTGCCCGCGGTTCGACCGCGGCCCGCGGTGCGAGCGGTCCTGGTCGGAGGCGCCGTGCCGGTGGCCCTTGCGGTTCGCCTTGCGCGACTCCCGCTCCCACGCGCGCGTGCGCTTCTCCGCCTGCTTGGCGGCCTTCGCGGCCGCCTTGGCAGCGGCTCGCTCCAGGCGCGCGGTGCGCCGGGCCTCGGCGGCCGCGGTGGAGTCGCCGTGCGACGCCTTGCGCGCCTGCCGCTTGCTCGACGAGGCACCACCGGCGCCCTGACCGCGCTTGGCGGCCGCCCGGACGGTGCCGTTGGCCCGTGCCGTGTTGGCGGCGCTGACCTGCTTGATGGTGGGGGCCAGCCCCGGGATCAGTCCGTCCAGCACACCGGCGCTGGTCGCCGGACGATGGGCGGAGCCGACGTCGGCGACATGCCCGCCGTTGATCAGGATCACCGACGAGGAGTCGACCTCGTCAGCGGCGGAGACACCGGGATCGCTCAGCGACTGCGCCAAGAACAGCGCGACGGCCAACGCCAGCAGCACGAAGGCAGCGATCGGTCGCCTCTGAGCTGAGCTCATCGTCCCCCCACGACAGTTTCCGAGAGAGCGCCGCGGCGCTCCGAGCAGCGGAGCGCGTCAGCGCTCCATGATGACCGGGCCCAAGGTATCCCGAATCGCGCGACGGCGGCGAGCCCGGGGAGCAATACCCCCCAGATGGGCTACGCCGCCGGGACCTGTCAGGCCGAGCGCTTCTTCTTGGGCTCTTCCTCGCGCGGGATCAGGGTCGGGTTCACGTTGTCCTGGACCGTCTCGCGGGTGACCACGACCTTGGCGATGTCGCCACGCGAGGGCACGTCGTACATCACGTGGAGGAGCACCTCCTCGATGATCGCGCGCAGGCCGCGGGCACCGGTGCCCCGCTCCATCGCCTTGTCGGCGATCGCGACGATGGCCTCGTCGGTGAACTCGAGCTCGACGCCGTCGATGTCGAAGAGCTTCTGGTACTGCTTGACCAGGGCGTTCTTCGGCTCGGTGAGGATCTGCACCAGCGCCTCGTTGTCGAGCTTGTTGACGCTCGCGATCAGCGGCAGGCGACCGATGAACTCGGGAATCAGGCCGAACTTGGTGAGGTCCTCGGGACGGACCTGGGCGAGCAGCTCCTCCTCGTCGCGCTCGGCCTGGCCACGCACCTCCGCGGTGAAGCCCAGGGTCTTCTTGCCGACCCGCTGCTCGATGATGTTCTCCAGGCCCGCGAAGGCACCGCCCACGATGAACAGGATGTTCGTGGTGTCGATCTGGATGAACTCCTGGTGCGGGTGCTTGCGCCCGCCCTGCGGCGGCACCGAGGCGGTGGTGCCCTCCAGGATCTTCAGCAGGGCCTGCTGGACGCCCTCACCGGAGACGTCGCGGGTGATCGAGGGGTTCTCCGCCTTGCGGGCCACCTTGTCGATCTCGTCGATGTAGATGATGCCGGTCTCGGCCTTCTTGACGTCGTAGTCAGCGGCCTGGATCAGCTTGAGCAGGATGTTCTCGACGTCCTCGCCGACGTAGCCGGCCTCGGTCAGCGCCGTCGCATCGGCGATCGCGAACGGGACGTTGAGCATCCGGGCCAGGGTCTGGGCGAGGTAGGTCTTGCCACAGCCGGTGGGGCCGACCACCAGGATGTTCGACTTGGCCACCTCGACGTTGTCGTCGCGGTTGTGCTTGCCGCCGCCGGCCAGACCGGACTGGACCCGCTTGTAGTGGTTGTAGACCGCCACCGCGAGGGACTTCTTGGCCGTCTCCTGGCCGATCACGTACGAGTTGAGGAACTCGAAGATCTCCTTGGGCTTCGGCAGCTCCTCGAGACCGACCTCGGTGCGCTCGGAGAGCTCCTCCTCGATGATCTCGTTGCAGAGGTCGATGCACTCGTCGCAGATGTAGACGCCGGGGCCGGCGATCAGCTTCTTGACCTGCTTCTGGCTCTTCCCGCAGAACGAGCACTTCAGCAGGTCACCTCCGTCACCAATGCGTGCCACGGACGGACTTCCTTCCCTCGAACGTCTAACTTCTCGAACCTACCCCGGCCGGCCCGTTTTCACGGGCCGACACGGGGCCGAACTGCCTCAGACCAGCGCAGCCTTGCGCGACTCGATCACCGAGTCGATCAGGCCGTACTCGACCGCCTGGGTGGCGGTCAGGATCTTGTCGCGCTCGATGTCGCGGCTCACCTCGTCGGCGGACTTGCCCGACGCGTCGGCGAGCATCGTCTCGAGCAGCTCGCGCATCCGGATGATCTCGTTGGCCTGGATCTCCAGGTCGGAGATCTGGCCGCCCTGGCCCTCGGTGTAGGGCTGGTGGATCAGGATCCGGGCGTTCGGCAGCGCGAGGCGCTTGCCCGGGGCGCCGGCCGCCAGCAGCACGGCGGCGGCCGAGGCGGCCTGGCCGATGCAGACGGTCTGCACGTCTGGCTTGATGAAGCGCATCGTGTCGTAGATGGCGGTCAGCGCGGTGAAGGAGCCACCGGGGCTGTTGATGTAGATCTGGATGTCCTGGTCGGGGTTCATCGACTCCAGGCACATCAGCTGGGCGATCACCGCGTTGGCGACGTCGTCGCTGATCGGGGTGCCCAGGTAGATGATCCGGTCCTCGAAGAGCTTCGCGTAGGGGTCGATCCGGCGGAAGCCGTAGGAGGTCCGCTCTTCCCACTGCGGGATGTAGTAGTTCATGCTCAGTCCTTCTTGTGGGCCGGACGGCCCTCGTCAGAGGTCTCGCGGGCGCTGGTGATCACCTTGTCGATGAGGCCGTACTCGAGGGCCTGCTCGGGCGTGAACCAACGGTCGCGGTCGGAGTCGCGCTCGATCTCCTCGACGCTGCGGCCGGTGTGCTCGGCGATCAGCTCGCCCAGCTGCTTCTTGAGCAGCAGGCTCTGCTGGGCCTGGATCTTGATGTCGGAGGCCGAGCCGCCGATGCCGCCGGACGGCTGGTGCATCATGATCCGCGCGTGCGGCAGGGCGTAGCGCTTGCCCTTGGCACCGGCGCAGAGCAGGAACTGACCCATCGAGGCGGCCAGGCCCATCGCCACCGTGGCGACATCGTTGGGGATGTAGTTCATGGTGTCGTAGATCGCCATGCCGGCGTCGACCGAACCACCCGGGCTGTTGATGTGCAGGAAGATGTCGGCCTCGGGATCCTCGGCCGAGAGCAGCAGCAGCTGGGCGCAGATCGCGTTGGCGTTCTGGTCGCGGACCTCCGAGCCGAGGAAGACGATCCGCTCACGCAGCAGGCGCTGGTAGACGTTGTCGTCGAGCCCGTACGACGGGAGGCCACCGTTCATCTGGGGACTGGGAATCTGGTTCACGGGACCGACACTAGACCGCGGCACCGACAAAACCACGGGCTGTGGCCCGGTGTTCGCCCACAGCGGATTCGCTGACGGCACAACCGCCTCCGGTCCAGGCGGACGGACCAGGACGCACCGATCAACCTGCGGCCGCCTCGACCCGGGCCTTGACCCCGGCCAGCGTGCGCGCCATGCCGGCCTCGAGCTCGTCGGCGTGCGACACCGCCCCGCCCAGCAGCGTGGCGGCGAAGACCTTGCTGATCAGGGTCAGCCGTCGCGGCACCGGACGCCGGTGCACCACCCGGGTGCCGGCCGGGTCGGCGCTGAGCTCGTAGATCCAGCGTGCGCCGCTGGAGGCGGTGTCCCAGACCAGTGCGCGCTGCGGGTCCACCGTGGCCACCACGTTGCGCGTCGGCCACCAGACCCAGCCGCGGCGGTTGATCCCGAGGTACCACTGGCCGACCCGCATCCCACCGCTCTTGAGCGGCAGCATCCGCACCGTCTCCGGGCTGCCGGCGCTGAGCACGCTGACGTCGCTGAGCACCGTCCACACCTCGCTCGGGCCGGCGGCGATCACCACCTCCGCCCGGAGCTCCCGATCGGCGTCGCCGCCTGCTGTCGTGCTCATGCCAACCACCTCATCAGTGCGTCGCGAACCTCGGAGTGTGCCGCCAGCGGCTGACCCGCATCGTCCACGCAGTGCAGCTCGGCGCTGGGGAAGAGCTCGCGGGCCTGGCGCGGACGTCGTCTGCTGCGATCGCGCCACCAGACCAGCGAGCCCAGCAGCGCACCGATCGGGTTCGCCTCCTGGCGTGCTCGCCGGGTGATCACGGCATAGCGAGCATCCAGCTCAGGCAGACCGGGCCGGGCCCGGTCCTCGCCGATCACCCCCGCCAGCTCCGCCTCCAGGCCCCGGCCGATCGCCGAGCTTCCCGGCGTCGGCGGGACCACCAGGTGTGGGGTGCCGAGCAGGACCACGTCGCCGGTCAGGCTCTGCCAGGAGCGGGGATGCACCGTCGCCACCGCCGCTGCGGAGCGCAGCGCCAGGCCGCCCTCCCCCGACGCGACGACGGCGATCCTGGTGATCGGCACCGGCCAGTGGTCGTGGAGGACCTGCAGCAGTGCGCTGAGCTCGACGCCGACCCCGGCGCCCTGGTCGTCACCGCCACCGGGCACCCGGATCTGCACCGGGGTCCAGTCCAGCAGCCGCCGCAGCGGCTCCGCGTAGCTGGCCGCCTCGCCGTCCCACACCGACTCGGCCTGGCCGGGCTCCGGGAGCAGCACCAGCAGCCACCCGGTGGCGTCCGGGTAGGCCCGTGCCAGGGAGTCCGGATCCGTCGCCACGTCCGCACCGGACAGGCGCACCCGCACCGGCGCCGCGTTGACCGCCGTCGCGCGGGCGAAGGCGAGCGCGCGGGGCGTCTGCCGGGTCAGCAGGCTCCAGCCCAGACCGCCCGCGCCACGCGCCACCCGGACGCCGAGCCGCCAGGCGAGGGCGCCGACGCCGATCTGCTCGGTCGAGGTGCCGGCATGGGCTTGGGAGGAGGAGCTCACCCGGCAGAGTCTGCAAGGCCCGGGGCAGGCGGGCAACCGGAACCGCAGAAAATGCCGAACNGGCGGTCGATGTTCAGCGTGAGGTCACTCGGAGTCGGCGTCCTCGGCGACCTCGGCAGCCGGCTCACCGATGGTGCCGTCCGGCAGCAGGTTCTTCAGCTCGACCGCGTTGCCCGAGGCGTCCTTGACCACGGCGGACTCGACGATCGTGGCCAGCGCCTTGCCGCGCAGGATCTCCTGCACCAGGTCGGGGATGTGGTTGTGCTCGAACATGTGGTTCGCGAACTCCTGCGGGTCCTGGCCGGACTGCTGAGCGCGGCGCACCAGGTGCTGGGAGAGCTCGTTCTGGTCGACGCCCAGCTCCTCGGCCTTGGCGACCTTGTCGAGGATGAACTGCGCGGCGACGGCGTCGCGGACCCGGCGCTCGAGGTCGGCCTCGAACTCCTCGGTGGTCTGGCCCTCGTCCTCGAGGTACTTCTCCATGGTGATCCCGGCGAACATGAGCTGCTGCTCGATGTTCTGGCGGCGGGCGTTGAGCTCGTCGGTGACCAGGCTGTCGGGCAGCGGGATGGAGACCTTCTCCAGCAGCACCTCGAGCACGGCGTCACGGGCGGCAGCGGCCTGCTCGAGGCGCTTGCCGCGGCCGAGGCGCTCGCGGACGTCGTCGTTCAGCTCGGCAGCGGTGTCGAACTCGGAGGCCAGCTGGGCGAACTCGTCGTCGAACTCCGGCAGCTCCTGCTCCTGGACCTGGGTGACCTTGACCTCGACGTCGACGTCCTGGCCGACCAGGTCGCCACCGACCAGCTGCGAGGTGAAGCTCTTGCTCTCGTCGGCGCTCATGCCGACCAGGGCCTCGTCGAGACCGTCCAGCATGCCGCCGCGGCCGACCTTGTAGGACATCCCGGAGACCTCGGCGCCGTCGAGTACCTCGCCGTCCTGGCGGGCGGCCAGGTCGATGGTCACGAAGTCGCCGTCGGCGGCAGCGCGCTCGACGACCTTCAGGGTGGCGAACCGCTCACGCAGCGCCTCGACCTGCTCGGTGACGTCCTCGTCGGAGATCTCGATGTCCTCGACCGAGGCCTCGATGCCGTCGTAGGCGGGCAGCTCGAAGTCGGGCTTGATGTCGACCTCGGCGGTGAACTCGAGGATCTCGTTGTCCTCGAGCTTGGTCACGTCGATCTCGGGCTGGCCGATCGGCTCCAGCTCGTTCTCCTGCAGCGCCTCGAAGTACTTCTGCGGCAGCACGTCGTTGATCGCCTGGTCGAGGACCGCGCCGCGGCCGACCTGGCGGTCGATGACGAGGGCCGGCACCTTGCCGCGACGGAAGCCGGGCACGTTGATCTGCTGAGCGATCTTCTTGTACGCCGCGTCGAGGCTCGGCTTGAGCTCCTCGAAGGGCACCTCGATGGTCAGCTTGGCCCGGGTCGGGCTCAAGGTCTCGACGGCGCTCTTCACAGGTGTTCTCCTCATGCTTGGTGGGTTCAGGGCGGGGCGAGTGGAACCCAGTCGACCCGACAGACGAGTCTACCTACCAAGCGGCGAGCCACGAATTTCGGGCCACGCGTGAAGACGGATGGTCGGGGCGACAGGACTCGAACCTGCGGTCTCCTGCTCCCAAAGCAGGCGCGCTAGCCACTACGCTACGCCCCGCCAAAGTGCCCAGGGACGGGCTCCTTGGAGCGGATGACGGGAATCGAACCCGCGTAATCAGTTTGGAAGACTGAGGCTCTACCATTGAGCTACATCCGCATGTGGTGCGCGCCTATGCTGCCACAGACCGAACGGGGCCAGCCAATCAGGTCCGGCTCGTGTCGCTCAGCGGCGGTGGATCAGCAGCAGCGCCCGGTCGTCGTGGCGGGTGCCCAGACGCTCGATCAGCCTGCGCGCCCCGTGGTCGAAGCCCTCGTGCAGCAGCTTCTCCCCCTCGCCGGCCAGACGGTCGATGCCCGAGGTCAGGTCGCGCGTCGGCGTCTCCACCATCCCGTCGGTGTAGAGCATCACCGCGTCGCCCGGGCCGAGCCGTCCGCGCGCGGCCTCGAACTCGGCGTCCTCGATCAGGCCGAGGAACGGCCCCTCGGTCTCGTGCGCGGTCCAGCGGCCGGTGTCCGCCTCGAGGTGCAGGGCCGGCGGATGGCCCGCGGTGCGCACCTCGAAGTCACCGGTCTCCAGGTCGACCGAGAGGTGGATCGCGGTGGCGAACCCCTCCTCCCACTCCTGGCGCAGCAGGTAGCGGTTGGCGGCCGGCAGGAACTCCTCGGCCCGGACCGCGGTGAGCAGGCCACTGAAGGCTCCGGAGAGCAGCAGCGCCCGGGTGCCGGCGTCCTCGCCCTTGCCGGAGACGTCGACGACCACCAGGTCGAGCCGCGGATCGCTGCCGTGGCGACACGCCACCACGAAGTCGCCGGCGAACGAGGTGCCGCCCGCGGAGCGCAGCGCGGACTCGGCGTACCAGCCGGCCGGCAGCGCGGGCAGCTTGCCCTGGCTGAGGATCCGGTCGCGCAGGTCGACCAGCATCGACTCGCCCCGCACCCCGGCGACGCCGAGCTCGGTGCGCCGGAAGGAGGAGATCATCACGATCAGGCCGAGGGCGAAGAGGATCACCACCGTCATCACCATCCGCGAGGTGATCTCCTGCTGCGTGAGCGCGGTGGCGAGCACCGCGAGCACCAGGATCACGAACCACGGCAGGTTGCGCGGACCGAGCAGCACGCTGCCCAGCACCAACGGCAGCGCCAGGGCGGTGAGCGGCCACGGCTCCGTCCAGACGAAGTAGGCCAGGCCCAGCGCGAGGGTGAGCAGGGTCAGCACAAGGAGGACGAACGCCTCGCCCCCGCTGAGCCGGCGTCGCAGCCGCTCCCAGGACGAGCGTCGCGACCGAGCCCGTCGTGTCACCTGTACTCCTTCTGAGGGACGCTCGGCCTACTGTAGATGAGCGCGCGAGCGGAAGACCGGCTGACAGCCGGGGCACCAGAACGAGTTGCGCCCGGCCAGCGCCTCGGTGCGCACCGGCTTGGTGCAGATCAGGCAGGGCTGGCCGGTACGCCGATAGACGTAGACCTCTCCCCCGTGGTCGTCCTTGCGCGGTTCCCGACCCATCGCCTCAGGGGTGTGCTCGGGGCGCACCGTGTCGATCCGCCCGGTGCGCACGCCCTCGGTCATCAGCACGACCAGGTCGTCCCAGATCGCCTGGAACTGCCCGCGGCGCAGGGTACGGCCCGGCCGCAGCGGGTGCATCCGGTGCCGGAAGAGCACCTCCGCGCGGTAGACGTTGCCGACGCCGGCGATCACCGCCTGGTCCATCAGCAGGTCGCCGATGGTCCGCTCACTGCGCGAGATCCGGCGCCAGGCACGCTCCGGGTCGGCGTCGGCGCGCAACGGGTCCGGCCCCAGCGAGGCGATCACCGCGGCGCGCTTCTCGGGGCCGACCAGATCGCAGCGGGTGGCGCCGCGCAGATCGGCATAGGCCGAGTGGTCGGCGGCGACCAGCCGCAGCCGCACCTCCCCCACCGGAGGCGGCGCGATCCCCTCGGCGAGGTCGAAGCGCCCGATCAGTCCGAGATGGATGTGCACAATCCGCTCGTCGGCGAACTCCAGGAAGAGGTGCTTGCCCGCAGCGTCGGCCCCGACCAGCGGCGCGCCGTCGAGGACCGCGGCATCCGCGGCGAAGCGTCCCTGCGGCGAGCTGACCCCGAGACGACGGCCGGCGAAGGCGTCGTCGAGCAGTCCCGCCAGCCGTCGGAGGGTGTGCCCCTCAGGCATCCTCGGCGTCCGGGGCGGTGCCCTGCAGTGCGGAGGCCGGCAGCTCGGGCAGCAGCCCCTCGGTCTCGTAGGTGGCCAGCTGGCCGATCCGGCGCACGTGGCGCTCGTCGCCCGGGAACGGGGTGGCCAGGAAGAGCTCGATGAACCGGGTCATCTCCTCCAGCGTGTGCATCCGGCCACCGACCGAGATCACGTTGGCGTCGTTGTGCTCGCGGGCCAGGGTCGCGGTCTCCTCCGACCAGACCAGGGCCGAGCGGATGCCCTGCACCTTGTTGGCGGCGATCTGCTCGCCGTTGCCGGAGCCGCCGATCACCACGCCGAGGCTGTCCAGGCCCTCCGCGCGCTCCGCGGCCACGCCCTCAGCGGCGCGCAGGCAGAAGACCGGGTAGTCGTCGAGGGCGTCGTAGACGAACGGGCCGTGGTCGACGACCTCGTGGCCGGCGTCGACGAGCCAATTGAGCAGGTGGTCCTTGAGCTCGAGGCCGGCATGGTCAGAGCCGAGGTGAACGCGCATGGACCAAGTTTCTCAGGCCGGAGCCGGATCTGCCACGACGGGTGCCGGCGGCGAGACGCGCGCTCGGCCCTCGGCCTCACTCCCGTTCCAGCAACATCTGCACGAAGCCGGCCGCCTGCCGGTGCAGCGGCGCTGCGGCGGTGAAGACCTCGGTGTGCCGCCAGAAGCCGTGGATCTGACCGAGCGCGCGGCTGCCGACCACCTCGACGCCGGCCTCGGCGAGCAGGTGCACCAGGTGCTCGCCCTCGTCGCGCAGCGGGTCGTGCTCGGCGGTGACCACCAGTGTCGGCGGCAGCGTGGCCAGGCGCTCGGAGCGCAGCGGCGCCAGGTCCGGGTCGGTCAGGTCGGCCTCGGTGGCGGCGTACTGCTGCCAGTACCAGGCGGCCTCGGCGGCGTCGAACCCCTCGGCCGCGGTGCGGTAGGAGTCGAAGCCCGCCTCCGGGTCGAGGAACGGGTAGATCAGGACCACCCCGGAGAAGGCACCGGGGTTGCGCAGCGCGGCGACCAGCGCCAAGTTGCCGCCGGCGCTGTCGCCGTGCGCGAAGATCCGCTCGACCTCGCCCAGCCCGCCCGCGCGCACCCACGCGAGGACGGTGTCGACGTCGTCGGGGGCGGCCGGGAACCGGTGCTCGGGCGGTCGGCGATAGTCCACCGAGAGCACCCCGATGCCGAGCACCCGGGCGAACTGGCGCACCGCGGCGTCGTGGACCTCGACGTCGTTGAAGACGAACCCGCCGCCGTGCAGGTGGATCAGCACCGCGTCGGTGCGCTCGGCGGGCCGGTAGTAGCGGCACGGCACGCCGTCGGCGTCGACGTCGCGGACCTCGGGCAGCTCCACGCGCGGCACCGCCGCCGCGGCCGCCCGGGCCTCGCGGCGCGCGGCGTCGATGTCGTAGCCCGGGTCGGTGACCTTCTGCTCATCGGCGTAGCCGGCCACCGCTCGGCGGGCCTGCGGGTGCAGCGTCATCGGAGTCTCCCCGCCCTGCTCAGCGCGCCATCATCGCGTCGAGGGCGACCGTCACCGAGGCGGCGACGCGCCAGTCGATGCGCTGGTCGGCGACCGAGACGACGTACCGGTCACGGAGGCTGGCCCGCCGGTCGACGGAGAACAGGGAGTGCCCGGTGACGGCGTCCAGGAAGTCGAAGTGGAAGCGGAACGGGAAGTCCACGAAGCGGCGTGCGATCGCGACCGCCTGGCTGCGCTCGGTGCCGCTGCCGCGGTAGCCGGGACCCTCGATCACGAAGGTCGAGCGGACCAGGCTCGCCGCGAACTCCTTCTTGAAGAAGCCGAGCGGCGCACCCGCAGCGTCCACCACGTCGTAGCCGGCGGAGAGGTCGATCGCCTGACGAGCGCCGAAGCCGAAGACCGGGGTGGTCATCTGCTCCTCGGCGTAGAAGGTCACCTTCTCCTTGAACGCCATCCGCTTCTGGTGGGCGAACGCCATCAGCGCGCCCTCGGTGCCGTCCGGGTTGGCCGCCAGGACCCGGTAGCGGTTGGCGGTCATCGCCAGCTTCTGCGCGATGTAGAACATCGGCACGTACTGGACCCCAGGAGTCTGCATGGGGGCAAGTATCGCGGGCGTCGCCCAACCCGTTGCGCCGGGACCGCCCTCCCGATCACCGGGCCGACGCCCACCACCGCGGCCCGTGCGCTCCTACCCTGACCGGGGCCCTGTGGCCGGCGTCACGAGACAGTCTCGCGACGCGTGTGTTGAGGAGTGAGCATGAGACTGGACGGCAAGGTCGCGATCGTCACCGGCGGCGCGAAGGGCATCGGCAAGGCGATCGTCGGGGCCTTCGTCGACGAGGGCGCCAAGGTGCTGATCGTGGACGTCGACGAGGCGGCCGGCCAGGCGCTGCAGACCGAGCTCGGCGACGCCGTCGCCTTCCTCTCCGCCGACCTGTCGGTGGAGGCCAACGCCACCGCGATCGTGGCCGAGGCCGTGGAGACGTTCGGCAAGCTCGACGTGCTGGTCAACAACGCGCACGCCTCCCAGCAGGCTCCGCTCGTGGAGACCACCCGGGCGCAGTTCGACCTCTCCTTCGGCACCGGCTTCTGGCCGGTCTTCTGGCTGATGCGCGAGGCGCACCCGCACCTGAAGGCCACCCAGGGCTCGGTGATCAACTTCGCCTCCGGCGCCGGCCTGAACGGCAACCCGACCCAGGGCGCCTACGCCGCCGCCAAGGAGGCCGTGCGCGCGATCAGCCGGGTGGCCGCACGCGAGTGGGCCCTCGACGGGATCAACGTCAACCTGATCTCGCCGCTGGCGCGCACCGAGGGCGTCGACGCCTTCATCGCCGCGCACCCGGAGCAGGAGAAGGCGCTCTCCTCCGGCAACCCGATGCGCCGCCTCGGCGACCCGCGCAACGACATCGCCCCGGTCGCCGTCTTCCTGGCCAGCGCCGACGCCAACTACATGACGGGTCAGACGCTGATGGCCGACGGCGGCGGGATCATGCTCCGCTGAACCCTCGGGTCAGGGGGTGAGGCCGAGGCGGCCGAGCTCCTCGTCCACGATCGCCGGGTCGAGCTTGGTGAAGACCGGGCTCGGCTTGGCGATCGGGGTGCCGACCACGATCGGGTGCCGTCCCCAGGCGTGGGCGCCCGAGTAGTCCCCGGTGATGATCGGGTAGCCGGGGCCACCGTCCAGGTCGTCGACGCCGACGATCTCCGGCATCGGCTGCAGGTCACCGGCGCCGCCGAGGATCGCGTCGATCTGGTTGGCGGTGAACGGCAGGAACGGGCTGAGCAGGGTGTTGAGGTCGCTCACGCACTGCGCCATCACGTGCAGGATGGTGCCCAGGCGCTCGCGGTCGGCCTCCTCCTTGAGCTTCCACGGCTCGGAGTCGGTGACGTACTTGTTCACCTCGCCCACGGCGCGCATCGCCTCGCCGATCGACTGGCGCATCCGGTTGCGCCCGATCAGCTCGCCGACCTCGGCGAAGGCCCGCTCGGTGGCGGCCAGGACCGCGCGGTCGGCGTCGGTCAGCGCACCGGCTGCCGGGATCTCGCCGAAGTTCTTGGCGATCAGGGTGGCGGTGCGGCTGACCAGGTTGCCCCAGCCGGCGACCAGCTCGGAGTTGGTCCGGGTGACGAACTCGCCCCAGGAGAAGTCGGAGTCCTGGCTCTCCGGGCCAGCGGCCGCCACGAAGTAGCGGAACGCATCAGCCTGGTAGCGGCTGAGCAGGTCGGCGACGTAGATGACGACCTTCTTGGAGGAGGAGAACTTGCGTCCCTCCATGGTCAGGAACTCCGAGGAGACGACCTCGGTCGGCAGGTTGAGCTGGCCGAGGGCGTGCTCGGTGCCGCCGTTGCTGCCCTTGCCGTTGTAGGCGAGCAGCTCGGCCGGCCAGATCTGGCTGTGGAAGGTGATGTTGTCCTTGCCCATGAAGTAGTAGGACAACGCCTGGGGGTCGTTCCACCACTTGCGCCAGGCATCGGCGTCACCGCTGCGCCGGGCCCACTCGATGGACGCCGAGAGGTAGCCGATGACGGCGTCGAACCAGACGTAGAGCTTCTTGGTGGGGTTCTCCCGCCAGCCGTCGAGCGGGACCGCGATGCCCCAGTCGATGTCACGCGTCATCGCCCGGGGGCGGATCTCGGCAAGGATGTTCTTGGAGAACTTGATGACGTTGGGACGCCAGGTGCCCGACGCCTCGCGCTCGTCGAGCCACTCGCCCAGCGCCTCGGCCAGCGCCGGCAGGTCGAGCAGGAAGTGCTGGGTCTCGATGAACTCCGGGGTCTCCCCGTTGATCTTGCTGACCGGGTTGATCAGGTCGGCCGGGTCGAGCTGGTTGCCGCAGTTGTCGCACTGGTCGCCGCGCGCGCCGTCCGCACCGCAGATCGGGCAGGTGCCCTCGATGTAGCGGTCGGGCAGGGTGCGGCCGGTGGACGGCGAGATCGCACCGAAGGTGGTCTTCTCGACGAAGTAGCCGTTCTCGTAGACGCCGGTGAACAGCTCCTGCACCACGGCGTGGTGGTTGCGCGTGGTGGTGCGGGTGTAGAGGTCGTAGGAGATGCCGAGCCCGGCGAGGTCCTCGGTGATCAACCGGTGGTTGCGGTCGACCAGCTGCTGCGGGGTCAGGCCCGCCTCGTCGGCGGCGATCAGGATCGGCGTGCCGTGCTCATCGGAGCCGGAGACCATCAGCACCTCGTGGCCCGCCATCCGCATGTAGCGGCTGAAGACGTCGGAGGGCACGCCGAAACCGGCGACATGGCCGATGTGGCGAGGCCCGTTGGCGTACGGCCAGGCAACTGCGGAGAGGACACGACTCATGGGGTCGATCCTAGTGCCGGGCAGACGGAGCCCCGGCAGAGGATCCCGTCGCTGCGACGGGG
>NZ_BAAALG010000012.1:60188-69144 GCF_039528155.1 Nocardioides dubius | reverse complement strand
CCCCCGTCGAGGGCGACTACTTGAGGACCTTCACCGTGGTCGCACGACCGGAGACCAGGTAGGGCCCCGCGCCGAGGAAGCGCACCGCCACCTTGCGGACGCCGGGGGCGACCGGGGTGAAGACCAGGCGGGCCCACCCGTTGACCAGGCGCACCTCCTGCAGCTTGCCGGCCACCCGCACCCGGACCCGGCCGTTGATCGGTGGCGCACCGGCGGCGGAGACCTTCACCTTGACGACGGCCCGCTTCCGCTTCCCCACGGTCGCGACCTTCGTCACCGGCTTCACGGTCACCGGACCGCCGAGCGCCACCTGCTCACTGGCCGCCCGGTACTTGGCCCGGGTCAGGTCGGTCCGCAGCGAGATCACCGCACCCAGGTCGGCGGCGCCGATCTTGTAGCTGGGACCGGTGCCGACCGCCACCCCGTTGCGCAACCAGGTGTGCACGACGGTGGCGTCCGCCGGGGCATAGGTGCCCGGCGAGGCGCTGAGCGTGGCCCCCAGCCGTGGCTTCCCCACCACGCTGGACGGCTTCGCGATCTCGATCGTTCCGGCCAGCACCTTCTCGGTGGGCGCGGTGGTGGTGCTGGTCAGCTTGTAGCCGTAGACCTTGGCCGTGACCTTCGCGGTGATCTGGGCGTCGATCTGCTGCTGGGTCAGCGGCAGGTCCCAGGCGGTGGCGCCGGGGATCTCGGCACCGTTGGCGTACCACTGGACGGTGGACAGGCTCGGCGACGGGGACCAGGTGCCCGGATCCACGCTGAGCACCTCGTCCACCTCGGCAGCGCCGGTGATCTCCGGCGGCTTGACCGCCTCGAACTGGCCGAAGCCGACCGCCGCGGTCGCGGCGCTCACCGCGGTGGCGCTCTGGTAGCCGGTGCGGGTGGCGGTGACCTGCAGGGTGAGCTTCTTGGTGCGCACGTCCGGAGTGACCACATAGGTCGGCTTGGTCGCGCCCGGGATCGCCACGCCGCCGGCGAACCACTGGGCCGCGTACGTGCTGGGCGAGTTGTCCCAGCGACCGTAGTTGGCGCTCAGCGTCTGCCCGACCTGCAGCGTGCCGCTGATCGACGGCGTCCTGGTGTTGGCCAGCTCCCGGTCGGTGAAGTGGATGAACCCGCTGGGCCAGCGATTGCTGGCGGTGGTGATCCGGCGCCAGGAGAAGTCACCGCCCCAGCTGTCCTCGGAGATGACGATCTCCGAGGAGGAGATCACCCGCTCGACGTAGGCGACGTGCCCGGCACTGCCGACGCCCGGCGTGTTGGCCTTCCACCAGGCGATCGCCCCGACGGCGGGCCTGGAGTCGGTGATCGACTTCATCGCCACGCCCCAGTTGGTGGCGTTGCCCGACCCGGTCCAGGGCCGCTTGGACGAGTAGCCGTTCTGGATCACCCGGTAGGCCGCGTAGTTCGTGCAGTTGTGGCCGGAGTACATCTGCCACCACATCTTCGAGCCTGCGCTCTTGTACCCGGCGTGGCTGTAGCCCGCCTTCGCGCAGGCGTCGTAGCCCTTGCACAGGTACACGTTGGTCGCGGACGCCGGTGGGGTGGTCGCCGGCAGCATCACGGCAAGCAAGACCCCAACAAGCACACTTGGTAACACCCGTAACATCTGCCTCACGAGGCGTCAGTATGCCCATGTCAAGCACCGACACGCTATGGCGGGGCCCTAATTTCAACGATGTAGTTCCATGATATTCGTGAAAACGGCGTGTCGGTGCTTGCATTCCAGGCAGCGGAGCGCCTGGGCGTCAGGAGAAGTCGAGTCCCCCGGTACGGCTGCGCTTGAGCTCGTAGAACTCCGGGTACTCGGCCAGCGCGACGGCGCCGTCCCACATCCGGCCGGCCGTCTCGCCGCGCGGGATGCTGCCCAGGACCGGGCCGAAGAAGCCCACCCCGTTGATGTGGATGGTCGGCGTGCCGACGTCGTCGCCGACCTTGTCCATCCCCTCGTGGTGCGAGCGCGCCACCGCCTCGTCCAGGCTGGCGTCGTCCATCGCCTCCACCAGCTCCGCGGCCAGGCCCACGTCGGCCAGCACCTCGGCGATCAGGGCGCGGTCGATCGAGCGGCCCTGGTGGTGGATCCGCTCGCCGAAGGCGTCGTAGAGCGGCAGCAGGACCTTGTCCCCGTGCTCGGCCTGCGCGGCGATCAGCACCCGGACGGGGCCCCAGGCCGGCGCCAGCATCTCCCGGTAGGAGTCGGGGATCTCCTTGTCCTTGTTCAGGTAGGCCAGGCTCATCACGTGCCAGCGGACCTCGACGTCGCGGACCTGCTCGACCTCGAGCATCCAGCGTGAGGTGATCCAGGCGAACGGGCACAGGGGGTCGAACCAGAAGTCGGCGTGGTTCTTCTCAGCAGTCATGTCATCAGCCAACCATCACCGGCCCTGCCTTGTTCCTGACGCGGCCGCTCAGCCCAACCCGCAGAGCAGGCCGACGACGGCTCCGGCGCCCACCAGCCAGGCGCTGTTGAGCGTCGTCCAGCGCAGCGCCGCCACCGCTGCCAGCGCGAGCAGCACGGTGACCGGATCGACGAGCGCACCGCGGGCCAGCTCCCCGGTCACGCCCAGCATCAGCGCGAAGGCGGCCGCGTTCAGGCCGTCCAGGGCCCGGGCCGTCCACGCCCGGCTGCGCAGCCGATCGGTGATCTTGGTCAGCAACCCGACGAAGAGGAAGGACGGCGCGAAGATCGCCACGGTCGCCAGGAACGCCCCCGGCAGCCCGGCCACCAGGTAGCCGATGAAGGTGGCCGTGGTGAAGACCGGTCCCGGCGTCACCTGGCCGATCGCGACGGCGTCCAGCAGCTGCTGCTGGGTGATCCAGCCGAGGCGCTCCACGAAGTCGCCCTCCAGGAAGGCGAGCAGCACGTACCCGCTGCCATAGAGCACGGCGCCGATCTTCAGCATCGTCCAGAAGAGCTGAGAGAGCTCCCCGGTGTCGCCGCCGAGCCACCACACCGGGAGCGCGAGCCCGGCCGCCGAGCCGCGCAGCCGCACGGCGCTGAGCCCGGCCGCCGCTCCCCCGGCGGCCAGGATCAGCAGCTCGTTGACGCCGGCGAGGAAGGCGATCAGCGCGAGCACCGCCAGCAGCACCCGCCACGGCGCCGCCAGCACGGTGGGCACCAGGCCCACCAGCGCGTGCACCACGATGCCCAGCACCACCGGCACCACCCCATAGAGCAGTGCCGTGAACGAGGGGGTGGAGCCGTAGTGGACGTAGGCCCAGGCGAGCAGGGTGACCAGCGACGCCGCCGGCACGATGAAGCAGACGCCGGCGGCCACCAGCCCGCGCCAGCCGGCCCGCTCGTGGCCCAGGTGCATGGCCAGCTCGGTGGAGTTCGGCCCGGGGATCAGGTTGGTGGCACCGATCAGGTCGACGAAGCGCTGGTCGTCGACCCAGCCGCGGCGGCGCACCAGCTCCTCGCGCATCATCGCGATGTGCGCCACCGGGCCGCCGAAGGCGACGACGCCGAGCCGGGCGAAGACCGCGACCGTCTCGCGCAGGTCTCCGCTCGGCATGGGCATCAGTGTGCCTGGTCGCGCCGGGTCAGCGCTTGAGGGCCACCTTCTGGGCCTTGCGGGTGACGGCGTAGCCCTCGTCGTCGGCGAGCAGGGTCAGCGCGAGGGACGCCTTCTTCGGGCCACCCTTCTTGGCGAGCTTCCCGAGCTTGACGGTGACCGTCCTGCCCGCGGTCACCTTGACCGACTTCAGCCGCGTGGTGGCTCCGTGGGTGAGCACCAGCTGGACCCGGCCGCTGACGTCGGCGCGCAGCTTCACGGTGGCGACCTTGCCCCGCTTGAGATCGGCCTTGGCCACGGTGATCCGTGCGTTGCGCTTGCTCACCTGGATCCGCGAGGCCTCGCTGTGCACGGTCTTGGCGCCGTTGGCGACCGCGACCCGGTACTCGTAGCGCGCCGTGGCCGGGGTGACGTGCTCGAGCAGCAGGCTGGTCTCGTCCTCACGACGCAGGTCCTGCCAGGTGCCACCGGCCAGCGGACGGCGCTGCCACTGGTAGGAGAGCTCGCCGTCCGCCTGTGCGGCCACGGTCAGCGTGACGTCGTCACCGTGGGTCGCCTTGACCAGCGCCTGGGGCTGCGTGGTCAGCTCGGGAGCCTGGGTCAGGTCCTCGAACTCCGGGGCGGCCATCCCGGCCTCCTGCACGGCCTTGCGACCGTCGTCGGTCTTGTAGACCGTGAACTCGTCCCACAGGTCGCCCACCTCGAACTGCGCGGCGTCGAGCAGCTGGCCGTTGCGGTAGTAGGTGCCGGAGCCGTTGATCTCCGCGATGTAGGAGCGGTAGGTCAGCGTGTCCTTGCTGACGTCGATCACCTGGTAGGTGGTGACGTCCTGGGCCTTCTGCACCTGGGTGGCGCCGTTGTTGACCCACACGTTCTTGGCGTCGGTCTCCAGGTCGTAGTGCTTGGCACCGGAGTTGGAGACGATGTAGACCGGCCCGTCGGTGCGCCCGGCGACGTCGGTGGCGGTGGTGTTCTTGTAGCCGCGGGCGTAGGTGTGGTCGTGGCCCATCTGCACCAGGTCGATGTCGTGCTTCTCGAAGACCGGCACCCAGTAGTCGCGCAGCACCTTCTCGTCACGGCCGGCGGAGGTCGAGTAGACGGGCTGGTGGAAGGTGACCACGTTCCACTTCGACTCGGAGTTGGCAAGCACGTAGTCGAGCCATTGGGCCTGGTACTGGGTCCACAGCGCGGAGACGTTCGCGGCCGGGCAGTCGGCGCCCGTGCAGGCCGGCAGGCTGTCGGGGGTCAGGAAGGTCGAGTCCCGGGTGGCGTTGACGGTGATGAACCGGACGCCCTGGAAGTCGGTGAAGTAGACGGTCTCGGCGGCGAAGTCGCTCCAGTGGTCGAAGAAGGCGCGGTACTGCTTCGCGACCGGGGTGTCGCCCACCGCCAGCGGCGCGAGGTCGCCGATGGTCGACTCGTTGGGGTTGTTGTGCGGGTACTCGAAGTGCGCCTTCCAGGAGGTCAGCAGCTTGTCGCCGGAGTACTCGTGGTTGCCGGGCGCCGCCATCACGTTGGTGGTCGCGGCGGCGGTCTTCATGCCGGTGAACCAGTCCTGCCACTGGGCGTCGTTGCCGCCGGTGTCGATCAGGTCGCCGGCGTGCACCGAGCCGACGGCGTCCGGGGCCTTCGCCAGCGCCTGCTGGACCACCTTGGGCCAGGTGGTGTTGAGCCCGATCTGGGCGTCGCCGTAGTAGAGGTAGCTGAAGTCGGTGGCGTCCGGGTCCTCGGTGGTGAACTGCTGCCACTCGCTCCACACGCCGTCCGCCGCGACCCGGTACTGGTACTCGGTCGCCGGCTTGAGCCCGGTCAGCGTGCCGGAGAAGTGGCCGTAGTCGTTGCTGGCCGCCTTCGGCTGGATCGGCGCGTTGACGGCGCGGATCGGTCCGCCCTCAGCGCGGAACTGGATCCTGCCCCGGACGTCGTCGGGCTCACCGCCCTGGAAGGTGACGTTCTGGCTGGTGGACGGGTCCTCGGTCGGGGTCAGGATGATCCGGGTCGGGGCGATGCCGGCACTCTCGGCGCCGAACGCGTCCAGCGAGTCGAGGCCGAACCAGATGTCCGAGCTGCTGTCGCGGTCGTTGTGCACCTCGACGGCGATCGTGTTGGTGCCCGGCACCAGCACCTCGGGGCCGAACGCCAGGTTCAGGCTGTCCATGCTGGTGGAGCCACCGGGGGCGTAGTTCAGCCCCTCCAGGCCCGGCGCGACGTCGTGGCGGCCGACCTCCTGGCCGTTCACGTAGACCACGGCGCCGTCGTCGAACTTGAGGGTTCCGCGGACCACGGCGATGTCGGCGATCTGCTGGGCGGTCAGCTCGAAGTCGGCACGGAAGAAGTAGGTGCGCACCCGGGTGCTGGCGCCGGGCGCGTTCAGCTCCAGCTGGGTGGTGGCGGTGTTGGCGGCGTCGTAGGCCGGCGACTGGACGCCGCCGCTGATCTTTCCGCCGAAGGTGCCGCTGCCGCTCAGCCATGCGGCGTCGTCGAACTGCGGCAGGGTCCACGACAGCGGCTCGGCGCCGCCGGGGAAGGTGTCGTCCTGCAGGTAGCGCCACGACGTGCTGGCCCCCACCAGCGGAACGTCGTCGGCGGCCGCGGCCGGGCCGAGGGCGAGGGCGGTCAGCGCGCCACCGCCCACCAGCAGGCAGAGGCCGAGCACGGCGGAGTCACGGGTCTTCATCAGGTCAGCTCCCAGGGGTTCGGATCGACAGCGCGGGGCTGTCCTCACCCGGCAGATCCGATCAACCGCAGGCGTGCGGGCGGCAAGCGCCAGGCAAGCCCCCGGCGAGCGCGACGCGGACGGGAGGTGAACGATCTCCAGGAAAACTCCTCGCCCGTAACGATTGGATCACTCACTACCCCGGTGACAGGATGCAAGGCATGCCTGGAACCAATCTCACTCGCGAAGAAGCGCAGACCCGCGCCGCCTTGCTCGACGTCGTCGGCTACACCATCGACCTGGACCTGACGACGTCCGAGACCACGTTCGCCTCGACCACCACGATCCGGTTCACCAGCCGCGAGGCGGGTGCCGCGACGTTCGCCGACCTGGTGGGCGCGACGATCCACGAGATCACCCTGAACGGTCGCAGCCTCGACCCGGCGGAGGTCTACGCGGACAGCCGCATCCAGCTCGACGGCCTCGCCCTCGAGAACGAGCTGGTGGTCCGCGCCGACTGCACCTACAGCCACTCCGGCGAGGGCCTGCACCGGTTCGTCGACCCCGCCGACGACCGGGTCTACCTCTACTCCCAGTTCGAGGTGCCGGACGCCCGTCGCGTCTACACCACCTTCGAGCAGCCCGACCTGAAGAGCGTCTTCACCTTCAACGTGGTCGCACCCGAGCACTGGAAGGTGGTCTCCAACGCGCCCACCCCGCAGCCCACCCAGCTGGGTGACGGCAAGGCGCAGTGGCGGTTCCCGGCCACCAAGCGGATGTCCACCTACATCACCGCGCTGGTCGCGGGTGAGTACCACGAGGTGCAGGACGTCTACGAGGGCAAGTACGGCACCATCCCGCTCGGTCACTTCTGCCGCCAGTCGCTGGTCGAGTTCCTCGACCGCGACGAGGTCGTCAAGCTGACCAAGGCCGGCTTCGCGTTCTTCGAGGAGACCTTCGACTTCCCGTACCCGTTCGAGAAGTACGACCAGCTCTACGTGCCCGAGTACAACATGGGCGCGATGGAGAACGCCGGCTGCGTGACGCTGCGCGACGAGTACCTGCCACGCTCGCGCCAGCCGCGCTCGTTCTACGAGTTCCGCTGCTCGGTGATCCTGCACGAGATGGCGCACATGTGGTTCGGCGACCTGGTCACCATGAAGTGGTGGGACGACCTCTGGCTCAACGAGTCGTTCGCCGAGTGGGCCTGCTACCACGCCGAGGTCGAGGCCACCGAGTACACCGACTCGTGGACCGGCTTCGCCAACGCCCGCAAGCAGACCGGGTACCGCCAGGACCAGATGCCCTCCACGCACCCGATCGCCGCGGACAACTACGACCTGCAGGCCGTCGAGGTCAACTTCGACATGATCACCTACGCCAAGGGCGCCTCGGTGCTCAAGCAGCTGGTGGCCTGGGTCGGCCTGGACCCGTTCATCGCGGGCCTGCGTGCGTACTTCAAGGAGTTCGCCTACGCCAACGCCACCTTCGAGGACCTGCTCGCCGCGCTGGAGAAGTCCTCGGGTCGCGAGCTCAAGGGCTGGGCCGCGGAGTGGCTGCAGACCGCCGGCGTGAACACCCTCTCCCCCTCCTTCGAGCTGGATGCCGACGGCAACTACGCCTCGTTCGCGGTCGCGCAGAGCGCGCACCCCGACTGGCCGACGCTGCGCCGTCACCGTCTCGGCATCGGCCTCTACGACGAGGTCGACGGCGCCCTGGTGCGTCGCGAGTACGTGGAGGTGGACGTCGAGGGCGAGCGCACCGAGATCGCCGAGCTCGTCGGCAAGCAGCAGCCCGCCCTGCTGCTGCTCAACGACAACGACCTGGCCTACGCCAAGATCCGTCTCGACGAGCGCTCGCTGGCCACCGTCGTCGCCGGCCTCTCCACCCTGGAGGACTCCCTGGCCCGTGCCCTGTGCTGGGGCGCGACCTGGGACATGACCCGCGACGCCGAGATGAGCGCCACCGACTTCGTGCACCTGGTGCTGGCCAACATCGGCGCCGAGACCGACGCCTGGGGCGTCACCCGGATTCCCGTCTCCGCGGCTCAGGCCGTGAACCTGATGGCCGCCCCGGGCAACCGGGCTGCGCTCAAGGCCGAGTGGGAGCAGGGCCTGCGCGCGCTGCTCCTCGACGCCGAGGGCGGCAGCGACCACCAGCTCACCTTCGCCCGCTCGTTCGCCGCCGCGGCGCACAGCGAGGCCGCCCTGGCGGACCTCGAGGCGATCCTCGACGGCACCCTGGTCGTCGAGGGCCTCAGTGTCGACCAGGACCTCCGCTGGACGCTGATCTCCGGGCTGGCGCGCAACGACCGGGCCGGCACGCGGATCGCCGACGAGCTGGCCGCGGACAACACCATCTCCGGCAAGGAGCACGCGGCGGCGGCCCGTGCCCTGCAGCCCACCGCCGAGGCCAAGGCCGAGGCCTGGGAGGCCGGGTTCGTGCGCACCGACACCCCGAACGAGACGCACCGCTCGATCATCCTGGCCTTCGCGCCGTCCGGGCAGGACGCCGTGCTGGCGCCCTACGTGGACCGCTACCTCGAGGCTGCCGACACGCTGTGGGAGCACCTGGGCACCCACAAGGCCTCCACGGCTCTGGAGTTCGCCTTCCCGCGGGCGCTCGCCTCCACCGAGCTGCTGGCCAAGGTCGATGCCTGGCTCGAGCGCACCCCCGCTCCCCCGGCGGCCAAGCGCTACGTCCAGGAGGGCCGCGCCGACGTGGTCCGCTTCCTGGCCGCGCAGGCCAAGGACGCCACCGCCTGACCCCGCATGCACGAAGCGCC
>NZ_BAAALG010000012.1:52801-60146 GCF_039528155.1 Nocardioides dubius | reverse complement strand
GGCGCTTCTTGCTTGACGGCTCAGCGTTGTGCGCGGTGCTCGGCCAGCATGGTGATGCCGCGGCGCAGGCCGCCGGCGAGGTCTCCCTCGGCGAAGGCGGACTTCATCTCGAGCACCACCAGGTCGACCTCGGCGTCGGCGACCTCGCGGCGCACCTGGCCCCCGGTGACGATCTCGATGGTGTGCGCCTCGGGGTCGAGGGCGATCAGCACCGAGCGGGCCGGAGCGGCCAGGCGGTTGTGCAGTTGCGTGGCGAAGGCACGGGAGCTGCCCTCGGAGCGACCTACGAAGACCGAGATCTCGAACCGGCTGGCCAGCTCGGCCTGGTGGATGGTCTTGTGGATCGCCAGGCGTTCAGCGGTGGAGAAGTACTCACCACTTGCCACTGGCGCCACCGGCTTTCGACTCCGCGTTGTCGGGGGCCGGAAGCGCGTCGGTGCCCGAGCGCGGGCCGCCGAACCACTCGCTGTCGGGGGCGGCGTTGCTGTGTGCGAACTTCTCGCCACGGATCAGGCCGGGGGTGATCACCACGAGGATGATCACCAGCGCCAGCGCGAGGGGGATGCCCAGCACCAGGGCGAGGAAGTGGAGCGGGTCGACGGCGTCGGGGTCGCTCCAGCCCTCGGGCACATTCGCGTTGGCCGGGGCGGCAACCGTCACCAGACCGAGCGCCAGACCGGCGACGGCGACGCGCGTGACACGACGGGACCAAGAGCAGGTGGAGTTCATCACAATAGGCAATGGTATCGGCTCCTCGTTTGGCTCGATCACCCACTGCCCGTAGCCTCCGTCACATGTCGTTGGTCCCCACGTACGACGAGTGCGATCCCGATCAGTCCTATGCCTGCCGCGCCGTGTTCCGGCTCACCGACAACGAGTCGCTGGCCGACGTCGCGGTCTGGCTGATCGGCAAGCCACTCTCGATCGCCCTGCTGTTCGTCCTCGGATTCTCCGCCCGCTGGCTGATCCACCGATTCGTCGATCGGCTGGTCCGCCAGGCCGAGTCCCGCGAGACCGCCGGCTCGCTGGTGGCGAGTCGCCGGGTGCAGCGGGTGCGCACCATGGGCAGCCTGTTGAAGTCGATCGCCACCGGTCTGATCACCACGATCGTGCTGATCATGACCATCGCCGAGCTCGGCTACAACGTGGCCCCGTTGCTGGCCAGTGCCGGCATCGTGGGCGTGGCCCTCGGCTTCGGCGCACAGAGCCTGGTCAAGGACTTCCTCTCCGGCATCTTCATGATCTTCGAGGACCAGTACGGCGTCGGCGACGTGGTCGACGTCGGCGAGGCGTCGGGCACGATCGAGGCGGTCAGCCTGCGGGTCACCCGCCTGCGCGACACCGAGGGCACCGTCTGGTACGTCCGCAACGGCGAGATCCTGCGGGTCGGCAACATGAGCCAGAACTGGGCCCGCACCGTGCTGGACGTGGCCGTGGCCTACAGCGAGGACCTGGTCAAGGTGCGCCGGGTGCTGCGCGAGGTCGCCCACGACATGTGGGAGGACGACGAGTTCCGCGGCATCGTGATCGAGGAGCCCGAGGTCTGGGGCGTGCAGTCGGTGGGCCCGGACGGCGTGGTGCTGCGGGTCGCGGTGAAGACCGCGCCGCAGCAGCAGTGGGCGGTCGGTCGCGAGCTGCGCCAGCGGATCAAGGCCCGCTTCGACTACGCGGGCATCGAGGTGCCGTACCCCGAGTGGGTGACCCGCCAGCCGGGCCAGGCGGTTCCGAGCGGGGCCAACGGCGCCCCGAGCCGGGAGCCGGACGCCGACGTGCATCCGTAGCCACCGGCTGGGCACAATGGGAGCGTGTCAGATCAGAGTGCGGCAGCCACCTTCTACGACGAGATCGGCGGGGAGCCGACGATCCGCGCGATCGTGGACCGCTTCTACGCCGGCGTCGCCGACGACCCGCTGCTGCGCCCGATGTATCCCGAGCAGGACCTCGGCCCGGCCGCGGACCGGTTCTCGCTCTTCCTGATGCAGTACTGGGGCGGCCCGACCACCTACGGCGAGCAGCGCGGCCACCCGCGGCTGCGGATGCGGCACGCCCCCTTCGAGGTCACTCCGGCCGCCGCCGAGCGGTGGCTGCACCACTTCCGGGCCGGGCTCGACGAGGCCAAGCTGACGCCGGAGCAGGACGAGCAGTTCTGGGCCTACGCCACCCACGCCGCCCAGTTCATGGTGAACACCCCGGGCTGAGCCCGCTCAGGCCCGGGCCGCGGCTTCGAACTGCTCCTGGAAGAGCGCCCGGACCCGCTCCGGTGCCGGCACCGAGCGTTGCGTGGCGCGGTCGAAGGTCACCATCACCACGCGTGCCCGGCTGAGCACGGTGTCGCCGTCCAGGATGATCGACTCCATCCCGAACGACGAGCGGCCGACGTGGGAGACCCACGACTGCACCCGGTAGGGCTCGCCCCGGAACAGGATCGGCGTCTTGTAGTCGACGTCGCACTGCGCCACCACGAACTGCACCCCGATGTCGGAGCCGTCGTGCGCGACGTGGGTGATGTAGGCGATCCGCGCCTCCTGGAAGTACTCGAAGTACTTGACGTTGTTCACGTGGCCGTAGGCGTCGACGTCACTGAACCGCACGTGCAGCGGATAGTGGCCGGCCTCCAGCAGCTTCGGCTCCCCCATCCGCACCGACGGCGGCAGCGGCGAGGGCTCCACGAAGCCGCGCAACACGTCCTTCTCGTCGGGGCGCAGCCGACGCGGGCGCTCCTCGGCGAAGACGAACGGGGCCAGCACCGTGGTGGCGCGCAGGTAGACCCGGCGGCCGGTGGCCGTCTCGTCGAAGACCTCGTAGGCCATCGTGAAGGAGCCGGCCCGGATCTCGGTGACCCAGCACTCGATGGAGACCGGCTCCGCGCGGAACATCAGCGGGGCGACGAACTGCACCTCGTGGCGCACCACCACCAGTCCCTCGCCGACGTCGGTGGCCCGGATCTCCGGCGCATGGGTGCGCAGCATGTCGATCCGCGCCTCCTGCAGGTAGTCCACGTAGATCACGTTGTTGACGTGTCCGAGCATGTCGAGGTCGGCCCAGCGGATCGGGCAGCGATACAAGTGGCGCACGCCGTCATGCTCCCACGGGGATCGGGCGCTGCTCCACGAGGCGTGGCCCACACTTCTCTCACCAAGCACTTGCTTGGGTCTAGTGTGGCAAGGGCTTGAGGACAACGCAGTTCTCGCAGAACGGAGTGCACCATGCCCGAAGCCGTGATCGTCTCCGCCGCTCGCTCGCCGATCGGCCGTGCCAACAAGGGCTCGTTGAAGGACTTCCGTCCCGACGACCTCGCCGCGACCATCATCAAGGCCGCGCTCGACAAGATCCCCGCGCTCGACCCGAACACCGTCGACGACCTCTACCTGGGCAACGGACTGCCCGGCGGCGAGTCCGGCTTCAACATGGCCCGCATCGTCAACGTCATCAACGGGATGGACGCCGTCCCGGGCGCCACCGTGACCCGCTACTGCGCCTCCTCGGTGCAGACCACCCGGATGGCCTTCCACGCGATCAAGGCCGGCGAGGGCGACATCTTCATCTCCGCCGGCGTGGAGACCGTCTCCCGGTTCCGGAACGGCACCTCGGACCACCTGCCGAACACCAAGAACCCGCTGTTCGCCGACGCCATGGCACGCACCGAGGCCACCGCAGCGGGCGACGGCAGCACCACCCCGGACTGGCACGACCCGCGCGCCGACGGCCTGCTGCCGGACGCCTACATCGCGATGGGGCAGACCGCGGAGAACGTGGCGAAGCTGCGCGGGCTGGACCGCCGCGAGCTGGACGAGTTCGCGGTCCGCTCGCAGAACCTCACCGAGAAGGCGATCGCCGACGGCTTCTGGGCCCGCGAGATCACCGCGGTGACCACCCCCGACGGCACCGTGGTCACCGCCGACGACGGCCCCCGCGCCGGGGTCACCTACGAGGCGATCTCCGCCCTCGACCCGGTCTTCCGGCCCGACGGCGTGGTCACCGCCGGCAACTGCTGTCCGCTCAACGACGGCGCCGCAGCGGTGGTCCTGATGTCGGATGCCAAGGCCGCCGAGCTGGGGCTGACCCCGTTGGCCCGGATCGTGGCGACCGGCGTCTCCGGCCTCTCCCCCGAGATCATGGGCCTCGGCCCGGTCGAGGCGACCAAGCGCGCCCTGGCCAACGCCAAGATGAGCATCGGCGACATCGACCTGGTCGAGATCAACGAGGCGTTCGCGGCCCAGGTGGTGCCCTCCTACCAGGACCTCGGCATCGACCTGGACCGGCTCAACGTCAACGGCGGCGCGATCGCGGTCGGCCACCCCTTCGGGATGACCGGCGCCCGGTTGCAGAACACCATGCTCAACTCGCTGGAGTGGCACGACAAGTCCACCGGACTGATCACCATGTGCGTGGGCGGCGGCCAGGGCATGGCGCTGATCCTCGAACGGCTCTGAAATCCGGAACAACGCCGAGGCGGCGGGTTAGGGTCGACTCCGTGAACGACGAGGCACCCGCTGAGCCACTGTGGCTCGACCAGGATCAACAGCATGCCTGGCGTGCCTACATCAGCGGCACCACCTTGTTGCTCGACCGCCTCGATGACGAGCTGCGGCAGAGCCACAAGATCGGCCTCAACGAGTACGAGGTGCTGGTCCGGCTCTCCGAGCGCGAGGACCACCGGATGCGGATGTCGATGCTCGCCGACGCGATGCGGTTCAGCCGGAGCCGGATCACCCACACCATCAAGCGGATGGAGGAGGCGGGGCTGGTCGATCGCACCCAGTCCGCCGACGACGGCCGCGGGGTGATCGCCCGGCTGACCCCCGAGGGCTACCAACGCCTCAAGGATGCCGCGCCCAGCCACGTGGCCGGCGTCCGCGAGCACCTGGTGGCGCTGGCCTCCGGGCCGGACTTCGAGGCCGTGGGACGGGTCTTCGACGCGGTCGTGGACGCGCTCAGCGGCGACAGCCCGGAGACCGACATCAGGTAGCCCGCCTCCGACCCGCAGAACGGCGAAAGCCCCGGCCTCGGCCGGGGCTTTCGCGCTTCTGTCAGTGCCTCAGTCGCGGGTCAGGCGACGGTGCGTCACCCGGTGCGGGCGGGCGGCCTCGATGCCGAGGCGCTCGATCTTGTTCTCCTCGTAGGAGGCGAAGTTGCCCTCGAACCAGAACCACTGGCCGCTGTCCTCGGCGTCGCCCTCCCAGGCCAGGATGTGGGTGGCGATCCGGTCCAGGAACCACCGGTCGTGGGAGGTGACCACGGCACAGCCCGGGAAGTCGAGGAGCGCGTCCTCCAGCGAGGAGAGGGTCTCCACGTCGAGGTCGTTGGTCGGCTCGTCGAGGAGCAGCATGTTGCCGCCCTGCTTGAGGGTCAGCGCCAGGTTCAGGCGGTTGCGCTCACCACCGGAGAGCACGCCTGCCTTCTTCTGCTGGTCCGGGCCCTTGAAGCCGAACGACGCCACGTAGGCGCGGCTGTTCATCTCGAAGTTGGCGACCTTGATGAAGTCCAGGCCGTCGGAGACGACCTCCCAGACGTTCTTGTTCGGGTCGATGCCGCCGCGGCTCTGGTCGGCGTAGGAGATCTTCACCGTCTGGCCGACCTTGAGCTCACCGGAGTCCGGGGTCTCGGTGCCGGTGATCATCCGGAAGAGCGTGGTCTTGCCGACGCCGTTGGGGCCGACGATGCCGACGATGCCGGCACGCGGGAGGCTGAAGGAGACGTCGTTCCACAGCACCTTGCCCTCGAAGGCCTTGGTCAGGTGCGACGCCTCGAGGACGACGTCACCGAGCCGCGGGCCCGGCGGGATGTTGATGTCGGCGGTGTCGATCTTGCGGGCCTTGTCGGCCTCGGCTGCGAGCTCCTCGTAGCGGGCCAGACGCGACTTGCTCTTGGTCTGGCGGGCCTTGGCGTTGGAGCGCACCCACTCGAGTTCCTTCTCGAGCATCTTGGCGCGCTTGGCGTCCTTCTGGCCC
Organism: Nocardioides dubius; assembly: GCF_039528155.1. Taxonomy (NCBI): domain Bacteria; kingdom Bacillati; phylum Actinomycetota; class Actinomycetes; order Propionibacteriales; family Nocardioidaceae; genus Nocardioides; species Nocardioides dubius. Next base: position 54,195 of record NZ_BAAALG010000012.1, on the reverse strand, counting down.
TCGATCTTGAGGCGGTCCTTCTTGGTCTCCAGGTAGGTGGAGTAGTTGCCCTCGTAGCCGTGGATCGAGCCACGGTCGACCTCCGCGATCCACTCGGCGACGTTGTCGAGGAAGTACCGGTCGTGGGTGATCGCCAGGACGGCGCCCGGGTAGGTCTTGAGGTGACCCTCCAGCCACTGCACCGACTCGGCGTCGAGGTGGTTGGTGGGCTCGTCGAGGAGCAGCAGGTCGGGCTGCTGGAGCAGCAGCTTGCACAGCGCGACGCGGCGGCGCTCACCACCGGACAGGTTGTCGACCAGCACCTCGGGCGGCGGGCAGCGCAGGGCGTCCATCGCCTGGTCGAGGCGGCTGTCGAGGTCCCACGCGTTGGCGTGGTCCAGGTCGGTCTGCAGGTCGCCCATCTCGGCGAGCAGGGTGTCGAAGTCAGCGTCCGGGCTCGCCATCTCCTCGGAGATCGCGTTGTACCGGTCGAGCTTGCCCTTGATCTCGGCGACGGCCTCCTCGACGTTCTCCAGGACGGTCTTGCCCTCGGTCAGCGGCGGCTCCTGCTGGAGCATGCCGACCGTGGCCTCCGGGTCCTTGATCGCGTCGCCGTTGTTCGGCTGGTCGAGCCCGGCCATGATCTTGAGCAGCGAGGACTTGCCGGCGCCGTTCGGGCCGACGACACCGATCTTGGCGCCGTGCAGGAAGGACAGGGTCACGTTGTCGAGGACAACCTTGTCACCGTGCGCCTTGCGGACGTTGCGCAGCGTGAACACATACTCAGCCATAGCACGGCAGCCTACGGCCCGGCTGCTGCTCGGAGCCAACCGGGCCGCCGCCGCTGGGGCCTCAGCCGGCCTCGACCAGCGAGCCGGCCTCGGCCATCTCCTCGATCGTCTCGCCGTCACTGCTCACCTGGGCTCCGCCGACGCCGTAGCCACTGTTGATCTCGGCCAGCGCCCGCTCGTCGACACCCTCGCTCGCGGTGCGCTCGAAGCTGCTGCGCCCCCGGTTCAGATCGTGGCCGATGACGGCCGCATCGACCACCATCACCTGCCGGGCCACCCCGTCGGGCGCCGTCCAGACCTGGGTGGTGAGCTTGCCGTAGAGGACCACCGGATCGCCCTTGCGCAGCGACTCCGCGCAGTTGCGGCCGAGCTGGCGCCAGCAGTTGACGGTGTACCAGTTGGTCTCGGCGTCGCTCCAGGAGCGGTCCCGGCTGTTCCACCGGCGCGGTGTGGAGGCCACCCGGAACGTGGCCACGGTGACGCCGTCACCGAGCACCCTGGTCTCGACCTCGGTGCCCACGAAGCCGGTGATGTTGAGGTAGTTCTCGTTCATTGACTGCCCTTCCTGGCGGTTGCTGGTGCGACCTCCAGTGCACCGCCGATCCGCGGCACCGGACAGCGAAC
>NZ_BAAALG010000012.1:51978-52785 GCF_039528155.1 Nocardioides dubius | reverse complement strand
TGTGCAGGCGCCGGCCGTTCGGTCGGTCTGTGGAGGAAGGCGGGGCAGCCGCCGTCAGCGCAGGGCGTCGCTGAGCCCGGTGCGGACCGCCTCGTAGGTCGCGAGCTCGGTCTCGATCGGGGTGACCACCAGCTCGTCGCAGACCTCACGGATGCCGCTGCGCAGGATCCGATCGGCCTCGCGGGCCTTGGACCGTGCGGCGATCTGGACCAGCACCCGGCACAGCAGTGCCAGCACGACGCCGAGCACGACTCCCCCGCCCAGCAGCAGCCAGGGCAGCCCGAAGCCGCCGACCTCGGGCGGGTCCGGGAGGTCGCTGCCGGAGCCGCCGGCCACCAGCAGCGCGACCAGCCAGCCGGCCCCGGCCACCGCGGCCAGGACCAGCACCCACTGCAGCACCCGGACCAGGTGCACCCAGGCCGGCAGCCTGGCGGCCTTGAGGTCGCTGTTCACCAGCACCTTGTCGAGGGCGTCGGAGACCTCGACGCTGTGGCTCACCGACGCCTGACGGATGGCGGTGCGCCACGGCGGCGTCATCAGCGCGCTGACCTCGTCGGCGAGGCTGCGGATGGCGCCGTCGACCCGGGCCCGCTGGACCTGCGTCGGCTGCGGCACCGCCGAGCGCTGGCGACCCGAGAGCGCCTTGGCGCTGTCGCCCAGGTCGAGCTCCAGCTTGCGCAGCGGGTCCGGGCGCAGCCGCGAGACCCACGAGGTGAGCGGCCAGCCGGTCGCCCGCTGGGCGCGGATCCGGGTGGAGTCGGCGATCGCCTCGACGACCACCGGCACTCCGGCGGCGTCGGCGCAGGC